>NZ_JBAKGW010000001.1:0-999650 GCF_049065515.1 Serratia sp. SA088
ATGGTTATGAATCCCCAATGGGTGGAGAGAGTACAATCAGGTCATGAAGGAAGCATGAACGTCAAACTCAATTTGTCGCAAGATCCGGATGAATTACAGATCCCACATAAACTGTGGCAAGCGATTCAAAATACCCCAGGCTGGTTCCCGAGCTGAAGACCGCCATTGTCATGTTGTCCCTGGGGCGGTGATGATGTGCTGACATGCACCGTAAACCCTATTGAAACACCGGTTAGCGATCCAGGTAACCGGTCGTCATTCCTGGGTGAATGAACCCTCTCTTGCAGCGAGTTATAACCCGAAAAGCAAAAAGCCCGCTTAAGTTGCCTTAAGCGGGCTTTTCTAAATATGGCTCCTCTGACTGGACTCGAACCAGTGACATACGGATTAACAGTCCGCCGTTCTACCGACTGAACTACAGAGGAATCGTGTGAACGGGGCGAATAATAGCGGGGTGCCTGGGGTTTGTCAAAGCGCTAAACTGCAAAAAAAGCGCGTTTGCTGGCGGAATGAGCACCTTGCGCTGTTTTTCGGCATTTTCCATCGCTGTGCGGTGATTTTGCGGCCCACAACGATTGCACAAGCCTTTGCACGGCGATGGTGCAAGGCCGTTCTCCCTCTCACGCTAGCCGCACTGCCCAGACTCTCGGTTATCCCCGCCACACGCCGCGCTGCAACTGATATGTAGGATGAATAAGCAAACAATATGTATTCGTCGTCACAATGGCTGGATTTTTGCTTACCCATTTTTGGGGAATGCGACTGCGCTCTCAAGAAAATTATTTTCCCCGTCTACACATAAAGTGACTGATCCGCGCCCCAGGGCGTTTCGCTACAACAGTGCTGAGGAAGATAACAATGTCATCGAAATTGATAAAAAGTCCGCTCGCTGCTTTGCTCATCGGTTGTTTAGGTACGGCTTTTTCCGCGCAGGCCGATATCGTCATCGGCGTCGCCGGGCCGTTCTCCGGGCCGAACGCCACCTATGGCGATCAGTATTGGCGCGGGGCTTCGCAGGCGGCGGCGGACATCAACGCCGCCGGCGGGATCAAAGGGGAAAAAATCAAACTGGTGCAGGGGGATGACGCCTGCGAACCGAAACAGGCGGTCGCGGTCGCCAACCGGCTGGTGGATCAGGACAAGGTGTCGGCGGTGGTCGGCCACTTCTGTTCCTCATCCACCATGCCCGCCTCCGAGGTGTATGACGAGGCCGGCATTATCGCCATTACCCCCGGCTCCACCAATCCGCAGATCACCGAGCGCGGCATGAAGAGCATGTTCCGCATGTGCGGGCGCGACGATCAGCAGGGCGTGATCGCCACCAACTACATGTTGGATACGCTGAAGGCCAAGCGCATCGCGGTGATCCACGATAAAGACACCTACGGCCAGGGGCTGGCGGACGCAGCGAAGGCGGCGATGAACAAGCGCGGGGTCAAGGAAGTGCTGTATGAGGGGCTGTCGCGCGGTGAGAAAGACTTCAACGCGCTGGTGACCAAGATCGCCTCGGTCAAGCCTGACGTAGTCTACTTCGGCGGCTGCCATCCGGAAGCCGGGCCGCTGGTGCGCCAGATGCGCGAGCAGGGCGTGACCGCCAAGTTCTTCTCCGGCGACTGCGTGGTGACCGAAGAGCTGGTGACCGCCGCCGGCGGGCCGCAGTATACCAACGGCGTGCTGATGACCTTCGGCAACGATCCGCGCCTGATCCCGGAGGGCAAGGCGGTGATCGCCAAGTTCCGCGCCAGCGGCTTTGAGCCGGAAGGCTACACCCTCTATTCCTACGCCTCGATCCAAGCGATCGCCGCCGCCTTCAACGCCACCGGCGGCAAAGACAGCGCCAAGGCCGCCGAATGGCTGAAGTCACACGACGTGGACACTGTGATGGGCAAGAAAGCCTGGGACCAGAAGGGCGACCTGAAGGTCTCGGACTACGTGGTCTATCAATGGGATGACAAGGGCAAATATCACCAACTGTAAACGGCCTAACCGTGAAGTTATGACCCTATGACCGACGGGCCGCCGCCTTGGCGCGCCCGTTCCGCGATGACCTTTGGGCCGCGTCGGACTGCGTTGGCGGCCTTACCAGGCGAGACTGCTCATTATGGATGTATTCTTTCTGCAACAGCTGATCAACGGCCTGACCCTCGGCGCGGTGTATGGCCTGATCGCCATCGGCTACACCATGGTTTACGGCATCATCGGCATGATTAACTTCGCCCACGGCGAGGTATATATGATCTCCGCCTACCTGTGCGCCATCGGTTTGGCGCTGCTGTCGTTCTTCGGGCTGCACTCGTTTCCGCTGCTGATCCTCGGCACGCTGGTGTTCACCATCGTCATCACCGGGGTGTACGGCTGGGTAATCGAGCGCATCGCCTACAAGCCGCTGCGCAACTCCACCCGTCTGGCGCCGCTGATCTCCGCCATCGGCATGTCGTTAATCCTGCAAAACTACGCGCAGATAAGCCAGGGGCCGCGCCAGCAGGGCATCCCGACGCTGCTGAGCGGCGTGTTCCGCCTGGAGTTCGACGGCGGCGTGGTGCAGATCACCTACACCAAAGTGTTCATTCTGGTGGCGTCGCTGCTCGGCATGGCGATCCTCACCTACATCATTCAGCGCACCCGGCTGGGGCGCATCTGCCGCGCCACCCAGCAGGATCGCAAAATGGCCTCGATTCTCGGCATCAATACCGATCGGGTGATCTCGCTGGTGTTCGTGATCGGCGCCGCCATGGCCGGGTTGGCCGGGGTGCTGATCACCATGAACTACGGCACCTTCGATTTTTACGTCGGCTTTATCATCGGCATCAAGGCCTTCACCGCCGCGGTGCTGGGCGGCATCGGATCGCTGCCGGGCGCGATGCTGGGCGGGCTGCTGCTCGGCGTGGCGGAGGCGCAGTTTGCCGGCATGGTGAATTCGGATTACAAGGACGTGTTCTCCTTCGGGTTGCTGGTGGCGATCCTGATCTTCCGTCCGCAGGGCCTGCTCGGCCGGCCCCTGATCGCCAAGGTTTAAGGAGAACGCCATGTCGCAATCCGTGATCAACGGCGGGCTGGACGTTAAACGCAGCCTGCTGGACGCTGTCTTGGCCGGGCTGATCGCCCTGATCGTGTTCGGGCCGATCGTCGGCATCGTGCTGAACGGCTACAGCTTCAACTTCGAGCCGCACCGGCTGGTGTGGATCATCGTCGCGGTGATGGCCGGGCGGCTGCTGCTGAGCCTGTTCCTGCAAACCGCGCCGGGGCGCAGGGTGTTGGCGCGCTTCGACGGCGGCAACGACGGCGTTTACGTGCGGCCGCTGGGCTATAAATCCAACCTGCGCTGGATCCTGCCGCTGATGGCGGCGATCGCGCTGCTGTTCCCGTTTGTCGCCACCAAATACCTGCTGACGGTGGCGATCCTCGGCCTGATCTACGTGCTGCTCGGCCTGGGGCTGAACATTGTGGTCGGGCTGGCGGGGCTGCTCGATCTGGGGTACGTGGCGTTTTACGCCATCGGCGCCTACGGGCTGGCGCTGGGCTACCAGTATCTCGGGCTGGGGTTCTGGGCGATGCTGCCGCTGGGCGCGCTGATGGCGGCGCTGGCCGGCGCATTGCTGGGCTTCCCGGTGCTGCGCATGCACGGCGACTACCTGGCGATCGTTACGCTGGGGTTCGGCGAGATCATTCGGCTGGTGCTGAACAACTGGATGTCGCTCACCGGCGGGCCGAACGGCGTCTCGGTGCCGGCGCCGACGGTGTTCGGCCTGGAGTTCGGCCGGCGCGCCAAAGACGGCGGGGTGCCGATCCACGAGTTTTTCGGCATCGATTACAACCCGAATCTCAAGTTCATTTTCATCTACGCGGTGCTGTTTTTGGTGGTGCTGCTGGTGCTGTATATCAAGCACCGGCTGACGCGCATGCCGATCGGCCGCGCCTGGGAGGCACTGCGCGAGGATGAGATCGCCTGTCGTTCTCTCGGGCTCAATCACGTGCTGGTGAAGCTGTCGGCGTTTATGCTCGGCGCTTCCACCGCCGGGCTGGCGGGGGTGTTTTTCGCCACCTACCAGGGCTTCGTCAACCCGACTTCGTTCACCTTCTTCGAGTCGGCGCTGATCCTGGCGATCGTGGTGCTGGGCGGCATGGGCTCCACCCTCGGCGTGGTGCTGGCGGCCTTCGTGCTGACGGTGGCGCCGGAGCTGCTGCGCAGCTTCGCCGAATACCGGGTGCTGCTGTTCGGCGTGCTGATGGTGGCGATGATGATCTGGCGGCCGCGCGGGCTGGTGCGCATCAGCCGATCCAGCTTCGCCGAACGCAAGGGGGTGGCGCCATGAGCGACGCCATTTTGCGGGTGGAACACCTGATGATGCACTTTGGCGGCATCAAAGCGCTGAACGACGTCAATCTGGAGGTGGAACGCGGTTCCATCACCGCGCTGATTGGCCCCAACGGCGCCGGCAAGACCACGGTATTCAACTGCCTGACCGGCTTTTACCGCGCCAGCGGCGGCGCGATCCTGCTCAATACCCACAAGCGGCCGACCGACGTGATCCAGGTGCTGGGGCAGAAGTTCCGCGCCGGCGACTGGATACGCCCAAAGCGGCTTGGTTCGCGCCTCTACTACAAGATGTTCGGCGGCACCCACCTGGTGAACCGCGCCGGGCTGGCGCGCACCTTCCAAAATATCCGTCTGTTCCGCGAAATGTCGGTGGTGGAGAACCTGCTGGTGGCGCAGCACATGCAGAGCAACCGTAACCTGATCGCCGGGGTGCTGAATACGCCGGGCTACCGCCGGGCGGAGAGCGCCGCGCTCGATCATGCCTTCTACTGGCTGGAGGTGGTGGACCTGGTGAGCTGCGCCAACCGGCTGGCGGGAGAGATGTCTTACGGCCAGCAGCGGCGGCTGGAGATCGCGCGCGCCATGTGCACCGCGCCGGAGATGATCTGCCTCGATGAGCCGGCCGCCGGGCTGAACCCGGTGGAAACGGCCACGCTGAGCCGCATCATTCGCTTCCTGCGGCAGCATCACGGCATCACGGTGCTGTTGATCGAGCATGACATGGGCATGGTAATGGAGATCTCCGATCGGGTGATCGTGCTCGATCACGGCGATGTGATCGCCCGCGGCACGCCGCAGGAGATCCAGCACAACGAGGCGGTGATCGCCGCCTACCTGGGTGCGGACGAAGAGGAGCTGGCGGGATGAGCGAAGCGATGTTGGAATTTCGCGAAGTGGATGTGTTTTACGGGCCGATCCAGGCGCTGCGCCAGGTGTCGCTGCAGGTGAACGCCGGGGAGACGGTGGCGCTGATCGGCGCCAACGGCGCGGGCAAGTCCACGCTGTTGATGTCGATCTTCGGCCAGCCGCGCATCGCCGGCGGGCAGATCCTGTTTGGCGGCGAGGACATCAGCCGTCGCTCCACGCACTTTGTTGCCAGCAGCGGCATCGCGCAGGCGCCGGAGGGGCGGCGCATCTTTCCGGACATGAGCGTGGAGGAGAACCTGCTGATGGGCACCATCACCGTCGGCAATCGCTACCTGGAGGAGGATTTGCCGCGCATGTTCGAGCTGTTTCCGCGCCTCAAGGAGCGGCGCAATCAGCGGGCGATGACCATGTCCGGCGGCGAGCAGCAGATGCTGGCGATCGCCCGCGCGCTGATGAGCCGGCCGAAGCTGTTGCTGTTGGACGAGCCGAGCCTGGGGCTGGCGCCGATCGTGGTGCGGCAGATCTTCGGCGTACTGCGCGAGCTGACCCGCAGCGGCATGACGCTGTTTCTGGTGGAGCAGAACGCCAACCACGCGCTGAAACTGTCCGATCGCGGCTATGTGATGGTCAATGGCCAGATCCGCCTCACCGGCAGCGGCCAGGAGCTGTTGAACGATCCGGAGGTGAGAAAGGCCTATCTGGGCGGCGGCTGAGCGCCGCCCCACGGGCAGGGATGCCCGCGTTCATTTTTCAGCGTCGTTGCGCTCTTGGCCATCGTAGTGTGAACGGGCCGCTCTGAAGGCGTCGGCGGAGGCGATAATCCACGACCAGAGCGGCAGCATGTTGAGCAGCATCTCTTCCCCCGCGTCGGTGATGGTGTAAACCACGCGGGGCAGTTTCTCCTGATAATCGCAGCGCGATATCAGCCCGTCCCGCTCGAGATGGCGCAGCGTCCGCGTCAGCATTCTCTGCGTCACGCCCGCCAGTTGGCGGCTTATCTCGCCGTGGCGCAGCGGCCCGTGAGTGCCCAGGATATGCAATACCCCCAGCGACCAACGGTTGCCCGCATGCGCGAGGATCTCACGCTTCAATCCTTCATCGTCGTTGCTCAGTTCTTCACAGAACGCCTGCGAAAATTGCAGCAGCGCTTCCCGATCGCTCGTCATATTCCTCTCCGGTATCACGCGTGTACCTAATTGAACCCGTTTTTGTCAGCTGTCAGGATGACGCAGTGTCAAGACAGGAGGCAAGCATGAAATCCACAAATCCATCTATCAATACCGTGCTCATACTCGGCGCCGGTGAACTGGGGTTGCCGGTACTGCGAGCGATGAGCCGGCAGGCTCGGTTATCTCCATCTTTAAAAATCAGCGTGCTGCTCCGGCCGGAGGCTGCACGCGCCGTCAGCGGCCCGCTCCGGGCGCGGCGGGATGCGCTGGCGCGGCTCGGCATCGCCGTGGTGGAAGGCGATCTGCAGCAAAACGGCGTGGAGGCGCTGAGCGCGCTATTCCGTTCCTTCGACGCGGTGATCAACTGCAGCGGCTTTGTCGGCGGGGCGGGCACGCAGATAAAGATCACCCAGGCCGTCTTGCTGGCGGGCGTGGCGCGCTACTTCCCGTGGCAGTTCGGCGTGGACTACGATGTCGTGGGTAAAAGCAGCGGGCAACAGGTGTGGGATGAACAGCTTGAGGTGCGCCACCTGCTGCGTGCGCAGAAGGCGACGGAGTGGGTGATTGTTTCCACGGGCATTTTCACCAGCTACCTGTTTGACCCCGGCTTTGGCGTGGTGGACGCGGCAAGCAAAACGGTGCGCGCGCTGGGCGACTGGCGCTACGCGGTGACGCTGACCACCCCCGAGGACATTGGCCGGCTGACGGCCGCGATTTTTTTCCATCGGCCCGCGTTTCGCAACCAGGCGGTTTATATCGCCGGCGACACGCTGACCTACCGCGAGCTTGCCGATCTTATGCAGGCGTACTGGGGCGTGGAGGTCAACAGGATCCTGTTGGACAAAGAGCGGCTGCAGGCGGAGGTGCGCAATCATCCGCATGACGTCGGCGCCAAATACCGGCTGGCTTTCGCCCGGCCCGACGGCGTGGCCTGGGATAAGGCGAAAACCTTCAATGCGCGCCAGGGCATAGCCACCGCCACCGCCGAGCAGTGGCTGGCTTCTCAGGGCGGTTAATCGCCTGAGCGCCGCAGTCAGAACTGGCGCTGCATCCAGCGCACGTTCAGCCGCACCAGCGCGATGATGGCGCCGGAGAGCAGCCGCAGCCCGGCGGGCATGTCGCGGCGGCGGATGTCCAGCAGCAGCACGGTGCGCACCTGCGGGCTGTCGTTCCACACCTCGTGTTCGAAGGTATCGTCCCACAGCATGAACTCCCCCTCGTGCAGCCGGTATTCGCGGCCGTCCACTTTCAGCACCGCCGCCGGCGCGCCGTCGGCGCGTTTGGGCATGTCCAGCACCAGATAGCCGCGCAGAATGCCGCGAAACGGCCCGCGATGGGGCGGCACCTGTTTGCCGGGTGCCAGGAAGGAGAGCGAGGCGGACAGCACGTCAGGCGACGAAGCGATCAGCGCCGCCAGCGTCGGGCAGCGCGCCAGGTTGCGGGGGATGGGCTGGCCGTAGGCCTTCATGATGAACATGCGCCAGTCGCGCGCGTCGTTGGCGGAGATCGACGCCTGCTGGCTCATGATCTCGTGAAAACGGGGAATATTGTGCAGATCGTGGGCGACGGTCAGCGCCTCTTCGCGGATCTGCCGCCATTGGGCGGTGAAGCGTTCGGCGTCGGGGAACAGCGCGGCGCTGTCGAGCACCGGCTGGCCCTGGATGCGGCGATCGTAAACATTGCGCAATGCGAGCACGGACCAATCATAAATCGCGGACATCATAATGACCTCGCCTCAGGAAACGCCAAAGGGACACTGCGCGCTTCTTCGGCGCGGCGCGTGGACGGCCTGGGAAGAACGGCAGGAAAAATTGGTACGCTTCAATAGATTAGCACAGCATTTTGGCAACCGTGCGTCGGTGAGCGTGTCGATGGGCGGTGAAAAAAACCACACAATTAAAGTGTGACGTATATCGCATTTAGCGGGCCGGTTGGTTAAAATATCGCGACTTGCCCGCACCTGTCCGGATTTTGTTTACCATGGAACACGCTCCCGTTTCGCGCTCAACCGCCTGGTTGCGCGTGGTTATCCTCGCCGTCTCGGCCTTTATCTTCAACACCACCGAGTTTATTCCGGTCGGTCTGCTGAGCGATATCGCCGCCAGCTTCTCGATGCAAACCGAACAGGTCGGCTTGATCATTACCATTTACGCCTGGATCGTCGCCGCCGCCTCGTTGGCGTGCATGCTGCTGACCAGCAAGATTGAGCGCCGCAAGTTGCTGATCGGCGTGTTCGTGCTGTTTATCGCCAGCCACGTGCTGACCGCCGTGGCCTGGAACTTCACCACGCTGGTCATTTCGCGCGCCGGCGTGGCGCTGGCGCACTCGGTGTTCTGGTCTATCACCGCCTCGCTGGCGATCCGGGTGGCGCCGCCGGGCAAGAAAGCCCAGGCGCTGAGCCTGCTGGCGGGCGGCACCGCGCTGGCGATGGTGCTCGGGCTGCCGCTCGGTCGGGTGGTCGGGCAGCTGCTCGGCTGGCGCATGACCTTTATCGGCATCGCGGTGTGCGCCACCCTGGCGCTGGTGCTGCTGTGGCGCCTGCTGCCGGTGCTGAAAAGCGAGCATTCCGGTTCGCTGGCCAGCGTGCCGCTGCTGTTCAAGCGCCCGGCGCTGGTGGCGCTTTACATGCTGACCATCATTGTGGTGACGGCGCACTTCACCGCCTACAGCTACATTGAGCCGTTTATCCAGACCGTGGCCGGGCTGTCGGAGAACTTCACCACGCTGATGCTGCTGCTGTTCGGCGCCGCCGGCATCGTCGGCAGCCTGCTGTTCAGCCGCTACAGCGAGCGGTTTCCTTCCGGCTTCTTCATCGGTGCCATCACGCTGCTGGCCTTGAGCCTGCTGCTGCTGTTGCCGGCGGCCGGCAGTGAAAGCCACCTGACGGTGCTGTGCATCTTCTGGGGGATGGCGATCATGGCGATCGGCCTGTCGATGCAGGCCAAAGTGCTGAGCCTAGCGCCGGACGCTACCGACGTGGCGATGGCGATTTTCTCCGGCCTGTACAACTTCGGCATCGGCAGCGGCGCGCTGCTGGGCAACCAGGTGAGCCTGCATCTGGGCATGGGCAACATCGGCTTCGTCGCCGCGCCGCTGGCGCTGATCGCCCTCGGCTGGTGCCTGTTGAGCGTCTACCGCAGCGAACGGCTGCAGCAGCACCACAGCCGTTAACCTGCCGATTCGGGATGCCGCTGCGGCATCCCGCGCTACATTTTCCTGCTATAAAACAGGCTGCTGCAGCGTTTTATGCTTAACTTTTTTTCATAGTCTGCTAATTAAAAATTTAACTCCGACGCCGCTTCGCTAGCATAGAAAGTCATCAAAAATGTTAATGCGAGGTTAATGGTGAGTGAATCTGTAGCGGCGTCGCCGATCCATGCGCGGGATTTGGCGGCCAGAATCGACGCCTTGCCCGCGTCGGCCGGCCTGTGGCGCTTTATCATTCTGCTGTCGCTGGGCGGCTTTTTCGAACTCTACGATCTGTTCCAGACCGGCTATATCAGCACTGGCCTTATCGCCGACGGCATTTTCCACACCGGCGCGCAGGGCGTTTTCGGCGTGTCGGATCAGGCGGCCTTTGCCTCCGCCACCTTTCTCGGCCTGTTCGTCGGCGCCAGCCTGCTGAGCCCGTACGCCGATCGCTTCGGCCGGCGCGCCACCTTTATGTTCGCCCTGATCTGGTATGGCGCCTTCTCGCTGCTGTTGGCGTTTCAACAGCAGGCGGAATGGGTGATCTTTCTGCGTTTTCTGGTGGGCGTCGGGCTCGGCATCGAGTTGGTGACCATCGATACCTACCTGACGGAGTGGGTGCCCGCGCACTTACGCACCCGGGCTTTCGCCTTCGCGTTCTTCGTGCAGTTTCTGTCGGTGCCGGCGGTGGCGCTGATGTCCTGGTGGCTGGTGCCGCAGACGATTTGGGGGCTGAGCGGCTGGCGCTATGTGGTGATCGCCGGCGCGCTGGCTTCGCTGGTGATTTGGCTGGTGCGCAAGGGGCTGCCGGAGTCGCCGCGCTGGCTGGTGCAACAGCGGCGCTATGCGCAGGCCCGGCAGGTGATGCGGGACATGGAGCGGCGCTGCGGCGTGGCGGCCGCGGACTTCCCGTCGCGCCCGGTGGACGATGCCGAGGGAGCGCCGCTACGCGGCCGCTTTCGCGACATCTGGGCGCCGCAATATCGCGATCGCACGCTGATGCTGGTAGTGATGAATTTCTTTCAGGCCATCGGCTTCTTCGGCTTCGGCAACTGGCTGCCGGCGCTGCTGTCGGGCAAGGGCGCTTCGGTCACCCACAGCCTGCTGTACGCTTTCTTTATCACGCTGGCCTACCCGCTGGGCTCGCTGCTGTGCAGCTTCTACGCCGACAAGATGGAGAACAAGTGGCAGATCGTGTTGTCCTGCCTGGTGACGGTGATCTTCGGCTCGCTGTTCGCACTGCAGAACAACCCGCTGTGGCTGATCCTGTGCGGTTTCTTCATCACCTGGTCCAACGCCTGGCTGACCTACAGCTACCACTCGTATCAATCCGAGATCTTCCCGACCCATATCCGCGCCCGCGCCGTCGGTTTCTGCTACTCCTTCAGTCGGCTGTCGACGGTGTTCAGCAGCATCATCATCGGCATTATCTTGCAGTACGGCGGTTCGCTGGGGGTGATCGCGTTTATCGTCGCCAGCATGCTGATCGTGATGCTGGTGATCGGGCTGTTCGGCCCAAAAACGCGCGGTATCGATCTGGAAAACATCTGACGTTTTGCGCCGGCGGCGACGCCGGCTTCTTCAGCAAAAAAACTCGCGATCATGCGAAAATTATTCCGTTATCACTGCCTTTACGCCTGCCGTACTGTTAACCCGTACAAAATCCAATTCGATACCGAGCGGGGAACACGTCATGAGCACCCTTACCGCGCCCGATGGCGCACGCATTTTCTATAAGGATTGGGGCCGCGGCCAGCCGATCCTGTTCTCCCACGGTTGGCCGCTGTCCGCCGACGCCTGGGACAACCAGATGCTGTTTTTCGGCCAGAGCGGATTCCGCGTGATCGCCCACGATCGCCGCGGCCACGGCCGTTCGGAGCAAACCTGGCACGGCAACGACATCAACCAATACGCTGACGATCTGGCCCTGCTGATCGAAACGCTGGATCTGCGCGATCTGATCCTGGTCGGCCATTCCACCGGCGGCGGCGAAGTGGCGCGCTACATCGGCCGTCACGGCAGCGATCGGGTGGCGAAGGTGGTGCTGGTCGGCGCCGTACCGCCGCTGATGCTGCAAACGCCGGTCAACCCTGAGGGTACGCCGATGGCGGCCTTCGACGGCATTCGCAGCGGCGTGGCGGGCAACCGCTCGCAGTTCTTCAAAGATTTAGCGGTGCCGTTCTATGGCCTCCACTGCGACGAGGTGGAGAGCAATGCGGGGCTGATCGACCACTTCTGGCTGATGGGCATGCAGGGCGGCGTGAAAGGGCAGTACGAGTGTGTGCGCGCGTTCTCCGAAGTGGATTACACCGCCGACCTGCTGGCGATCGACAAGCCGACGCTGCTGGTGCACGGCGACGCCGATCAGATCGTGCCGATCGGCGCCTCGGCGCTGAAAGCCGCTAAGCTTATGCAACAGGCGGAGCTGAATGTTTACGCCGGCGGTTCGCACGGTTTGGCGCAGATCGATCCCGATCGCTTCAACGCCGATCTGCTGGCCTTCATCCAAAATTCGCCGTTTTAAGGGGGCGCGATGAACCTGACTGCTATCGCCGCCCGCAGCGCACAGCGGCTGCATGCGCCTGTGGTGCGCTGGCTGCTGCTGCTCGCCATTTGCGCCGCCTATATTCAGGGCGGGTTGGTCAAAGCGCTGAACGTCGAAGGCGCGGTCGCCGAGATGAGCCACTTCGGCCTGCAGCCGGCGGCGCTGTTCGCCGTGCTGGTGACGCTGTTCGAACTGGCGGCGTCGGCGCTGATCCTGAGCGGCTTTTATCGCTGGCTCGGCGCGCTGGCGCTGGCCGGTTTTACCCTGATGGCGACGCTGATGGCCAATCCGTTCTGGCAGTTCGACGGGGCGGAGCGCGGCCAGATGATGAACGGATTTTTTGAACACCTTGGGCTGGCCGGCGCGCTGTTGCTGGTGGCATTTAACGATTTGAAGGAGCGAACAGATGGCTGAGCAGACGGAAAACAAGGCGGCGGCGGGCGGCTTCGCGCCGCTGAAAATCCCATTATTTGCGGTGCTGTGGGGCGCGACGGTGCTCGGCAACGTCGGCAGCTTTATGCGCGACGTCGCCAGCTCGTGGTTGATCACTGACCTGTCGAGCAACCCTTCGGCGGTGGCGCTGATGCAAACCGCCGCTACGCTGCCGGTGTTCCTGCTGGCGATCCCGGCCGGGGTGCTGTCGGACATTCTCGATCGGCGGCGCTTTCTGATCTTCGTGCAAATCTTGCTGGCCTGCGTGAGCGGCAGCCTGCTGGTGCTGTCGCAGACCGGCTCGCTGACGGTGGAGTATTTGCTGGCGCTGACGTTCGTCGGCGGTATCGGCGCGGCGCTGATGGGGCCGACCTGGCAAGCGATCGTGCCGGAGCTGGTGCCGCGCGCCGAGCTGAAAAACGCCGTGGCGCTGAACTCGCTGGGCATCAACATCGCTCGCTCCATCGGCCCGGCGGCCGGGGGGCTGCTGCTGGCCAGCTTCGGCGCCGGCGCGGCCTACGGCGCGGACGTGATGAGCTATGTGCTGGTGATCGCGGCGCTGCTGTGGTGGAAGCGACCCAAGGTCGAAGACAGCGGCCTGTCGGAGCACTTTTTCGGCGCCTTCCGCGCCGGCCTGCGCTATGCCCGCTCCAGCCGCGAGCTGCACGTGGTGCTGCTGCGGGCGGCGGTATTTTTCGCCTTCTCCAGCTCGGTCTGGGCGCTGTTGCCGCTGGTGGCGCGCCGCATGCTGGGCGGCAGCGCCGGCTTTTACGGCGTTTTGCTGGGGGCGGTGGGCGCCGGGGCGATCCTCGGGGCTATTGTGCTGCCGCGCCTGCGCCAGCGGCTGAATGCCGACGGGCTGGTGTTGCTGGCGGCGGTGTTGACGGCGGCGGTGATGGCGGCCCTGTCGCTGGCGCCGCCGCAGTGGCTGGCGGTGGTGCTGCTGTTGGTGCTGGGCGCAGGCTGGATTATCGCGCTGACCACGCTCAACGGTGCGGCGCAGGGCGTGCTGCCCAACTGGGTGCGCGGCCGCGGCCTGGCCATCTACCTGATGGTGTTCAACGGCGCGATGGCGGCGGGCAGCCTGCTGTGGGGGCTGGTGGCGCAGGAGCTGGGCGTGGCCGCCACGCTGCTGGTCGGCGGCGTCGGCCTGTTGGCGGCGGGGCTGCTGTTCCACCGCCTGCGTCTGCCGACCGGTGAGGCCGATCTGCAGCCGTCGAACCATTGGCCGGAACCGTTGGTCAACACGCCGGTCGAAAACGATCGCGGCCCGGTCATGATTCAGGTGGAGTACCGCATCCGCGAACAGGATCGCCCGCAGTTCTTGCGCACGCTGCTGATGCTGGAGCGGGCGCGCCGCCGCGATGGCGCTTACGCCTGGGGCATCACCGAGCATACCGGCGATCCGGAATGCATCATGGAGTGGTTCCTGGTGGAGTCCTGGGCGGAGCATCTGCGGCAGCACCAGCGGGTGTCGCACGCCGACGCCGATCTGCAGCAGGAGGCGCTGCGCTTCCATATCGGCCCGGAGAAACCGGTGGTGCATCACTTCCTGTCGTTGGACAGGCGGAAGGTGAAGCATTAACTGCACGGCCAGGCGGTGAGAAGGTGCTATGCTTTTGGTCGGTTCGGCGGCGCGGCCGCCGTAAGACGAATGTAGTCAGTACAGGGAGACACATTGATGACGGCACCTTCTGCTTTTGCCCGCGAGCTTGGGCTGCGCTATCCGATCGTTCAGGGGCCGATGAACGGCGCGTCACCGCCGGCGTTGGCGGTGGCGGTGAGCAACGCCGGGGCGCTGGGATCGTGCGCGGCGGCGCTGTTTTCACCGGCGCTGATCCTCGAACGTGTGCAGCAGATCCGCGCGCAGACCGCCGCGCCGTTCAACATCAATCTGTTTCTGCTCAATGAGCAGCACCCGGATCTCGCCGAACTGAAGCGCGCCCAGCACCTGTTGCGGCCGTTCCGCGAAGCGCTGGGGCTGAGCGAGCCGCCGCTCCCCACTCAATTCGCCGAAAACAACCGCGACCAGATCGCAGCCTTGCTGGAGGCTGCGCCGCCGGTGGTCAGCTTCACCTTCGGTGTGCTGCCGCGCGCCACGGTCACGCAGTTCAAGAAGGCCGGTTCACGGGTGATCGGCACCGCCACCACGGTGGCGGAAGCCCGCGCCTGGGAAGAGGCGGGCGCCGACTTCGTTTGCGTCTCAGGCTCGGAGGCGGGCGGCCACCGCCCGACCTTCCTCGGCGATATCGAACAATCCTGCGTCGGGCTGATGGCCCTGCTGCCGCAGGTGGCGGCGGCGGTGAAAATCCCGGTGATCGCTGCAGGCGGCATCATGAACGGGCGTGGCATCGCGGCGGCGCAATTGCTGGGCGCGCAGGCGGCGCAGCTCGGCACCGCGTTTCTGTGCAGCCCGGAGTCGGGCATCGCCGAAGCCTGGCGGGCGGCGCTGAGCAACGCCGGCGATGACAGCACGCGCCTGACGCGCGCCTTCAGCGGCCGCCCGGCGCGCGGCATCGTCAATGATTTCATGCGGCAGATGCGCGCGGAAGAGGCGCAGATCCTGCCTTATCCGGTGCAGAACGCGCTCACCGGCGATATCCGCCAGGCGGCGGCCAAGGCCGGGCGCGGGGAGTTTATGTCGCTGTGGGCCGGGCAGGGTGTCGGCCTGGCGCGGCCGATGCCGGCGGCGCAGCTGGTCGCCACCCTGGCGGCGGAGCTGGCAGCGGTGTGAGCTCGTCTGCGCGATTTGGGGGGAGCAACGGAGCCAAAACCGTTGTTTTCTGACCTTGGGCTGGACTGAAAACCAATCTGGCGTGGAATTAGCCATCAACGAAAACGTCCAACAAACTCTCGTTTGTTGGACGCTGCTTAAAACGCACTTATGGAAGGCACTGGTAATTACTCAATACCGTATTTTTTCTCGGTTACGAATGCGGGTTCTTTCCAGTTTGGACCTTTTTTATAGCCACCTTTTCCATTAGATGATACATCCCCTTTTTCTCGCATACTTTTCACTAATGAAATCAGTTCAATGTTTGATATGCGTTTATTACCATACATAGTGCAATACCCATCTAATTGAGGATGAGATATCCCGTTTTCTTTTCGTCCCGACAAGAATAAAACTATGTCTCGGATTTGTTCATTTTCAAACATAGGTTTAAAATCAATCATATATAACCTCTAGATTTATTCATCACCAGCTTTTAATGCTTCTGGTGTATATAACAGAGAGCGATCGCTACTTAATTTGTAATCTTCCAACGTCGCCGTATGAGTGTTATTCCACGTAGCACCATCGTCATCAGGTGATATTCCATCAGGAACACCAACTGCTCTATAACGCTCCAATTCCCTGATTTCGTGGGTGTAAAAACGCTTGTCGGTATCGGTGGGCTGTACTTCTCCCTTCAGGATTTTTTCCAGGCGGTCAATCATCACCTTGTTATCGGGAGATTCGCCAAACCGCCCGGTATGCAGCTTCACCTTGTCCACGCCGGCACGGTCAATGGTGGCGGTTTTCCAGTCCAGATTCTGAATTGGGCCACCGGCCTTGTCCGTGTTGTAGTCGCGACCACTGTATTGCCCTTTAGCGTTGGTTTCACCATAGATACCACTGAGCATGACATAGACAGGCTCAACGCCGGTCCCCGTTGCATCAGGCTGCCAGTAGATAAAATCCTGCAGTGGCATGTCATCTGCAGGGAACGTCGTCGTGACGATACTGTCGGCCTGCTTTATCTCCGTACCGGTATGCACCGGCGTTACCGGCGCTGCAGGCGCAGGATTGCCGGTATGCCACGGCCCCGACGGGGCAGCGCCCGGGTTTATCAAAATGGTTCGCCCCGGCGCACCGGCCACCGCCGGCAAGGTGATCCGGTCCAGACCGGTTTTTTCATCGCGAACCGGCCGATACACCGGCACGGTAGCGGAGACGCCGCCCGTTCCTGTTTTGACCAGTATTACCTCTTGCTGACCGTTATTCCCCCGGCGAATAAACCCGCGCACCGGCAAATCGACCGTGGTCATTTCCGGCTGAATCTGTGTTTTCCCTGCGGCAACCAGGCTGGCCGGAACGGTAAACATCTGTGTCAAATCACGACCCAACAATTTATCAATATCGCTCTGACTTTCACCGGCTTTCCCCGGCCAGAATCCGACAACGAAGGCGCCGACTGCCGGAGCTACCGCACTGAGCGTGGCAACCCGGGAAACTTCGACGGCGCCGCGCCACACTCCACCGGATACCCAGCCGGCCAGCTCACTGGCGCTGGTCATCACGCTGTTGATCCATGTCGATAATTGTACCATACCGCCCGCGCGGTTGAGCACCATGACCCCGGCCGTGGCCATCGCGGCATTGGCCGCTTTTATCATGCCGGGTGTATAGACCGGGGCGTCCAGTACGCCGGCTTTGGCGAACAGCGCTTTCCGTACAGCCTCAGCTTTGCGGGCCTCTTCGGCTTTGCGGGCTTCCTCTGCCTTACGGGCTTCCTCAGCTTTGCGGACCTCCTCTTCCTTCTCACGCTGTTCACTTTCTAAATGTTCAATATTTTGTTTGGCTGCGTCAATTTCTGATTGTATTCTCTTCTCTTCTTCCAGTTTTTTACCCATTTCCTTTCTGTTTAATGATTGCTGCTCCCTAACCCAGGAGGTGGGCTTTTCTCTAGAGAAGAACCAGTCTTCATTATTCAGCTTTAAATATTCCTGATGTACTTTTCGTTTATTAGCTTCATTTCGAAGTATGGTAAGGCGCTCTTTACTTACCTTTAACTTGCTAATAATTACTTTTAGGTTTGCTTTCTCGAACTCAGTCAGTTGACTACTTTCAGCTTTCTTGCTTAATGCGTCAATATCCTTTTGAATTTCTTTAATTTGGTTGTCAATTTCATTTGCTTTATTAGCTGCAAACTGAATGGCTGCATCTGAATCCTCACGGTAACTCTCTTTTGCTTCATTACTGAATGGCGTGATATCATCATCTTCAGGATCAAAAGCACTTATCGGTTTATTAATATCGGAAATTTTTTGATCCCAGATATGGGTAATACTACTTAATTCCTTCTGTCTATCAGGTAAACCCTCGCCAACCCATGCTTCTACAACCATATTGTTATCTGATAAGTCAAACCCTCGTTGCCACCCATGTCCATTCCAGTTGTATCCCATTGAAGTCATTACATCGCGTTCATACTGCGTTGTATCTTCATATCGTGTCATAATCCGATCCCTCTTCAAATAGAACGATGTAATCGATGCGCTACCGAGCTGCGAATAACGCAGACATTACTGAACCGGGAAGCAGCTTCTGCATTTACACCGCCTTGACGTTTCCTTCCTTTACCATCACCGTAATTAAATCCATTCATCATTGAGTTCCTTTTCGTCATCGTATTGTAAGCGCGGTACTCGCCTGTAAAGGCGCTGAGAGGTATTCAGTGCAAACCACTGCAATATTGTTAATCAGGCGCGTTCAATGCCTTTTTCCAAAGCAACCAGTCGTCTTTCAAAAGCCTCTCGCTCTGTTTCGCGCAGTGAGCGTTCTTCCTTAAGCGCTTCAACCAGCAACGCCACTACGCCATTGATATTGATGCTGCGGGCGTCTTTCAGCACGCTGCCGTCATTGAGTTTCAGCTCGGTCTGGGTCACAGATTGGGGGAGAATTTCTTCCACTTCCTGTGCAATCACCCCGGCTTCCGGCACGCCCTGTTTGAGGTAAGTGTAACCACCGATATTGGCCAGCTTGTCCAATGCGCCGTCAATTGTTGTGATATCGGTTTTCATGCGGACATCTGAGCTGCTGTTCCAGGCGCCATTGGTGTAGGCATGGCCATCATTGCGGAATTCATACCAACCATCAGCGCCGCCATTGGCCACGTGCAACGCGAGCATGTGGTGTTTGCCGATGCGCTCGTAGTGGTACAAATCGGCTGACAGGTCGCCTGCACCCTGTATATGCATACCGTTGGTAATGCGGTCTGCATTATTGTTTACATTCTGGTTACCGGCCGCCCAAATCCATCCATTAGCATTACGCTTAATCAGTTGTCCTACTGACAATTCGGCATTCGGCCTGACCTGGAGTTCGTTCCAGTTTCCCTGCCAGTCGCGGTAAGAGAGCAGGCCATAATCCTCTTTGCCGGCGATCACGCGTGACCCCATCAACATGGCCGTAGTGACGTTACCGCTGGTGAAATTGGTATGTACGGCAGCCGCATCATAGATTTGCCCATTAATAAGTGGTGCTGGACCGGTGGTCGCGGTGGAGATGCCGGCATTATGCGATACCATCGCACCACCGGAAATATCAACGCCGTTGCCGAGTGCAACCCTGCCGGAAGCCAGGCTGAAAGCGAAAGGACGCGAGGTGTTCCATTGTCCGTTTTGAGCTTGCCCAGCCTGAGTTGTCAGTAAGTAGAAAGCCTCGCCGTCGTTACGCAGCATCACTCCGGTATTGCCATTTGCCAGCCGAAAACCGTTGGCCGATTTGGAGACGATTTCATCGTCGCTGATGACCCGTTTGCGAAGGGTGGTGAGTGATTTAAGTTCGGTGATGTCGTCGTTGACGCCACTCTGTACCTGGGCATTTTTCTTTTGTTCAGCCATGATAATTCCTCAGTTTATTAATAAGTTCCTGCCATGGAAATGGCGCATGGTAACGCCTTAAAGACAGTTAACGACGCTGCGCATTTAAGGCGAAGATGGTTAAAAAAGCACGAAGGCTGTGTGTATGAACAGTAGTTTGTGAGCATCAAGAATAAATATCAAATGATAATGATAATCGTTTGTTGTGTGGTGGATGAGACAAGAAAGTAGAACGGATGATTTCTGGCGATGACGTGATAACTTACTAATTTATAGATGAATAGTCATTTAAATTGACTGCTTAAGTGCGTTTGTTGTTCCGTTGCTCCCCACATCCATTTACTGCTTTGGCGATGGATGTGGGAACCGCGTAAAAAACGCCAGCGGCAGGCCTGAAAAGAAATAAACAGTCCGGCGTGAAGGCCGGACTGCGGGTTTGCCTTGGCTAGACGAGAATATCGGCGGAAGCGTCGACATGCCCAACGATTTTTACAAGTAAATCAGGCAGTTGATTGCCGGAGAGATTGATGGCCAGATCGGTGACATTCTGCTGCGCGTCATAATTCAGCGCCGCTTCATACAACGAGCCGCTTAAACTATCCACGAAGTGCAACTCGCTCCCTTCGGCCTTAGCCGTCTGGTTGAGCCACGACAGATCGATTTTATCCACCGCCGTCTGGAAATCGCGGATCCAATCCGGCGCGGCGGCTTGGCTGTCGCCGGCTTCGCGGAAGACGAAGGTGTCCGCGCCTGCATCGCCCCAAAGCTGATCGGCGCCGCCGGCACCGTAAATGATGTCGTTGCCTGCACCGCCTTTTAGCGTATTGTTCAGCGCGTTGCCCACAAGAATGTCGGCACCGCTGCCGCCGATGATATTTTCAATCTGCGCGCCGTAGGCGATGGCTATATTCGCCTTCAAGCCGCCTACATCAGAGAATGCGCCTTCGTTAATGTTGATGCGCTGATCCTGGCTGTAGCCTGAAAAATCCAGCGTGTCATTGCCGCCGGCATCCCAGATAGCCGCCACGATTTTGTCCGTGGACGCTTTAACGCTCAGAAAGTCTCTGTCCGTATTCGAGTTGAAACCATAGGTGGTATCGCCGGTGCGCGTGGTGGTATTCGCGCCGTAAAGCTTCTGTATGGCGGTAATATCATCCAGCTGCGGTCCTGATGGCCAAACGCCTTTATAGTCAGCGCTGGTGTATTGTTCGTTAAAATAGCTCATCAAAGAATATTGATGGTCGTCTTCATAATACTTCGCCGAGTTGGCGTAGGTGGGGTAGGTGGCATTTGACGCATCATAATTGCCGGGATGAGAAAGCCCCAACGCATGCCCTATTTCATGGGTAAGCGTATCCCTGGCGTAGTTATTGGTTTGCGGATTGGAGGCGTCGTAGCCGTTATTACCGCTGATCCAAATGGTGCTTTTGAGATCGCTCTGCGTACTTTCATACGAGGTGTAATTGCCCCCGCTGGCCGCCTTATAAAAACCAAACTTTATATCTGCATTTTTCGCGTCGTTGCCTTTAACCTCGGTGAACGTGATGTTGGCCACATCCGACCAGGATTGCAATGAAAGCTTGGTTTGGGCTTGCTGAGCGGCGGTAAGCTGCGCGGCGCCCGTCTTGTCGCTGCCGGTATAGACGGGGAAAGAGTAGGTCAAGGTAGCCGCATGGTCTGTCACGCCTTTGCCATTGGCGGAATAATGGCTTCTCAGCAGCAGATCTGAAACCTCTTGCGTGGTATATGACGGTTTACTGCTCTCCGCGTGATCGCCTCTTTCATAACTGGTTAAATAATCGGAAATCTTATCGGTAGCTAATGACATATCAAACTCCTTTGGACGTTGACAATATTGCACCTAACGCTCTATATGCTCGTACACAGGTTTGAAAATCAGGGATAATTAATGTGATATCATTGGCTTGCCTCCTTGGTCTGGCTTGAATATTGCGTTCAAGCGGAATATATCCTTATCATTAATCACGGTGAGGAATTAATTGTGCACTGCGATTGAGTTAAAGCAGTATAAACACAATTATTTTATTAATTAGTTATTCTTATATGAATCTTTTACATAAGATATGAGTAAAAGACTTGTTTAAATAACTCGTTGGAATTAAATCTTTATTTAATATTTCTCTGTAATCGGCGCGCGGCATTTGCGTTGCTGATTTATCTTTCTGTTTTTCCAGCTTTTTATCTGTGAAATGCGGTGAGTAGCCGCCATTGCCGTAACGCATAGAGGCGGCCGCACGCCGGCTGTCGTCATTAATCGGATACGGGATTATTGAGGGTGCCCGCGTACACCGATTAACTTGCCTGATGCTTAAAAACTGTAGGTGCCCTGCGCCAGCACGAAGTTCATATCTTTCAGCCCGGCATGGTGCTGCAGGCTGTGGCCGACGTCGAAGTAGACATAGGCCACCTTGAACTGGAGATCGCTTCTCGGCGTCCAGGTGGTTTCGACCTGGTACTGGTTGCCGATAAAGCGCGATCCCTGTTCGCTGCCTTTCACCGGGCGCATTGGTCCGAGATAGAAGGCGTCCTCACGGCGTTGCCGCCATAAGGCGTCCCAGCTGAAATCGATGGCCAGGGTTTGCCACGGCGTAATGGTGACCGAAGGATGGATGGCGATCAGGTTAGCCGGCGCCACCAGCCCGTTTTCGGTCAGGTAGGGCAGCTTGGGGTACATGGCGTTGAAGGTGTTGAGCTGCCCATCGTGACCGTTTTTGTCGCCGCTGGCGATGCCAATCTTGCCGCCAAAGCGCGGCCGCCAGCGCCAGTCGCTCACCGTATAGCCGGCGTGCGCCGACGCCGACCAGGCGCGGATATCGCGCTGTTCTGCGCTGCCGAACTGCCAGGCAGCTTCATTATCCCAGTCGAACCCCCGCGCTGCGCCGAAGATGCGTGCGCCGACGGTATAGCGCCGCTCTTGCCCGCTAAGCTGCGCGTAGTGGGCGTCGTTATCCTCAAAGCCAAAGGTGTAGAGATCGAGCGAAGAAGCCAGCGGCGTCAGCGGCGTGGTGCCGTACAGTCCCCACACCTTTTGGCTGTTGTCGGTATCGTCGTCGAAACTGCCGGTTTTAAGGGTGACGGGATGGCCGATAAAGGCGTCGAGGCGGTTTTTATCCTTGACCCAGCTGGCGCGGATAGCATCGAAGGAACGGCGCACGTTGGGGCCGTCGCGGGTGCCCAGCAAGTGCAGCGAGCCCAGCGCAATCTCCTGGCGGCCGACCCGCAGGGTGCCGAGGCCGTAGGCAGTGGGCAGTTTCATATCCACATAGCCCTGCCCGAGGTAGGCATGATCTTCGTCGGTCGGCTTGCGCCCGCGATCGCGCGGCGTGGCCAGCGACGATCCCACTTGCACATAGGCGCCGAAATAGTCGCCGTAGTCGAGGCGCGCGCCAACCAGCAAGCGCTGCATGAAAGTGTCGTCGCGTCCGCCGCTCAGATCCCGTTGATCCGTCCATTCATAGCGCTCGCGCAGTGAACCGTCGAAAGATAAGGTGGCCGCATCGCCCAACGGGATGTTTTTCCAGGGGGAAGCGGCGGGCTCCGCCGCCAGTGCGGGGAGCGTGGAGAACAGCAACAGTGCGGGTAGCGTGCGTTTCATCATGAATATCCGAAGAAAAAAGCGCGCCGCAGCGCGCCTTGGGTTTATTTGGCTGTCTGGTGAATTTCGGCGATGTAGCCGCCGGGGAAACGCACCAGCGCCGAGGCGCGGTGTTCCGCCGCCGTCGAACGCCACAGCACCTGCGCGCCGCTGGCCGTCGCTTTGGCCAGCGTGGCCTGCAGATCCTCGACGCCATAGCCGGTGCGCTCATGGCCGAACGGATAAGGCAGATGCCCATCGGTGACGAAAATGCGCGTTTTGCCAAAACGCGAGTCCAGTTCGATCTGGCGGATCTTGCCGTTATCGTTGCGGCCGATCGCCGCATCGCTGACCTGCTCGTCGCGCACGACTTTGCCGTGCGAGAACGTCTGATAGCTTTTCAGGAAGTCATCGACGCGGTAAGCGGAGAGATACAGGCGGTTTTCCGGCACGCTCAGCAGCGGCTTATAGTTAGGCGCTTTGGTGTGCCAATAGAGTTGCATGTTGACGCCGCCGGGCCATTGGATCACCGCGTCGCGCCCAATCGGATCGTCGAAGGGGGCGACCAGCACATCGGCGCCGGCGGCCTTGGCTTGTTGAATGGCGGCATCCATATCCCTGACCAGAAAACCGTTGCGCTCGGCGCCGAACGGGTGCGGGATCGGCGTTTTGAAATCGAACACCGAGAAGCTGCCGGCCGGCGTCAGTATCAGCTGGGAATAGGTTTCGCTCGGCGTGGGCGTGACGTTGACCAGCACGCGTTCGGTGCGGGTGCCGCCGAAGGTTTTCAGGATGCTGTCGACAAAGGCATCCATCTTGCCGCGTTCGACGTAGACATGGGTGGTGTCATATTGCGGCCCCACGGCGAGAGATGCCGTATCGGCCGCCCATGATACGGCAGGGAGCAGCAGCGCAAGGGCCGATATCCTCAGCCGACGAGAAGAAATACCGATAATGTGTTGCATGATGACCTCCAGGTAGCGGTTATTTTCCTGAGTGAAACGTTATTTCCTATGAGCTTTCCCGTCGGCTGAAAAATAAAAGCTAAAAACGCAACGCGCGTGATGAAACGCTAAATAGGGGCGAGGTTCTGACGCCCCGGCGAATATGGCGCAGGCGCAGAACATTTATTCTTATTGGCGTAAACGGTGAGGCGCCGGGCCAGCAGGCCCGCTATCGCTAAGGGACGGCGCTGATAATACGGCCCGCCTCGCCGCGTGTTGAAGTGAATTGAGGATAATCCATAACGGTGTTCTCCTTGATGGGATATATCGTATTAGCGCGCTGAGTTTACGCTCTTCATTGCCCTCTAAATATAAATACAGCATTAAAAGAATTGCCGCCCATCAAATTTTTATATGACTTGTTGAGTAAATACGAATAAGCGGGAAAAGAAATATAACGACGTGCGCTACGGCTGGCGCTGAGCGGAGGCAGTGTTGCTCTCGGGAGGAAAAACGGCCTGCCGAAGCAGACCGTTGCGGGGGGTTTACGCCAGATCGAAGCGATCGAGGTTCATCACTTTGTTCCAGGCGGCGACGAAGTCATGGGCGAACTTCTCTTGCCCGTCGGCGCTGCCGTAGACTTCGGCCAGTGCGCGCAGCTGCGCGTGCGAACCGAACACCAGATCGACGCGGGTGCCGGTCCATTTGACCGCGCCGCTGCGGCGATCGCGGCCTTCGAACAGGCCGTCCTCACCCACCGGGTGCCAGGTGGTGCCCATGTCGAGCAGGTTGACGAAGAAGTCGTTGGTCAGCGCCTGCGGGCGATGGGTGAACACGCCGTGCTGCGTGCCGCCAACGTTGGCGCCGAGCACCCGCAGCCCGCCGACCAGCACCGTCATTTCCGGCGCGGTCAGGGTCAACAGCTGTGCCTTGTCGACCAGCAGCGTTTCGGCCGGCACGCGGTATTTGCCCTTCAGGAAGTTGCGGAATCCGTCGGCGAGCGGCTCCATCGCCTCGAAGGAGTCCACGTCGGTCTGTTCCTGCGAGGCGTCCATGCGGCCCGGGACGAACGGCACCGTCAGGGTCAAGCCGGCGTTCTTCGCCGCCTGTTCCACGCCCGCCGCGCCGGCCAGCACGATCAGATCCGCCAGCGAGACGCGCTTGCCACCGGTTTGCGCATCGTTGAAGGCGCGCTGGATGCCTTCCAGCGTGGCCAGCGTCGCGGCGAGCTGCGCAGGTTGGTTGACCGCCCAGTCCTTCTGCGGCGCCAGGCGAATGCGCGCGCCGTTGGCGCCGCCGCGTTTATCGGAACCGCGGAAGCTCGATGCGGAAGCCCAGGCGGTGGAGACCAGCGCGGACACCGGCAGGCCGGAGGCCAGCACCTTGCTTTTCAGCGCGGCGATGTCCTGCTCGTCGATCAGCGGATGATCGACCGCCGGGATCGGATCCTGCCAAATCAGCTCTTCCTGCGGCACTTCCGGGCCGAGGTAGCGCGCGCGCGGCCCCATGTCGCGGTGGGTCAGCTTGAACCAGGCGCGGGCGAAGGCGTCGGCCAGCTCTTCCGGGTGCTCATAGAAGCGGCGCGAAATCTTCTCGTAGGCCGGATCGAAGCGCAGCGACAGGTCGGTGGTCAGCATGGTCGGGCGGCGCTTCTTGTTCGGGTCGAAGGCGTCGGGAATGGTTTCGCCGATGTCTTTCGCCACCCACTGGTGCGCGCCGGCCGGGCTTTGGCTCAGCTCCCATTCGTATTCGAACAGGTGGCGGAAGAAGTCGTGGTTCCACTGAGTCGGGGTGGTGGTCCAGGTCACTTCCAGGCCGCTGGTGATGGCGTCTTTGCCGACGCCGGTGCCGAAGGTGCTGTGCCAGCCGAGGCCCTGCGACTCCAGTCCGGCCGCTTCCGGATCGGCGCCGACGTGAGACGCCGGGCCGGCGCCGTGGGTCTTGCCGAAGGTGTGGCCGCCGGCGATCAGCGCCACGGTTTCTTCGTCGTTCATCGCCATGCGGGCGAAGGTTTCACGGATGTCGCGCGCGGCGGCCACCGGATCAGGGTTGCCGTCCGGGCCTTCCGGGTTGACGTAGATCAGGCCCATCTGCACCGCCGCCAGCGGGTTTTCCAGATCGCGGTCGCCCGAGTAGCGGCTGTTCGGCCCGCCGCTCAGTTCCAGCCAGATCTTCTCAGACCCCCAGTAGACGTCGTCCGGCTCCCAGGTGTCGGCGCGGCCGCCGGCGTAGCCGAAGGTTTTGAAGCCCATCGATTCCAGCGCCACGTTGCCGGTCAGGATAATCAGATCGGCCCAGGAGATGTTGCGGCCGTATTTCTGCTTGATTGGCCACAGCAGGCGGCGCGCCTTGTCGAGACTGACGTTGTCCGGCCAGCTGTTGAGCGGGGCGAAGCGCTGTTGGCCTTCGCCCGCGCCGCCGCGGCCGTCGCCGATGCGGTAGGTGCCGGCGCTGTGCCAGGCCATGCGGATGAACAGGCCGCCGTAGTGGCCGAAGTCCGCCGGCCACCATTCCTGCGAATCGGTCATCAGGGCGTGCAGATCCTGTTTGACCGCCGCCAGATCGAGGCTGTTGAAGGCATCGGCGTAGTTGAAGTCTTTATCCATCGGATCGGACAGGGGGGAGTGCTGATGCAGCGGTTTCAGGCTGAGCTGATTAGGCCACCAATCCTGATTGGTGGGGCCGTTCTGCGGTGCGGGCTGCTTGCCGCCCGAAAACGGGCATTTGCTTTCAGTTGTCATAATGCGCTCTCTGCTTCCGTAAAGATGCTCCAGCCGCCGGGCGTGGAGCGGTTAACAAGGCATGCGGGTAAGGCTTGCGTCGGGTGTTGCGCTAAATAACTGAACTCAATCGATTTACGTCACCCCCGTCGCCAACGGACAAAGGGTGACTCATGGCTAAGCTTAGTCAGCGGCGGCGGAGAGATAAAATAGGAATGAGTGAATATTGTGATAGCTTGCGGCGATTCATGGCTGTGCTATTGATTGTCAGCACACCACTTTATCGGCGCCGCAACATGAACGTGAGCACCGCGTCCGCCAGTTTGCCGAACGGCGCGCGCAGCAGGCCGGTAAAGTGCCAGCGGCTCTGGATGAAAACGCCCTTGGCGTGGCTCAGCGCCCGAAATCCTTCGATGCCGTGACAGACCCCCATGCCGCTGGGGCCGATGCCGCCGAACGGCAGATCGTCCTGGGCGAAATGCAGCAGGGTGGCGTTGACGCTGACGTTGCCTGAGGTGGTGTGCGTCAGCAGCCGATCCTGCTGCGCGCCTGCCGGGCCAAAGTAATACAGCGCCAGCGGGCGCGGCCCGGCGTTGATAACGTCGATCGTTTCATCAAAGGCGGCGTAGGTGCGCACCGGCAGCAGCGGCCCGAAGATCTCTTCTTGCATGATCCGGCTGTCGTCGAGGGCGCCGACGATCAGCGTGGGAGCCAGGGTTTTCGGCCGTTCAGACGCCGAGTCCGGGCGATGGCCGACCGGAATGATTTGCGCGCCCCGCGCCAGGGCATCGGCCAGCAGGTCTTGCAAACGCTGATAGTGCCTGTCGCTGATGATGGCGCCGTAGTCGTTGCCGGTTGGCCCGTCGGGATAAAAGGTTTTGACCGCCGCGTCGTAGAGCGCAATGAAGCTCTCCACATCGTTCTGATGGATCAGCAGGTAATCGGGCGCGATGCAGGTTTGGCCCGCGTTCGACAGCTTGCCGAACGCCAGGCTGTTAACGATTCTGGCGGTGAGCGCGCCGGGCGCCACGACGGCAGGGCTTTTGCCGCCCAACTCGAGCGTCAGCGGCACCAGATTTTTAGCGGCCGCCTGCATGACCTGACGGCCGATCGCCGTACTGCCGGTGAACACCAGATGGTCGAACGCCAGCTCGCTGAATCTGGCTCCGATCTCCGGCCCGCCGGTCACCACGGCGATCTCGTCGGCGGGAAACTGCGCCGCCAGCATCGTCTCGATGAGCTGGCTGGTATGCGGCGTGAGCTCCGAAGGTTTCAGCATCACGCGGTTGCCGGCGGCCAGGGCGGTGGCCAGCGGGATGAAGGTCAACGATAAAGGGTAGTTCCACGGCGCCATGACGCCGATCACGCCCTTGGGCTGATATTGCACATAGGCGCGCGCAGCCTGGTACGGCAGGGCGACGTGGCGGCGCTCCGGTTTCATGAAGCGTTTCAGGTTGCGCAGCAGGTAATCGATCGCCTGCACGGTGACCAGAATCTCCAAAATGTCGGTCTCGTAAGGCGAGCGGTGGCCGAAGTCCGCGCTGACGGCCGCCGCCAGCGCGCCGCGCTGGGCCAGAATGGCGCTCCGCAAGCGGCGCAGGACGGCCTTGCGCTGATCCATCGTCGGCGCGCCGTCGCGCAGGAAGGCGTGGCGCTGGGCGGCAAGCCGTTGCTCCATCGTCGTGGCGGTGTCATCTCCTTGCACTTGAATACTCCTGATGCCGATCGAAAGCGGGAATGCGGTTTGCCGAATTGGGTTTGACCTTAAAGTGAGCTTTAAACCTATACTCGTTAAACGATCAACGCAAGATCGTCGGCCAGCCGGGATGAGGGAGCCAGAGATCCCGGCGCCGCGCGCAGTATAAACCTTCTTTTTTAACCATAGTGTAAATGGGAGAAACGACATGGGTTATGTAACGACCAGCGATGGCGTCGAGATTTTCTACAAGGATTGGGGCCCCAAAAACGGCAAGGTTATCTATTTCCACCACGGCTGGCCGCTGTCCAGCGATGACTGGGATGCCCAGATGCTGTTCTTCGTGAACCAAGGGTTCCGCGTGGTTGCGCACGATCGCCGCGGCCACGGCCGCTCCAGCCAGGTGTCGGAAGGGCACGACATGGATCACTACGCCGATGATGTCGCCGCGGTGGTGAAACACCTGGGCGTACAAGGCGCGATGCACGTGGGCCACTCGACGGGCGGCGGCGAGGTAGTGCGCTATATCGTGCGCCACGGCGAGGACAAGGTGTCCAAAGCGGTGTTGATCAGCGCGGTGCCGCCGCTGATGGTGAAAACCGACGCTAATCCGCAGGGCACCCCCAAAGCGGTGTTCGATGATTTCCAGGCGCAGCTGGCCGCCAACCGGGCGCAATTCTATTACGACGTGCCCGCCGGTCCGTTCTACGGCTATAACCGTCCGGGCGCCAAACCGTCGGAGGCCATTATCTGGAACTGGTGGCGCCAGGGCATGATGGGCGGCGCCAAGGCGCACTATGACGGCATCGTCGCCTTCTCGCAGACCGATTTCACCGAAGATCTCAAGAAGATCTCCATTCCGGTGCTGGTGATCCACGGCGACGACGATCAGGTGGTGCCTTATCAGGATTCCGGTGTGCTCTCGGCCAAGCTGGTGCAAAACGGCACGCTGCATACCTACAAGGGCGCGCCGCACGGCATCCCGACTACCCACGCCGATCAGGTCAACGCCGATCTGCTGGCGTTTGTGAACAGCTAAGAACAGCGCCCAGGGGGACTCCGCCGCCTGGGCGCTGCTTGAGGGATATCCCTCATTGCGGCCCTGCCGGCGGTTATTTAAGCTGAATGGGCAATGCAACGGTGAATATGGAGATAATCATGACTGATTCAGTGTCCAACGATCGTAATCCCACCCCGGATGTGGCGGAAGACAACGCGTTCTTCCCATCCCCTTACTCCCTCAGCCAGTACACCTCGTCCAAAACCGACTTCACGGGCGCCAGCTACCCGAACGCCTATCGCGGCGGCAAGTGGAAGGTGCTGATGATCGCCTCGCAGGAGCGCTACCTGCTGATGCAAAACGGCAAGTTCTTCTCCACCGGCAATCACCCGGTCGAGATGCTGCTGCCGATGTATCACCTGGATCTGGCCGGTTTCGAGATCGACGTCACCACGCCGTCCGGCGATCCGGTGAAGCTGGAGATGTGGGCGTTCCCGCATGAAGATGAAGCGGTCAAGGCCACCTACGAGAAGTACCGCAGCCAACTCAAGCAGCCGAAAAAGCTGACGGAAGTGGTGAAGGATCTGGATGGCGGCAACTACCTCGGCGTTTTCATTCCCGGCGGCCACGGCGTGCTCAACGATATCCCGTTCAGCGAAGAGGTGAAAAAGACGCTGCACTGGGCGCATGACCACGATCGCTACGTGATCTCGCTGTGCCACGGGCCGGCCGGTTTGCTGGCGGCGGGCATCGGCGAGAGCAAAGACGATTTCCTCTATCGCGGCTATGAGATGTGCGTGTTCCCGGATTCGCTCGATACCGGCGCCAACATCGATATCGGCTACATCCCCGGCCCGATGCCCTGGCTGGTGGGCGAACGCCTGCGCGAGTTGGGCGTTAAGATCGTCAACGCCGACATCACCGGCAAGGTGCATAAAGATCGGCGCCTGCTGACCGGCGACAGCCCGCTGGCTTCCAACAACCTCGGCAAACTGGCGGCAGAAACGCTGCTGGCCGACGTCGCCGCGCGATGAGCGACGAGATCGCGCAGCGCGCTTTCCAGACGGCGTTGGCGATGGACCACGAGCGCACCTTGTCCGCCATTCAGGGGCGGGTTCGCGCCTTCGCCGCGCCGTTCGGTTTCAACCGCTTTGTGCTGTTTTCCGCCTCCGCGGCGGCGGAGGCGGGGATCGAGCATATTTATTGGGTCGAGGGCGACTGGTTCGGCGAGGGGGAGGCGGTCGATGCGCTGACCTACGTGCGGCACTGCCCGGTGACCCGGCACATGCTGCGGGCCGCCGAACCGTTCTTCTGGACCAAAAACCGGGCGCAGCAGGGCGAGCGCTACCGGATTGTGCGCACGCCGCGCGGCGCCGGTCTGCACGGCGTGCAGATCCCGGTATTCGGCCCCGCCGGGTTGGAGGGGGCGGTCAGCCTGGGGGGCGAGTGCATCGACGCCTCGCCGCCGGTGCGGCTGGCGCTGTCGCTGGTGGGCGCGGCGGCTTTTCTGGCGGCGCGGCGGCTGTTCGAACCTGCTGCTGGTGAACGGGAGGGCCGGCTGTCGGCGCGCGAGCGCGAGGTGCTGAGCTGGACCGCCATTGGCCGGCGGCAGGCGGATATCGCCGCGATGCTCGGCCTGTCTGAACGCACGGTGGAAAACCACCTGCGGCGCATTCGCCAACGTCTCGGCGCCGCCACCACCGCGCAGGCGATCAGCGTGGCGATCCGCCTGGGGGAAATCGCCCCCGAGAGCCGTTAGCCCGCCGCCATTTGCCGCAGCAGCCACGCGCGCAGCGCCATGATATCGGGGCGCTGCGCGGTCTCTTCGGTGGCCACCAGATAGTAGTTGGCGCCGGGCAATGACATCTCGAACGGCGCCGCCAACACGCCGCGCTGCAACAAATCGCGCGCCAGCAGCCGGCTGGCGATCACCACCCCCTGGCCCGCCACCGCCGCCTGCAGCGCATGGGTCTCGTCGCTGAAGGTCAGCCCGGCTTCTACGTTCAATCCTTCCGGCCCGTAGCGCCGCCGCCAGTTCTCCCAGGTCGGTGAGTCGGCGGGCACCTGCCGATGCTCCACGTGAAACAGCGTCACCCGCAGCAAATCTTCGATGCGCTCCAGCGCCAGCGCCGGGCTGGCCACCACGATAAAGCGATCCTCATGCAGCAGGGTGCAGTGCAGATCGCTTTCCGGCGTTTCACGGTAGCGGATGGCGACGTCCACGGTGCGCTGGCTGAGATCCACCCGCTCGACGCTGGTGTGCAGGCGCAGATCGATGGCGGGAAACTCCGCCTTGAAATCCGCCAGGCGCGGCACCAGCCAGTGGGTGAGAAAGTTGGAGGTGGTGGTGACGGTCAGCGCCGGCGGCTGCCGGGCGCGGGTGATTTGGGCGACGGACTGCTCCAGCGCGGCGAAGGCGCGCTGGGTGCCGGCATACAGGATTTCGCCGGTTTCGGTCAGGCTGACGCCCTGCGCGCTGCGCTCGCACACCCGGCATGCCAGCACCGACTCCAGCAGCTTGATCTGATGGCTGATCGCCGTTGCGCTGACGCCCAGCTCCTCGGCGGCCAGTTTGAAGCTGCGGCAGACGGCCACGGCGTGGAAAGCGCGCAGCGCGCCCAGCGGCGGCAAACGGGTTTTTCTCATGGCTGAATTATTCTCATCCAAGGCTGAAAACTATGAGTTTGTCTTACCGATTATACAAGAGATAGGCTACTGACATGTGAACAGGGAAATGAATTTATTTCATCATTTCCATCATGTCGGAGTGAACGATGAGCCCCTATATCAACAACGGCGCCCTGGGCGCCATGGAACACACGGGAACGGCGGCGAGCACCCTGGCGCTCAGCGTGCCGGTCGCAGCGGGCGCCTTGCTGCTGAGGACCGAAAATCTGCTGGGCATCGGCGCTACCCTGATGCTGCTGACGGCATTGGCGCTGGCGTTTCTCGGCGGCGCCGCGCTGGCCCGCTGGCGGACGCTGCGGAACCGGCCTGCGCTGGCTATTCTCCGCCACGGCTTTTTACTGGCGGCGGCGGGATGGCTATTGATGCTGCTGATGCTGTTCGGCGGCCACGGCTGGCCGGCCCTGCTGCCGGGCCTCGCCCTCGGCGGCCTGGGCCAGGGCGTCGCCTACCGCACGGCAGTGGGGGAGAAAGGCGCACTCGCCGTGGCGTACCGTTTGACGACGGTGGTGACTCTCGTGGCCGTAGTGGTTGCCGCTTCGCTGGTGCAAACCTATGCCGCGCCGGGGATAAAGGGAGCCTGTTTCGCGCTGGCGCTGCTGGTCGATCTGGCGTTGCTGGGGGCGTTGATGGCGCGGATTGCGGAGCGTGACAGGGAGTGAGCCGCCGCGCCGCAGGTAAACAGCCCGCCGGTAAACCCGGCGGGCTTCGCTTAGGCGGCTGCCAGCTCTTGCGGGGCAATGGTTTGCAAACCGACAAGCTGAATGGCCGGCTGCTCCAGATTGATGCCAAAGTATCCTTGATCCCAATTGTAGATATTGACGACGTGCTGATTGAGCGCGCTTTCGCCCTGCATGAATATCGACAGATCCTGCGTATGGGTTTGCGCGTTGTAATTCAGTGAGAAGCTGCTGTTTGATCCTTCGGCGCCGAAGGCCAGCAGGTGGTTATCGATAGACAGGGAGGAGGCCTGTAAAAAGCCCAGCTCGAAGCTGTCGTCGATGTAGATATTGTGGGTCTGCTTCACGGGAATGTTCAGCAGGCTGTTGGGGAAGGGCACATCGTTGGACAGCATGCTCAGGTTTACGCCGAGATAATCCTGCGGTGCACTCCCACCCGGCGCGGTGGTATAGCCGTGCTCGAAGCGAATCTCGCTGGAGCCTTTGCCCAGGTTGACCTCCAGGCCGTTGGCCGGCGTTAGCACCCGATCGTTAAAGGTGACGTTATCCTTAAAGTCCGTCAGCTTCACCGCCTCAATGTTGTACAGCCCGTCCTTGAAGCCATACAGCCCGATGCCGTTTTTCTCGATTACCCCGCGCCCGCCATAGCTGCCCTGGGCGTCAAACTTCAGGTTTACCCCGTGCGACAGGCTGGAATAATCGACCGTATCGTGGCCGCTGCCGCCGTCGATCACCGTCCAGCCGTAGTTGCCGGCGTTGTTTTGCCAGCCGCGCGGCACGCTGATGGTGTCGTCGCCGCTGCCGGTGTTAACGGCGATATTGCCGAACGCCAGCGTGAAATCGTCGTCATGCAGCGTACCGACGCGGTACAGATTAGGCGTGGACAGCACGTCGGCAATGTCGTTGAAAATCGCCGAGCCGATATCCAGCTTGCCGGGGATAATGCTGCCGCCGCCGGTCACGCTGCTGCCGTAGGACTCAGTGTAGAAATCACGCGCCGCCTCGGCGGCCAGGCGGATGGTCTCGTGGCCAATGCCGAGGGTGGTCAAATAGGTGGGCACTTCGCCCGCCAGCAGCGTTTCAACCACGTAACTGAGGTTTTTCATCTGCATGGAGACCTGCGCTGCGGCAATCAGATCGTAAGTCCCGCCTTCCACCTTAAAGGCCGAGGTGTCGTTGGTCGCCACCCATTCGGTAAAGAACGAGGTGTCGCCTAAATAAGAGAACAGCGTGGTGCCGGCCCAGGGGGAATAGTTGGGGGCACCGGTCGAGGAGGCGTCGGTGAACACTTCGGACGCCGCCGCACCGGCGTCGATCAGGCCAACCTCGTGAATATCCGGCACTTTGGCGCTGGTGGGCGGGGCATCCGGCAGCGGCGCATTGGGATCGCTGCTCAGATCGACGCCAAACAGCGTTTTGGCGAAGTTTTTGGCGATGTTGTCGGAGGCATTCTGAATGCGCGCCTCCCAGTCATCGGGCACTTGCCCGGTGCGCAGCTCATACTGCAGCTTGGTTTGGTCGCGAATGTAATGGGCAAACGCCCCCTGATTCGAGTTCACGCCATAGGCGCCTTTGATCCAGGTATACACCGCGATATCCACGCCCTCAATGGGTTGGTTGGCATGGTTGGGATCGGTGAGCGCATCGACGGATGCGGCATACACGGCCGGCCAGTCGCCGGCTTTGGCGGCCTCCCAAATCGCTTGCAGTTTTTCTCGGTCGGTAATGACGTAAGCCATATAAACACTCCTTGTTGCTGAGAGATTGCTTTGAAATTCAAAATGATGAATGGAAGCGCGCGATGGAATAAACCGAAACCCGAACAGCCAGAAACGCGCATGCCGCGATCTGCAGCGAACGATGGGCAGCAGGCACCCATAGCGAAAGGATAGACGTAACTTACCGAGCGCGAACAATTCGCTTATCGATTGTTTTTACAGGATTATTGCTGTAAATCGGCGGGTTAACCCGCGTATTGGTGCCAGGGAGGGATTTCCGTCAGCTGGGTTAGGAATCTTCTTAGATAAAAGAGTGGGTTTCGCTAGGGGGAGGGGCCGGATAGTTTCCTACAGCTGCGTTTATCTCCTTGCCGCCGTATCATTTACCCTGGCGCCCGCTTATCCTGCATCAGCATTAGCGCGTAACAGAAACAGCGGGCTGATGAACGGTTAATCCAACCTGGAGGACTCGCTATGTCCGATCGCCCTACCATTGCGCTTATCGGCCCCGGCGCCATCGGCACCGCCATCGCCGCGGCGCTTCATGAAGTGGGCCGCACGCCGCTGCTTTGCGGGCGTACGGCCCATCCGCAATTAATTCTGCGCCACGATGAGGGAGAAGTGGTGGTGCCGGGGCCGGTTTTAAGCGATCCGCGTACCGTCGCCCATCCCTACGATCTGGTTTTTGTCGCCGTAAAAACCACTCAGGTGGCCGACAGCGCGGGCTGGCTGGCGGCGTTGTGCAATAAAAACACCGTCGTGTGTGCGCTGCAAAACGGCGTCGAGCAGCAATCTCTGCTGGCGCCTTACGTCAATGGGGCGACGGTGCTGCCCTCCGTGGTGTGGTTTCCGGCGCAGCGCGAGCAAGATGCGTCCGTCAGGCTGCGCGCCACGCCGCGCCTGACGCTGCCGGATGCGCCACAGGCGCAAGCGATCGCCGACGCGCTCTGCGGTTCACGCTGTGCGGTTGAGCTGTCATCGGATTTTCTCTCGATTGCCTGGCGTAAGCTGTTGCAGAATGCGGCTGCGGGGCTGATGGTGCTGGCCAATCGCCGCGCAGGCATGTTTTCGCGCGCCGACATAACGCAACTGGCCCTGGCTTATCTGCGTGAATGCCTGGCCGTCGCGCGCGCTCAGGGTGCGGTGCTTCACGATAACGTGCCGGAGGCGATCGTGGACGGCTTTCAGCGTGCGCCCGCGGATTTGGGCACCTCTATTCTTGCCGACCGGCAGGCCAACCGGCCACTGGAGTGGGACATACGCAACGGTGTCGTGCAGCGTTATGGGCGCTTGCAGGGCATGCCTACGCCGATTAGCGATATCCTGGTGCCGCTGCTGGCGGCGGGCAGTGAAGGGCCAGGGTGATAGCCGGCGGCGCAGGCGTTCGTCGGGCAAGGGTATTTTCGCTGTCAATGCGGTTGGCATTCAGACAGCCGGTTGCCTGCCGCAGCCCAAACCCGCCAACAGCAAAAAGCCCGCTCAGGTTTCCCTGAGCGGGCTTCTCTAAACATGGCTCCTCTGACTGGACTCGAACCAGTGACATACGGATTAACAGTCCGCCGTTCTACCGACTGAACTACAGAGGAATCGTTGGAACGGGGCGAATAATAGCGAGGCGCCGTCGGCATGTCAAAGGAGGATTACACATTCTGTGACTGTTTGCTTACAGAATGCGCAACCCGTTGAGTTTTTTGGCAGATTTAGCCCTCTGGCGCCCGCTGCAGGCGCAGCTGATAGCGGTAAACGCCGGCGGTGAGCAGGTAATCCCGGTGCACGCTCGGGCTCCAGGAGTCGTCGCCGCCTACCCCCATATGGAAACCGTCCAGGTGCAGCCAGGTGCCCGCTTCCGGCTGCAGCAGATGCTGGTGGCTGCAGGCCATCAGCTGTTGCAGGCCGTAGCGGCTGAGCGAGAAGTGGAAGCGGCCGTCGATGCGCCAGCCGCCGTAGCGCAGGCTGCGGGTGTCGCAGCGCAGGCCGTTCTCGCCGGGGAAAATATACGGCGTGTGCAGATCCGCCAGCGGCAGGCGCCAGCGCCCATGCTGCGCGGCCAGGCGGCGATCAGGGTAGTTCTCGTGCGGGCCCAGACCCAGCCATTCCGCCTGCGGCTGCACCGTCGCCAGTTGGCAGTTCAGGCCGATGCGCGCCGGCGGCGGCAGGGCGTCGGCCACCTCGACCTCCACATTCACGCTCACCGCGCCCAGCGCGTCGAACAGCCACTGCTTGCGGCTAATCAGCAGAATCTGCCCGTCCACGCCGAACTGGTGTTCGCTCACCACCCGCACGCCGTTTTGCAGCGCATCCGCCTGCAGCCGCACGCAGTGCTCCTCCAGCCGGTACAGGCCCGCCAGCTTCCAGCGTTCGACCCAGGCGTTGGGATCGATATGGTCCGCCTCGCTGACGCCGATGTCGTTATCGATCGGCGCGCGCGCAAAGCCGTCGCGCAGCGGCGTCAGCAGCTGCGGCTGCTCATTCTGCCACCACTGCGTCAGGTGGCCGCTGCTGCGCTCGAAGCGCCAACGCTGGTCGCCGTGGGTGAGCGTCAGCCCCTGATCGTCTTCAATCAGCGTGGGCGGCACGCCCTGTGCGGACGGCGGCGCGGGATGCAGCGCGCGCGGCACCCGCCACTGATCCCAGGCGCAGCGGTGGTGCGCTTCGGACCAGTCGGTGGCCTGCGGTTGCACCACCTCCACGTTCAGCCACAGCTCGCCGGGCTGATGCAGCATAGGCAGCCGATCGAGCAAGATGAAGCTAGCGCTGCCCTGCGGCGCCAGCGCCAGATCGAAGCTGCCGCTGGCGCGCTCCACGCCGTCCAGCTCCAGCCGCCAGTTGAGCTGTTCGTTGTCGGTGTGGCGGAACAGGTAATCGCTGGTGACGGTCAGCGTCAGCGAGGCGGCGTCGAAGGCGAAGCGGAACAGCTGCTGCGCCCGCTGCGCTTCGAACAGCGCCGGGTGCGGGGTGCGATCCGCGAACACCAGCCCGTTCAGGCAGAACTGGCGATCGTTGGGGGTATCGCCGAAGTCGCCGCCGTAGGCCCAAAATTCCTCGCCGCGCTCGTCGCGCTTGATCAGCGCCTGATCGACCCAGTCCCAGACAAAGCCGCCCTGCAGGCGCGGATGTGCGTGGAACGCGCGCCAGTAGCGCTCAAAGCCGCCGAAGCTGTTGCCCATCGCATGGGCGTATTCGCACAGGATCAGCGGCCGCTGTTCCTCCGGCAGGCCGATCCACTTGCCGATCGCCCATTTGGGCACCGCCGGGAACGGCTGATCCTGATCCACTCGCGCGTACATCGGGCAGATGATGTCGGTGGCGGCGGTGTCGGCGCCGCCGCCTTCATATTGTACCGGGCGGGTCGGATCCTGGCTTTTCACCCAGCGGTACAGCGCGTCGTGGTTCACGCCGTGGCCGGACTCGTTGCCCAGCGACCAGATAATGATGCAAGGGTGGTTGCGATCGCGTTGCACCATGCGGGTGACGCGCTCGCTCATCGCCGGCAGCCACAGCGGATCGTCAGCCAGGCGGTTCATCGGCTGCATGCCGTGGGTCTCGATATTGGCTTCGTCCACCACGTACAGCCCGTAGCGGTCGCACAACCGATACCACAGCGGGTGGTTGGGATAATGCGAGCAGCGCACCGCGTTGAAGTTGTGTTGCTTCATCAGCAGGATGTCGTGGCGCATCGTCGCCTCGTCCATCACCTGGCCGTGGCGCGGGTGATGCTCGTGGCGGTTAACGCCGCGGATCAGCAGCGGCTGCCCGTTGAGCTTCAACAGCCCGCCGCTGATTTCCACCTGGCGGAAGCCAACGTCAGAGGCCTCCACCTCGATAATTTCTCCTGTGGGCGAGAGCAGGGCGACGGTGGCGCGATACAGCGCGGGCGTTTCGGCGCTCCACAGCGCCGGGCGTTCCACCGGCAGGCGCAGCGTGACGCGATCGTCATAGGCGCCGCGTTCGTCCACGATCTCGCCGCCGAGCGGCTGGGTGCGCTCGGCCACCCGCGCACCATCGCGCCACAGCTGCACCTGCACCTGCAGCGGGCCGGGCCGGCTGGCGCGCGCCGTCACCACCAGTTCGCCGCGGGTAAAGCCGTCATGCAGCGGGGTGGTGATGCGCACATCGCTCAGGTGCGCGGCGGGTTTGTGCAGCAGGCTGACGTCGCGGAAGATGCCGCTCATGCGCCACATGTCCTGATCTTCCAGATAACTGCCGTCGCACCAGCGCAGCACCATCACCGCCAGCCGGTTTTCACCCGGCTGCAGCCACGGGCTGAGATCGAACTCCGCCGGCAGGCGGCTGTCCTGCGAATAGCCCACCCAGTAGCCGTTGCACCATAAATAGAACGCCGAGTTGACGCCGTCGAAGATGACGCGCGTCTGGCCGGCGGCCAGCCAGGCCGGATCGACGCTGAAGGCGCGCGAGTAGCAGCCGGTCGGGTTGTCTTCCGGCACGCGCGGCGGATCGACCGGGAACGGGTAGCGCACGTTGGTGTAGATTGGCGCGTCGTAGCCGGCGAGCTGCCAGTTGCCCGGCACCGCCAGCGGGGCGGCGTCCGGCAGATCTTGCTGCAGCCAGCCTTCCGGCGCCGCCTCTGGGCGCGGGAAGTAGCTGAAACGCCACTCGCCGTTCAGTGACCGGCGGCTGGCGCTGGGGGCATCGTCGCGCGCGTCTTCCACCGTGCGCCAGCTGGCGAACGGCGGGTGGGCGTCCAGCCGGCGGTAGTGGGTGCAGGCGGGGTTTTGCCAGTCACGGCGGGCGAGGATCTCGGACAGGGAAGCTAGGGGTTCAGCGGGCATCGGCGATCGTCCAGTCGGCTAGGTGATGCTCACCAAGATGCTGACCGGCGCATAAAAAGTAAAGCGGTTACACGCAACCTTGCAAGGGCGATCAAATAACCGCTAATGCGGCTCGCCGGCGCGGTAGATCCGCTGTGGGCGGCCCACCTTGCCGTAAATGATCTCGGCGCGCAGCTGCTGCGCGGCGGTGCAAAACTCCAGATAACGGCGCGCGGTGGTGCGGCTGAGCCCCATTTTTTGCGCAACGCTTTCAGCGGTGTGGCGCGCGGCGGGCTCGGCGAACAGCGCGCGGATCTTGCCGAGCGTCAGCTCGTCGATGCCGGCGGGCAACGCCGCCTGCTGTTCGCCGCGGGCGTAGGTGTTGAACATCTCGTCAATGCGGCGCTGGTTGAGGCGCGCTTTGTCTTTCAGCGCTTCGCGGCGTTGGCTGAAGCGCTGCAGGGTCTGGCTCAGCCGGTCATAGGCCAGCGGTTTGATCAGGTAGTCGAACACGCCGTAGCGCAACGCCTCGGCCACGGTGGCCATGTCGCTGGCGGCAGTGATGAACACGATGCCGCCACGATAGCCGCTCAGCGTCAGTTCGCGCAGCAGGGTGATGCCCTGGCCGTCGGGCAGAAAGTTGTCCAGCAGGATCAGGTCCGGCTTGAAGCGTTCGGTCATGGCGCGCGCCTGCGCCAGCGTGCCGGCCAGCCAAATCTGGCGGCAGCCGCCGTTCTGGCGGATAAACTCCGCGTGCATCTCCGCCAGCGGCGTTTCGTCTTCAACGATCAGGATGTTCAGCCATTCCATAGTGCGACCCGTAATTGCAATAAAAATGCTAAGTGAATGTAAGTGAATTGCGGCGCCAAATAAAGATTATCTCAATAATAAACACCATAAGATTAATTAAGTAAATAAAGAACATTAAATAACTTATTAACCGGGATCGGTTTGTGAAATAGGTCAATAATCGGCGTTTTTTTTCTGCTTACCATGGGCTTATTGAACGAGAGGGTGATTTTATCTTTATGGTTTTTAAGGTTTTAATTGCCATTTCTGATGTTAATTAAAATGCCTTTTTGTATTTCATTTGTTGTTTGCCAGTTAACCCAGAGAGCGTGTTATGTTAGGCGATGCCGTATTTAATCGGGTAAAGCGATCGGATCATAAAGCGATTTCAGAAATAAGCGCCTTCTTGCGCAGTAACGATCTGAATATCGATACCACGGTTGAAATATTTATTACCGTTACCCAGCACGACAAATTGGTCGCCTGCGGCGGCATCGCCGACAATATTATCAAATGCGTCGCCATCAGCCCGCTGATGCGCGGCGAAGGCTTGGCGCTGGCGCTGGCGACCGAGCTGGTGAACCTGGCCTATGAGCGCCATCACACCCAGCTGTTTATCTACACAAAGGTGCAGAACGAGCCGCTGTTCCGCCAGTGCGGTTTCTACCCGATCGCCACCGTGCCGGGCATCGTGGTGCTGATGGAAAACAGCCCGTGCCGCCTGAAGCGCTACGCCGCCCAGCTGGCGAGCCAGCGCCGGCCGGGCGAGACCATCGGCAGCATCGTGATGAACGCCAACCCCTTCACTCGCGGGCATCAGTATCTGGTGCGTCAGGCGGCCAAACGCTGCGACTGGCTGCACCTGTTTCTGGTGAAGGAAAACACCTCGCGCTTCAGCTATGAAGACCGGCGCCGGCTGGTGCTGGCCGGCACCGCCGATATCCCCAACCTCACGGTACACGAAGGCTCGCAGTACGTGATCTCGCGCGCCACCTTCCCCTGTTACTTCATCAAGGACCAGGGCGTGGCCGACGACTGTTACACCGAAATCGATCTGAAGATCTTCCGCCAGTATCTGGCGCCCGCGCTGGGCATTACCCACCGCTTCGTCGGCAACGAGCCGTTCTGCGCGGTGACCGCGAAATACAACCGCGACATGCGCTACTGGCTGGAAACGCCGGCGCTGCCCAGCCCGCCGATCGCGCTGGTGGAAATCGAGCGTTTGCAATATCAGGGCACGGCGATCTCCGCCTCCTGGGTGCGCAAGCTGCTGGCGGCGGGGGACTTCCACGCTGCCGCGCCGCTGGTGCCGCCGGACACCCTGTACTACCTGCAGGATCTGCAAACGCAGCGCCGGGCCAAGGCGGCCCCGCATCCTTTTGAGTCCGCACAATCAGGTGAATGATGAAAATTATCCGAGAAGCAATGGCCGGCACGCTGGAATCCAGCGATGTCATGGTGCGCATCGCGCCCGCCGAGGGGCCGCAGCACGATCTGCTGATCGCCAGCAGCGTGGAAAAACAGTTCGGCGCGGCGATCCGTCGCACCCTGCTGGAAGTGCTGCAGCGTTATGAGGTGGAACCGGTGCAGGTGATCGTCGACGACAAAGGGGCGCTGGACTGCGTGCTGCGCGCCCGGCTGGAAACCGCGCTGATGCGCGCCTGCGAGGGTGGCCAACTGCCGTGGGAGGCGAAAGATGAAAACGCTGAATAAAACCCGGCTGCGCCGCAGCATGTTGTTCGTCCCCGGCGCCAACGCGGCGATGGTCAGCAACGCCTTTATCTATCAGGCCGATGCGCTGATGTTCGATCTGGAAGACTCGGTGATCCTGCGTGAAAAAGACGCGGCGCGCCGGCTGGTGTACCACGCGCTGCAGCACCCGCTGTACCAGGAGGTGGAAACCATCGTGCGCGTCAATGCGCTCGACTCCGTCTACGGCCTGGCGGACCTGCAGGCGGTGGTGCGCGGCGGCGCGGACATCGTGCGCCTGCCGAAGACCGACAGCGCGCAGGACGTTATCGACATGGAGCGCGAGATTGCCGCCATCGAAGCGGCCTGCGGCCGGCCGGTCGGCAGTACCGGGCTGCTGGCGGCGATCGAATCGGCGCAGGGCATCACCAACGCGGTGGCGATCGCGCACGCTTCGCCGCGTCTTATCGGCATCGCGCTGGGGGCGGAAGACTATGTACGCAATCTGCGCACCGAACGCTCGCCGGAAGGCATCGAGCTGCTGTTCGCCCGCTGCTCGCTGCTGCAGGCGGCGCGCGCCGCCGGCATTCAGGCGTTCGACACCGTCTACTCCGACGCCAACAACGAGGCCGGTTTCCTGCAGGAGGCGGCGCTGATCAAACAGCTCGGCTTCGACGGCAAATCGCTGATCAACCCGCGCCAAATTGAGCTGCTGCACAACCTGTACGCGCCGACCGCCAAAGAGGTGGCGCACGCGCAGCGGGTGGTGGACGCCGCCGAAGCGGCGGAGCGGGAGGGGCGCGGCGTGGTGTCGCTGAACGGAAAAATGGTCGACAGCCCGGTGATTGAACGCGCCCGGCTGGTGCTGGAGCGCGCCGCGCTGTCCGGCTTACGGGAAGAACCGGCGCAGCACGGGGAGGAAGCATGATGAACCGCCAACAACGATTGATGACCTTCGCCAACCCGGCGGATCTGCCGGGCTATCAGGACGTGTCCAAAGCCAACCTGCAGGCGCGCAAACCGCGCGATCTCAAGCTGTGCGACTCCTTGCAGGAAGCGGTGCGCCGCAGCGGACTGCAGGACGGCATGACCATCTCCTTCCACCATGCGTTTCGCGGTGGTGATTTGACGCTCAATCAGGTGATGGAGACGCTGGCGGCGATGGGGTTCCGCAACCTGACGCTGGCCTCCAGCTCGCTGACCGACTGCCATGCGCCGTTGGTTGAGCATATCCGCCACGGCGTGGTGAGCCGCATTTACACCTCCGGGCTGCGCGGCCCGCTGGCGGACGCCGTATCGCGCGGGCTGCTGGCGGAGCCGGTGCAAATTCACTCGCACGGCGGCCGGGTCAACCTGATCGAATCCGGCGAGCTGCAGATAGACGTGGCCTTCCTCGGCGTGCCGGCCTGCGATGAGTTCGGCAACGCCAACGGCTACAGCGGTGAAGCCTGCTGCGGCTCGCTCGGCTATGCGCGGGTGGACGCCGAGGCGGCGGGCACCGTGGTGCTGCTGACCGAGCAGCTGGTGCCGTATCCGCATCATCCCGCCAGCCTGGCGCAGGATCGGGTGGATCTGATCGTGCAGCTGGAGCGGGTGGGCGATGCCGACAAGATCGGCGCTGACGCCACGCGCATGACCTCGAACCCGCGCGAGCTGCTGATCGCCCGCCGCGCCGCCGAGGTGATCGCCGGTTCCGGCTACTTCACCGAAGGGTTTTCGCTGCAAACCGGCACAGGCGGCGCCTCGCTGGCGGTGACCCGGTTCCTGGAGGACAAGATGCGCGCCCGCGGCATTCGCGCCGCGTTCGCCCTCGGCGGCATCACCTCGACCATGGTGGATCTGCATGAGAAAGGGCTGATCGGCAAGCTGCTGGACGTGCAGAGCTTCGATCGGGCGGCGGCGACCTCGCTGGCGCGCAACCCGCGCCATATCGAAATCAGCGCCAACCAGTACGCCAACTTCAGCTCCAAGGGCGCCTCGGTCGATCGGCTCGACGTGGTGGTGCTGAGCGCGCTGGAAATCGACACCGGCTTCAACGTTAACGTGCTGACCGGCTCCGACGGCGTGCTGCGCGGCGCGTCCGGCGGCCACTGCGACACCGCCGCCGCCGCGCGGCTGGCGATCATCGTCGCGCCGCTGGTGCGCGGGCGCATCCCGACGCTGGTGGAGCAGGTTACCACCTGCGTCACGCCGGGCTCCAGCATCGACATTCTGGTGACCGACCACGGCATCGCCGTCAACCCGGCGCGGCCGGAGCTGGCGCAGCGCCTGCGGGAGGCCGGGCTCGAGGTGGTGAGCATCGACTGGCTGCGCGCCCGCGCGCTGCAGCTGACCGGCGAACCGCAGCCGATCGCCTTTACCGACAAGGTGGTGGCGGTGGTGCGCTACCGCGACGGTTCGGTGATCGACGTGGTGCATCAGGTGGCGGAGTAACCGATGGCCGCCGTCGATCCTCAACTGGCCGCCGAACGCGCGGTCAGCCTGCCGGAGCTGCTCACCAGCCGTGAATGCCGCCAGGCGCGCCAGCAGGCGTGGCTGGCGCATCACCAGTGCACGCTGCTGGTGCTGACGCTGGTCGTCCCCGGCCCGGTGAAGGACAGCGCGCTGACGCGCGGCATCTTCAACCTCGGCTGGGCGGCGCTGCTGCGGCTGTGCGCCGAACAGGGCTGGCCCAGCCCGCAGGCCGAAGCGCTGGCGCTCGCCACCGGCTGCGAAGGGTTTGTGGCGCTGCGCGCCGACGCCCAGCGGGTGAAAGATTGCGCCATGCAGCTGGAGGTGAGCCGCCCGATCGGCCGGCTGTGGGACATCGACGTGCTGGATACGCAGGGGCGCATTTTGTCGCGCCGCGATATCGGCATGTCGGAACGGCGCTGCCTGCTGTGTGGCCAACCGGCCAAGATCTGCGCCCGCCAGCGGCGGCATAGCAGCGAGCAGCTGCTGCATGAAATGGAAAGGATGTTCAACGATGCGCTCTCTGCCGATTAATCTGCCCGCCCCCCGTGCCGAACCGGCCTGCGACTTCGCCCGCGCTGCCTTTCGCGCGCTGCTGGTGGAAGTCAACCTCACGCCCAAGCCGGGGCTGGTGGATCGCCATAACACCGGCGCCCACCGCGATATGGATCTCGGGCATTTCTACCGCAGCGCCCGCGCTATCGGCGTGTGGCTGCCGCGCTTTATCCAGCGCGGGCGCGAAGACGCGGCTCTGCCGGCAGTGCAGCAGCTGGCGCGGCTGCGGCCGCTCGGCCTGGCCTGCGAAAACCAGATGTTTCGCGCCACCGGCGGCATTAACACCCACAAGGGCAGCGTGTTCTCGCTCGGGTTGCTGTGCGCCGCCTTTGGCCGCCTGCAGCAGCAGGGGCGCGCCATCGGCGCAGCGGCGCTGTGCGCCGAAACGGCGGCGATGTGTCGGGGGCTGGTGGACCGCGAGCTGCGGCGCAACAACGCCGGGCAGACCGCCGGTCAGCGGCTGTTCGCTGCCTACGGCCTCAGCGGCGCGCGCGGCGAGGCGGAGGCCGGTTTTCGGCTGGTGCTGGACGGCGCGCTGCCGCTGTATCGGCAACGGTTGGCCGCCGACGGCGACGAACAGCGGGCGCTGCTGGACAGTCTGCTGTGGCTGATGGCCCACAACGGTGACACCAACGTCGCCTCGCGCGGCGGCATGCACGGACTGCGTTGGCTACGGCGCCGGGCGGCGTTGCTGCTGGCGCAGGGCGGTTCGGCCGGGGAGGCGGGCCTGGCACGCCTGCGGCGCTTCGATGCCGACTGCATCGCCCGCAACCTCAGCCCCGGCGGCAGCGCCGACCTGTTGATAGTGACCTGGCTGCTGGCGCAGCTGGGTGCCCAAGAATAATAACCAAGCCTTCAGGAGAGTCCCTATGTCCCAAACCCAGGAAAAGATCTGGAAAGCGATAGCGCCGCTGGCGGTGCTCGCGATCCTGTTATTGATACCGGTGCCCGACGGCATGCCGCCGCAGGCCTGGCACTACTTCGCCATCTTCGTGGCGATGATCGTCGGCATGATTCTGGAGCCGATCCCGGCCACCGCCATCAGCTTTATCGCGGTGACCGTCAGCGTGCTCAGCGCCAACTGGGTGCTGTTCGGCGCGCAGGAACTGGCGGAGCCGGGCTTCAAGGCCGGTAAAGAGGCGCTGAAATGGGGGCTGGCGGGCTTCTCCAGCACCACCGTCTGGCTGGTGTTCGGCGCCTTTATCTTCGCGCTGGGCTACGAGGCCACCGGGCTGGGGCGGCGCATCGCGCTGTTCCTGGTGAAGTTCATGGGCAAGCGCACGCTGACGCTGGGCTATGCGGTGGTGATCATCGATATCCTGCTGGCGCCGTTCACGCCGTCCAACACCGCGCGCACCGGCGGCACGGTGTTCCCGGTGGTGAAAAACCTGCCGCCGCTGTTCGACTCTTTCCCTAACGATCCCTCCTCGCGCCGCATCGGCGGTTACCTGATGTGGATGATGGTGGTCGGCACCAGCATCAGCTCCTCGATGTTCGTCACCGGCGCCGCGCCGAACGTGCTGGGCATCGAGTTCGTCGGCAAGATCGCCGGGGTGCACATCAGCTGGATGCAGTGGTTCCTGGCGTTCCTGCCGGTCGGCCTGCTGCTGCTGATCATCGCGCCGCTGATCTCCTACTATCTGTACAAGCCGGGCGTGACCCACAGCAGCGAAGTGGCCGCCTGGGCGGATACCGCGCTGGGGGAAATGGGCAAGCTGACGCGCAAGGAATACACGCTTATCGGCCTGGTGCTGCTCAGCCTGTGCCTGTGGGTGTTCGGCGGCAAAATGCTGGACGCCACCGCGGTGTGCCTGTTGGCGGTGTCGCTGATGCTGGCGCTGCACGTGGTGTCGTGGAAAGAAATCACCAAATATTCCAGCGCCTGGAATACGCTGGTTAACCTGGCGACGCTGGTGGTGATGGCCAACGGCCTGACGCGCTCCGGCTTTATCGACTGGTTCGCCCAGACCATGAGCACCCATCTGGACGGCTTCTCGCCGAACATGACGGTGGTGGCGCTGGTGCTGGTGTTCTACTTTGCCCACTATCTGTTCGCCAGCCTGTCGGCGCACACCGCCACCATGCTGCCGGTGATCCTGGCGGTCGGCAAAGGGTTGCCGGGCGTGCCGATGGAGCAGCTGTCGATGCTGCTGGTGCTGTCGATCGGCATCATGGGCGTGCTGACGCCGTACGCCACCGGGCCGGGGGTGATCATCTATGGCTGCGGCTACGTGAAATCGAAAGACTACTGGCGCCTGGGCGGCATTCTCGGCGTGGTGTACATCGCCGCGCTGCTGCTGATCGGCTGGCCGATCATGAGCCTGTGGTACTGAGTTGACGCACAGCGGCCGCCGCCCGGTGGCCGCTGGTACGATCTTTTCCCGTGAACCCTGTCACACACTTGTCACACTAACCCCGCCATCATACTCAGGCAAACGCTAACACCTTAAAAATAATCATTTTCCGGGAGCCTCTGCGGATGAGAAAAAAAACGTTATTGCTGTGCCTGCCCTTGTTATTCACCGGGAACGCGCTGGCGGACGCCGGCGGTTATCAACTGGAACAGGTGCTGGTGATGAGCCGCCATAACCTGCGCGCGCCGCTGGCCAACAACGGCAGCGTGCTGGCGCAGTCCACGCCGAAGGCCTGGCCGGCCTGGGAAACGCCGGGCGGCCAGCTGACCACCAAGGGCGGGGTGCTGGAAGTGTACATGGGGCACTACTTCAACGCCTGGCTGAAGCAGACCGGCCTGTTGCCGCAAGAGGGCTGCCCGACAGCCGGCAGCGTGTACGTCTACGCCAACAGCCTGCAGCGCACGGTGGCCACCGCGCAGTTCTTCAGCAACGGCGCGTTCCCGGGCTGCGACGTCAGCGTGCACCATCAGGACAAGATGGGCGAGATGGATCCGACTTTCAACCCGATCATCACCGACACCAGCGAAGCCTTCAACCAGCAGGCGCTGGCGGCGATGAACGCCGCGCTGGGATCGCTGAAGCTGGACGCCTCTTACCAACAGCTGGCGAAGCTCATCGACTACAAGGATTCCGCCGCCTGCAAGACCGACAAACACTGCGATCTGACCAAAGAAGCCAGCGTGATGAGCGCGGTGCCGGGCAAAGAGCCGGGCGTCTCCGGCCCGCTGCGGGTGGGCAACTCGCTGGTGGATGCCTTTATGCTGCAGTACTACGAAGGTTTCCCGATGAAAGAGGTGGCCTGGGGCAAAATCGTCACTCCGCAGCAGTGGAAGCAGCTGGCGCAGTTGAAAGACGGCTATCAGGATTCGCTGTTCACCTCGCCGGTGGTGGCGCAAAACGTCGCCAAGCCGCTGCTGACCTACATCAACAACGCGTTGCTCGGCGAGCGTAAACCGGACGCGCCGAAGCTGACGGTGCTGGTCGGCCACGATTCCAATATCGCCTCGTTGCTGTCGGCCATGCAGTTCCAGCCGTATCAGCTGCCGCAGCAGTACGAGAAAACGCCGATCGGCGGCAAACTGGTGTTCCAGCGCTGGCGCGACGCGCAGAACAGCCGTGAATTGCTGAAGATCGAGTACGTCTATCAGTCCACCGAACAGCTGCGCAAGGCGACGCCGCTGACGCTGCAAACCCCGCCGCAGCGCGTGACGCTGGCGCTGAAAGGCTGCCCGATCGATAAAGACGGTTTCTGTGCCTGGAGCGATTTCGAAAAGACCATGAAGGGCATCTTGTAATACTGAGCCTCTCTTCCGACCGCGGGGGAGAGGCGCAGGTGCGGCTGCCGGGGGATTGTGCTTGAATCCCCTCAACCGATCACCTAGCATTTCGTTAGGTGTAACGGGGAGAGAAAACCATGCGGCCATCCATTGTTCTTGCAGAGCATCGCCAGGCGATCCGAGAAACGGTTGGGCTGTTCCCTGCGGCTAATCCGCGTATTTTCGGCTCGGTGCTGCATGGCACCGATCGTGAGGGCAGTGATTTGGATCTGTTGGTCGATGCGTTGCCGGGCGCCACGTTGTTTGATCTGGGAGGGCTGCAGTCGGAACTGGAAGCGCTGCTGGGCATACAGGTGGATCTGCTGACGCCGCTCGATTTACCGCCGGCCTTTCGCCAGCAGGTTTTGGCGGAGGCCCAGCCGGTATGAAAGATGCGCGGTTGGTCGATTATCTGAGTCACATGCAACAGGCGGCGCAGGATGCCTGCGATTTCGTTGATGGCTTGACGGCGGCAGATTTTATCGAAGATAAACGCACTCAGCAGGCGGTCATTATGAGCCTGATTATCATCGGTGAAGCCGTGACGAAAATCATGGATGGCAGCCCCGCGTTTACGCAACGCCATCCTGAAATCCCCTGGCGAAACATGCGCGGCATGCGTAATCGCATTGCGCACGGTTATTTTGATATCAACCTTGAAGTGGTCTGGGCGACGGTGCAAACGGCGTTGCCGGAACTGCTTATACAGCTGGTGGCGGTACGCCAGGATGCTGAGAAGTTAAACGACGGTGATTAAGCTTTCTTTGGGCAGTGACTCTGGTTCCTGCCGGCTACCCACTTTTATCCGCAATATCGACTTTTTCACGCCGAACGGCTATCCGGGCCAGGTGGCGCGCTGCCAGTTTGCGCTGGCGGATTACCGCGACGACAGTTTTTCTGAGGCGGGCTTTGCGCTGCCGAACCATCTGGCGCGCGCGGTGCCGAAACGCCGTGCGGAGTATCTGGCCGGGCGTGTTCTGGCGCGCCAGCTGTTGGCGCCGCTCGGTTTCGCCGACTTCACCCTGGCGCGCGGCGAAGACCGCGCGCCGCAGTGGCCGCCGGGCATTGCCGGGGCGTTGAGCCATAATTCGCATACCGCGCTGTGCGCCGTGCACCGCGAGAGCGGGCTGGGCGGCGTTGGGCTGGACGTGGAGACGCTGCTGTCTGACGAGCGGGCGGAGGAGCTGTGGAGCGCGATCGTTTCACCGGCGGAGCGCGAGGCGTTGCTGGGCGAAACGCTGCCGTTCAACGCGCTGCTGACGCTGACGTTTTCCGCCAAAGAGAGCCTGTTTAAGGCGCTGTATCCGCAGGTGCGTTGTTACTTCGATTTTCTTGATGCGCGCATGACGGCCGTGGATGTGCAGCGGCAGACGTTCGTATTAGAGCTGCTTAAGACATTGACGCCGCATTGCGCCGCCGGGCGCCGGTTCAGCGGGCATTTTTGGCGTGAAGGTGACGACGTCACGACCTTTATTTTTTGCTAAAACACAATAATAACAATGTGTTATTTCTTTTTGTGCCGTAACGCGGATTTGACGCAGCGGGCGGAAAGATTCATTCATCGGAGATTGACCCACGGTGGGGAACCGGTGTAATTTACCATCCCTTTACAGCTAATGATAACTATTCGCATAAACATTATCATTGGTGAGGCGCAACAAAGGAGTGGTCTTGTGGCGACACTGACGACAGAAAACCAAACCTTCCCCGGGTTTGCGTACGCCGAACAATCGACCTTTTTGTACCGGTCAGAATTCCGTTCCCTCTCCGCCAGCGGCGTGTTCGAGCGCATTGAGACGCCGGCGTTCGGCGGCGAGCAGGAAGACAGCGCGCTGGCGCAGCATATCCGCCAGGCGTTGGCGCGCGCCAAAGCCGCCGGTCAGGCGGCGCCGGTGGTGGTGGGCGCCATTCCGTTCGATACGCGCCGGCCTTCCAGCCTGTACGTGCCTGAAAACTGCCAGTTTGTCGCCAACGACAGCTTTACCCGCGCCGCGCGCCCGATGCTGCAACAGCCGCATCGCCTGGTCGCCTGCACCAGCATTCCGGACGAGCCGCGCTTCAAGCACGCGGTGGCGGAAGCGGTCAGCCGCTTCAAACAAGGCAAGCTGGACAAGGCGGTGCTGTCGCGCATCCTTGAGATCGAGCTGGAGCAGCCGGTGGCGGGCCACCACATCCTCAATAACCTGATGGTGCAGAACCCGACCGGATACCACTTCTCCCTGCCGCTGGCCGATGGCGGCGTGCTGCTCGGCGCCAGCCCGGAGCTGCTGATCCGCAAGCAGGGCGGCGAAATCCACACCAATCCGCTGGCGGGGTCGGCGCGCCGTCAGGACGATGCGCGGCAGGATCGCCTCGGCAGCGAGCGCCTGATGCGCTCGACCAAAGACAAATACGAACACAAACTGGTGATCGACGACATTCGTCGGCGCCTGGCGCCGCTGTGCGCCAGCCTGAGCGTACCGAGCGGCCCGTCGCTGCTCAGCACCGGCACCATGTGGCACCTGTCCACCCGCATTCGCGGCGAGTTGCTGAATCCGGCGCTCAACGTGATGCAGCTGGCCTGCCTGCTGCATCCGACGCCGGCGCTGTGCGGCTTCCCGACCGAGAGCGCCCGCCAGCTGATCGCCGATCTGGAGCCGCACGATCGCGGCCTGTTCAGCGGCATCGTCGGCTGGTGCGACGCCAACGGCGACGGCGAGTGGGCGATCGTCATCCGCAGCGGCCTGCTGCGCGGCAATCGGGTGCGGCTGTTCGCCGGCGCGGGGATCGTCGCCGCCTCGACGCCGCAGTCCGAGTGGATGGAAACCGCCGCCAAACTGGGCACCATGCTCAACGCTTTCGGCCTGAACAGCGGCGCGCTGTAGGGCCACTTTGCGGCGCAGCACGCCGCATCATATGCTTTTCGCAGGAGACAACGATGAACAACAACATGACCCGGCTGTGCGCCCGGATGGCGGTGCGCGCATGAGCATTCAGATGGATTTCACCGGCAAACGCGTGTGGGTGACCGGCGCGGCGCGCGGCATCGGCGAGCAGATCGCCCGGCATTTTTTGACGCAGGGCGCCGAGGTGGTGGGGTTTGACCGCGAGTTCGCCAACCCGGCTCTGCCTTACCCTTGCGTGACGCTGGACATCAGCCGGCCGGAGCAGGTGGAGGCGGTGTGCCGCCAACAGCTGGCGGAAAACCCGCGACTGGACGTGTTGGTCAACGCCGCCGGCATTTTGCGCATGGGCAATACCGAAGATCTGAGCGTGGATGACTGGCACCAGTGCATCAACGTCAACGCCTCGGGGGCGTTTTACCTGTTCCGCGCCGTGCTGCCGCACTTCAAGGCGCAACGCAGCGGGGCGATCGTCAGCATCGGCTCCAACGCCGCGCACGTGCCGCGCGCGCAGATGGCGGCCTACTGCGCCTCCAAGGCGGCGCTGACCAGCCTGAACCACTGCGTGGGGCTGGAGATGGCGCCGTTCGGCGTGCGCTGCAATCTGGTGTCGCCGGGCTCGACCGACACGCCGATGCAGCGCGGCATGTGGCAGACCGACGATGCACAGCAGCGCACCATCGACGGCTTCCCCGAGCTGTTCAAACTGGGGATCCCGCTGGGTAAAATCGCCCGCCCGGACGAGATCGCCAACGCGGTGTTGTTCCTGGCCTCCGACTTGGCCAGCCACATCACCATGCAGGATATCGTGATCGACGGCGGCGCCACGCTGGCCGCCTGAGTCAGACCCGCTGGCGGCGCAGCAGGTGCTGCGCGCCTTCCGCCGTCAGCAGCAGCACCGCCAGCCAGATCGCCAGATAGGTTGGCCATTCGCTTTGGCTGATGCTCTCGCCGAGCAGCAGCGCGACGATCACCAGCAGCACCGGTTCCACATAGCTCAGCAGGCCGAACAGGCTGAACGGCAGCAGGCGGCTGGCGAGGATGTAGCACACCAATGCCACGGCGCTGATGACGCCGAGCAGCGGAATGCGCCAATACAGCTCGGTATTGATCTGCAACGCCGCGGCGCCACCGTCGCCGAAGGCGAACCAGGCCGCAGCCGGCAGCATCAACGCCAGCTCGCACCACAGCCCGCCGAGATTGTCGGTGCCGAAACGCCGCCGCAAAATAAAGTAGAGCGGATAACCCAGCGCCACCACCAGCGTCGGCCACGACACGCCACCCGCCTGATACAGCTCATTGCCCACCCCCACCATGGCGCATGCCACCGCCAGTTTTTGCAGCAGCGACAGCCGATCTCGGTAAATCAAACGGCCCACCAGCACCATCGTCAGCGGCAGCAGAAAATAACCGAGCGATACGTCGAGCGCCTTGCCGTGCAGCGGCGCCCACAGGAACAGCCACAGCTGCACCCCCAGCAGCGCCGAGGTGAGCAGCAGGCCCAGCAGACGCGGCGGCCGTTGGCCGATCCAGGCCAGCGTGTCGCCCACCTTGCGCCAATCGCCGGACAGCGCCATGAACAGCGTCAGGAACGGCAGCGTCAGCAGCGTGCGCCAGCCGTAGACCTGCTCGCCGTTCAGCGGGGTGAGGGTAGAGGTGAAGTAATACATCGCGCCGAACAAGATGGAGGCGACGACTGAAAGAGTGATGCCCTTAATCACACGCATTCCTGGTGAGTGATTGATTTTATGGCGGCTACTGTAGAGAAATTTGCCGCCAACAACAATGGCGCCGCCGGGCGCTGGACAATCGGCGGCGGCGGGTTACAATGGATACTGTGTATTCATACAGGTTTTGGCGATGACAATCGATCTTTTTGAAGACGTGCTGCCGCCGCCGTGGCGCGAAGAGATCGCCCCCGGCGCGGTGGTGATGCACGGCTTCGTGCGCGATCACGGGCCGGCACTGCTGGCGGCGGTGCAGGGCGTGGTGGCGCAGGTGCCGTGGCGGCATCTGACCACCCCCGGCGGGCACGTGATGTCGGTGGCGATGAGCTGGTGCGGCAACGGCTGGACCAGCGACAGCCGGGGCTACCGCTATTCGGAACGCGACGCGCGCAGCGGCAAACGCTGGCCGGCCATTCCGCCGATCCTGATGGCGCTGGCGGACGAAGCTGCGCAGCAGGCGGGCTTCGGCCCCTTCGTGCCGGATTCCTGCCTGATGAACCGTTACGATCCGGGCAGCAAGCTGTCGCTGCATCAGGATAAAGACGAGCACGACTTCGGCGCGCCGATCGTCTCGGTGTCGCTCGGGCTGCCGGCGGTGTTTCAGTTCGGTGGCCTGCAGCGCAGCGACCGGGCGCGGCGCATTCCGCTGGCGCACGGCGATGTGGTGGTGTGGGGCGGCCCATCTCGGCTCTGTTTTCACGGCATCCTGCCGGTCAAGGAAGGCTACCACTCGCTGGTGGGGCCGCACCGCATCAACATCACGCTACGCAAGGCGCTTTAGCTGCGGCTCCTGCGCCAGGCAGGCGACGAGATAGTCGATAAACACCCGCAGTTTGGGCGGCAGATACTGGTTGGGCGCGTAGAGCAACCACAGGCCGCCGTGATAGCTGCTGAGAAAATCCCATTCCGGCAACACCTGCACGATCTCGCCGTCGTCGAGCGCCTGGCGGGCGGTAAAGTACGGCAGGCTGCCGATGCCGATATGCTGTTTCACCGCCTCCAGCCGCACGCCGGTGTGGTTGGCGGCGTAGCGGCCGCGCACGTTGACCGTCACCGTTTTGCCGCTGCGGCGGAATTTCCATTGCGCGTCGCTCGGCGTTTCCCCCAGATAGATGCAGCTGTGCGCCGCCAGATCGTGCGGATGCTGCGGTGCGCCGTGCTGCGCCAGGTAGTGCGGCGTGGCGCACAGCAGATGGTCTATTCTCATCAACTGGCGGCCGATCAACCCGGGCGAGGGGCGATCGGTAATGCGCAGCGCCAGATCGACCCGATCGTCTATCAAATCCATGTAGCGATCTTCCAGCCGCAGTCTCACGTCCACCTTCGGGTAGCGGCGCAGGAACTCCGGCATGTGCGGATGCAGCACGAAGCGGCCCACCGCTTTGGGTACGCTGACGCTGACCAGCCCTTCGGGCTCCGCGGCGCCGCGCCCGCCGATCGCCATGACCGCGTCGGCCGCCGCCAGCAGGGTGCGGCAGTGCGCAAACACCTCTTCGCCGCTTTCGCTCAGCCGCAGTTTGCGGGTGGTGCGGTGCAGCAGCTGCAGCGTCAGCGCCTGTTCGAGCTTCGCCACGCTGCGGCTGACGGCGGAAGGCGAAGCGCCCAGCTTGCGGGCGGCGGCGGAAAAGCTGCCGCTCTCTACCACCTGAACGAAAACGGCCATTTCGGCCAACAGCGCGTAAGAAAGATTTGTGCTCATGACGCAAAAGTCCATTGTGATGGCGGCGGATTATCCTCCGATTATGGCATGAATATAATGGCTCTCCGAACCGAGGAGAAAAAATGATGACCGAGCGACGTTATTACTACAGCGACGATTTACAGGGCCAGGCGCGGGTGTTGAGCTGTGCGCCGGCCGAGGCGGGCGCTTACGCCGTGGAACTGGACGCCACGCTGTTCCACCCGCAGGGCGGCGGCCAACCTTCCGATGTGGGGGCGTTAGGCGGCGTTACCGTGCTGCGGGTGCAGCAGCAGGGGGATACCGTGGTGCACTTTACCGCCGCGCCGCTGCCGAACGGGCCGGTTACGATGCAAATCGATGAAGCGCAGCGTCGGCTGCACGCCCGCTGGCACTCCGCTGGGCATCTGATCGGCTGGTTGGGCGAAACCCGGGGCTGGCGGCCGGTCAAGGCGCATCATTGGCCGGGGGAAGGGCGCATCACTTTCGCGCCGGGACCGGATGCACAGACGATAGAAGCGGACTTTTTGCAGGAGGAGCTGATGCGTTTGATCGCCGCCGATCTGCCGCGCCGCCAGCAGGCGGTGGACGGCCTGCGCCAGGTCGGCTTCGGCGAGCTGCCCGCCTACGGCTGTGGCGGCACCCATGTCGCCGCGCTGGGCGAGGTGGGCGCGATCGCGATTACCGGCCTAAAGATGAAGAAAGGGCAATTGAACGTGCAATATGAGCTGGGTTGAATAAGGGGGCGGCTCAGCGCCCGGCCTGCCGCAGCTGGGTGCAGAATGCGCATTGGCACCCCGCCACCGGCACCGCCGCGCAGCTGCCGATGCTCACCGGCTGGGCGTCCATGGCGTGAAAGCCGTAAAACAGATTTTCGATGTTTTGTTCCGCCACCCGCGCCTGCTCCGGGCGCGGTTCGGGCACTTTCGACTGAAACGCTGCGGCCTTGCCGGCCAGCAGGCTGAGAAATAACAGCGACAGCTGGATTTTCATCGTCGTCTTCCTTTGGCTGAGGTTTTGATACTTTATAACAGATTGCATTCGCCGCCAAGCGACGCGTCTTGTGCGATTTACACCATTGGTTAGCGAAATTAGTTCGTTCAATTCCCCGCCGATTTGGTTTGTTATCTAACCCATAACTTTCAGAAATAATATGGGTGCGGCACTAATGTTTAAGTTTTCTTTCAAGGTATTAACCGGTGGAATAGCGGTGGCGTTAGGAGGGGCGGCGGCGATGAGCCCGGCGTTGGCGGCGGTGCAGGGCGGCACGCTGATCTACCTCGAACAACAGGCGCACACCAATCTTTATCCGCCTTCCGGCGGGTTTTACCCCAACGGCGGTATTCTCAATCAGATCACCGACAAGCTGACTTACCAGAACCCCAAGACGCTGGAGATTGAACCCTGGATCGCCGAGTCCTGGAGCAGCAACGCCGACAAAACCGAATACACTTTCAAGCTGCGCCCCGGCGTGACTTTCTCCGACGGCACGCCACTGGACGCCAACGCGGTGGCGAAGAACTTCGACACCTACGGGCTGGGCAACAAGGAGAAACGCCTGCCGGTTTCCGAGGTGATCAATAACTACCAGCGCAGTGAAGTGGTGGATCCGCTGACGGTTAAATTCCATTTCACGCGATCGTCGCCGGGTTTCCTGCAGGGCACCGCCACTATCGGCTCCGGGTTGGTATCGCTCAGCACGCTGAACCGCAGCTACGACGAACTGGGCGATGCGCGCCATATCATCGGTTCCGGTCCGTTTGTGGTCAGCGGCGAAACGCTGGGGCGTGAGGTCGAGCTTAGCGCCCGTAAGGATTATGACTGGGGGCCGGTCAAATCGCCCCAACAAGGGCGAGCCAATCTGGACGGCATCAAAGTGATCGTCACCGGCGAGGACAGCGTGCGCATCGGTGCGCTGCAGGCCGGGCAGGCGGATTTTATCCGCCAGATCCAGGCCTATGACGAGAAGCAAACGCAGGATCAGGGCTTTATCATTTATGCCGCACCGACGCGCGGCGTCAACGACAGCATCGCTTTCCGGCCGAATAACCCGTTGGTGGCCGATCTGCGCGTGCGTCAAGCGCTGCTGCATGCCACCGACAGCAAGCAGATCGTCGATACGCTGTTCTCCGCCAACTACCCGCAGGCCAAATCGGTGATCGCCTCCTCGGCCGCCGGCTTTGTCGATCTGTCCGACAAGCTGAAATTTGACCCGCAGCAGGCCAACCGGCTGTTGGATGAAGCGGGTTGGAAAAAGGGCGGCGACGGGCTGCGGGAAAAGGACGGCAAGAAGCTGGTGCTGACGGTGTATGAATCGTTGCCGCAGCCGCAGAACAAGGCGGTGTTGCAGCTGGTTTCTCAGCAGTGGGGGAAAGTCGGCGCGCGGCTGAACATTCTGGCGGGCGACGCCGGCAGCCGGGTGGCGGATAATCTCGACCCACAGAAAACCCCGGCGACGGTGGTGGAGGTGGGGCGCGCCGATCCGGACGTGATTAAAAGTCAGTTTTACCCAACCAACCGCGACGGGCTGCTGCAGAAGGGCGGCACCAGCAGCAACAGCAACTTTAGCGATGACAAGCTGAATGCCCTGCTGCTCGGCATTGCCTCCGAGGTTGATGCGCAACAACGCCTGCAGATCGCCGGCGAGGCGCAAAACTACCTGATTGACCAGGCCTACGTGATCCCGTTTTTTGAGGAGCCGCAGGTGTTCGCTGGTGCGCCTTATTTGAAGGGGGTGAGTTTCGAAGCGGTCGGTCGCCCGAGCTTCTACGGCGCCTGGTTAGAGAAACATTAAGGGGGCGCAATGAAGCGATATCTGGCGGGGCGCATCGGGCAGGCGGCATTGGTGCTGTGGGCGGCCTTTACCCTGTCGTTCATCCTGCTGCAGGTGCTGCCGGGCGATGCGATCCTGATCAAATTCCAGAACCCGGACATGGGGCTGAGTCCGGCGCAGATCGCCGACATGCGCGCGGCCTATGGCGCGGATGCCCCCCTGTGGCGGCAGTATCTGCATACCCTGGGCAGCGTGCTGCATGGCGATCTGGGCTTCTCAATGCAGGCCGGGGTGCCGGTTACCGCGCTGCTGGCGGCTAATCTGCCCGCCACGCTGCAGTTGGCGGTGCTGGGCTTTGCGGTGGCGTTGCTGCTGGCGCTGATTATCGCTTTTGTTTCCAACCTGACCGGCTTCGGCTGGCTGCGTTCGGCGCTGCAGATGCTGCCGTCGCTGTTCGTTTCAGTGCCCACCTTCTGGCTGGGCATTGTGCTGATTCAGCTCTTTTCGTTCCGCCTGAAGCTGATCCCGATCATTAACCCCGGCGAGTGGCAGGGGGTGATTTTGCCGATCGCGACGCTGGCGCTGCCGATCTCCGCGCCGCTGGCGCAAATTCTGATCCGCAGCATCGATGCGGTGCAAACCCAGCCGTTCGTCGCGGTGGCGCGGGCCAAGGGCGCCAGCCGCAGCGGGGTGCTGTGGCGGCATGTGGCGCGCAACGCCATGCTGCCGGCGCTGACCATCGCCGGCATGCTGTTCGGCGAACTGATCGCCGGGGCGCTGATCACCGAAACCGTGTTTGGCCGCAGCGGCCTGGGGCAATTGACCCAGCAAGCGGTGGTCAATCAGGACGTGGCGGTGCTGCAGGCGATAGTGCTGATCTCGGCCGCCGCTTTCGTCATCATCAACTTGCTGGTGGATCTGCTGTTCCCGCTGCTGGATCCGCGGCTGAAAACCCAGGCAGGAGCATCCCTATGAGCAGTATCTCCTTTGAAAAAGCCACGGTTCCGGAGCGCGATCTGTCCGGCGCTGAAAGTGAAGGCGCGCTGCCCGCCAGTCGTTCGAGCCGCCGCCGTGTCCCCCTGACGCTTTTGCTGGCCTGGGCGGTCATTGCGCTGGTGGTGCTGTGGGCGTTGGCGCCGCAGCTGTTTACCGCCTACAGCGGCACCGAAGGCATTGCCGGCGCGCAGCGACTGACGCCCGGCGGTGAGCATTGGCTTGGCACCGATCAACTGGGACGCGACCTGTATGCGCGCATGGTGTACGGCGCGTCGCAAACCCTGGCCGGCGCGGTAGTGGCGGTGGCGCTGGGGTTGGTGTTCGGCACCGCGCTCGGCCTGATCGCCGGCGCGTTGGGCGGCGTGGCGGACGACGCGGTGATGCGCGTCGTCGATGTGCTGCTGTCGATCCCCGGCCTGCTGCTGTCGCTGAGCATTATCATCCTGCTTGGTTTCGGTACGGTCAACGCCGCCATCGCCGTGGGCGTCACTTCGGTTGCCAACTTTGCCCGTCTGGCACGGGCGGAAGTGGTGCGAGTGCGGCACAGCGATTACGTTGAAGCGGCTTACGGCAGCGGCGGCAGCTTTTGGGCGGTGCTGTGGCGGCATATCCTGCCGAACTCGCTGACTTCGGTGATCGCCTTCTCGGCGCTGCAGTTCGGCAGTGCGATCCTGGCGATCGCCACCCTGAGCTTCCTCGGTTACGGCACTCCGCCGCCAACCCCGGAATGGGGGCTGCTGATCGCCGAAGGGCGCAACTACATTTCCACCGCCTGGTGGCTGACCACCTTCCCGGGCATGGTGGTGGTGGCGGTGGTGTTGGCGGCTAACCGCATCAGCCGTTCGCTGGGAGGAAAAGCGCGATGAGCATGCAAGCGGCATGGCAACGGGCGGCGCGGCCGCCGGTACTGGCACTGGACAAGGTTTCCATCGCCTATCAGGGCAACGATGGCAGGCGAAGGGTGGTGCATGAGGTGTCGTTCACGATTGAGCCGGGGGAAGTGGTGGCGCTGGTTGGCGAATCCGGTTCCGGCAAAACCACCACGGCGCAGGCGATCATCGGCTTGCTGGCCGACAACGGCCACCTTGAACAGGGCGCCATCCGGCTGCACGGCACCGATATCGCCGGCTGGTCATCGCGGCGGCTGGATGCGGTGAGAGGGGCGCAAATCAGCCTGATCCCGCAAGATCCCGCCAGCTCGCTCAACCCGGTAAAAACCATCGGCGAGCAGGTGGCGGAGATCGTCAATATTCACCGCCGGTTGCCGCGCGGGCAGGTACAACAGCGGGTGACGGAACTGCTGACCCGCGTAGGGCTGACGCACCCGGAACTGCGGGCGCGCCAGTTTCCGCATCAACTTTCCGGCGGCATGAAGCAGCGGGTATTGATCGCCATCGCCATTGCGCTGCAGCCGGCGTTGATCATTGCCGACGAACCGAGCAGCGCGCTGGACGTGACGGTGCAAAAACGCATTCTCGATCTGATCGACGAGCTGCGGCGCGAATTCGGCACTGCAGTGCTGCTGGTGACGCACGATTTGGGCGTGGCGGCGGAACGCGCCGATCAGTTGCTGGTGTTCCGCCACGGCCGGGTGCAGGAACAGGGGGCTACCGCCGAGGTGCTGCGCGCGCCTGCCAGCGCATACACCCGTAAACTGTTAGCCGATGCGCCTTCATTGAGCGGCGCCGTTGCGCCGCCGCCGAAACGCAGCGGGCAGCCGCCGGCGATCGTGGTTCAGGCGCTGGTTAAGGATTTTCGGCTGTCCGGCGGCCAGGGGTTCCGCGCGCTGGATCGCGTGTCATTCAGCGTGCCGCGCGGCACCACCCATGCGTTGGTGGGAGAGTCCGGGTCGGGCAAAAGCACGCTGGCGCGTTGCCTGCTGGGCTTCGAGCGGCCGGATGCCGGGCAGGTCCTGATCGACGGCGTCAATGTTATCGGTCTCAGGGGCGAAGCGCTGCGTCAGTTTCGGCAGCGCATTCAGCTGGTTTATCAGAATCCGTTCGGCTCGCTCGATCCCAAACAGACTCTTTATCGGGTGATTGAAGAACCGCTGCTGAATTTCGCGCCGATCGGCAAACCGGAGCGAGATCGGCGGGTGCGTGAGCTGTTCGAACGGGTCGCGCTGCCGCCCGATTTGCTGAACCGCAGGCCGCACGAACTGTCCGGCGGCCAGCGTCAGCGGGTGGCGATTGCCCGCGCGCTGGTGCTGCAACCGCAAATATTGGTATTGGATGAGGCCACGTCGGCGCTCGACGTCACGGTGCAGTCGCAGATCCTGCATTTGTTGCAAGAGTTGCAGCAGGAGCGGGACCTGACCTACCTGTTTATTTCTCACGATCTGGCGACGGTGCGGCGGATTTCGCACAGCGTTTCGGTATTGCACCGCGGTGAACGGGTAGACGGCGGCGCCACCGCCGAGTTGTTCGCCATGCCGGGGAGCGATTACACCCGCCAATTGATCGCCGCCATTCCCGGCCGCGCATCGCATGCCGGACAGCCAAAATTCGAGGAGGCGATATGAGCGGAAAAAGACTCGGTTTCTTCACCCGATTGCTGGATCAGGGCAGCGCGCAGGAGCGCTACCGGCTGGCGACCGAACAGATCGTGCACGCCGAACGAGCCGGGTTCGACACCGCCTGGGTGGCGCAGCACCACTTTCATGCCGATGAGGGCGGTCTGCCATCACCGCTGGTGTTTTTGGCGCAGGCGGCGGCACGCACCCGCCGTATCCGGCTGGGCACCGGGGTGATCACGTTGCCGATGGAGTCGGCGCTGCGGGTGGCGGAAGACACTGCGGTACTGGATCTGTTGTCCGACGGCAGACTGGAGGTGGGCGTGGCCGGCGGCGGCACGCCGTCTTCTTTCGCCGCTTTCGGTCTCGACGCCGGGCAGCGCAACACGGCATTCGCCGAGAATTTGCGCACGTTGCTGAGCGCCTGGCGCGGAGAGGCGTTGGGCGGCGAAGACAACCGGCTGTACCCGGCGGCGCCGCAGCTGGCGCAGCGCGTCTGGCAGGCCACGTTCTCGGTGGAAGGGGGCGAACGGGCCGGCCGCGCCGGTGACGGTCTGATGCTGTCGCGCACGCAGCCGCGCCCGGCGGACGCGCCTGACCTGCCGCTGGACGAACTGCAGAATCCGATCATTGACGCTTATCTGGCGGCGCTGCCGCCAGGGGTGGCGCCGCGCATCATGGGGTCGCGCACTGCGTTTGTCAGCGAGAACGGCCAGCAGGCACGCGACTTCGCCACGGCCGGGTTGAGCCGTGGGCTGGAGCGGATGCGCGCCAGCGGCCACCGGTTGGCCGATACGTCGCTCGACGGCCTGATCCGCGCTTTCGACGTGCACTTGGGCACGCCAGATCAGGTAATAGCCTCGCTGCAACGGGACAGGGCGCTGGCGCGCGTCACCGATCTGGCGTTTCAGGTGCACTCCATCGACCCGCCGCACGCCCATATTCTGCGTTCTATCGATCTTATCGCCCGCCACGTGGCCCCTGAACTGGGCTGGCGGCGCGGCATGCCCGCCGTTGCTTATGAATATCACGTTGAGGAAAAGCTATGACGACATTACCGCACCAGGTCGATCTGCTGGCCGAACTGGCCGAGATTGCGCCGGATTCCACGCTGGCGCAGGCCAGAGCCACCCGGCAGGCGGCGACCGATGCCGTTCAGTCCAGCTATCTGGCGCTGTTTGCGCCTGCGGACGCCGGCGATTTCCCGCTGGCGCAGCGGCTGCGGTTGGCTCAGCGCATCAGTGAATGGCATGGCGAGCCGCGCTTGGCCGCGCATTACGCTGCTCTGCTGGAACGTCAGGGCGACGCGCCGGAAGACGAGCGGCTGCCGGCGGCGTTGGCGCATGCAGAACGTTTGGCGTTTCAACCGGCCAACGCCAACGCCCAGCACTTGCAGGCGCTGCGGCAGGCCGGCTGGTCGCTGGACGCCATCGTCACATTGTCGCAGTTAATCGCCTTTGTCAGTTTCCAAAGCCGCTTGCTGCGGGGCTACCGGTTGTTGGGCGGCAAGACGGACGACGCTGCGGCGCATCAGCCGGTAACGGCCGGCCGCTGGCGAACGGAGAGCGCGACGCGAGGCGGCCGTCACGCGCCGCCGGCGTTTACCCGGCAAGAACTGGGGTGGGAGCCGTGGATCGCCGCCAAGCCGTTGGCGGAATTCGATGACGCCGGCCGGGCGTTGTTAGAGCGGTTTGGCCACGCCGATTCCGATTACTTCCGCCTGTTGGCGCGCAACCATCCGGTGCTGGAACAACGCACGCTGGCGGACCGGGCGATTTTTTATACCTCCGGCGGGCTGTCGCGGCAGGATCGCGAGTTGGCGGCGACGGTCGCCAGCAAGGTGAACGGCTGCATCTACTGCGCCTCGGTGCATGCGCGCAAGGCGGCGCAGCTGTCGAAGCGCGAAGCCGAGATAGATCGGTTGCTGGCGGTGGCGCCGGGCGGCGCGTTGAGCCAGGGGCAGGATGACGCCTGGCAAGCGCAGATAACCTTTGCCGCCGCGCTATCCGCCACGCCGCCGCAGGCTGACGCCGGGCAACTGGCGGCGTTGCGCGCTCAGGGCCTGGATGAGCTGGCGCTGTTGGATTTGGTGCAGGCGACGGCGTTTTTCGCCTGGGCCAACCGGTTGATGTTGACGCTGGGCGAACCTTATCTCTGATCTCTGCCCTCTTTCAGGCGGCGGCATTGTCGGCTGCCGCCCGGGATCCGCCGGGCATCTGGCGTCGGCGCTTTTGGCAGGGGATCACAACGGCCAGACCGCCTCGCGCACGGCGATCGCTCTGGGCAGCAGCCCGAGGGCGTAGAAGCGGTCGGCGATGCTTTGCTGCTGGCGGATCACCTGCAAATCCATGGCGCGGATCTCGTGGCTGCGGCGCGACAGCGCGAGTTCCAGCGAGGCGCTCGCCAGCCCCAGTTCGTTGGAAAGGTGACGAGCGGCTTCTCTCGGCTGCGCGGTGATGTAGCGGCCGGTGTGCTGCAGCGCCTGCATCAATGGCTGCAACAGATCGCCCGAACGCTCGGCGAAGTCGCGGCGCGCCAGGTAGAATTGCTGATTGAGCACCCGCTGGGTGCCGTCGGCGATCACGCGCAGTTCCCCGTTGCGTTGCGCGTCGCTGAGCAGCGGATCCCACATCATCCAGGCGTCCACCGCCTGCAGATCGGTCGCCGACAGCGGATACTTCGGCGGCGCGTAGACGATACGCACGTCGTTCAACGTCAATCCCTGTTCGTCCAGCATCTGCAGCAATAAATAGTGCACGTTGGAGCCTTTGTTGAGCGCGATGCGTTTGCCGCGCAGATCGGCGGCGCTGCGTATCGGGCTGTCTTGCGGCACCACCATCGCCACGCTCTGCGGCGCCGGCGGCTCAAAACCGACGTACACCAGCGCATTGCCCTGTGCCTGGGCGAAAATCGGCGGCACTTCGCCGGTGGTGCCGAAGTCTATCTCATCGCCGTCGAGCGCGTGCAGCAGCTGCGGCCCGGCGGGAAACTCGCTCCACAGCACGCTGATGCGCTGTGTGGCGAAGAGCTGTTCCAGGCTTTGCCGCGCCTTGAGCACCCCGAGGTTGCCGAACTTTTGATAGCCGATGCGCAGTTCGCGTTCGGGCAGCGGCGCTGCGCTGATGGCCGGTGAATGTGAGGGGGCGCCGACGCTGCGGCGGCGCGGTTTGATCAGACCAAGATGCGCCAAATGGGTGCGCAGGGTATTGCGGCTGACGCCGAGCAACGACGCCGCTTGCAGCTGGTTGCCGCCGCTGCGTTCGAAGGCGTTGCGCACCAGCGCATCCAGCACCCGTTGGTAAAGCTGCGCGCTGTCGCCTTGCAACTGCTGCTGCACAAAGCGATCGATGGCGTCGTCGCCGCCGCCGCCGTTATCCGTCAGGCGATGGGTGAGCTGCAGTTGCTGCGGGGCGATCGCCCCCTCCTGGCTCAGCAAGACCGCATTATGCAGCGTGTTCTCCAGCTCGCGCACGTTGCCGGGCCAGGGGTAGTCCAGCAGCACCTGCTGCGCTTCCGCCGTCAACCGCGGCAGTGGCCGTTCCAGACGGCGGGCGTACAGCGCAAGAAAATGTCTGGCCAGCACCGGAATATCGTCCGGCCGCTGGCGCAAGGGCGGTAAAGTCACCGCCGCCACGTTCAGGCGGTAATAGAGATCTTCACGGAACCGCCGTTGGCGAATCGCGCCGGCCAGATCGACGTGGGTGGCGGCGATGACCCGCACATCGATCTTCAGCGGTTTGCGCGAACCGACGCGGGTGATCTCCCGTTCCTGCAGCACGCGCAGCAGCTTGACCTGCAGCGACAGGTTCAGCTCGCCGATCTCGTCCAGCAGCAGGGTGCCGCCTTCCGCCGCTTCGAACCAGCCCTGATGAGTGCCGACGGCGCCGGTGAAGGCGCCTTTCTCATGGCCGAACAGTTCGGCTTCCGCCAGGCTTTCCGTCAGCGCGCCGCAGTTGACCGCCAGGAAAGGTTGATGGCGGCGCGCGCTGTGGTGGTGCAGATAGCGCGCCACCACTTCTTTGCCGGTGCCGGTTTCACCGACGATCAGCACGGTGGCGTCGGTGGGAGCCAGCCGATCGAGCACGCTTTGCAGAGCGAGCGACGCCGGATCGATCAGCACCGGTTTGTCGGCGGCGAACGGTTGGGGATCGTACATGGGCGTCTCCTGTCTGACGACGATGGGGAAAAAAATCTTATCCCAGCCAATGAGCCGCCGCGAGAGGATAAAAGGCGCACGGTGCTGCATTGGCAACAGCTTTCCGCCGCCGCCTGCTGCCAATGCAGCAGCGTTTTGACGTCGATATCTCATCAATATATTGATATGCATTGGTTTTTTTAAATCTGCAATGTGGCACGCATCCTGCTTTTCTTTTTATAACCAAGCAAAGTTTTTCTATCGATAAATAATGAAAATAGTTATATAGGAAAGGCATAAATGACTGAGTCAGTGAAAGATCGCATCAACGTTTTCTGGTTTCTGCCGACCCACGGCGACGGTCGCTATCTGGGCACGGCGCAGGGCGGGCGCCCGGTGGACCTGCCTTATTTGCAGCAGGTGGCGCTGGCCGCCGACAACCTCGGCTATTACGGCGTGCTGATCCCAACCGGTAAAAGCTGCGAAGATTCCTGGCTGGTGGCGGCGGCGCTGGCGCCGATCACCCGCCGGTTGCGCTACCTGGTGGCGGTGCGCCCCGGCCTGCAGCCGCCGAGCCTGGCGGCGCGCATGGCCGCGACGCTGGATCGGCTGTCGGACGGGCGCCTGCTGATCAACGTGGTGACCGGCGGCGATCCGGTGGAAAACAAAGGGGATGGCATCTTCCTCAGCCATGCCGAACGCTATGAGGTGACACAGGAATTTCTCACGGTGTATCAACGGCTGTTGCAAGGGGAGAAGGTGGATTTCAGCGGTAAGCATATTCGCGTCGAAGGCGCCGAATTGCTGTTCCCGCCGGTGCAGGAAAACGGCCCGCCGCTCTATTTCGGCGGCTCATCGTCGGAAGCGATCGACATCGCCGCCGGGCAGATCGACACCTACCTGACCTGGGGCGAGCCGCTGGCTCAGGTGGCGGAAAAGCTGGCGGCGGTGCGCCAGCGCGCCGAGCGGCAGGGGCGTAAACTCAGCTATGGCATTCGCCTGCACGTTATTGTGCGCGAAACTGAAGACGAAGCCTGGGCGGCGGCCGAGCGACTGATCGCGCATCTGGATGACGACACCATCGCGGCGGCGCAGCAGATCTTTGCGCGCATGGACTCTACCGGCCAGCGCCGCATGAGCGAACTGCACGGCGGCTCGCGCGAGAGTCTGCGCATCGGCCCCAACCTGTGGGCCGGCGTCGGCCTGGTGCGCGGCGGCGCCGGCACCGCATTGGTGGGCAATCCGCAGCAGGTGGCGGCGTGCATACGCGAGTATCAGGCGCTGGGCATCGACAATTTCATCCTTTCCGGCTATCCGCATCTGGAAGAGGCTCACCGCTTCGCCGAGCTGGTGATGCCGCTGCTGCCGCTGGCGCAGTCGGCTCATCAGACGGCTCGCACGATCAATACCGGCCCGTTTGGCGAAACCATCGGCGGCGATCGTCGTCCCGGCCCGGCGCAGCGGGAGGGCTGATGGCGAAGCGTGCCCATATTATCGTTATCGGCGGCGGTTTCACCGGCGCGGCGCTGGCGATCCAGCTGGCGCGCGGAGCGGTGGATGTCACGGTGATCGAACCGCGCGCCGCGCCGGGCTATGGCGTGGCGTATTCGACCACCGAGCCGACTCACCGCATCAACGTCCCGGCCGAAAGGATGCAGCTGGCGGATGAACCGGCGGGGGATTTTGACCGCTGGTTCCGCGAGGGCGGCGGGCTGGCGGCCGATCCGCAGGCGTTGTGGCGCGACGGTAAAGCCTATCCGCAGCGCGGCGCCTTCGGCCGCTATGTCGAGGAACGTTTTCATCAGGCGGCGCAGTCGGGCCAGGCCCGCTTGTGGCACCTGCGCGATCGGGCGCAGCACCTGCAGCCGCAGGCGCAGGGCGCGTCCGTCATCACCGCCGGCGGCGAACGGCTGTGGGGCGACTATGTGGTGTTGGCGACCAGCCATCCACCGCCCGCGCTGCCGCGGCAGATCGCCCCGGAACTGGCGCGCGACGCGCGTTTGATCGCCAATCCCTGGGCGGAGGGGGCGCTGGATGAGATTGAACCCGATGAATCGTTGGCGATCGTCGGCAGCGGGCTGACGATGGCCGATGCGGTGGCGGCGTTGCACCGCCGCGGGCATCGCGGGCCGATTACCGCGTTCTCTCGTCACGGCTTGCTGCCGCGTGCCAATGCTGAAGGGGAGTACCCGACGTGGTCGTTTACCCCGCCATCCGGACTGCGTGACGGGGTGCGGCAGGTGCGCCTTGAGGTGGCGCGCGCCGCTCGGCAACGGGTGCCGTGGCAGGCGGTGTTGGACGCGGTGCGCGCCCAGGGCCAGCGCCTGTGGCAAGCGTTGACGCCGACCGAACAGCAGCGCTTTCTGCGGCATCTGCGCGCCTATTGGGACGTGCACCGCTATCGCATTGCGCCGCAGGTGAGCACGCTGCTGACGGAGCAACAGGCGGCGGGCACGCTGCAGGTATTGGCCGCTCGTCTGCGGCGGGCGGAACCCATGCCGCAGGGCGTGCGCTTGACGATTCTGCCGCGCCAGGGCGCAGAGCGGGCGCTGCAGGCGCAGCGGTTGCTGATCGCTACGGGGCCGGCTCATGCCGGCCTGATCGCCGCCAGCCCGTTGCTCAGTTCGCTGGCGGAGCAGGGGGCGCTGCGCGCCGATCCGCTGGGATTGGGGCTGTGGGTCAATGCCGACAGCCAGGCGATCGGCGGCGACGGCCTTGCCAACCCGCGCCTGCTGGTGGCCGGCCCGGCGGCGCGCGGCCGCTTCGGCGAACTGATGGGGCTGCCGCAGGTGGCGGAACACGCCCAAAGCGTCGCGCAATACCTGCTGGCGCGATGTCCGGCTGCAAACTGATCGTCCATTCCCGTTTTTAACACCCTAAGACCCCCCATCCGGCCCGGCTCCGCCCGTGGCCGGCAGATAATTGTGGAGCTCGCTATGTCATCGCAACGTGAAATTCGTCTTAACGCTTTTGATATGAACTGCGTCGGCCATCAGTCGCCGGGGCTGTGGGCGCACCCGCGCGACCGTTCCTGGCAGTATAAGGATCTCGAATATTGGACCGATCTGGCGCGCCTGCTGGAACGCGGCAAGTTCGATGGATTGTTTATCGCCGACGTGCTGGGGATTTACGACGTGCTTAACGGCAGCGGCGACGCGGCGATCCGCCAGGCGACGCAGGTGCCGGTTAACGATCCGCTGGCGCTGGTGACGCCGATGGCGCTGGTTACCGAACATCTCGGCTTCGGGCTGACCGCCTCGCTGTCATTCGAGCACCCTTATCCTTTCGCCCGCAGATTGTCGACGCTTGATCACCTGACCAAGGGGCGCATCGGTTGGAATATCGTTACCTCTTACCTGGAGAGCGGCGCGCGCAATATTGGCCACCGGGCGCAGACCGATCACGATGCGCGCTACGACTACGCCGATGAATACCTGCAGGTGGTTTACAAGCTGCTGGAGGGCAGTTGGGAAGACGGCGCGATTTTGCGCGATCGTCAGCGGCGCATCTTCAGCGATCCGGCGAAAATTCATCCGATCAACCACAAGGGCGAGTTTTTCCAGGTACCGGGCATTCACCTGAGTGAGCCTTCGCCGCAGCGCACGCCGGTGCTGTATCAGGCCGGCGCTTCCAGCCGCGGCAAGCAGTTTGCCGCGGAACACGCCGAATGCGTGTTTGTCGCTTCTCCTTCGAAAACATTGCTGAAAAAAACCGTGGCCGATATCCGCCGCCGCGCCGCCGAGGCCGGGCGCGATCCGCGCAGCATCCTGATCTTCAACCTGCAGACGGTGATCGTCGGTGAAACTGACCGACAGGCGCAGGAAAAATGGCGGGAATACAAATCCTATACCAGCTACGAAGGCGCGCTGGCGCTGGTGTCCGGCTGGACCGGCATCGATTTCGGCCAGTATCAGCCGGATCAGGTGCTGAAGCATTTGCACACCAATGCCATTCAGTCGGCGGTGGAAACTTTCTCCAGCGCCGATCCCAGCCGTGAATGGACAGTACAGGGCATCGCCGAATGGGTCGGCATCGGCGGTTTCGGCCCGCTGTTGGTGGGCGGCCCGCAAACCGTGGCCGACGAATTGCAGGCGTGGGTGGAGGAAACGGATGTTGACGGTTTCAATCTGGCCTACGCCGTTACCCATGAAACCTTCACCGACGTGGTGGAACTGCTGATCCCCGAGCTGCAAAAACGCGGAGCGTACAAGCGCGACTACACGGCGGGCACTCTGCGAGAAAAATTGTTCAACCAGGGGCCGCGCCTGGCGGAGCCGCACCCGGCGGTGGGCTACCGCTGGCCGGCCGGTGCGTCCTTGGCCGATGCACTGAGCGTCAAGTGAGGATGCGATGATAGAGATTGAGGAGTTGCACAAGGCTTACCGCGCGCCGGACGGGCGCCGGATTGAGGTGCTGAAGGGCGTTTCGCTGCGGGTGCCGGCCGGATCGATTACCGCCGTGGTCGGCCCCAGCGGGGCGGGCAAATCGACGCTGGCGAAATGCATCAGCCTGCTGGAGCGGCCGAGCAGCGGCAGTATCCGGGTGAACGGCCAGGACTTGTCGCGGCTTGCGGGCGAGGCGCTGCGCAGGGAGCGGCGGGCGATAGGCACGGTGTTCCAGTCTTCCGCGTTGCTGCAGCGCAAAACCGCCTGGCAGAATGTGGCGCTGCCGTTGACCTATCTGGGCGTGGTGCCGCGCGATATCGACAAGCGGGTAAAGAGCCTGCTGGCGGCGGTGGGGCTGGCGGACAAGGCGGCGTTTTACCCGGCGCAGCTGTCCGGCGGCCAGCGCCAAAGGGTCGGCATCGCCCGCGCGCTGGCGCTGAATCCGTCGGTGCTGCTGGCGGATGAGGCCACCTCCGGGCTGGATCCGGACGCCACCGGGGCCATTCTCAGCCTGCTTAAACAGCTGCGCGATCGGTATGGCCTGTCGATCATCCTGATCACCCACGAGATGGATGCGGTGCGCGACGCCGCCGACGCGGTGGCCGAGATCCGCGACGGCGTGATTGTGCAGCAAGGGCCGGTGCGCGAGCTGTTGGCAGCACCCGATTCCTCGCTGGGCCGCCGGCTGTTCCCGCTGAAGACGCTGGCGTCCGACGCCGCGTTGCGGCTGCAGGTAACCTACTGCGCCCGTCAGCCGGCGGCCACCGACTGGATCAGCCGCATCAGCCGCCAACTCGACCTGCAGATCGATCTGTTGGGCGGCCACGTTGAAGTGGTGGGCGGCAGCCTGGCCGGGCGGTTGGAGATTGCGGTGCGTTTTGGCGGCGGTTCGCGTTCGGTGGCTGAACTGCAGGACGAGCTGCGGCGGTTGGGCATTCTCGCCGAGGTGCTGGAACAGCCGGCGGCGTTGAAGGAGGCGGTATGAAAAATCTGTCAGACAGCGTGATGAGCCAGGACACACCCTGGCGCGAGATCCATCGGTTGATGCTGCCGGCCTACGGCGAAACCTGGCTGATGGTCGGCATCGTGATGCTGTTTGTGGTGGCGATTGGCGGCGCCGTCGGCGTGGTGCTGTTCAACACCTCATCGCGCGGCTTGTTTCCGCGCCCGGCGCTGAATCGCGCGCTGAGCTGGTTGGTGAACATGGGCCGTTCGCTGCCGTTTCTGGTGCTGATGGCGGCGATTATTCCGTTCACCTTCTGGTTGACCGGCACCACCATCGGCATTCCGGCGGCGGTGATCCCGATGATCGTCGCCGGCATTCCATTCTTCGGCCGGCTGGTGGAGAACGCGCTGCGCGAACTGCCGCCGGAGGTGACGGCGGTGGGGCTGGTGTCCGGCGGTTCGATCTGGCAGATAGTCACCCGCGCGCAGCTCAGCGAGGCGCTGCCGGCGATTGTCGCCGCCATCACGCTGAACGTCATCTCGATGATCGAGTATTCGGCCATCGCCGGCACCATTGGCGCGGGCGGCATCGGCTATCTGGCGGTGGTGTACGGCTACCAGCGTTTCGACAATCACATCATGATCGCCACCATTGTGGTGCTGATCGCCACGATCCAACTGATTCAGTTTATTGGTGACCGCCTGGTCGCCGCGTTGCGTCATCATCAGGAAACCCTTTAATCATGCCTAATCACGATTTTGAGATAGTGAAGAAGAAACGCTGGCCGTGGCCGGTGGGTATCGCGGCGGTGGCGATTATCGCCGCCGCGGTTTGGCACTTCAGCGCTCGCCAGCAGCAGACGGTGCAGTTCGGCAGCACGCTGAAAGTGCACTTTGAGCCGGCGATGGCCGGAGAGCAGCGGGTGATCGAGTACGTCGGCGAGCATATCGCGCCGGATTACGGCCTCAGGCTGGAGGCGGTTGGCCTGCAGGATCCGGTGCAGGCCGATCGTGCGGTGGCGCAGGGGCAGTACGCCGCCACGATCTACCAGCACCAGTGGTGGCTAAAGCAGGTGGTGGAGGCCAACGGTTTTAAGCTGACCCCGACTCTGCCGGTGTTTCAGTGGGCGTTCGGCATCTATTCCGACCGCTATACGTCGATCGCCGAGTTGCCGGACGGCGCGGAGATCGTGGTGCCCAACGACGGCGCCAATCAGGGGCAGGCGTTGTGGCTGCTGCAGCGCATTGGACTGATCGGGCTGGATCCGGCGATCGAGGCGCGCACCGCCAGGCTGAAAGACATTCGCGAGAACAAACGCCATTTTAACTTCAAGGAGCTGGATTTGCTGACCATGCCGCGCGCGCTGAATTCGGTAGATGCGGCCATTGGCTATGTGTCGCAGTTCGACGCCGGCAAAGTGCCGCGTGAGAAGGGCATCTTGTTCCCACCGGCGCCGAAGACCTTCGCCTCGCAGCTGGTGATTGGCACGCCCTATCTGCAGGACGAAAATATTCGCAAGCTGCAGCGGGCGTTTGCCGATCCCAGGTTGCAGGCGTGGCTGAAAAACACCGACGACCCGCTGGTGAAAGGCGTGCTGGTGCCGGTATCGGCAGAATAATCCCCGCCCGAAATGGCCGTGATAAAGACCGGATTAACGCGTGTTAATCCGGCGTTTCTGTTACGCTGTAACTATATTTAATTTATTGATATTAATGATATTTATAGAAATATTTGTTGTTTGTCGGCGTAATTTTTTCACCCTATAAACGAGGTGTCACCTGCCAATTACAACGAGGAAGCTATGAGTACCTTAAATATCGATACCGCGCCGCCGTTATCTGCGCCCATCGGCTCGGCCAGCGATGTGGCGCGTTTGATTAACCAACGCAGCGAGAAAAATACCCATGCGCGCATGATCGTGCTGTTGGCGCTGGGCGGTGTTTTTCTCGATGCCTATGACCTGACCACATTGTCTTACGGCATCGATGACGTGGTGCGTGAATTCAGCCTCAGCCCGCTGCTGACCGGAGTGGTAACTTCTTCGATCATGGTCGGGACCATTCTCGGCAACCTGGTCGGCGGCTGGTTGACCGACAAGTACGGCCGCTATCAGGTGTTTATGGCCGATATGCTGTTTTTTGTGGTTTCCGCCATCGCCGCCGGGCTGGCGCCCAACGTCTGGGTGCTGATCGGCGCGCGCTTTTTGATGGGTATCGGCGTCGGCATCGATTTGCCGGTGGCGATGGCCTATCTGGCCGAATTCTCCAAATTCTCCGGCAAGGCCAACAAGGCGTCGCGCCTGGCGGCCTGGTGCCCGATGTGGTACGCCGCTTCGTCGATGTGTTTTCTGATCATCTTTGCGCTCTATTTTCTGTTGCCGGCCGAACATGCGAACTGGCTGTGGCGCGCCTCGTTGATTTTCGGCGCGGTGCCGGCGCTGCTGATCATCATGGTGCGCAGCAAGTTTATGAACGAGTCGCCGCTGTGGGCCGCTAACCAGGGCGATTTGAAAGAGGCGGCGCGCATCCTGCGCGAGTCATACGGCATCGCCGCCCATGAGGCGGAACCTGACGCCGCCCAACCGGCGGCGGCGAAGGTCAGCTTCCGCGTGCTGTTCCGCAAGCCGTACCGCGAACGCACTCTGGTCTCCTGCGTGATGAACGTTTGCATTTCCTTTGAATACACCGCCATCGCCTTCTTTCTGCCGTCGATTCTGGCGCAGTTTCTCGGCGCCGGGGTGTTTGAAACCCTCTCCGCCTCGCTCGGGCTGAACGTGCTGTTCGCCTTTACCGGTGGCCTGCTCGGCATGCGTCTGGCATGGAAGTATCCGTCGCGCCACGTGGCGATCGCCGGATTTGCGCTGCAGTTTATCGCGCTGATTGCCCTGGCGTTGATCGGGCATCCGCAGGCGGCGTTCGGCGTTGGGCTGGCGATCCTGATGTTGGGCCTATGGCTGTTCGCCGAAGGCTTCGGCCCCGGCGCGCAGATGATGATTTACCCGGCGCTCTCTTACCCGACGGCGATCCGCGCCACCGGCGTCGGTTTCGGCCGTTCGCTGTCCGGTATCGGCAGCGCGCTGGCGCTGTTTATTCTGCCGATTTTGCAGGCGCGCTTCGGCACCGACATGTTTTGGATTGTTTCACTGGCGGCGGCGATCCCCATCGTCTTCCTGCTGATCATTCGCTTCGAACCGACGGCGCGCGATATCGACGATCTGGCCGATCGCGCTTAACCACAGAGGACACTGACATGACGCAACACCTGTTATCCACCGGAGCAGACTACGCACAGCTGGCCGCGCGTTTTCGGCCGATCTTCGCCGAAATCGCCGCTGGGGCGGTGGAGCGCGAGCTGTCGCGCACGCTGCCGCATGAACCGATCCGTTGGCTGAAAGAGGCGGGGTTCGGCAGGGTGCGCATCCCGCGTGAAAAGGGCGGCGACGGCGCTTCGTTGCCGCAGCTGTTCGAACTGCTGGCCGAACTGGCGGAGGCGGACTCTAACCTGCCGCAGGCGCTGCGGGCGCATTTCGCCTTCGTGGAAGATCGGCTGAACGCGCCGGACGGCCCGGAGCGCGATCGCTGGTTCGAACGCTTTCTCGACGGCGAGCTGGTCGGCAGCGGTTGGACCGAGATCGGCGGCGTGAAGCTGGGGCAGGTCAATACCCGGGTAACGCCGCAGGCCGACGGCTGGTCGCTCAACGGCGAGAAATTTTACAGCACCGGCAGTCTGTTTGCCGATTGGATCGACGTGTATGCCGAGCGCAGCGACAGCGGCGGCCCGGTGATCGCTTTGGTTAACGTCGCCCAGCCGGGCGTAGAGCGCGACGACGACTGGGACGGATTTGGCCAACGCACTACCGGCAGCGGCACCACGCGTTTTATTGATGCGCAGGTCGAGCAGGCGCACGTCTATGACTTTGCCGAGCGCTTCCGCTACCAAACTGCGTTCTATCAGCATGTGTTGCTGGCGACGCTGGCGGGGATCGGCCGCGCGGTGCTGCGAGACGTCGGCGAGGGCGTGAGGCAACGTAAAAGGATCTATAGCCACGGCAACGCCGGTTGGGTGAAGGACGACGTGCAGATCCAGCAGGTGGTGGGGCAAATCAGCGCCTGGGCCTATGCGGTCGAGGCGACGGTGCTAAAAGCGACTTCCTCGCTGCAGCAGGCTTACGAGGCGCATCGATCCGGCGATGAAGCGCTGCTGCAGGCGCTTAACGTGACGGCGGAGCTGGACGCGGCCAGGGCGCAGGTCATCGCCGGGGAGTGGGTGCAGCGCGCCGCCGGTGAATTGTTCAATGCGCTCGGCGCTTCAGATACCCGTACCGGCAAGGCGTTGGATCGCCACTGGCGCAATGCGCGCACGCTCTCTTCACATAATCCGGTGATCTACAAGGCGCGCAATATCGGTGACTGGGAAATTAACCGCCATACGCCGACCTTTATCTGGCAAATCGGCAGTGGCGGTTGAGGCCGTGGCTATTCCGTCCAAACCTGCGTGCTGCGCGGGCTGTCCATCTGATAATCCGAGTAGGGGCGGGTGAAGAACTCGCGCCCCAACTCGCGGGCGGCCCGCAGCGGGTTGCGCGGATCGCGGGCGATCTCGCCGCGCTGGTTGCCGGCGCCGTGCACCAGTCCGACGAAGGCGGAATGGGTGTAGCGGCTGAACTCCTGGATCTGATGCACGATGCCCAGCGCCGCGCCGGGATAAGTTTCTTCCGACGCCACCGCCAACCCGATGCGTTTGCCGCTCATGCGTTGGTGCACCTGTTCCGCCTGAGGGTAGGCGTTGGAATAGAAGCTGAACGAGCGATCGAAAAAGGCCTTGGTTTGCGCCGACATGCCGTACCAGTAAATCGGCGTGCAAAATACCGCGCCGTCGGCCGGCAGGAAGTGCTCCAGGAACAGCTCGGCGTAGCGATCGGCCGGCGGCGGCGCGTGGCGCTCATCGCTGAGAAAACCGCTCAGGTAATCGTCGAGAAAATGCAGGCTGGCGACGGTGCCGGCTTCGGCGGCGCCCGCCATGATCGCCTGCGCCAGCGTGGCGCTGTTGCCGTCGCGGCGCGGGCTGCCGACCAGCACCACCAGGCGCTTGGATTGATGAGCTGTATTCATGTCATGCTCCTTGGTGTGAAGTGAACTCAGCCTTAATCTAGAAGCGAACGTCTGCAGGCGACAAATGACGGTTTTTCTGCCAGGATGAACTCAACTCATCCCAAGAGGCTTCGCCATGTTCGCTACGCTGCCCGTCAACGCGTTACGCACCTTTGAATCCGCCGCTCGCCTGCGCAGCTTCAAGCTGGCGGCGGGCGAGCTGGCGGTGACGCCGACGGCGATTTCGCACCAGATCAAGGCGCTGGAACAGCAGCTGGGTTTTGCGCTGTTCGAGCGGGTGCCGCGCGGCGTGCGGCTGACGGCGAAGGGCGAAACGCTGTTTGCCGGCGTGCACGGCGCGCTGCTGGACGTCGCCGCCACGCTTGAGGGCCTGCGGCCGCAGCCCAGCAGCGGCTCGCTGTGCGTCTCGGTGACGCACTCGTTCGCGGCGCTGTGGCTGGTGCCGCGCCTGGGGCGTTTCTACCAGGCGCATCCGCACTATCTGGTGCGCCTGGAGGCCTGCGCCGAGGTGATCGACCTGCAGCAGGACGCCAGCGTGGATGTGGCGGTGCGCTACAGCCGCGCGCACTATCCCGCGCTGCATCAGGCGGCGCGGCTGGAGGAAAGCTTTGGCGTCTACGCCGCGCCGGGGCTGGCCGCCGCTCCGCCGGACAACCCGGTGCTGATCACCGTCAAATGGGGGGATTCGGCGCTGTACGACAGCGGCTGGCATGACTGGTGCCGAGCCGCCGGCGTGGACTGGTGGCAGCGCCATGCGGCGATGCGCAGCTATCACGAGGAGCATTACGCCCTGCAGGCGGCGGTGGCCGGGCAGGGATGGGTGCTCGCCAGCTCGGTGATGGTGTCCGAGATGGTGGACAACGGTCTGCTGGTGGCGTACCGGCCGGAGGTGCGCGTACCGGGCGCCGCATACAGCGTGCTGTGCGCCCCGGGGCGCGAGCGGCATCCGCCGGTCAGGGCGTTTCTGGCCTGGTTGCAGCAGGAATTGCCGCAGGACAATGGCACGAAATAAAAGTTTTACCGTCCTAAGCTGTGGGAATATCAGCGAACTTTTGTTTTTACTTCACTGCGAGAACCTATCATGAGCCAGCCAAGAATCTCCGATTACCCGATTGACGCGCAATTTATCGAGCGCTGGTCGCCGCGCGCGATGACCAACGACGCCATCGACGATCAAACGCTGCTGAGCTTCTTTGAAGCGGCGCGCTGGTCGCCTTCGGCCTACAACATTCAGCCGTGGCGCTTTGCCTACAGCAAGCACGGCTCCGACAGCTGGGAGAACTACCTGGAGTTCCTGATCGACTTCAACCGCGGCTGGGCGCAACACGCCTCGGCGCTGGTGGTGATCGTCTCCAAAACCACCAGCCTGAACGGCGAGCGTCTGGTGGACAACCCGACCCATGCATTCGACACCGGCGCGGCCTGGGCCAACCTGGCGCATCAGGCGCATCTGAAAGGCTGGCTGACCCACTGCATGAGCGGCATTCACCACGATAAGATCAAAGCGGCGTTGCAGCTGCCGGACGACTATGCGGTGCACGCCATGGTGGCGATCGGCAAGCCGGGCGACAAAGCCCGCCTGCCGGATTTCCTGCAGGAGAAAGAAGCGCCGTCGGGCCGTCTGCCGCTCGGCAAGACCGTCAGCGAAGGGCTGAATTTCACGCTGTGATTGCCCGCTTTCTCGCAGGCCCGCTTCGCGGGCCTTTTTTATGCGGCGAGTAAAACTTAGGGAGTATGTTCTCGTTTGCTCATTCGCTGTATATTTTGTTATATAGCGATTGTGCGGTGAGGAGGAACCCGTGGAAGATCATTTTGGCAAAGGGTTGTTGGCGGGGTTAAAGGTGGAGAACCTGAAGCCGGAGGCGGAGCTGTCGCGCTTTTGCTCCGACTACAAGCGCGGTTTCGTGCTCGGTTATGCGCACCATTTGGCGCAGCGCTGCGGCGACGAGAACCGGGCGGCGTTCGAGGCCGGGCAACTCAGCCGCGCCTATGGCCTCGGCCGCGAGCCGATGAGCGAGTTCTTCTCCGGCGGCGACAGCCGGTTGGCGGAGAAGTTTTTCCACGCCGGCTATAACCAGCCGACGCAGGGGTAGCGCCGGTGAACCGTCAGGCGGCGCTCAGCACCGCCACCATATACACGCATGCCTCATCGCTTTGGTTTTCAAAGCGGCAGTCCGCCGGTGGGCCTAGCTCCAGGCAGTCTCCTTCGGCCATTTCATGGCGCGCGTCGCCCTCAAGAAAGACCAGTTCGCCGGATAAAACCCAGATCAGCTGACGCTTGAAGGCATACACCGAAGCCGGCATCGGGATCGCTGCGCCGGCCGGCAGTTCGATGCGCACCAGATCGAGCGGCAGATCGGTGCGCGGCGACACGTGGCGCCGCACGTAGCCGCTCTCCGGATCGACCCAGACCGGTTGATCTTCCCGGCGCAGCAGCCGGCCTTCCTGCGTTTCCGCGCGGGCGATCAGCTTGGACATGCTGAGGCCGAACGCCCCCGCCAGTCTGCCCAACAGCATCGCCGTCGGGCTGCTCTCGCCGCGTTCGATCTTATGCACCATCGCCCGCGATACGCCCGCCCGTTCGGCCAAATCGGACAGCGACCAGTGGCGCGCCTCGCGTTCAATGCGAATGCGCGCACCGATCAGCTGATTTAGATTGTCTAATTTAATATTCATATCGTAGTATTATAGTGGACAATTGGCCGGGGTAAACCATGATTATACGAAATGCGACGCTCAACGATAGCGCGGCGATTGCCGCTATCTATAACGACGCGGTGTTGAACAGCACCGCCATCTGGAATGAACAAACCGTGGATGCGGCCAACCGCGCGGCGTGGATCGGCGAGCGGCAGGCGGCGGGCTACCCGGTGCTGGTGGCGGTGAACGGCGCGGACGAGGCGATCGGCTACGCGTCGTTCGGCGACTGGCGCGCCTGGGATGGTTATCGCCATACCGTGGAACATTCGGTGTATGTCCATCAGGCGCATCGTGGCGCAGGAATTGGCAAGGCGTTGCTGCTGGCGCTGATCGCACGGGCGCGGGAAATCGGCAAGCACGTGATGGTGGCAGGCATCGAATCCGGCAATCAGGCCTCGATTAAGCTGCATCTGGCGCTGGGGTTTCGCGACGTGGGGCGCATGGAACAAGTGGGCGCCAAATTCGGCCAATGGCTGGATCTGACGTTCCTGCAGCTGAGGCTCGACGAGCGGGCGACGCCGCCCGCGCGCTGATCCCGGGAGACAGGGCGATGAATATGCTGTTACTGCTGATCGCGGCGGGAATGGGACTGGTGGTGCAGAATCTGCTGATGGTGCGCATTACCGAAAGCGTTTCAACCATCCTCATTACGCTGGTGATCAACTCCAGCGTCGGTTTGTTGTTGCTGGTGGGGTTGCTGCTGGCCAAAAACGGTCTCGGCGCGGTGGCGGAAGTGACCGGCGCCGCCAGGTGGTGGATGCTGTTGCCGGGGCTGTTGGGATCGCTGTTCGTGTTCGCCGGCATTTTGGGTTACCAGAAGCTGGGGGCGGCGGCCACCATCTCGATCCTGGTCGCCAGCCAGCTGTGCATGGGGCTGTTGGCCGATGCCTATCGCGCCGGTCCGGCGGCGCTGCGTGAGAATCTGCCGGCGCTGGTCGGCGCCTTATTGCTGGTGGCGGGCGCCTATCTGGTGGCGAAACGCAGCTTTTGACGGCGGCTGAAAGGCAAAAAGCCCGCTCGGGTTTCCCTGAGCGGGCTTCTCTAAATTTGGCTCCTCTGACTGGACTCGAACCAGTGACATACGGATTAACAGTCCGCCGTTCTACCGACTGAACTACAGAGGAATCGTTGGAACGGGGCGAATAATAGCGGGGCGGTTGCGGCTTGTAAAGCGTGAAAACGCCCGATGCGTTCGTTTGCTGCAAGATTGCCCAACCTGCTGCTTTTTCTCGCTTTTGTCGCTTATCCCGCGCGCAGCGCAGTCGAATTGCCCGTTGATCGGCGCCGTTGCCTGCCGATGGTGCAACGGTTGCCCTGCGCGGTGGCGCGCGCCGCCCGGCGAACGGCCATTTACCGCCTTGTACCCCGCTTCCACGGCCGTTTACCGACTCTGGCCTGGATCTTGCTGTGATTGCATGACCGGATTTCGGCATTCTCAATTTAGCGGCTCGCTGGAGGCACTATGAATTTCAGACGTCTGAAGTACTTCGTGAAAATCGTCGATATCGGCAGCCTGACCCAGGCGGCGGAGGTGTTGCACATCGCCCAGCCGGCGCTCAGCCAGCAGTTGGCGACGCTGGAAGGGGAGCTGAAGCAGCAGCTGCTGATCCGCACCAAGCGCGGGGTGCAGCCGACCGAGGCCGGCAACATTCTGTATGCCCACGCGCAGACCATTCTGCGCCAGTGCGAACAGGCGCAGAGCGCGGTCAACAGCGCCGGGCAGGCGATGAGCGGCCAGGTGTCTCTCGGGCTGGCGTCGGGCAGCACTGCGGCGCAGTTGGCGCTGCCGCTGTTGCAGACCCTGCGCGATCAGCAGCCGGGCATCCTGCTCAGCCTGCATGAAAACGGCGGCGCGGCGTTGGCCGGGCAGGTGGCTAACCAGACGCTGGACATGGCGATGGTCTACGGCGCCAAAATGCCCGCCGGTCTGCACGCCATCGCATTGATGCGGGAAGATCTTTATCTGGTGGCGACGCGCGCGGTGCCGCATCCCGGCAACAGCGTCGAGCTGCTGGACGTGGCGCGGCTGAACCTGTTCCTGCCGCGCGAGGGCGATGCGGTGCGCAACCAGCTGGAGGAGGCGATGGCGCTGCGCAAGCTGGCTGCCAACGTGGTGGGGGAGATCGAATCCTCGGGCGCGCTGAGCGCCGCGATCGCCAGCGGGTTGGGGGCGACCGTGCTGCCGGAATCGGTGGCGCGCGCGATGATCGGCCCGGCCAAGGCCTGGATGGCGCGCATCAATGCGCCGACGATGTCGGTGCCGCTGTCACTGTGCATGTCCAGCCAACAGGGGCTGTCCGCCCCGGCGCTGCTGGTGAAAGACCTGTTGCTGTCGCTCGCCGGCGGCCGCAGCCAGGAGAAGCGCGCGCTGGCGCTGGTGCGTTGAGGAAAAAACGGCCCGCCGCAGCGGGCCTGGCACCGTTAGCGGAACGGCGGTTCGTTGAAGGTGCGCAGCTTGCGCGAGTGCAGGCGATCGCCCTCGGCGCGCAACAAATCGATGGCGCAGATGCCGATCTGCAGGTGCTCGGAGATCGCCCCTTCGTAGAAGCGGTTGGCCTGGCCCGGCAGTTTGATCTCGCCGTGCAGCGGTTTGTCGGAGACGCACAGCAGCGTGCCGTACGGCACCCGGAAGCGATAACCCTGAGCGGCGATGGTGGCGCTCTCCATGTCGACCGCCACCGCGCGGCTGAGGTTGAAGCGGCGCGCCGAAGCGGAGTAGCGCAGCTCCCAGTTGCGATCGTCGGTGGTGACCACCGTGCCGGTGCGCAAACGCTGTTTGACCTCTTCACCGGGCATGCCGCTGACCATCTTGGTGGCGTCGTACAGGGCGCGCTGCACCTCGGCGATGCTCGGGATCGGGATATCCGGCGGCAGCACCGCATCCAGCACGTGATCGTCGCGCAGATAGGCGTGGGCCAGCACGTAATCGCCGATCTTCTGGCTTTCGCGCAGGCCGCCGCAGTGGCCGATCATCAGCCAGGCGCTCGGGCGCAGCACCGCCAGGTGATCGCAGATGGTTTTGGCGTTGGATGGGCCGACGCCGATGTTGATCAGCGTGATCCCTTGGCCGGTGCGCGAGATCAGGTGATAGGCCGGCATCTGGTGGTTTTTCCACGCCAGATCGGACACCGCCTGTTCGGGCGCGCTGGTTTCCGGCGTGATGTAGGTACCGCCGGCGCTGGAGAGCGCGATGTACGGGCTGGCCGGATCGGCGATCTGCGCGCAGGCCCAGCGCACGAACTCGTCCACATAGCGGGTGTAGTTGGTGAACAGCACGAACGGCTGGAAATGCTCCACCGGCGTGCCGGTGTAGTGCCGCAGACGCGCCAGCGAGAAATCCGCGCGCAGCGCATCGAAATGCGACAGCGGGAAATGATTGTCGGTGGCGTGGTACAGGCCGTCGGCGGTCTCGTCACCGATCTGCGCCAGCTCGGTGGTGGGGAAATGCTGCGCGATGCCGGCGCTCATTGAGCGATCGAGCGCCAGGCTGGAACCGTCGATGACATAAGGGAACGGGATCTCCTGCTGCGACGGCGCCACTTCGATATGGGCGGCGTAATCGTGTTCCAGCATCGCCAGCTGTTCGGCCAGATAGTGGCGGAACAGCTGCGGCCGGGTCACGGTGGTGCTGTAGCTGCCGGGATGGGTAAAGCGGCCGAAGGCGCGGGTTTTGCTCGGGCCGGATTGCTGCCCGTCCCAACTGACGCGCAGTTCGGGATACACGAACAGCCCGGCGGCGCGCGCCTGCGGGTCCGGCAGCGTGCCGTGGCTGATAAAGTCACTGACCGCCTGCCGCAGCGCGTCTACCGCGGCGTCATACAGGGCTTCCAGTTGATCGAGTGCCTGATCGGCGCTGAGGCCGCTGCGAGGTGGGGCATAGCTCATACTTTCTCCTTGGATGTCCCGGCTCTGTGGCGGGGTTGCGGCGTTTTACCGTCACAGGTTAGCCGAAGAAGGGCGTAAAAGCTTGGTCGAAATGACGGGCGCGGCAAAGAAAATACCGCGCCCGTGAAGGCGGGGGATCAGGAGGCGGGAGCGGCCGCTTCGACCTTCAGCGACACCAGGCCGATGCCCAGCTTCTTCGGCGTGAAGCCGCCGCTGGCGCTCTCTTTTGGCTCGGTCGGCACCGGCGGGGTAATGCTGATCTTCTGCGCGCCGCGCGGGTTGTCGAAGCGCAGGGTGACGGTGCTGTCCTGTTCACCGAGCGACACGAAGCGCTCTTCGTCGCCGACGCGCACCGAAATCGGTTCGCCGACGTTGTTGCCGTAGGCGCGGGCGCGCAGCACCAGATCGAAGGTTTTAGGTAGCGGATCGACGTAATCGATGTTCACCGCCGGCGCCAGATTGGCGTCGGACCAGCGGCCCCATTCCTCGACGGCGGAGACGCCGGTGATGGCCTTCACCTGCTCCGGCATGCCGGGCAGCATGAATTCGATGGCGTCCGCCCGGTATTTCACCGCCGCGTCGTCCACCTGCAGGCGGGCGACGGCGTTTTGGTAATCGGCGACGCTGTCCGCCGCCGGGCCGGTGAAGTTCACCTTGCCGTTGAAGCGTTCGCCGCTGGCCTGCGCGATCTGCGGCGGCGAGGCCAGGGTGCCGGAGGCCACGCAGATATCGGTGCTCAGCGCCAACTGCGGCGCCCAGACCCGGCCGATCTCGTAGCATTTATCGACCCAGACGAATTTCTCCCCCGCCCCCAGCCCGGCCAGCTGCTTGCGCAGCGGGGTGGAGAGGTAGACGTTGAACATCGGTTCGATGCGGTTGTCGCCCACCCGCAGGATGAACGGCACCTTGTAGGTGACGCCGGAGAAGCTGAAGCTGCGTTGACGCGTATCCACGCTGTAGTCGCTGATGCGGTTCGGCAGGCCCCACTGATTGATCACCGCCGGTTTCCAGCCGTTGATCTTCTCTTCGATGTTCAGGAACACCGTGGACAGCGACGGCGCCGACAGGCTGCTGCGGCCAAGGCCGATGTAGTTGTCGCCGCCCATCACGTCCAGCACCGTGGCGCCGTTGTCCAGCGTGCTGCGCTTCTCGTTGCGCTGTTCCGCCAGCGGCCGGGTGCCGTCGATGATGAAGAACAGGTTGCGGCGCTTCTGTTTGGTCAGGATGTCGTAGGCGGTGTTGTTCATCGCCAGATGATCGGAGGACACCACGATCACGGTATTGCTGAAATAGGGCGAGCGTTTGATCTTGTCGATCAGCGCGGCGATGTGTTGCTGGCTGCAGGCCACCGCGCTCAGCGAGCGGTTTTCCTTGTTCTGCCAGGCGTAGCTTTTCTTGCTGCAGCCGGCGGAGATAAAGCCGTCCGGGTGATGGGTATCGACGGTCAGGGTGAACAGCGAGAACGGCTGGCGCTGTTTGGACAGCTCGACGAACTTGCCGTACACCACGTCCAGCACGCTGTCGTCGTACCAGCCCCAGTCATTTTTGTAGCTCGGATCGGCGACCCGATCGCGCAGCTCTTTGAAGCCGTATACATGGTCGAAACCGTGGGATTTCAGGAAGGTGTCTTTACCGGCGAACGCCAGCTCGGCGCCCTGATAGAAATAGTTGCTGTAGCCGGCGGCCTTCAGCACATCGCCCAGGCAGACATTCTCCGGGTAGAAGGTGGAGACCGCGCTGGAGGCGTTGCCGTCGAAGGGCGCGAACAGCGGAATGCCGCACTGCGAGGCGACCATGCCGGCGATGGTGTAGCCGGTGCCCGGCAATTGCTGGGTATTGCTGAAATCGATGCTGTCCGTGCGCAGGGCGTTCAGCTCGTCGGCCAGGCCGGGAAACAGCTCGGTATCGAAGTAGGTGCGCTCCAGACTCTCGGCATAGATGTACACCAGGTTTGGCCGTTTGCCCTGCACGGTCTTTTTCGGCGCCTTGTAGTAGGTGGTGAAATCGGCGGTATCGCCGACGATCTGGCTCTTGACCAGCAGCGAGATGTCTTGAAACGCCGGGGTGGTGCCGACAGAAAACAGCGCCAGCAGCACGGCGACGACGCTGTAGGCCACGCTGCTGCCTTTGGCCTTGCGGTGCAGCAGGCTGCGGGCCAGCACCGCGAAAATCACCCCCAGCGCCGCCAGCAGGCCGATAAACGGCAGCACGTATTTGCTGATGCCCGCGCCTTTGAGGCTGCTGGTGACGGTGTAGATCACCGCATCGGTGATGCCGTCGCCGGTGAAGTAGTTGCTGGCGATCAGGATGACGTTCAGCACCAGATAGCTGCCGAGCAGCGTCAGCAGAATGGCGAACCACCAGCGGTTGGCGGCGGCCCGGGTGCGATAAATCAAAATCGACGCCAAAAAGAGAACAAACGAAACGACTGCTAAAACCATCCGCCAAACCTTGTCTGATTGAAATAAAACCGTTGCTGCCCTGGTTTGCGCCGCCGAGCGTGCCGCGGCGCGAAAAGTGAAGGGTATAGCCTATTGCCGGCGGCGGAACAACGCGCGATCTCCCGCTACGGCCGACGAGCGGCGGCTATTGTACATTTTTATGACAATAGTGTGACGTTAATCACGCCGACGGCGGCCGCGGCGGCGAAAGCTTGCTGGTCGGAGGTTTCGCTCTACGCTTAATGAGCGCCACGACGGTGCATCCATCAGCCATTCAGGAGGAAGTATGCAGACAATCCCCGCAGCGGTACTCGACGATCTGGCCCCGCAAGGCGTGTTGCGCGCGGCGATCAACTACGGCAATCCGGTGCTGGCGCAGGCCGGGGCTGATGGCAAACCGCAAGGCGCTTCGGTGGAGCTGGCCGCCGCGCTGGCTCGCGAACTGGGCGTGGCGCTGGAGCTGGTGACCTATGACGCGGCCGGCAAGGTGTTCGCCGATCTGGAGAGCGGCGCCTGGAACCTGGCGTTTATGGCCATCGAGCCGGTGCGCGCGGCGCAGATTGCGTTCAGCGAACCCTACGTGATCATCGAGGGGACTTACCTGGTGGCGAACGACGCGCCTTACTTTGAGGTGGCGCAGCTCGACAGGCCGGAAGTGCGCATTGCGGTCGGCCAGGGGGCGGCGTATGACCTGTTTTTATCGCGCACGCTGCAGCAGGCGCAGCTGGTGCGGGCGGCAACCTCCGCCGAGGCGATCGCGCTGTTTTTCGAACGGGGGCTGGAGGCGGCGGCCGGCGTGCGTCAACCGCTGTTGGCCGCAGCGGCCGCCCATCCCGGCTACCGAGTGCTGGAGGGGCATTTCACCGCCATTCGCCAGGCGATGGCGGTGCCGCGGCAAAACACGCAGGGCGCCGCCTACGTGAACGCGTTTATCGAACGCTGCAAGGCCAATGGGCTGGTGAAGGCGGCCCTGCAGCGCAGCGGCCAGGGCGAGGTGACGGTGGCGCCGCCGGCCGCCTCGACTACCTGAACGCGTCGGGATCGTTGCCGACATTGAGGCCGCGATCCAGTTCGTTTATTGCCGAAAGTTCGGATGTCGATAGGTTAAAGTCGAAGATATCAATATTTTCCCGTATTCTTTGCGGCGTGCTGGACTTCGGCAGCGCAATGATTTGGTTTTCATACAGCCAGCGTAATACGATCTGGGCCGGCGTTTTATGCTGCTGTTCGGCAATTTTCAAGATGACGGGGTGGGTCAATATATTCTGGTTGCCGTGGCCGAGCGGGCTCCAGGCTTGAGTAACAATCCCGTGGGCGTGTAACCAATCAACGCATTCTCGTTGCTGATTAAACGGGTGAATTTGCAGTTGATTGACGGCAGGCAGAACACCGGTTTCAGTTTCCAGGCGGCATATCTGCTCGATGGAAAAGTTGCTTACCCCGATATTTTTGACTCGCCCGCTGTCACGGAGTTTTATCATGGCATTCCAGGCAGAAACGAACAGGTTTTGCCCGGATACCGGCCAGTGAATCAAATACAGATCGACATAGTCGCAACCGAGCTTGGTCAAGCTTTCGTTGAAAGCGTTCTCAACGTCATCATGCCGATCGTTCCATAACTTGGTGGTGACGAAGATATCCTCCCGGCGCACGTCTGCAGCTTTTATTGCGGTGCCCACTTCAGATTCGTTGCCATAGATTGCGGCCGTATCGACGAGGCGGTAGCCCGCATCAAGCGCGCATTGAACGGCGCAGATCAATTCATCTCCTCGCGACTGCCAGACGCCGAATCCGATGGCAGGTATCGCGTTGCCGTCATTGGTGAACAGGTGTTGTGAATTACGCATATTCATTACCCAATATGGCTGATGAATTTTAAATGTTCATGAGCAGGATTAATAAAGTGCACGTCAGAGGCTTCCCGACGAGGTGTATCGATAGATAAAAAATAAACGGGCTTGCCGTTAAAAGGTTTGATGCTGTGAACGGTGTTTCGCTTAAATATCACCATTTGGTTTTCGGCTAAAACTCTTTTTGCATCGTTGCCGGCCTGAAACTCCAGCGCACCTTCCACGATGATCAAGATTTCATCACATTGTTTGTGGTAGTGTGCGGGAACCTCGGCATAGACGCGGAACAGGCGGACGCTGCCCTGTGGCGAATCTTCAAGGTACATATCGACGATCAGAGAGTCGGCGGTGTCAGGAAAGTGTTTTTTCCTTTCTTCCAGATCAAAATATAATGCGTTCATACGGCACTCACTGTAAATGATGGGCGTGATTAACCGGTCACTGAAATAAAACATTCATGGCTCAAGCGGTGGTGTGGCTATGTTTTATCCCAGGCAGGATAATATTGCATGCGGACGAACACCATTATTCCGACGTTCCCGCATATCACTGACAGAATACTATACAAAGCGTTGAATGTTTTTTGACGGAGCGTTGAGCCGATATCAACCAAGGGAGCGATGCTGCGCTTTTATCAGCGCAATCAAAGGCCGCAATCCAGGTTGCAACTGGCGACGGCTGGGGTAGTACATCATAAAGGGGGCGCTGAGATGCGACCAATGGGGCATGACGCATTGCAATTCACCAGTGCGCAAGTGTTCATCGATTTGCATTTCCAGACAGTAGGCCAACCCCAGCCCGGCGAGCGCCGCTTTGATGATCATTGAGGTTTCACTGAAAGTATATTGCCCGTTCACCGACAACCGGCAATACGTTTCATCGTTGCCCAATTCCCATTGATAAACCGCACCGTCTCCCAATCGCATATTGATGCAACTGTGATCTTTCAACTCCGACGGCGAACCTGGCGCGCCATGCTTTGCCAGATAGGCCGGCGCTGCGGCGACAACCCATTTCAGACTGCCGGTCAAAGGAACGGCAATCATGTCCTTGGGGATGATCTCGCCATACCTGATGCCGGCGTCGAAACCTTCTTTGATGATGTCTACCTGATGGTTATTGACGGCCACTTCCAGCGCTATTTTAGGATGTGTTTGGGCGTAGCTTTCCATGACAGGGGCGATGAGCAAATCGAGCGCATCATGCGGAATATTCAAGCGAAGGTGGCCAATGGGTTCATCGCGATACTGTTCCAGCGTCGATAGGGCGGATTTGATGTAGTCGAATCCCCGATCGAGTTCGGTTACCAGTGCCATGCCTGCCGGGGTAGGAACGACCGAGCGGTTGGTTCTGTTCAACAGCTTTACGCCGAGGCGCTCTTCAAGCGAACGCATGGTGTGGCTGAGCGCCGAAGTGCTGACGCCGAGTTCCGCCGCCGCCAGCCGGAAACTTTTCTTTCGGCAAATGGTAGAGAACACATTGAGTTCGGCGAGTTCTGCCCGGGTGAACGTGGCCATTTTCGTCCCACTGTTTCTGTTCGAAAGGGTTTGATGATAAGCCCGGCGTACAGGGTATCGCAACCGAAGCGAACAGCCGCAGCATGCCTGCAGCGGCTGTTGCTGCTCGTTAGTCCAGCTCCACCGCGTACTGGTCTACCGGGGTGATTTTCTTGATCAGCTTATTGTCGAACAGAAATTGTTCGTATGCCTGGTAGCGCGCGCGATCCAACTTGGCCGGATCGCGGGCGAACAGCGGCAGGCTGGCTTGCCAGGCCTGCTTGTTCAGCTCGGTATTCAGCTCCGGGTGCGCCTTGGCGAACGCCAACCAGGTGTCCTGCGGGTGCGCGTGCAGGTAGTCGCTGCCTTGCTTCAGCGCGGCGAGGAATTTGCGGATTTTCGGCTCGTTCACCGCATCTCGGTTGGCGACGATGATTAGCTCGTCGTAGGCCGGCACGCCGTAATCTTCGACGTTGAACACCACCGGTTCTTTACCCTGCAGCTTGAGCTCCAGCGCTTCGATGTTGCGGTAGCCGCCGATCACCGCATCGACCTGGCCCGCCAGCAGGGCGCTGGTCAGCTGGAAGTTGACGTTGATGAGCTTGATATCCTGCGGTTTGAGATGCTCGTGTTCGACCATGGTGGCCAGCGTCGCCTGTTCGATGCCGCTGACCGAGTAACCCACCGTTTTGCCTTTGAGATCCGCCGGCGAGGTGATGTTTTTATCCAGCGCGATCACCGTATTCAGCGGCGTGTTGATCAGCGTGCCGACGCGCATCAGCGGCAGGCCCTGATCGGCGAAGAAATGCAGCTGCGGCTGATAGGTGATGGCGAGGTCGGCCTGTTTGGCGGCCACCAGCCGCGGCGGCAGCGCCGGATCGGACGGCGGCACGATCTTGACGTCCAGCCCTGCGGCCTTGAAGGCGCCGATCTGCTCGGCCACCATAATCGGCGCGTGATCGGGGTTGATGTACCAGTCGAGCACCAGCGTCAGCTTGTCGGCCGCGCCGGCCTGGCCGGTGATGGCGGCGCCGAGCAACAGCCCGCAGACGGTTTGTTTGATCATGGTCGTTCCTTTATCCCTGGTTATGGTTGCAATCATCAGTCGTTTTCCGGCGCCCAGGCGATCAGGCGCCGCAGCAGCGCATCCACCGCGGCCCACAGCAGCACGGTCATCAGCACCAAAATAAACAGTGCGGCGAAGCAGACGTCGGTCTGCATGCGCGCATTGGCGTTCAGCATCACATAGCCCAGCCCTTCGGCCGAGCCGACCCATTCGCCGATGATGGCGCCGATGGGCGCGACGGCGGCGGCCATGCGCAGGCCGGAGCCGAAGGCCGGCAGCGCCGCCATCAGCCGCACGTGCCGCAGCTGCGCCCAGCGCGAAGCGCGCATCGTGCGCGCCAGATCGAGGTAGTCGTTGTTGACCCGGCGCAGCCCGTCGAAAAAGGCCGACACCACCGGGAAGAAGATCACCAGCACCGCCATCGCCACCTTGGCGCTCATGCCGAAGCCGAACCACAGCACCAGCAGCGGGGCCAGGGCGAACACCGGTATCGCCTGGCTGGTGAGCACCAGCGGCATCAGCCAGCGCTGCAGGCGCGGCGAGAAAATCATGCACAGCGCCAGCGCCGCGCCGAGCAACACGCCCAGAACCAGCCCGCTGACGATTTCCGAAGCGGTGACCAGCGTGTGCCAGGCGAGATAGCCGCGCCCGTCCCACAGCGCCTGCGCCACTGCGCCCGGCGTGGGCAGCAGAAAGGCCGGGATGCCGCTTTGCGCCGCCAGCCACCACAGCAGCAGCAGGCCGACGAATACCGTCAGCCCGCGCCGCAGGCGGGTGAGTCCACGCTCTTGGGCACTATTCATTGTGCTGCCCTCACCAGCTGCTGCAGCAGCTCGGCCTGGCTTTTCAGCAGGTCGGCGTCATCCGGCGCGCGCGGCGGTAGCCCGCTGATGCGATGAGTATCGTCGAGGCCCAGCGGCCAGGGCGACAGCACCAGCAGCCGGTGGCTCAGGCGGCAGGCTTCCATCGGATCGTGGGTGATCAACAGCACGGTATTTTGCGCCAGCAGCTCGGCGGCCAGGCTCTGGATCTCGGCGCGGGTAATGGCGTCCAGCGCGGAAAAGGGTTCGTCCATCAGCACGATCGGCTGGCGTTCGTAGAGCGTGCGGGCGATGGCGGCGCGCTGGCGCATGCCGCCGGACAGCGAGGCTGGCAGGCTGCGGCCATGCGCGGCCAGGCCCACGCGCTCCAGCAGGTGCGCCGCCCACGCCCGATCCGGCGTTTCGCCGCGCAGCCGCGAACCGAGGGCGACGTTCTCCTCGATGGTCAGCCACGGGTAAAGCAGATCTTTTTGCCCCATGTAGGCGATGCGCCCGGCGATCGGCAGGCCGTCGCTGCCGGTCACCGAACCAGAGCTGGCCTGCGCCAGGCCGGCGATGATCTTCAGCAGGCTGGTTTTGCCGGCGCCGCTGGCGCCGAGCAGGGCGACGAAGCTGCCGCCGGCGATGTCGAAGCTCAGCCGGTCGAAGACGATGTGCTGACCGAAACGCAGGCTGAGATCCCGCACCTGGATACCGGGCGTGAGAAGCGGGGAGGTCATGAGGCGTTCAGCCCCATCTGCCAAAATGCCGACTCCAGTTGGGTGGCGGTGGTGAAAATCTGCGCCAGCTCGGTGAAGCGATCCTGTGCGCCGCGCTGGCGGCCGACGGTTTCCAGCAGTTCGATGGCGGCGCGCACGCCGGCCAGATAGCCCTCGTCGCCGTAGTTGCGGATCCAGGAGGCGTAAGGATTGCCCTCCATCTGGGTGGCGGGATCGTGCAGCAGCCGCAGGCCGATTTCGGCATAGCCGGCCACGCAGGGCAGCAGACCGGCCAACAGATCGAGGGCGTCGCCGGCATGGCCGATGTCCAGCACGTAGCGGGTATAGTTCATGGTTTCCGCCGCCTCCGGCTGGGCGGCGATCTGCGCTTCGCTCAACCCCCATTCGGCGCAGTAGGCCACGTGCAACGGCAGCTCGGCGACGATGCCGTTGAGCGAGGCGGTGGCGGCGCGCATCTCCGGCAGGGTGCGCAGCTTACTGACCAGCAGCGCGTAGGCGCGGGCGAAGTGCAGCAGGAACAGATAGTCCTGGGTCAGGTAGCGGCGAAAAGCGCGTTCAGGCAAGGTGCCGGCGGCCAGCTGCTGCAGAAACGGGTGATCGACGTAGTCCTGCCAGTGGCTGCCGACATGGTGGCGCAACCGGCCGTAAAGACCGCTTTCGAACAGGGTGGTGATGGACATGGGACCTCCTTGAGTCAGTGGAGATCCGGGCACGCTGAGGTATGAACAGGCAACGGGTGATCGCGTTGTTGCCTAACCGTCCCTTCGCTGGCATGACCCAGATCAGGTTCAAAGGGTTCGGCTTGCGCCATCTCAGCCCGTAACAGGACACCCCTCGGAGCTGCCTGTTATACGACATTTGTTTTTTGATTACAATCGCCGGGCGGCGCGGCGGCAATCGGTTCGTTTAGTGCGATCGGGGGCGATTTTGCTGGCGCAAGGCGCGCGGTTTTTGTCACTGTAGGCCGATGATTTTGCCTTTGAGGACGATGCCCGATGAAAAAGATTGGTTTTCTCTCGTTTGGCCACTGGACGCCTTCCGCCCAGTCCGGCACCCGTTCCGCAGCGGATGCGCTGCTGCAGTCCATCGATCTGGCGGTTGCCGCCGAAGATCTGGGGGCGGACGGCGCCTATTTTCGCGTGCACCACTTCGCGCGTCAGCTGGGATCGCCGTTCCCGCTGCTGGCCGCCATCGGCGCCAAAACCCAACGTATCGAGATCGGCACTGGCGTGATCGACATGCGCTATGAAAATCCGCTGTACATGGTGGAGGACGCCGGCGCGGCGGATCTGATCGCCGGCGGGCGGCTGCAGCTCGGCATCAGCCGCGGCTCGCCGGAGCAGGTGATCGACGGCTGGCGCTATTTCGGTTACGCCCCGGCCGAGGGCGAAACCGACGCTGACATGGCCCGTCGCCATACCGAAGTCTTTCTGGAAGCGCTGCGCGGTGAAGGGTTCGCTGAACCCAATCCGCAGCCGATGTTCCCCAATCCGCCCGGGCTGCTGCGGCCGGAGCCGTTTTCCGCCGGGCTGCGCGACCGCATCTGGTGGGGCGCCGGTTCGAACGCCACCGCCGTCTGGGCGGCGAAGCTGGGCATGAACCTGCAAAGCTCGACGCTCAAGAATGACGAGACCGGCGAACCCTTCCATATCCAGCAGGCCAAGCAGATCCGCGCCTATCGCGCCGCCTGGCAAGAGGCCGGCCATGCGCGCGAGCCGCGGGTTTCCGTGAGCCGCAGCATCTTTGCGCTGGTGGATCAGCGGGATCGCAATTACTTCGGCGGCAGCGGCAAAGAGGGCGATCAGCTGGGGTATATCGACGCGCAGACCCGGGCGATCTTCGGCCGCAGCTATGCCGCTGAGCCGGACGCGCTGATCGAGCAGCTGGCGCAGGACGAGGCCATCGCCGAAGCGGATACGCTGCTGCTGACCGTGCCTAACCAGCTGGGCGTGGATTATAACGCCCACGTTATCGAATCGATTTTAACCCATGTCGCGCCGGCGCTCGGCTGGCGCTAAACGGAGGAGTGGCATGTCACGCATTTTCATTACCGGTTCGGTCGATGGGCTGGGCCGCGCCGCCGCGCAAACGCTGTTGGCGGAAGGGCATCAGGTGATCCTGCATGCGCGCGCCCCCGGCCGTCTGGAGGCGGTGCGCGATCTGCTGGATCAGGGCGCGCAGGCGGTGATTGGCGATCTGTCCGAGGTGCAGCAGATCCGGCAGGTCGCCGAGCAGGTGAATCGTCTTGGCCGCCCGAATGCGGTGATCCACAACGCCGGCATGTTCACCGGGCCGCAGGTGATGCCGGTGAACGTGATGGCGCCCTATCTGCTGACGGCCCTGATCGAACGCCCCGATCGCATCGTCTACCTGAGCAGCAGCATGCACTTTGACGGCGTAGCGGAACTGAACGGCGTGGACTGGCTTGGCGGCGCAGCCGGCTCCTATTCGGACAGCAAGCTGTTCGTCACCGCGCTGGCCGCCGCCGTGGCGCGCCTGTGGCCCGGCGTCATCAGCAGCGCGGTCGATCCCGGCTGGGTGCCGACCAAAATGGGCGGCGCGGATGCGCCCGACGATCTGGCGCTGGGACACGTGACGCAGGCGTGGCTGGTGAGCAGCGATGAACCGCAGGCACTGGCGTCCGGCGGCTATTGGCACCACCAGCAGCGGTTTGAACCTCACGCGGCGGTGCACGATGAGGCGTTTCAAACGGCGCTGCTGGCGCAATTGGCGCGCGCCGGCGGGGTGAACCTGCCGCAGACTTGATGGCCGTTCCTTCCTGGCCCGTCGGTGATTATCGGCGGGCTTTTTTATACCCGCAGGGTGAACCGACGGGGCTTTTCTTATACAGTGGTTGCCTGGCCTGTTTTGATTGTTATTTATATTATCGCCATGCACTCATTCCTGATTATTGTCCCTGAAGGGGGCATGCTGTTCGAAGCGGCGGGCATCGCCGATATCCTGATGCAGGCCAATCGCCTGAGCCCTGCCGAGACGCCGCTGTATCAGATCGCGGTCGCCACCACGCAATCTCACCGGGTGGTGCACGGCCTGTCCGGGCTGAGCCTGTTGGCCGATCATCGCCTGGCGGATCTCGATCCGGCCCTGCCGCGCGATACCGTGATCGTCGCCGGCAAGGGGGCGACCGAAGAAGAGGGGACCCTGGTCGCCGATTGGCTGCGCCGCGCGGCGCCGCAGGCGCGCCGTATCGCTTCCGTTTGCGGTGGCGCACTGCTGCTGGCCGAAGCCGGGTTGCTGGACGGGCGGCGGGCGACCACCCACTGGCGGTTGGCGGAAACGCTGCAGGCGCGCTTCCCGCGGGTGCAGGTCGAAAACGGCCCAATCTACGTGCAGGACGGGCCGATCTGGACCTCCGGCGGCGTCAGCTCCGGCTTCGATCTGACGCTGGCGCTGGTGGAGGATGATTACGGCTTCGTGCAGGCGCGCGAAGTGGCGCAGGATCTGGTGATGTTTCTGCGTCGCCCCGGCGGGCAGGCGCAGTTCAGCCGCTACCCGCTCAACCAGGCCAAATCGCCGGGGCCGATCCGTGACCTGCAATCCTGGATCCTGGAAAACCTCGCTGACGATCTCTGCGTCGATCGGTTGGCCGAGCGCGTGGCGATGAGCCCGCGCAACTTTACCCGGGTGTTCACCCGCGAGACGGGCATTTCTCCCGCCAAATTCGTTGAAGAGGGGCGGTTGCATACCGCCAGGCAGCGCCTCGAACAGAGCGCGGAAGGTATCGAGCAGATTGCCTTAGCCACCGGCTTCGGCAACGGCCTTAACCTGCGGCGGGTGTTTGAGCGCAAACTGCAGCTGACCCCGAGCGAATACCGCGAACGCTTTCATGCGCGCAATTTGGCGTAAATTGATTGGTAAACGTCATTTACGCCGCTTCTGGTCGGCGCTAGATTTTAGGCAAAGTCCACAAATGAGGAGTGCATCATGGTGAGAGTAGGCATTAACGGCTTCGGCAGGATCGGGCGCAACGTGCTGCGCGCGGCGCTGGGGCGCAGCGATTTTGAAGTGGTGGCGATCAACGATCTGACCGACAGCAAGACGCTGGCGCACCTGCTGAAATACGACACGCTTTCCGGCACGCTGGCGGCCAGGGTGGAAGCCGGCGACAACCAGCTGCTGCTGGACGGCCGGCCGATTCAGGTGTTTTCACAGCGCGATCCCGCCGAGATCCCCTGGAGCAGCGTGGGCGTGGACGTGGTGATCGAAGCGACGGGCTTCTTTACCGATAAAGCCAAGGCGGAAGTGCACATCACGCACGGCGGCGCCAAGCGGGTGATTATCTCGGCGCCGGCCAAGAACGACGACATCACCATCGTCATGGGGGTTAACGACCAGCTCTACGATCCGGCGCTGCATAAGGTGGTCAGCAACGGCAGCTGCACCACCAACGGGCTGGCGCCCGCCGCGCAGGTATTGCATCAGGCGTTTGGCATCGAATACGGCTTGATGAATACCACGCATGCCTATACCAACAGCCAGGCGCTGCACGATCAGCCGGAAAAAGATCTGCGCGGCGCGCGGGCGGCGGCGGAATCGATCGTGCCTTACTCCAGCGGCGCGGCCAAGGCGCTCGGCAAGGTGATCCCCGAACTGGACGGCCGCCTGACCGGTTATTCGCTGCGGGTGCCGGTGCCGGTGGTTTCCATCGTCGATCTGACGGTGACGCTGAAACGCCCGGCGACGGTGGAGGAGATCAACGCCGCTTTCCGCGCGGCGGCGGCGTCCGGCCCGCTGAAAGGGATCCTGGGGTACAGCGATGAACCGCTGGTGTCGAGCGACTATCGCGGCGATGCGCGTTCGTCGATCATCGACGGCCTGTCCACGCTGGTGATCGGCGGCAACCTGGTGAAAGTGCTCGCTTGGTATGACAACGAATGGGGCTTCTCCAACCGCTTGGTCGATCTGGCGCTGCTGATGGAACAACGCGGGCTGTAAACGCCCAACAGCAAAAAGCCCGCTTAAGTTTCCTTAAGCGGGCTTCTCTAAATATGGCTCCTCTGACTGGACTCGAACCAGTGACATACGGATTAACAGTCCGCCGTTCTACCGACTGAACTACAGAGGAATCGTGTGAACGGGGCGCATCATATCCAGCGGCTCCGGGTGTGTCAACGCTAAATTGCCCCAGGCGGTGCGACTGCTCGGTATCTGAGCAATGTGCCCGTCAATCAGCCCATTGCGCGTCGTTTTCCGCCTGGTCTCGCAGCAGGCGCGCCAGCGGATCCTGGCGGTAGAAGCGGCAAAAGTGCTGATACAGCGCCGGGAAGCGTTCGGCCAGCAGTTCGGGAGCGCTGAAGAAATACTCCGACAGCACGGCGAAGCACTCGGCCGCATCGGTGGCGGCGTAGGCATCCATGCTGGCGGCCTCTTCGCCGACCATGTCGATCTCGTCCTGCAGGCTTTCCATCGCGGCGTGCAGATCATGTTCCCAGGCGGCCACCTCGCGCAGCGGGATCGGCGGCACGCCGGTGGCGACGCCGCCGTTGCGCATATCCAGTTTGTGCACCGCTTCGTGGATCACCAGATTGAAACCGGAGAGGTCAAAAGAGTCCTGCACGTCTTGCCAGTTGAGCACGATCGGCCCCTGTTCCCAGCTTTGGCCCGACTGCACCACCGGCCCCGAGTGCACCAGACCGATCTCGTCCTGCCATTCGTCTTCCACCACGAACGGGGTGGGGTAGAGCAGAATTTCGTTGAAGCCGTCGAGGCATTCCGCGCCCAGCTCCAGCACCGGCAAGGCGAACAGCAGGGCGATGCGCGCCTGCATTTGCGAGGTGAGCTGCAGCCCCTGCAGCGGCACGATGCGCTTTTGCTGCAATATTTGCCCGGCGACGGCCACCAGCCGCTGCCGCTCCTGCTCATTCAGCGGCGAGAGCAGCGGGATCGCCAGCGCGTCCTGCCACTGGGCCTCGATGTCTGCCTGGGATTGAGAGGGTTGAGTCGCTTTCCACGGCCATTTAATCATCAGGTTGCTCGTAAACTCATCACTTGAACGTTCAGCGGTATGCTAATGCTGTAAAAATGCCGCAAAAGCGGGCATGATAGCAAGCGTTGTCAGGAGAGATGCCGGAGCGGCTGAACGGACCAGTCTCGAAAACTGGAGTAGGGGCAACTCTACCGGGGGTTCAAATCCCCCTCTCTCCGCCATTATTCAATCACTTACGAATAAATCTTTCAACGATCCCCATCACAGATAGCGCTGACTTGGCGCCAAATCATTGAACGACAATCCACTGCCTGCCGTTGATTTTCAGCGTGTATTCGTGCGCCATATTGGCATTTCGTCATCTGAAGCTTGCCCGACTTTCACGCTTCCAGCGCGCTGTGAATATAGCGTTGCGGCGACACGCCCAGTTTTTTGCGAAACATGGCGATGAACGCGCTAGGGCTGGCGTAACCCAGTTCGTGGGCCAGTTGACCCACGGCCACGCCGCGCGCCAGATTGCATACTGCCTCCAGCAGGCGAATTTGCTGGCGCCATTCGGAAAAGCTCAGCGCGGTCTCTTCGCGGAACAGCCGGGCCAGGGTGCGTTCGCTGGCGCCGACCTTTTTTCCCCACCAGGCGAGCGTTTCGCCATGGCCCAATTCACGGCACAAAGCATCGCATACCTGGCGCAGGCGCCGGTCGCTTGGCAGGGTCACGTGACACAGTTGGCCTGTTTGCATGCGTTGAAACTCATCGCTCAGCAGATTTTGAATGAGCGTAAGCCGTTCGGCGGAAATGGCGTTTTCAAGCCCGGCGGCAATCAGGGGATGCAACAGGGGAGTGGCGCTCAGCCCCTGAGGGCGTGCGCCATAGCGGCGAGAAAAGGGCGGTGTAAAGTAGATGTTGTGCGTCACGACGTCATTGATGGCTTCCAAACCGTGCGGTGTGCCGCTGGGGAGCCAAATGGCACGGCCCGGCGAGAGCAGCCAGATATGCTGCGCGGTGGCGATTTTCGCCACGCCGCGCAGCGGCAAAATCAGCTGCCCCTGCTCATGCTGATGGACGGGCTCTTGGCTACCGGGGCTGTAGCGCAGCTGACGCAGGCCTTCAATACCGTGATGGGATGTCATTTTTACCTGCCTCTGTCCGGTTCTCACCATTTGTGCCTATTGCTGCGATAACGGACAACGTTTGTCCGTCTGGCGACATCCTGACTGTCAGTAGCGCCATTCTGCCATGAACGGGCTTCTCTTTTAAAGTTGAATAATTATCATTTCCATAAAATTCTACTAACAGTCGGAAAGGCGATGAGACAGATGGGCAAATTTTTCAGGGAAAAACCGTTGAAAGTGCTGGTATATACGATAATCGCAGGCTATAGCGGGCAAGCCTTTACCGCGGATGGCGGGCAGAATACCGCAAAAGAAGAGACCCTGGTGGTGAGCGCGGCGGCGTCTCAGGATCAGGATGACGAGAGCACGCTGGTGGCGCACGGCGCCGCCTCCGCGACGAAGTCAAACCAGCCGATTAGCCGCACTTCACAGAGCATCTCGGTGGTGACGCAAGCGGAGATTGACGCGCAAGCGGCGAAAAACGTCCCGCAAGCGCTGCGCTATGTTTCCGGCGTCAACTCGGAGAGCGCCGGGCCGGATACTCGTTTCGACACCATCATCGTGCGCGGTTTTGAAGCCGACGAATACCTTGATGGCCTGCGGCTGCCGCGCGAAGCGTGGTGGAGCCGTCCGGCGTGGGATCCGTTCCTGCTGTCGCGTATCGAAGTGGTCAAAGGCCCTTCCTCGGTACTGTATGGCCAGGCGAATCCCGGCGGGATCGTCAACCTGGTCAGCAAAACGCCGCAGGCGACCCCGTCCGGTGAGGTTTATGTCAGCGCGGGCAACGAAAACCAGTTTGGCGCCGGCGTCGACGCCACCGGGCCGCTGAACGATAACGGCACGCTGTTGGGGCGCGTGGCGGGGACCTTTTTTGATACCAAAACCCAGGTCGATCACACCCGCTATCAGCATTACGACATCGCGCCGTCGCTGACGTGGCAGCCGGATGCGCACACCAGCCTGACGATTATTTCGCAGCTGCGCAAAGATCCGGACAGCGGATTCTACAACCAGATGCCGCTTTCCGGCACCTTGACGCCCAACCCGTACGGCCACATCTCGACCCGTTTTTACGGCGGCCAGCCGGGCTTCGACAAGTACGAACGCCAGCAGGGCAGCATCGGTTACCAGTTCCGGCACGATTTCAACGATACGGTGACTTTCCGCCAGAATCTGCGTTACCTCAGCAGCACCGGCGACTATCTGATGGTCTATCCATGGGGTGTGCATGCGGATGCGCCGCTCATCGATCGCTATTCGATGAACCTGAAGGAGAGCATGACCAACTTCGCGGTGGATAACCAGGCTGAATTCCACTTTGATACCGGTCGGGTGAAACATACGCTGCTGACCGGGATCGACCGGATGCATACCTCGGTGCGCAGCCAGTCGGGCTACGGCGACGCCAGCCCGATTAACTTTCTCAATCCGGACTATAGCGTGCCGGTGGCCATACCGCCGCTCGACAGCAGTACGCACAATACGCTCGATCAAACCGGGCTCTATATCCAGGACCAACTCGAACTGGGGAGCTGGATCCTGAACCTGGCCGGCCGTTACGACGCGGCGAAAACCAAAAGTATCGATCTGCTGAACGACGCTCGTACCGAACGTAATGACTATGCAACGACCGGGCGCGCCGGGCTGCTGTACCACTTCGATAACGGATTGGCGCCTTACATCAGCTATTCCACGTCGTTTGTGCCGAGCAGCAGCAATGACTTTTACGGCCACGCCTTTAAACCGACCGAAGGCAAGCAGACGGAAGTGGGGTTGAAATACGATCCAGTCGGGCTGGATGCCTTGTTTACCCTGGCGTTGTACGACCTGCGAGAAACCAACGTGGCGACCGCCGATCCCGATCACCCGAACTTCAGTGTGCAGACCGGCGAAGTGCGCTCGCGCGGAGTTGAGCTTGATGGCCGCATCAATATCACGCCGGCGTGGTCGGTGCTGGCGTCGTACAATCTGACCGATCCGAAAGTGCTGAGTGCCAACGACGATACGCAGGGCAAGCGTCCGGTGGGCATTGCGCGCAATACCGCCAAGCTCTGGAGCCAGTATGCTTTCGACGGTGCGCTTGACGGTGTGACGCTGGGCGGCGGCGTGCGCTATGTCGGCACAAGCTACGCCACCACGGACAACGGCCTGAAGGTGCCGGCGGCCACGGTCTACGATGCGCGCGTCGGCTATCAGTGGCGCCAATGGCAGCTGGCGCTGAATGCCGCCAATCTCGGCAACAAAACCTACCTGGCTTCCTGCTCCAACAATGGCTGCGAGTACGCGCTGAAACGCCAGTACATCGCGACCCTCAGCTATAAGTGGTGACCGATGCTGTCGCGACGCAGGTTGTTGACCGCTCTCCTGTTAGCCCCGCTTTACGCGCGGGCCGACGCCGGCCGGCCGCCGCAAAAGCTGGCCGTGTTGGATTGGGGGCTGACGGAAATTCTGTTGGCGCTGGGGGTGACTCCGGCGGGCGTCTCGGCGCCGGATTGGTATCGCAAGCTGATCCCGACGCCTGCGCTGCCTGCGTCGGCGTTGGATCTTGGCCTGCTGTTCCAGCCCAATCTGGAAACGCTGTACGCGCTGCGGCCGGACGCGATTGTCATCACGCCGCAGCATGCGTTGCTGAAGCCGGCGCTTGAACGCATCGCGCCGACGATCGCGCTGCCGGCTCATGGGCTGACGGAACTCGTCAGCGCCGCCCGGCAATTGGGCGAACGGCTTCAGCGGCAGCCTCAGGCCGCGCAGATATTGGCCAGCCTGAACGGCAAGCTGAGCCGCGCCTCGCTGCTGGCGCAGCAGGTTGAACGTCCGGCGCTGCTCGCCGCCCCGGTAGATGCGCTGCACCTGCGGGTCTACACCGCAGGCAGTCTTCCCGGCGACGTATTGGCCGCCTGCGGGCTGCGCAATGGATGGCATGGCGGCGCGGGAGCGGAAGGCAGCGTGCTGGTGGAGCTGACCCGCATTGCCGACCTGAATGCGTGGCTGATGCTGTTGACGCCTGACGATCAGCGGGAGTCGGTGTCTCAATGGCGCCAAAGCCCGCTGTGGCAACGTCTGCCGCTGACCTCAGCGCACAACCTGAACCTGATAGAAGAAAACATCAGCGATGCCGGCGCCCTGATAACCGCCGGGCGCTTTGCCGATATTTTTACCGGGATGATGATGAGGTGGCGTGATGCATGAATCTTTTTCCCGCCGTCTTTCCTGGGGGGTAATCGCCGCGTTGTGGCTGACGTCGTTGCCGTTGGCGCTGGCCGATATTCATCGGCAGGGCGGCATTGTCGCGTTGTTCTCCGAGCATAATCTCGATCCGGCGGCCATTATCCTGCATAGCATGTGGTTGCCGCGTCAGGGTATGGCGATGGTGGGGGGCGCTACGCTGGGGCTGTGCGGTTGGTTAATGCAGCGTGCGCTGCGCAATCCGTTGGCGGAGCCGATGACGCTCGGCATGACCGCCGGGGCGACGTTGGCGATGGGGCTGGCATCGTTGTGGCTGCCGTCGCTGCTGGTCGGCGCGCGCACCGCCGTGGTGATTGCCGGTGAGATAGCGGCGCTCGCGTGCGTGCTGGCGCTCAGCTGGCGTCAGCGCATGTCGCCGCTGGCGATGGTGCAGGCGGGCATCATGATCAATTTGTGGTGCGGGGCACTGACTTTGCTGATCGCCATTATCAACGATCGCTTTTTACTTCAGGTGCTGATGTGGGGAGGCGGTTCGCTGGCGGTGGAAAACGGGCAAATTCTGCTGCGGATGTTGCCGTGGCTCGCCGTCTGCGTAGTGGGCCTGTTGTTCTTGCTGCGCCCGCTTGAACTGCTGCAACTGCCGGAAACCGTGGTCAGCAGCCTCGGTGCATCGCCGGTGCGCATCCGCGCCGCCGCGGTGTTGCTGGCGCTGACCATGAGCGCCTTCATCATTAACGCCGTCGGCGTCATCGGGTTTTTGGGGCTCGCAGCGCCCCACTTGGCGCGCTTTGGCGGTGCGCGAACATCCCGGCAAATGGTGCTGCATACGGCGCTCATCGGTGCGGGCCTGCTGTGGCTGACCGATCTTTGCGTCTCTCGCGTGTCGCTGGAGAGCGGCCAACTGCTGCCCGTCGGCATGCTGACCGCTCTGACCGGCGGCCCGTTGCTGATGCTGCTGGCGCGTTTTGCACGGCAGCAAAGCATCGATCTTGCACCGCCGTTGCCGGTGTCGCAGACCTCGCATCAACGACGGTTCATCTGGTTGTCGGCCGGCATTCTGGCTGCGGGGATCGTGGTCTCTTTATGTTTCGGCCATGGATTGCAGCATTGGCACTGGGCGGAAAGAGGGGAGCTGGCGAACCTGCTGCCATTGCGATTGCCACGACTGCTGGCGGCGGTGAGCGCCGGTGCGCTGCTGGCGGGGGCCGGCGTGTTGATGCAGCGGGTGAGCGGGAACCCGCTCGCCAGCCCGGAAGTGCTGGGTATCGGCGGTGGCGCGGCCATGGGGGTTACGGCCTTCGTGTTTTTGCTTCCCGCTGGCGGCAGTGGCTGGCTGTTGGCGAGTAGCCTGGGGGGCGCGCTGATAAGCCTGTTGCTGACGTTGTGGAACAGCCGTCGAAGCGACTTTAATCCGCAGCGGGTATTGCTCAATGGTTTGGCGCTGAATGCACTATGCCAGGCAGCGGTCAGCATCGTTATGCTCAACAATCTTGCCGCAAGTGCGGTGTTGTTGCCGCTGATGACGGGCAGTACCTATTACGTCGGCGCGTCGTTGGCCCAAGGCGTGTTTGTCATCACGCTGGTTCTCCTGGCGTTGATGCCGCTGTTTCGCCGCTGGCTGGTGCTGTTACCGATGGGCAACGTCGCCGGCGCGCTCGGGGTGCCATTGCCGCGCGCACGTTTCAGCGTGTTGGCTATGGCGGCAGTCATGACCGGGCTGGCGACGTTGCTGGTCGGCCCGGTGTCTTTCATCGGCCTGCTGGGGCCGCATTTGGCGCGCAAGATGGGCGCGAAAGGGCCGCTGATGCAGCTTTACACCGCTGCGCTGTTGTCATCCGCCATCATGACCGTTGCCGACTGGCTGGGGCGCAATGCCCTCTATCCGCGCCAGCTGCCGGTCGGGTTGGTTGCGTCGCTGATCGGTGTCCCCCTGCTGGTATGGCCGTTAATTCGCAATAAGACATTCCAGTCAAAACCATAAAAAGTGTGAATATGAGCAAGGAATTCGGCATGTCGGTATTGATGATGTTGTTTCGTATGGTGCGCGGTTGGCTACTGCTCGCCGTGGTCGCCGGTGTCGTCAGCGGGCTGTGCAATGCCTCTTTGCTGGCGATGATCAATCATGGTCTGACGCAATCCAATGAGGCGTCATGGCTGAGTCCGGGAGGCGATTTTGCGTTACTGACGCTGTTGATGCTGGCGACGCGCGTGGTTTCTCAAACCACGTTTATGGCGCTGGGACAAAAGGTGAAGGCGCGCTTGCGCAGCGAACTGGTGCAAGACGTCAGTGAAACGCGCTGGCTGCTGTTGGAGAAAGCGGGGATGGCAAGAACGCTGTCGGTGCTGACACAGGATCTCGATACGCTGGTAGTGTTTTTCGTCAACCTGCCCAATCTGCTGATTTTCGGCGCCGTTATCGTTGGCTGCCTGATTTACCTTGGCAGCCTGTCATTGAGCATACTGGCGCTGGCATTGGCGGTGATTGTCTGCGGCAGCCTGGGCTACCGCGCCGCGCACGGCCCTGCGATGCGTTTGTTGCGCCGATCGCGTCAGCGGGAAGATACGTTGATTCAGCAATGCAAAAAATTGTTTGATGGTGCGAGGGAATTTCGGCTTAACGCGGTGCGCCGCCGTCAATTTGTCAGCGGTGAACTGGCGCAAAATATTGACGCGGTTCGCCGGGAGAGAACCCGCGGTTACGTGTTGTATGGTTTGGCGAGCAGTTGGGGAAGCGCGCTGTTTTTCGCTTTCATCGGCCTGGTGTTATTCAGCTTGCGTGACGGGCTGGCTTTGGACGAACGGGCGCTTACCGGCTATATCATGGTGTTTCTGTATATGATTGTGCCGGTCGAAGGGCTGTTATCCGCGCTGCCTACCCTGGCTGGCGCGCGGGTAGCCATGCAGCGGGTTCAGTCGCTGCGCGCGCAACTCAGGCCCGAAGTTCCACAGCGCCATTTTACGCCCCCCCCTTTTGCTTCGTTGGCGTTGGATAATGTCCGTTACCAATATCAGAACGAAGAAGGGGAGCATTTCACCCTTGGCCCGCTGAATATGCACATTGCGCCCGGTGAACTCATTTTTATCGTCGGTGGCAACGGCAGCGGCAAGACGACGTTGGCAAATCTGCTGGTGGGCATTTATCCTCCTGATAACGGCGCGATTTTGCTTAACGGCGAGCCGATCAACGACGATCTTTTGGAGATGTACCGTCGGCATTTTTCGGTGGTGTTTAACGACTTCTTTCTTTTTGATGATGTGGCGTTCGTCACTGAGCGCACGCAAAAGCAGGTCGAACATTTGCTGCGCCTGCTGAAGTTAAGTCATAAAGTCAGTTTTGCCCACGGCCGTTTTTCAACAATCGCGCTCTCTCAGGGGCAAAGAAAACGGCTGGCTTTACTGCAGGCGTGGTTGGAAGAGCGCCCGGTTTATCTGTTTGATGAGTGGGCCGCCGATCAGGATCCTGAGTTTAAGGCGGTGTTTTACCTTGAACTCTTGCCGATGCTGAAGGCCGAGAGCAAAACGGTCATCGCGATTACTCACGACGATCGCTATTTCTACCTGGCGGATCGCATCATCAAGCTGGAATCGGGGCAGGTGGTCCCATCGATGAGTGGCGCGCCGTCATGATGCTCATCGTTTTCACTCAGCAAGATATTTGGCTTTATTCCCTCATGCTTGATGATTCGCCCCGGCTTTCCTCAGGAAAGTGAATGCGGTGATAGTGTACTGTTGCCCGCGGGTAAGGTAATTTGCTGATGGCAATGACGACTGACGCAGGGGCCAACGGACATGAATGAAAGGATCGACTACCACATCGAGAAATACCACTTCGCGCCGCTGGATGAAACCCCGCGGCTTGCGCGCCAGTGGAGCGAGGTGTTGAACGAGTGTCGCCAGACGCAGGCCGGGGCGGAACAGCGTCTGCGCATTGCGCTGCTCAACGTGGACTATGTGACCAGTTTCGAATTGCCGTTTCGCTTATTGCTGGTGCGGGCGCCGCAGCTGATTGCCGGCCTGCGCGATGAGCTGTCGATCAGTCAAAAAAATGTGGTGTTCAACGGCAAGCGCTTTGGCTGCGTTTACAGCCTGAAAAGCGATTTAAGCGACGTGCCTGAGGCCTTCCAATATGGCCTGTCGACCCGTATTCACCGAACTTCGGCGTCGGGCGTAGACGCGCTGCCTTACCGGGAAATCGCCAAAGCGCTCAAGGCGCCGCGTGAGCGGCTTAAGCTGGCGCTGGAGCAGGGGCTACGCGTCACGGCGCTGGACGGACTGTTCTGGTTCGGCATACAGCGCATCGCCGCAGAAGTGCGCAGGCTAAGAAAAACCGGCATGACGATCGTGACGGCGGAAACGGAGATTTTCGACACCCTGACCGGCACGACGCGCCAGGTTCCGGTATACCGGTTGGCCGATCGTTAAACGCCGCTTCCGCACAGCGGAGGTTCAAACCAAGAACCTCCTTATTAATGCTACCGCTTACCGATAGGCTTCATTCCGCGCGATGGCATACTTCCCGCTGCCCAGCAGCAGGATGGCGAGTCCGCCCATAAAGAACACCAGCTCGTTTTCAATGCCCCAGGCGCCGACGTCGGTGACGGTGAAGACCTTGCCGGTGCCCACCATCAAAAACGCCACCACCAGCGTAAAGGCGTAAACCAGCGCGGCGGGGCGGGTGAACAGCCCCAAAATGATCAGGATCGGCGCCAGGATCTCCCCCACATACACGCCATAGGCGATGAAGGCGGGTAGCCCCTGTTCCTGCAACGCCCCGGCGATCCAGCCGACGCCGTGCTGAATCTTCGCCACGCCGTGAAACAGCATTAGCCCGCCGAAGGTTAGCCTGAGCGCCAATTTGCCGGCGTCCGGGTGGTCAAAAAAGCGAGTGAATGCCGCATTGAGTGACTTAACCATGGCTTTTTCTCCTGAATAGGAATGATTTTCAATCAATATATCAGCCGGATGAATGCGAAAGCTGTTCTGGATCAGGAAAACGGCGGGCTTGGCGTTAAATCGCCGGGCGAGGCCGGCGGTGCGGCCTGATTTTTAGGTGGAATGACCTGTGCGCACCGGCCGAACCGGGGATGAGAAAAGTCATCGGCAGAGGTGGCCCGCCGCGTAGCCCATCTCTTTTCTGTATGTGTTGGCTACCCGATTTGCGTTTTCATCAAGGATTGTCAAAGGACAGGCAACGTAAAGATTCATAAGGTTTTTTTGCAGCAATGAAAAGGTGCGCGTTTTCGCTTTAATAACCCAATAGAGTTACCTTTATTTTTATTTTGAACCGCTAAATCATTAACGCTTTTTTTCGGCCTTTTTATTGGGAATTATCTTGCTTATTTTGCCTTGCGAAAGTTGATCCTGTGGGGCGTACGGCCAGTGGCGGGTTTTATTTTTATAGATTTTCTTATTTTTTGATGGCAATTCAATGCCGAAGAGAATGAGGGAGATTGACTGAGGGGGTTGTGAGGGGGGGGTAAATTCCCATGAGCTATTTTTCCTGGCGTAAAAGTAATCGATTCAGTGCTGTTTTAAGTTATTGAATTGTTTGTTTTATGTATATTGATTTGTTATTTTTTTATTAAAAAAATAATATTTTTTCTTGATATTGGGTTTGCCTTTGCTAGTATCAAATTAGTGGTCTTATCAGTTAGGGAAACATTTCTTGTAAATGGAACAGATCGCTGGTCTTAACACGGTTCCTGTCGTTGCTGCGCTTACGTGGTTATTTTGCCGTTATAGTAAATGATATCTCTAATGCCACTTTAGTCTGCGAGACTCTTTACCGCAGTGGTGCTTTTGCCGCGGTAAGCCGTATGAGAACACACACGAAGGGGAATTGAATCTTAAATTATCCTGATCATTACCCTGAGTTAACTATAAAAGAATGATGCTTTATCCACCAGGCTGTTTGTGTACCAATAGGTATTCGGTGCACCACGGCGGAATGTTAATCTGTGCTTTAGCTTTAAAATTAATAATCAAAACTCTCGCCAAATTGTTTATTTTCACACCAGGTTTCGCATGTGTAAGTACTGAGTGCTGGAAATGAAAGTCACACTGCCATCGTCTTCTATTGATCATTGCGTGCTACCCGCTTGCAAGAAACGACTGGCTGTCATGGTTTTATGAAAAAATTTCACTATTTACTGTAGTTATCATTTGCTAATTAAATTATTTGTATCCAGTGGTATTACTGGAATTATCCTACCAAGGATGAAACGTTGTTTTTAGGGCAGTTTTTGATTTTTTTCCTATTCTTAGCTTGCATAATTATTGTTTTTAATTTATTGATTTTAAAAGGAAAAAATAAATATGCAAATGTAAAATAGTTTAAACCGATCACTGTGATTCTATTAATAGGTTCAGCCTATTATTTTTGTTAATATTAATACATCTAAACAATTTGCGAGCTTGGTGACGACTAACTTACGCTAAAAGGACTCTGGGAAAGACTGGCGAACGTAAAAGCCCGCTTTATTAGGCTTTATGTTTCTAGTGCTGATTGAAAAGGATATCAGGCCATGAATGAAGTCATCTCAACGGAAGTGAATGGCGTCGAATTTGATCCACGATACAGTGAAATTGAATTCACGCTTTCGGAATATGACAGCCAAACCGATCCGCTTAATGCCGTAGACAATGCGCGTGATATCAATTGGCACGCCATTCGCGAGCAGTCTGCCGCGTTGCTGGAACAGTGCTTCGATTTACATGTCGTGCTGTGGTTTATGCGCGCCAATCTTCATATCGACGGTTTTTCGGCCTTCTACCAGGGCATTAAGGATATTGACGCCAAATATGCCGAGGAGGGCGCCACCATTTTCCCTCAGGCGGACATGGAACCCTCATCGGACAGCTTTCATGCGGCCGCATTAGGGTGGCTCGCCACATCGTCCTGTCTGCACGAAATCAAGAACAGCAAGATTTTTCCCGACACGCCGTTAACCACCGACGAGCTGCTGAATATGCGGCTTGACGAGCAGGAAGGCAAAAGCCTGCATTTTTCGGAGGTGGTAAAGGTGCTGGGGCAAGCCGACAGTTATTTTGCCGGCAGAAATCTGCCTTCGCTGAAAGAGCAATTGGCGCTGGAAATCGATGCGCTGGAGCGCGTCGAGAATTACGCCAATCTGCAGGCTGAAGATTATCGTTTGGACTGCCGGCAGGTACGCGACTATTTGAAACAGTTCAGCCGCCAGCTGGCTTCACTGGAACAGCAGGAATTGCCGGCTGAACGGGATGACGCGGAGATTGACTCGCCGGATGCTGACGCGCCTGTCGTCATGCCCGGCAAATATATCCGTTCCCGGCAGGATGTCATCTTGCTGTTGGATCAGGTTTTGGACTATTTCCAAAACTATGAGCCCAGCCATCCGGCCCCCATTCTTATTCGACGTTCACAAAAAATGATCGGTATGGACTTCGCGACGATTGTTGAGGAGCTTTTGCCGGAATCTCTGGCCTCGTTAAATCAATTGTCCGGGAAGTAATTTTTATCACAAAGGAGTTTTCCAATGGCTAAGGACTCAAGCTCTCAGAAATTTATCGGTAAAAATAACGCGCCGCGCGTGCAAATTGAATATGACGTAGAGCTTTACGGTTCACAAAAGAAAGTGGAGTTGCCCTTTGTTACGGGGGTCATGTCCGATCTCTCTGGGCATCGGAAAAAGCCTTTGCTGCCGATCGAAGAGCGGAAATTCCTGACCTTCGATCAGGACAACTTCAACGATCGCATGCGCGCCATCAAGCCTCGTCTGCAATTTTACGTAGAGAACACCCTGAGCGAAGACGATGCGTTGCTGGACGTGGAATTGGAGTTTGAATCGATGGATGACTTCACGCCTGGCGCCATCGCCAAACGGGTTCCGCAGATGCAACGCCTGCTTGAAGCCCGGGAGCATCTCACGGAGCTGATCACCTATATGGATGGTAAATCCAGCGCGGAAGAGGTGGTGAAGAATCTGCTGGAGAAACCCGATTTTCTGCATCGTTTGGTGACGGATGCGCGTAAAACGGTCGCGGATGCGGAACAGGATGTGCAGGATCCCGGCAATAAAGGAGATGAGGAATGAGAGCGAGGCAACGACGCTATTCGGCTAAGCAGCAGGCTACGGCAGTCGCTGAAGTTGAAACGCAGGACACGGAAAATGAGCTTGACGGTTTGCTCAAGCGTTCATTCCGGCCCAGAACGAACGAGGCTTCGGAAGCGGTTCGTCGGGCTATCGGCACGCTGTCCGAATATGCCAACAAAGGCAAGGTCAAGGTCAGTCAGGATGTCGTATTGACCATTGAATCGTTGATTGCCCAGATCGACGAACAGCTTTCGCAACAGATGAACAATATCTTGCACCACAAGGAGTTCCAGAAGCTGGAGTCCGCCTGGCAAGGTCTGAGTTATCTGGTCGATAACACCAACGTCAGCGAAACGCTCAAGATCCGGGTGTTGAACATCAGTCAGGATGAGCTGACGCGCAATTTGCGGCGCTATCGGGGCTCCGCCTGGGATCAAAGCCCGGTGTTCAAACAGATTTACGAACAGGAATATGGTCAGTTCGGCGGCGAGCCGTTCGGTTGCATCATCGGTGATTTTGAATTCGATCACAGCCCGATGAGCGTCACGCTGCTGACCGAGTTGGCGAAAATTTCCGCGGCGTCGCACTGTCCGTTCATTTCCGCCGCGTCGCCGTCGCTGCTGCAGATGAGCAAGTGGAACGAACTGGGCAACCCGCGGGATATCGGCAAGATTTTCACCACGCCTGAATATGCGTCCTGGCGCCGCCTGCGCGAAAGCAACGACTCGCGTTACCTGGTGTTGACGATGCCGCGTTTCCTGTCGCGTTTGCCTTATGGGGCGAAAACCAACCCGATCGAAGAGTTCGCTTTCGAGGAGTCCGTCAGGCCGGATGTGGATGATGATTTTTCCTGGGCCAACTCGGCGTATGCGATGGGCGTCAACATCAACCGCGCGTTCCATGAGTACGGCTGGTGTTCGAAGATTCGCGGCATCGAATCCGGCGGCTCGGTGGAAGAACTGCCCGCCTACGCGTTTCCTTCCGATGAGGGCGGATATGAACTGACGTGCCCGACGGAAGTGGCCATTTCCGATCGGCGCGAGCAAGAGCTTTCCGACGCCGGGTTCTTGCCCCTGGTCTATCGCAAGCATTCCGATTTCGCCGCTTTTATCGGTTCTTGCACCATGCACGCGCCGGCGAAATACGAGGATCCCGACGCGACGGCCAACGCCAAGCTGTCTTCGCGCTTGCCTTATATTTTCGCCACGTGCCGATTCGCGCACTATTTGAAATGCATCGTGCGCGACAAAATTGGTTCTTTTCGGTCCAGGGACGATATGCAGCTGTGGCTGAATGACTGGCTGATGAACTATGTCGATGGCGATCCTTCCGTATCGACCGAGGCGACCAAGGCGCGTCGTCCATTAGCCGCCGCCGAGGTGCGCGTTGAAGATGTGGAAGACGATCCGGGTTATTACCGCGCGCATTTCTATTTGCGCCCGCATTACCAGTTGGAAGGCATGACCGTGTCCTTGCGACTTGTATCAAAACTTCCGTCAGCCAAAAAAGATGGGAGCAGATAAGTTACGGCTGGTCATTGGTTTGGATATTGCCGACGTTAATTATTAAATGGCGTTGGTGGGAATTGATATTTCATTGAAATTTAGTGGCGCTGTTTTTTACGCTATTGCTATTTATTAATGGCTAATGGGTTCTCATTGTCGCTATTTCAATGATCGCGTAGGCAATATAACGACTTATCTGAATAGACTTTTCAATTAACGAAGTAGACCTATCAGTCAAGGAGACAAAAAATGAGCACGAAAGCTTTAGTAGACTATTTTTTGAAAATTGAGGGTGTTGATGGTGAATCACCCGACCAAACCTACCCTGGCTGGATTCAGCTGCAAGCCTGGCAATGGGCGGAAGAAAACGCCGGCCGTTGGGGGTTCGGGAGCGGCGGCGGTTCAGGCAAAGTCGAGATGAAAGACTTTGAGTTTCGCATGGTGAGCAACAAGGCTTCGCCGAAACTGTTCCTGATGTGCGCCACCGGCGAGCATATTCCTCAGGCAAAACTTGTTTGCCGTAAATCAGGCCAGGGTCAGCAAGACTTCATTGCCGTGACCTTCAGCAACTGCCTGGTTTCCTCATTCAAGACCGTGGGTAATATGCCGCTGAATTCCACCATCGGTACTGAAATCGATACCGTGCTGCCAACCGACGTTATCAAGCTGAATTTCGCACGTATCGAAGTTGAGTACAAAGAGCAAAACAATGATGGCTCCATGGGTGCGGTAATTAAGACGGGGTATGACCTCAAGCTTAATGCCCGTATCTGATCATTGATGTCACAACACTAATTGCAGGCTGTCTGCCCGCAGCGATTGCGGGCAGACATAAGCCTTATCGCGAGGTGTTAAATGAAAGCGTCATTGCCCATGCTATTCGATAAGCTCAGCGTGAGACATCAAAGCGCCAGCGCCGATAATTGGAGGCGTGTTTTGGTGCGTGATATCGAATTTTTACTGAATGACGCATCGCGCAGCGCTGATTTGAAACTTCATGATTATGCGCACAGCGAAAGTTCGGTATTGAATTATGGCCTGCCGTCGCTGAGCCAACGCATACCGATTAATACCGATCCGTTAACGCTGGCGAGACATATACAAAGAATCATTACTTCGTTTGAGCCGCGTCTGGATCCGAAAACGATTCGTGTGGTGCCTGTAGTGAATGAACGCCAATCGTATGTGCTGGCGATTTTATTCGATATTTATGGCACCTGCTCATTACCGGGTGACGAAATGCTGGTTAATTTGCGCATCGCTCTTGATTATTCCTGTGGCGCCGTACACGTATTTGATTAATAGGGGTGACTATGTTCAGTGAGCGCTTTCTCCAATTATATAATGATGAGCTGCGTTATTTTCGCGAGGCCGGTCGTCAGTTCGCCTCTTCTCATCCCCAGGTCGCCCAGCATTTAGGCATGCATATCGACGGCGTGCTGGATCCTTTCGTTGAGCGTCTGTTGGAGGGCTCCGCGTTCCTTTGCACCCGCATCCAGGAAAAGCTGAACAATGAGCAGCCGGAATTTGCCCTGCAAATGCTCTCACGCCTGGCGCCGCTGTGGTATACGCCGGTTCCCGCAATCGCCACCGTCGCGATTAAGCCCGATCTCTCTTTTCCCCAGTGGCACAGCCAGGTTGACCTGCCGCGCGGGAGCCGCATGACCCTCAACGATATCTCGCTGAACAACAAACCCGCCACGTTCACCACGGCGCGGCATATTAAAGTGCAGCCCGTTGAGATTTCACTGGCGGAATGCGAGATTTTGCCGCCGCACCATTTGCCTGACGGCGCCGCCAGACACATGCAGGATTGCTCGGCCTACGTCAGGATATGCCTGACGACGCACGGCGTGCTTCCCGTCTCGGAGCTGGATCTCGAGCCGCTGCACCTGACGCTGGCGGAAGATACGGTGCGGGCCAATCAACTGCTGGTCGCGTTGCTTAATCGCACCTTGCGCATCGTGCTATGGGCAAAAAGCGACGACCGGCCAATCGTCAAAGTCCTGCCGCCGGGCAGCTTGCGCCTGGGCGGCGTCAGCGATGAAGAAGCCTTGTTGCCCACCGTGGTGGGGGAATTGCCCGGCAACCGGCTGATGCGCGAATACTTCGCCGCGCCAAGCCGCTTCTTCAGCCTGGAGTTGCATGGCGTGCAGGATTTTCTGCGCCAATGTGAACGCGTTCACGAGTTCGAGATCTTGTTCGCGCTGGAGCAACGCCCACTCACTCTGATCGGTCGCGTCAACGCCAGGGATTTTCATCTTTTCGCGACCCCGGTCATCAACCTGTATCGCCGCCATTGCTCGCCGGTGCTGCTGACGGATGAGCGCACGGAGCACCAGCTGGTGGTCGATCGTTTGAACACCTCGCTGTATGAGATACACAGCGTAAAACAGGTGAAAGGCATGCTGCCCGACGGCAACCCGGTGATTTTCTCTTCGCTGCAGGCCGACGTGCAGTACGACTGCGAGCGGGAACCGGCCGGTTATACGCTGCACCGTCGCCGGGAGCCGTCGCCCTCCAAGTACAACAATCCGCACCTGCCCAACGAAGATACCTTCATCGCCATCTCGCCGGGAAAAAGCGGCATCGACATCGACGACATCACGTCGCTCAGCGTCGAGGCGCTGGTCTGCGAACGGCATCTGGTGCCGGCGCACCTTCAGCAGCCGCATTTCCAGCTGGAAACGGCGATGCCGATCCACCAGGTGGAGATCGTCCGCTACCCGAGCAACCCGGTCGCGGTACCGAACATAAGCCAGGCGTGGCAGGCGATTCAGATGCTGGCCTCCAATCCTCTGCGCCATGCGCGCCCCGACGTTCAGGATTGTTCAGCGCTGTTGCGCGACTGGCTGTCGTTGTTCTGCCATCAGGATGACTCCAGCCAGCGCAAGCGCATCGCCAGCATCAAAAATGCCTGGGTGGAGCACCACTTCGAACGCAATCAGGGGCCGGGGCCGCTGGCCTGGATCCGCGGAGCCGAGATCGCCGTCAACTTAAGCGCCAACCATCATGCCGACCACGGCGCCTATCTGTTCGGCAAAATATTGCACCACGCGTTGAGCCAATACGGCGACCTGAACCAAACGTTAAGCATGAAGCTGTTGCTGGATGGGGAAACCCACGCCGACTGGGGGGCGCTCTACTATGGCTGATATGTCGTTGATGCGTGAAACGGCGCTCTCGTTGGAACAGGCGCCGACGCCGGGGGCGCAAAGCGAAAGCGCGGGCCAGGCCGAAATCCGCGGGCTGTCCAATCGACAGGATTTTTTCGAGCTGCTGCGGCGTATCGAACGCGCGCAGCCGGATGCGCCGCGGCTCGGCGTCTCCAACGATCGCAGCCGCGAAAGGCTCTGCATTACCCAGCCGGCGGATATGGCGTTCGCTTCGCGTGAAATCGCCTCTATCGTGCAGCGCCCTAAGCAAGTGCTGATCCAGGCGCGGCATTTCGGCATGTTCGCCCCCTACGGCCCGCTGCCGATCCATGTGACCGAGCACGCGCGCACCGAAGTCATCGCCAGACGCAACCAGGCGTTTCAGCAGTTCGTCGGCATCGTCAGCCAGCGCTTCGCCGTATTGCACTACCGGGCCTGGGCGCAGCTGAAGGCGATGATCGGCCATGAGCATGACGATGACAAAAACCCGTTCTTGCGCCATTTGCGCCAGACGGTGGGCGTCGATACGGCGCTGACGGTGAACCCGCATATCCAGCGCCTGCGCGAGGCGTACCCCGGCACTTATTTGCCCGGTCGCCGCTCGCTGCGGCAGCTCAACAAGATGTTGGCGGCCTATTTCGCCGTTCCCATCACGATTACGCCGCGCTACGCCAAGTGGATCGACGACGGCAAGCAAAGCGGCAGCCAAAAGCTGGGCAAGTTGGGCAGCACGCGCATCGGCAGCCGCTTTTTCGATGCCCAGTACGGCGCGCATATTCAGATCGGCCCGCTGGGGGCCCCGCAGTATCAGCAGTATCAGCGCGGCAGCCGGCGGCTGCAGGCGCTGGTGAGTATCTGTCATGACTTTACGAGCCATCAGCTGATGCTGGATGTCAGCCTGCTGATCGCCACGGAGCCGGGCATGGCGGCGCAGCTGGGCGGCAAGTCGCTGAGTAAAGACAGCTGGCTGAAACCTAAGACAGGGACGTTTAGGCAGCTGGTTTATCAATCAACAACTTAATATAAGGAAATTTAAGGTGTATCAACGAGAACGTCTTTTTTCGCGATTGGGCCACTTTGCCTATCAGTCGTTCGTCGAAGCGACCAAGCTGTGCCGAACCTTCAGGCACGAATACGTGGAGCTGGAACACTGGCTGAAAGTCCTGGTGGACAAGGAACGCGGCGACTTGCCGCTGATCCTGGCGCACTACGCCATCAACAGTCAGCGCATCAGCGATGCGTTGGATCGCATTCTTCATACCTTGCCTAACCGCACGAATGCGGTGGTGGATCTGTCGACGCAACTGGAAACGGTGGTGGAAAGAGGGCTGCTGATGAGCCAGCTCGCCGAAACGCCGTCCGGCGGGGTGCGCACCATTCATATCCTGGTCGGCATTCTGCAGGATCCCACGTTGCAGCGCAGCCTGTACCGGCTGAGCGACGAGTTCAAAAAACTGCCGATCCCGCAGCTGTTCGACGATTATCCGGCGATTCTGGCGGAGTCCGTCGAGCATGAGGAAGAGGAAGAAGAGGTCTACAGCGCCCACGGCGATGCGCCGGAGGCGTCCGAGATGGTCGATATTCTCGATAAATGGTGCGCCGATCTGACCCGCCAGGCGCGCGACGGTGAAATCGATCCGGTGATTGGCCGCGAAGCGGAGCTGCGCCAGGTGATCGACATCTTGCTGCGTCGCCGGCAGAACAACCCGATTTTGGTGGGCGAAGCCGGGGTCGGCAAAACGGCGGTGGCGGAAGCGCTGGCCTGCAAGATAGCCCAGGGGCAGGTGCCGCCGCTGCTGCAGGGCGCCCGGCTGCTGTCTTTGGATCTGGGGCGCATGCAGGCCGGGGCGAGCATGAGGGGCGAATTCGAATCGCGCCTGAAAGCGCTGATCGACGCCATCGCGCATTCGGCGGTGCCGGTGATCCTGTTTTGCGACGAGGCGCATACGCTGGTGGGCGCCGGCGGGCAGGCCGGCACCGGCGACGCCGTCAACCTGTTGAAACCGATGCTGGCCAGGGGGGCGCTGCGCATGGTGGCGGCGACCACCTGGTCGGAATACAAACAGTTTATCGAGCCGGACGCCGCGCTGACGCGCCGTTTCCAGTACGTGTTGGTTTCTGAACCCGACGAAGAGAATGCGGTGAACATGATGCGCGCCATCGCCCCGCATTTTGCGCAGCACCACAGCGTCAAGATCCGCGAGTCGGCGCTGCAGGCGGCGGTGCATTTGTCGCTGCGCCATCTGCCGTCGCGGCAACTGCCGGACAAAGCCATCAGCCTGCTGGATACCGCCTGCGCGCGGGTGGCGCTGAGCCAGCATGCGCTGCCTGAAAAAATCGAGTCGCTCGAGGCCGGGTTGGCGGTGAAGCGCACCGAAATGAACGGCCTGCAGGAGGAAAGCAAATTCGACGATCTGGCGCTCAGCCGCATCACTGAATTGCAGCAGACCCTCAGCGATATGGAAGGCGAACTGGCTGTGCTGCGTCAGCGGCAGGCGCAGGAGCAACAGGCGGTCACCACCTTGCTCGACGCGGAGCGGCAGTCGCCGGAGCGCTTGCCGCAGTTGGCCTCCGAGCTGGGAGCCTTGCAAGACGGCGGTCTGCCGTTGGTGTATCCGTGGGTGGATGACCGCGTCGTGGCGGAAGTGTTGTCGGATTGGACCGGCATCCCCACCGGCCGCATGCTGCAAAGCGATCTGGACAATGCGCTCAATCTCAATCAACTGCTGAGCCGCCAGATATTCGGCCAGCAGACGGCGATCGATGAAATCGCGCAGGCGGTGCGCATCTCCCGCGCCGGCATTCAGGCGCACGATCGGCCATTGGGCGTTTTCATGCTGTCCGGCCCGAGCGGCGTCGGCAAAACGGAGACCGCGTTTGCGCTGGCGGAGGCGATGTACGGCGGCGCGCATAACCTGATCGTCTTCAATATGAGCGAGTTTCAGGAATCGCATACCGTTTCCACCCTGAAAGGGGCGCCGCCGGGCTATGTCGGCTACGGCAAGGGCGGCAAGTTGACGGAGGCGGTGCGCCGCAAACCTTATTCCATCGTCTTGCTCGACGAATTCGACAAGGCGCATCCCGATATCCACGAGGCGTTTTATCAAGTCTTCGACAAGGGCGTGATGGAAGACGGTGAGGGCCGCATGATCAGCTTCCGCCAGTGTTTCATTTTAATGACGAGCAATATCGGCGCCGGCGAAATAGAAGCGACGCTGGCGGAAACGCCGGATCTGAAAACCGAAGCGCTGCGGCCGATGTTGCACGACGTGCTGGCGCGCTTCTTCCCGGCGGCGCTGTTGGCGCGCATGAACGTCATTCCCTACGTGCCGCTTTCTACCGAAGCGATAACCCATATCGCCACCAAACAGATTTCGCGTTTACAACAGCGTTTGCACAAAGAAGTGGGCGTGTCGCTGGTGCTGGAAGGCGACATTCCAGGCTGGATAGCCAAACGCATCAGCGCCCATCCTTCGCGCGGCAGAGCGGTCGAGTCGCTGTTGCAGCAGGCGATTTTGCCGCCCATCAGCAATGAAGTGCTGAAGCGCAAACGGACGGGACAGGAACTGCAGAATATCCAACTCATGGTCGAGAACGATAGTTTAAGTGTTTATTTCGACTGATTTTTAATTTGCCGCCGGCCCGTAAACGCGGGGCGGGGTTCGATATCGGATCAGAGAGGTTGTTATGCCTTTAATCGAAATTGATAACCCGGTGTTAGCCGAATTAAATGCGTTTCCACTCAGCTTCACCACCAAAGAAGGGTTGTCGAGCAACTCGCAATATACGCTCGAATTCGAATGTGAACAGGCGGACGTTGATTATGAATCTCTGCTGGGTCAAGGGATCAGCATTCAAATAGAAAGGCCGGATTTCGGCGCGCGGCCGTTTTACGCTTACGTGATCGGCGCCTCCGATTCGGGGCAGCATCAGGATAAGTTCGTTTATAAGCTGGAGCTGAGCACCTGGCTGTGGTTTTTGATGCAGAACCGCAACAGCCGCATTTTCCAGGATTTGAACGTGCTCGACATCATCGAGCAAATCTTCTCGCGCTACGGTTTTGCCGACTACCGTCTGGATATTCAAGGCACTTATCCGACGCGTGAATATTGCGTGCAGTTTTCCGAAACGGATTTCGCGTTTATCAGCCGCCTGCTGGAAGACGAAGGCATCTGGTATTACTTCGATCACGCCGAGGATAAGCACACGCTGGTGATCACCGACCGGCAGAATTTCGACGATCTGGATTTCGGTTACGCCGTGTTGCCGTTCATGCCGGACAGCGAAGAAAACCGCGCCATCCGTGAAGGGATCCAGCGCATCCAGCGCTCCCGCAAAGTGCGCCCGAATGAAATCGTGCTGCGCGACTTTGACTTCCAGAACCCGCGCAAGAACCTGCAAACCAAGGTGGAAGAAAGCCGCCTCGGCCTGCAGAACACCCCGCTGGAGTGGTACGACTACGCGGCGGGTTATGTGGATACCGAACGCGGTGAAAACCTGGCGCGGCTGCGCCTTGAAGAAATGCAAAGCGACGGCCATCTGCTGTTTGGCGAGAGCAACGCCGTCGGGCTGATGGCCGGCAAGGATTTCTCCTTGATTTTGCACCCGGACGCCAACCGCAACCGCCGCTTCAAACTGACCCGTTGCGACTATGTGTTCGTGCAAGACGGCCCGGACAGCAGCAGCGACGGCCGCAACGTCACCTGCCGTTTCAATGCGTTGAACGACGACGTGCCGTTCCGCCCGCTGCGCGAAACGCCAAAACCGCAGATGCCGGGCATCCAGAGCGCCACCGTGGTCGGCGCGCCCAACTCCGAAGTGCATACCGACAAATTTGCGCGCATCCGCGTGCATTTCCACTGGGATCGCTACAAAACCACCGAGGAAGACAGCTCTTGCTGGATCCGTGTGGTGCAGGCCTGGGCGGGGAAAGGCTGGGGCGTGATCGCCATGCCGCGCGTCGGCCAGGAAGTGCTGGTGACCTATGTCGACGGCGATCTCGATCGTCCGATGGTGACCGGGATTGTGTATAACGGCGACAACCCGCCGCCTTATCAGTTGCCTGAATACATCAACTACTCGGGCATGGTGTCGCGTTCGCTGCGCTTCGGCAAGCCGCAGCATGCCAGCCAGTTGACCTTCGATGACAACCGCAACAACGAACGCGTCATGCTGCATGCCGAACGCGATCTGCAAACCACGGTGGAGCGCAACCAGGCCACCGAGGTGGGAATGGACAAGTTCGACATCATCCGCCGCACCTTTACCGACTGGTTCACCAACCACGTCTCTTACAAGGATTACGTCTTCAGCATTACCGGGTTTGACGCCTCGATTAAAGGCGTCAGCGCGTCGATGACCGGCGTCAGCCTCACCGCCACCGGCGTGAGCACCTCGTTCACCGGCGTCAGCACCTCGTTCACCGGCGTGAGCACGTCATTTACCGGCGTCAGCACTTCGTTCACTGGGCTGAGCACCTCGTTCACCGGGCAGAGCACCAGCTGCACCGGCGTATCAAACTCGATGACCGGCGAAAGCAACTCCTTCACCAGCATCAGCAACAGCATGACCGGCGAAAGCAACAGCTACACCACGGTCAGCACCAGCCAGACCGGCAGCAGCACCAGCTTTACCGGCGTCAGCGTCAGCACCACCGGATCGTCGACCAGCACCACCGGCTGCAGCATCAGCACCACCGGATCGTCGACCAGCACCACCGGCTGCAGCATCAGCACCACCGGCAGCAGCGTGAGCACCACCGGCAGCAGCGTCGGCACCACCGGCAGCAGCGTCAGCAGCACCGGCAGCAGCGTCAGCAATACCGGCAGCAGCGTCAGCAATACCGGCAGCAGCACCAGCACGACAGGGGTGTCGATCAGCTATACCGGCGCGTCACTGTCCGAGACCGGCGTCGATTTGAAAAAAGTCGGGATGCAAAGCAAAAACTAACGAGGCGCGGCAATGAGAATCATACGGCCACAGCAATTGGTGGCGATTAAAGGAAGTTACCAGATCGGGACAGACAGCCGGCTCGGCATCAGCGTCGTGGCCGGATGCTACCTGTCCCGGCCTGAACACTTCGTGAACGAAGCCGAAATCTGGGAGGCGTGGAAGCGTGTGCCGCTCAGCCTGCCGATATTGGATGTTGCCGAGCCGAAGCCGTTCGCCGAATACCTGATCGCCGGCCATGCCGGTATCGGTCAGCCGGTGAAAACGCTGAATGTCAGCGCCGACATCGGCGGGCTGAAGCGCCGTTGGCGGGTCGAGGGCGAGGGACGGCGCGGCGCGATGGAGGTGGAACCCTTCCTCAGCGTGCCGCTGGATCACACCTCCGCCTGGGGCGGCAAAGACAACAAGGAGAACCCGTTTGGCCGCGGCTGCAATGACGGGCTGCGGCCGCTGCTGATGACGCTGTCTCCCGAGGGGACAGCGCAGGAGCGCTCTCCGCTGGCGGCGCCGGCGCCGGTGCCGCACGAGTTTGCGCTGCGCAAGGCGCACATCGATAAGGTGGCGGGCCAGATCGCCGGCAAAGCCTATCTCGAGACGGTATTCCCCGGGCTGCCGGCCAATATCGATCGGCGTTATTTCCAGATGGCGCCGCCGGCGCAATGGTTGCCGGAAGCGGCGTGGCCGGATCGGGTGCCCTTCGAGCTGCAGGGCGTCGGCGCGCAAAGCGAGGCGATTCGCGGCGAGCTGCCGGCGGTGCGCGGACGGGCGTTCATCCGCCGTCACGATAGCGACAGCCTCGAGGAAATCGAGCTGCAGCGCAAAACGCTGTGGTTCCTGCCCGACAGCGACATCGCTTTGCTTATCTTCACCGGCAATACGCCGTTGACGCACCTGCTGGACGAGTCCATCGAGTCCGTCATGCTGGCGTTGGATCGCTGCGATGCGCCGCGCTCGTTCGACTATTTCCAACAGGTATTCCGCAAGCGCAGCGACGATGACGCCTCGCCCTTTGAGTTTCTGTTCGATCCGGATCTGATGCCGGCGGAGATGGGGTTGAACGTCATCCAGGCGGTGTCGGATCACCCCAGCGACTTGCGTTACGATCCGTCGCCCACCTCTCTGGGCGATTCCGCCGTGTTCTATCGACGCATCCGCGAGGCGATCGCCTTGCACCAGCAACAAACGTCGGTGGAGCCGGCTTCCGTGACGCTGCCCGATTTGCCGGATCTTCCCGCCGAAGACGGCAATGACGCGTTTTTCCCCGATAGCGCGACCGTGGAAGGAAAGACCTTCAGCGGTTTGCGCTGCGAGGCGCTGTCGGGCCGGCATTTTCTGCAGTGCCGCTTTGAGCGCTGCGATTTCTCGCAGGCTTCTTTTGAGAACTGCACCTTCGAAAACTGCGTTTTTGATGGGGTCAACCTGACGCAGGCGGCGCTGCGCCAGATCCGCATGATCTCGTGCACGCTGCAAAAGCCGTTGCTGGCGGAAAGCGTGTGGCAAGAGGCGGTCTTCGAACGGGTGACGCTGGCGGAGCCTCAGGGGCAAGGCCTGCGCGCCGACCACGTGAAGCTGGATAACTGCGTTTTCGAGCGGGGCGATTTCACCGCGAGCCGCTTTGAACACGCGGCGATCGGCAACGGCATGTTTAATGGCGCGACGCTGATCCGCGCGCAGTTTCTGCAAGGCGAGCTGGACGCGTGCGTGTTTAACCGCTGCCTCGCCGAAGAGGCGGTTGCGCTGGAGATGACGCTCACCAAAAACTCGTTCCTTGGCGGCAACTGGCGCGGCGTGCGGTTCGAACGCTGCCGTGTCGAGAGCCTGACGGCGGGCATGCAGGTGAACTTTTCCCACGCCGTGTTCAGCGATAGCTGTTTCACCAAAGTGGGATTGAAAGCGGCGCGTATGGAGAGGTGCCAACTGCAGTACAGCGTTTTCACTGAATGCAACTTTGACGAGGCCGATCTGACGGCCTGCGCGATCGCCGGCTGCGATCTGGCCGGCGTGCGGTTTAAAGACAGCCTGTTGACGCACTCACGTTGGCAAAACAGCAGCGCTCAGCAAGGCCTGTTTTATAACGCCGATCTGCGCGATGCGGCATTTGACCAGTGCAATCTGGCGGCGGCGCATCTGGCGATGACCTGGCAGGACGCCGGCACGCGGTTCAGCGGTTGTCTGCTGGAGCGTGCGTGTTGGGTGCCGCGCAGAATCATTCATGGGGACTATGCGCATGAAAACTGAAAGCCGCGTGATTCAACAGGCGCTGCCTGACCGAGAGGCGATCGAACTGGAGGTCGCCCAGGCGGTGGCGCAGACGCCGCCCATGCCGCGGATCTTCAAGAAACGCCGGTTCCACGATCGCGAGCTGAAAGGGTTGACGCTGAGCGACTGCTTTTTCATCGACTGTCATTTCGAACGCGTCACGTTTGAAGGTTGTGATTTGCGGGCGGTGCGCTTTGAGGGCTGCACCCTGCAGCAGGTCAACGTGATCGGCGGCAGCCTGATGCGCCTGTCGTTCAACGAATGCCGGTTTGACAACCTGACGCTGCAACAGGGGCTGCTGTGCAATTTGGCGTGCAACGACACCACGCTGCAGGGGTGTTACGTCGGCGATTGTCTGCTGGATGACTGCGGTTTGATCCGGTGCGAGGTCAACGGCGCGGAAATTGAACGCAGCAGCCTGGGGCATCTGGCGGTGCAGTCCAGCACCCTGACCAACCTGATGTTTCATCAGGACGTGATACAGGACGCCAACTGGTACGCCTGCCAACTCACGCAGTGCCTGTGGCAGGCGTCGACCCTCGAGCGCCACATCATGGGGAGCTGCCGGCTGGAGACGTGCAGCTGGCAGACGATCGCGGGGCAGGCGCGAATCTGGTTCACCTGCCGCCTGTCGGGCTGCACTTTGGCGCAGCTACAGCTGCAGGGCGCCAGTTTTCACCGCAGCGAATTGGAGGGGTGTTCGTTCGCCGACAGCGATCTGACCTCGGCGATCTTCGCTGAAGCTCAGGCGCTGCGCTGCGATTTCGAACGCGCGACGCTGACCCTGGCGCAGGGGCAGAAGGCCCGGTTCAGCGAATGCGCGATGAATGGCGCCAACTGGGGGCGCGCCATCTTGCCGCAAGCGGAATTCAGGGCGTGCGATCTGGCGTTAGCCAATCTTGAGCAGGCCGAACTGCGGGAAGCGAACCTGATCGAACAGCCGTTGACCGCCGCTCAGCAACAGAGCGCTCGCCTGCATGGCGCGCAGCGTCATCGCGCCGAAAACGTGCCGCTTACCGCCGATCCGTTCTTGAGTGCGATCGACGCCTGGTATGTGCATCAACAACCGGGGCCGCGGCAACCGTCGTATCAACGGCCAACAGGAGTAAGCAGATATGTATAAATCCAGAAGAGAGCATCAGAAGGTCTATGCCAACGCCAGGGTGACGCCTTTGCAGTTGGTGCGCAGCGCTCCGCTTCCCGAACAAGGGGGGCGCAAGGTGGTGACGCTGGCGGCCGACGCCAACGGCAGTCTGTATGTCGACGGCATGCGAGCCCATTGTCTGGCGGTCGCCACCAGCTGTCTGGTTCAGCCGCTGGCGGGCGATCGCGTTTGCGTCATCGCCGACGGCGATAAGTTGGTCATCACCGAGATCTTGTCGCGGCAACAGGCGAACGCCGTCATGACGCTGGACAGCCGCTGCGCCAACTTGCGCATCGTGGCGCCGGAGATCGAGCTGCAGGGCGGCAAGCGGCTGACGCTGCGCAGCCCGCACTTCACGCTGCTGACGCGCAGCAGCCGTTGGGTGGCCGAAACGCTGCACCAAATCTCTCAACGCCTGTTTGTGCGCAGCAAGCACGCGAGCCGGCGGGTGGAGGAAACCGACGAGGTGCTGGCGAAGCACATCATTCAGGATGCGCGGCAATCCCTCGTCATCAACAGTGAAATTGGTTCTCTGAAGTCTTCGGCGGTGCTGAAGATCGACGGCGGCCAGATACATATGGGGTAAACCACCATGACTGCAGCCAATAACAACATGGCCGGGATCAGCTTTGCCGGCTGTGACCCGATGATACCGGCGCCGGGCCCGAACACCGCGCCCAACAACACCGGCATACCGAACGTGCCTAACTGTTTCCTTTGCGGCGGCAATGAACAGAACCTCGGCAGCATTCGCGCGGCCACCGTCGATTCGGGCGGGGTGATCGGCGCCGCCTCCGGGACGCATTCGGCCCAGATGCAGCCGGTGCAGGGATCGGGCAAGTATTTCACCGGCGGCATGCCGGTCACGCGGCTAGGCGATTCCAGCACGACGAACAATAACAACATGGTCGCCACTCAGGTCGCGCCGAGTCAGACCAAATGTTTCGTTAATGCATAGGAGTTCAGCATGGTGAAAACGCTCCGGGGGATGGCGACAGGGGGACTGTTGGCGGTGGGGATGCTCGGCGGATGCAGCTGGTTTTCTCATGATGAGGCTGCGGATGCGGGGCGCCGGTTGCGGTTTATCGACGTCGAGGTGACCGCCAACGACAACGTGAACCCGAATGCCGCCGGGGAGGCGCAGCCGGTCAAGGTGTGCGTGATAGAAACCAATCGCTCGGGGTGGATGCCCGAGGGGATTGGCGACGGCGCTCCTTGCCGCGAGACGGCGCCGTCGGAAGGGGCGCTGAGCCGGCACCAGAGCATTTTGCAACCGAGGGAGACGTTGCGTTATCGCTTCGAGGTGCCGGCGGGGCAAGAGCGATGGGTCGTCGTCGGGGCGGAGTTTCAGCAAATCAGCGGCGTGTTGCCGCTCGCCGAGCAAAAGTCCCCTGCGCAGGCTGATTCGCAAATGAAGGTGATGGTGGGGATGACGTCACTCAGCATAGTGACTAACGACAAAATGGATGAATGACATGTTACCTAAACAACGCGTCGCCTGGGTAGAAGGCATGTTGATGGAACCGCAGCATTTCCAGCAGCAGGAACGTTTTTTCGAGCACTTGATTGAAGCGCGCTTGCGCAGCGTCGAAACCTTCACCTGGGGGTTCCTGACGCTGGAGATCGACAACGGGCTATTGGAACAGGGCAAGTTTGCGCTGAAGAAAGCCAAGGGCGTTTTCCCCGACGGCACGGCGTTCAGCATGCCTGAGGATATTCCGCTGCCGCCGCCGCTGGTGCTGGGAGAAGGCTGCCAGGGGAAAGTGGTGTGCCTGTCCGTGCTGATGGACATCGCCGGCAACGCCCAGATCGATCTTATCCAGGATGCGCGAAAAAGCAGCCGTTTTCGCACCATGGACGCCGAGGTGCCGGATCGCAACCACGGCGTCAGCCTGGAAGGGACCCCGCGCGTGTGCACGATGCAACTGGGCAGCCTGGTGACGCGGCTAAGCCTGGAGGACGCGGTCAGCAGCGCGGAAAGCGTGCTGCCGGTCGGTTTCGTGCGCGAGCTGACCAGCGATCGTCGGGTGCTGCTGGATGAGCGCGCCTTGCCGCCGATGCTGGATTTCCGCGCCATCGGCTGGCTGCCCGCTTTCACCACCGAATTGCTTGGGCTGATCAGCCAGCGTCTGGAGTCGGTTTTCCGCCCGGACGTGCATATGACGATCGGCGGGCTTTCCGAGCTGCTGGAGTTGCTGTTGCTGCAAACCTTGAGCGAGTTCAATTTGCGCATCAGCCAACTGCTGGCCAGCCCGCAGGTACATCCTGAAACCCTGTTCGACACGTTGCTGAGCCTGCTGGGGCGGCTCAGCATCATTCCCGGCGGCGAACGCCTCTGGGATCGGGCCGATTTGGTGTATCTGCACGATGAGCCGCACAACTGCTACTTCCAGCTCTTCGCCTCGATTCGCCGCGCGCTGTCGCTGGTGATCGAAGCGCCGGCGGTGGCGTTGCCGTTTATCGATCGCGGCGACAGCATTTATCTGTGCCCGAACGATTCGCAGCTGCGTCTGGAAAAACTGGTGTTCGCCGTCAGCTGCGGTTTGTCCATCGAGCATCTGCGCTCGTATTTCCCCGCACAGGTCAAACTGGGGCCGGTCGAGAAAATCATTCAGCTGATCGATCTGCAATTGCCGGGCGCTCGCTTGCTGCCGATGGCCTCGCCGCCGCGGCACATACCGTATTACCCGAACAGCATCTATTTCGAGGTTGATCATGCCGACCCGATTTATAAGGAAATGATGGCCGGCTCGGCGATGGCGCTCAGCATCGTGGGTGATTTCCCCGACCTGCGTTTTGACGTCTGGGGATTAAGGCAAGGGAGGGTGGGATGAACGAATTCGAGAGAAAAATACGCGAGGCGATGGCGGTAACGCGCAACAACGCGACGCCGCGCCTGCCCGCGTCCGGCTCGGTGGGCAAAACGACGGCGGAGATCGCCGCGCTGTCCTTCGGCGCGCGGGCGCTGGCCGCCAAGCTGCGGCCGGGAAGCGCCGGGGTGGCGACGCCCCCCGAACCCAAGCCTTATGAAGCGGAAAGCGTTGCGCCGGAAAGCAGCGAGCCCGCGCCGGGCGAGCGCCCGGCCGAGGCGGCGCCGACCTCGAGCGGGCTGTTTGGCCGCGCCGCGCTGAGCAAGCCCGGCGTGATGATGGGCCATTGGGACAACCCGCTGATCGCCGCCGCTATCCCGGTCCTGCTGCAGGTGGAGCGGGTGCGCGATCAGAAACAGCTGAATCCGGGCGCGGTGCGCGCGCAGATCGTGCGTGAGATCCAACAATTTCAGCAGACGCTGCTGGCGGATCACATCGCGCCGAGCGATGTGGACAAGCTGGCCTATCTGCTGTGCTCCTACGTGGATGAGTGCTGCATGAGCACGCTCGAATCCGGCGAACTGAATCTCAGCCTGCTGGTGGAGTTTTATCGCGACGCCTGGGGCGGGGAAAAGTGCTTCGAGCATCTGCAGGCCTATCTGGCCGCCTCGCCGCGCAACAAGGCGATCCTGGCGTTTTACGATCTGATCCTGTCGCTGGGCTTCGAAGGGCAATACCACGTGATGGAACGCGGCGCGGTGTTGTTGGCCGACGTGCGCAACCGTCTTGACGGCTATCTGTACAGCCAGAACCCGACGCAGACGCTGGCCGATGCCGAGCCGAGCAAAGTGGTGCGCAAGGCGACCCGCATCACGCCGCTGAAGCTGCTGTGCTACGGTCTGGCCATCGCGCTGCTGGCGTATGCCTCGGCCGCCTGGTATCTGCACGATCAGTCCCGCGCGCTGCGCAACGCCATTTTGGCCTGGACACCGCCGCAGCCGCGCAAAATCAACATCATGGAGACGCTGCCGCAGCCGCTGCCGCAAATCCTCAGCGAAGGGTGGCTGGAGGTGCGCGCCGATCCGCGCGGCTGGCTGTTGATCTTCACCTCCGACGGCGCATTCGCCACCGGGCAGTCGAAGCTGTCGGAAGAGTTTAAAAAGAAACGCAACATCGAGCGTTTGGGGGAAGCGCTGGCGCCGTGGCCGGGCGATCTGGAGGTCATCGGGCATACCGACAACAAACCGTATCGCAACACCTCCAACAACTCCAACCTGAAACTGTCCGAGGCGCGCGCGCAGACGGTCGCCGACAAGCTGCGCGAATCCTTGGCCAACAGTAAATACAACCGCACCGTGACCTCGGTCGGCAAGGGCGATCAGGAGCCGCTGGACGACAACGCGACGGAAGAAGGGCGCCGCCGCAACCGCCGCGTGGACATCCTTTGGAAAATCGGCGAGAGGGAGATGGCTTCACCGTCTGCAACGTTAAATCAGGCAGGGGTAGCCGCCGAGGTCCCCGAGGATAACTAAGACATCCGCCGGCGTAGAGATAATAAGGAAATTATATGATACGTAGATCATTCATATTGGTGATTGCCTTGCTGCTGTGTGCGGTGGTGTGGTGGATTGGGCCGTTGATCGCCATCGGCACCTATCGGCCGCTGCTGTCGGTCTGGGTCAGGGGCATCATCATCGCGCTGATCCTGTGCTGGGCGCTGTGGCCGTTCGTGGCGACGTTCTTATCCTGGGTGTTCCGCCACGCGCGAGCGCCGGCCCCGGCCAAACGCAAGACCGCCCAGCGAGATCGCGTGACCTCGCGCTTTTACGACGCTTTGCGCACCTTGCAGTACGTCGGCACGGCGAAGCAGCGCACCCCCTGGCAGCGCTTCAAATACCGCCTGACGCGCCGTTACGTCAGCGAAAAGCCGTGGTTTCTGGTCATCGGGCCGCCGGGCAGCGGCAAAACCTCGCTGATCGGCGAAAGCGGCGAACGCTTCTTGCTGGCCGAGCACTATGGCCTGCAGCAGACGGTGGACGTCGGGCCGACCCAGGATTGCAACTGGTGGCTGGCGGAGAATTCGGTGTATGTCGACACTTCCGGCGAATGGCTGCAGTTGAACGGTCTGGGGGAAGAGGGTGCCAGGGCGCGCGACACCCTGTTCAAACTGATCCGCCGCCATCGCCGCCATCCGGGCATCGACGGCATCATGCTGTGTCTTGATGCGCGTTGGTTGCTGCACGCCTCGCTGACGGAGAGAAAGTCGGTCGCCGACGCGCTGCGCGTGCGCCTGCTGGAGATGGCCTCGTGGTTCCGCAGCGAGCTGCCGGTCTATCTTACCATCAGCCACCTCGATCAACTGGTCGGCGGCGAGACCTTCCTGTCGATGCTGGGCGACGATCTGTTGCAAAAAGGCATGGGGTTCAGCCTGAACCGCGCCGAACAGGGAGAAACCCCCTTCGAACAGTATGAAACCCTCTACCGGGAGATGGTGGCGCGCGTCAGCCATCACGTGCTCGAACTGTTGCACGATGCGCCGGACGGCCAAAACCGCCAGCAGCTGCTGTTCTTCACCGAGTCGCTGGGGTCGCTGGGCAACCCGCTGTATTCCCTGTTAGAGCAGATCTTCCCGCAAACGCCGGTGGGCTACGCCTGCCATCTGCAGCAGGTGTGGCTGGGCAGCACCATCGCCTTGTCGCCGCAGGGGGCGATCTACAACGCGGAAGCGGCGGATATCTATGAAGCTCGCCCGACCGGGCGCATTTATCACCCGGAGCTGGATTACGCCCGGCAAGAACGCGGGGTGATGCAGCAGTCTTCGCACGCCAGGCCGCTCGGCAGCCGCATGAGCTCCCTGGGCCGCTATGTGCTGGTGCTCATTCTGTTGGCGGTCTCGTTTAATCTGCTGGCGATGCGTTACCTGTGGGAGAGCGATTACATCTCCTACATTGCGGCGCGCTTCGATGAGACAAAACGCATCGTGCGGGAAATTCCGGTGACTAACCGCGTCAGCGACGATGTCATTTCCGCCTATGAGCAGCTGGGCTACATGAACGCGCAATTGGGCGGCGAAGTGTCGCCGGTGCCGAATCCCTATTTCGAGCACAAGCTGATCAACAGCGCGGCGCAAAAAACCTACCAACGCCATTTGCTGCAGATCTTCTGGCCGGCGGTGGAAAACTATATCGCGGACGAACTCAAGAATGACGTCTCGGCGTCCAACAAGGACGTCTACGGCACCCTGAAAGTGTACCTGATGATGGGCGAACCTTCGCATCGCTCCGCCGAAGCCTTGGTCGACTGGTTCATGGCGCGCTGGGAAACCTTTATGCCGCAGGGTTACACCGACATGAACAAAGGCATCTTCGCTTACCATCTGCGGGAGATGTTCTCTTTGCCGGACGCGCCGGTCATGAAGATGAACGGCGATCTGCTGCGCCTGGCGCGGGTGAAAGCGATGAACATTCCGATGCAGGTGCGGGTGGTGCGCCGCATCGAAGAGAAACCGCTGCCGGCGGCGATCAACGATATTTCGTTGGCCGACGCCGCCGGACCGAACGTCTCCTTGATGCTGCGCCGCAAGAGCCAGGCGACGGTCACCGATACCGCCGTGCCGGGGTTCTATACCCGCGCCAGCTATCGCGACGTTTTCCTGGCGCAGCTCGATGACGCCGCCAAGGACATGATCGAAGAAGAGTCCTGGGTGCTGCGCGACAGTGGGGAAGGGAAAAACGCGGTGAACTCGCTGGCCTCGGCGCAGAAGCTGGCCGACGAGGCGAGGAAGCTTTACCTCATCGAGTATGCCGACAAATGGGATGCGTTCATGCGCGACGTGCGCGCCCGGCCGGTCAACGGGCTTGAGGATGCGGCGATCCTGGCGCGTCAACTGTCCGATCCTTCTTCTCCGCTGGCCAATCTGGTGCGTTTCGCCGCGCGCGAAACCAGCATGACCGGCACCAACCAGGGCGATGCGGCAAGCTGGTTCGATCGCCAGCGCAACCGCATCGAGCAGCAGCGGCGCGACATCCTGGGCGAGATTTCCGGCGAGCGCGCGCGTTTTCGTCTCACGCCGGAGCGCGCGGTGGAAGATCGCTTCGAGCTGCTGCGCCGTCTGGGCTATCAGCTGTTGCAGACCACCAACGCCAGCAACGATCCGCTGAGCCGCAGTTTCGAAGCGCTGTACAGCCAGTTGACCACCTTGTCCACCTCGCTGCGCGGCGGCCAGGTGGTGCCCGCCGGGGGCACGCTGAAGCGCCTGCAGCTGGATGCGGCGCGCCAGCCGGAACCGGTGCGCAGCGTGATGATGGATCTGTTGCAGGTCGGGGACAGCCAGACGATTCAGCAAAGCCAGAAGAACCTGAGCAAAGGCGCTTCGTCGCTGGCCTCCGGCTTGTGCAAGAGCAGCATCAGCGGGCGTTATCCGTTCTCGCGCAACGCCAGAGCGGAGGTCGGCATCGAGGACTTCTCGCGCATGTTTGGCCAAAGCGGCGCGATGCAGCAGTTCTTCGATGAGAACCTGGCCCCTTATGTGGACGTCAACGCGCAGAAATGGAATGCCAAACCGGGTTCAGAGGGGATCGTCAATGCCAGCACGCTGGGCGCGTTTGAAAATGCCCGGCTGATCCGCGATACCTTCTTCACCGCCGGCGACAAGCTGTCCTTCTCCATGTTCATCAGGCCGCTGTCTCTGACCCCGACCATTACGGAAGCGACCCTGGATATCGATGGGCAGGTGATTAACTACAGCCATGGTTTCAGCCAGCCTACCCGTATCGATTGGCCGGGCCCGAAAGGCGGCAGCTATGTTCGACTGACCTTCCGCACCGGCACCGGCCAGATCCAGGTCGCCAGTTTCGACGGGCCCTGGGCCTTGTTCCGGATGTTCGACGCCAGCAATCCCGTGCCGCTCGCCAGCGACAGACGAGAGCTGACGATGTCGATGTCGTCGGTGGTGGGCGTGCTCAAACTGGAATTGCGCTCGACGATGAAAGATTTCCCACTTTGGTCACGGGCGTTGCGAGGATTCTCGTGCCCGAAAGCGATGTAAACACAACCGTAAAGAGGTGATAAACATGTTAGATCCAGCCAAAATTTTAGAAACCATGAAGGCCGGCGGCAATTTGGGCACCAACTCCCAATCGTCACTGAGTCAACCGTTTATGCAAGGCGTCAGCAATATTCAAATGTCGGGGCCGGATGCGGCCAAGTCGGTCATGAGTAACGTGACAAAATCTTGCGATGATATGTTCGGCAATATGAAGGGCATTTTTAATGGTCTGCAATCGAATGTGAACGCACACCAAAAAATGCAAACGGGCGAGCAGCCGAAAGATTTTAATGTTTCCATGGACGATCTTCGTCCGGCGATTGCGAAAGGGTTCCCGCACGAAATGGCGGACTTCTTTTCCAAAGTACCGAAACTGTAATCAAAAACTTGATGGATAAAATACCGGGAGGCGGAAATGCCTCCCGGCATTCACAAGGAGTGGTGCGATGATCTATGACTGGATGCTCAAAAACGCCAATAAACGCATGGGTTTTTTTATCATGGTGATACCCAGCCTGTTTTTTTGGATATTGGTTTATCTGACCTTATCTATTTTTTGATTCTTTGAAGTAAAAAAAAAGCACCCGCGAAGGTGCTTAAAATGAAGCGAATTAAAAAATAGGAAGGGATGATTATGAGTTGTTATTACAGTTTAGAGATGATCTGCAATCCGCTGGAAATCAGCGCATCGACAGCCAGACCAATACCTTTACCGATGGTGCCGACAACGGTTTTGGCATCCGGGTTAACACCGGCAATCGCGGAAATGGTATCAATACCTGTACCTACCGCACTGCCAATCAGTGTGCCTACGTCACCAAAAAAACCAGCACCGTTAACTTGTTCAATTTCTACTGCGGATAGTTCTTTCATGATTGAAACTCCTTTTTCAGTTAGCCCTTTACTTCAGGCCATTTAATTATTGCAAATTAGGTCATTTTTTCAATAAAACTCGCGCTGTTTTTTTATACTATTGTGTTTTTTGTTAGATTGATTTTGCATCGTTAGATTATATATTGATGAAGTCTGGATTATTATGTCTCACTCGCCTTGAACGGCGGCGGTTTTATGAGGTTATTATTTTAAATCGGAATGATATATACCAGAAGGGAGACCTTATGAAGGTATTGACGACGCCGGAAAGACCTTTCCGGTATGGTGAGCTTGCGGATAAAATTATCCGCGAGGCCAGGAGCCGCTTGGGGTGCGCCGTTTTGCGGTTTTTAGACTGCATGATCCTGGGTTATGGCCCGCCGGTGATAGTCTTTGATATCTATAATAATCACGGTAAGTTGCAAACGTTCAAAGTCATTCTTCCTCTTGGGAGCGACAAGCAGCTAAAAAAAGATCACCTCGGATTGGTTTCCTGCCTGGAGGCAAAAAAGCTGATGAGGATCAAAAAAATATAATTCACCCCGCTCGTCAACGATGCCGCGTTATCTCTCTGTGCTGCGCATCACTCCTGAAAAATCTTTAATCCTACCTGGCGTTTCTTGCGTGGGCGGCCGATGGGTTCGCCTTCTTCTTTTTTGTTGCCGTCTACATGAAAGGGCGGGAATCACTTACTGCCATAAAGTGTAGCTTTTTTTTATGCAATTTTTTTACAATAAAATGAATATGGTTATACTCTGTTTAATAGGGTCTGCGATGATCCCGCCGCCACGGGCGAAAAAAGCATTATCCTGCCTTTATCATAAGTAAATTCCTAATGCATAAACGGATTCTCTTAACAATCAATGCCGCGCAATGTTATGTTCTATATTATGTGTTTTTTCGATATTTATCTGGATATATTGCGCTCTTGGAGTAAAATTAACGTATCAGAGAAAAATCTTAGCACCGTGATGCTGATGGCAATGATGCCTTATAAATATATCTTACGATAGCAATTTCCCTTGCGAAGCGCGGCAGCTTACCGCGTCTTGCTTTTGTATGCTCTCCAGGGCAGATGATTTATATAACCCTATATATAAAATGCACCTTTGCGAGGCAAGGTCTTTTTTGCTTCGCCTATAACGCTTTTTTATTAAAAAGCACGTTAAAACAAAAAATAATCACAGCAATGATATTGCAGTAAGGAGAGTGAGCAAGCGTAGTCAAAAGGGAGGTTTGTTAATGGAGCGCGTCAATATCGCTATTGTGGATAAAAATCAATTCTTCAAGCTGGGGTTGAGTCTTGCCTTGCAAGAAGGTTTTCTCACGAATGGTATTAAGGCCAAGATCACGGGAGAAGAACGTGCCAACATCATATTCAGGGCGCCGGACAAGCGGGTGTCCATAAATTTTTGCCATACCCAGCTTTTGCAGGGCAACTTTTCTTCTATTCCGCTCTATTTTTCAATATTGGAGCATAAAAAGACATTCCCTAAAATTCATTGCAATTTGGAAGCCGGAAGTATTACGCGCAAAGACAGCGTGGCGGCGATCGTGGACAAGGTCATGTTCTGCTATCGCAAGAAAAATAGTTTGGTTTCAAGCTATTGCCCGCGTTGCCGTACCCAGTTGACCTTTAGCGAGGGGAAAGTGTGCCGTTTGATTCATTTGGGCTATTCACAAAACCAAACGGCGATGTTGCTCGGCATCAGCCCGAAAACGGTGAGTATTCATAAACGTTCGGCCATGAGAAAACTGAACATCGATAATAATATTGAATTCTTGCGCTGGTTAAAAATGCACAGCGACTCTTGTTAATCAGGGAAAGGAAGCGAACGGTCCGGCGCCGTATTATCAACGGCGCTGAGCGGTCATCTTTTATTGATTTCCGCCCGGCATGGAATCGGTTTTATAGGGAGATAAAACATGGCTGTCTTTGTGAGGGAAGCGGTTTCTCATAATCATTTCAAATTATTGCAGGAGCTTTATGGCAGAGATTTGGGCGGGGAGCGTTTCCTGCACTGGAAGCATTTGCTCGATCCGCATTGTGGGGCGCCGATGGAAAAAACGGGCATATTTTACAAGGATCAAGAACGTTATCTCGGGATGTTTGTATCCAGTTTTTATCCTTTTAAAATCAATAAATTGTCTTTTAATGTCAATATGCTTGGCGATCTTGGGATCCACCGTCAGGTCAAATCTTCCACCGTCTTGAAAGATTTTTTCCTGCAGGCTAAGCGTTCGGATGTGGCGGCGGATATCTGCTTTTCCGATGACAGGAAGATCAGGGTTTATGAAAAGATTTTCAGAAAGTATTTAACCACCAATACGCAAATCTATCCCTTCGTCGAATTAACCTTAAAGCCTGATAAGTTTATGGCCTTTCGTTTTACCGAGGGCGGCCAAGCGCGGCAGGCCAGTTTTATCAATAATCTGGGGCGAGAAAAAGATCATCGCGCATTTGAATATATTGAAAAACATCCTCTGTATCATAAAATTCATTATATCAATAAAGGCAATCTCTACGCTGTGATTGGCTGTTCCAGTGAGTGTGCCGAACTTTTGGATATTTCCAATCCTTCCAGGGAGTGTTTTTCCTGGGCCATCGGCGTTTGTCGGCACCTGCATAGCCGTTGCAAAGTGATGATCCCTATTGGTTTTTACAAGTCGATTTGCGCTCAGGCGGCGGAGGTCATTGCAGAAAAGCGCATCAACATGCTGATCGGTTATTACTCAGAAAAGATAAGCGAGCTGATGCCGAAAGAGGTTTGGGTATGCCGCATGGATCGCCGTTAAGCAGGGCACGTGTATTCTAAATGGAGTGTTTGTCATGGAAGAGATTCCTGTATCACCCTATTCAAAAGTTTTTATCGATGAATATGACCGCCATCCAGAAGGCTGTAATTACAACGTATTGGTGCTGCAGCGTATTGAGGGCGCGCTGGATCCCATCAGATTACAAGCTGCGCTGAATGCGCTGGTGCAAGATCATGTCCTGCTGAACAGCCATATTCATGAACAGAATGGCGAGCTGTATTGGCGTCGCAATGACGCAATCCATCCTTTGCAGCATTACACGGACCGCACGCTGCTGACCCAAGTGATTCGCCAGCCCTTCGACATTTACCGCGGGCCGCTTTATCGTTGGGCGCTTTTCGCCGAGGGGGCGGGGCGCTATACCCTGGCGCTGGTGGGCCATCATCTGGTGATCGACGGCGCGTCTTCCGACGAGTTTTTCTCATTGGTGAGCCAGTACTATGGTCAACAGCGGTTATCGACACGCCTCGAGGCGGCCGAGATTGCCGCCATCAACCGGCAGCTGCAGCGCGAGGTGGAACAACTGGCCGCCGACGGAGCGCTGGCGCACTGGCGGGCCGAAGCGGCAAATTTGGGCGCGATAGACGTGCCCTTTGAGAAAAGCGGCGCCGTGCGAAACGATGAGGCGGCCGAGCTGCGTTTCCAGGTGCCCAAAGCGCAATGGAAAGCGCTGAAGCAGGGCGCGGGAATACGGCGAATGAATGACTTTCTGGCGTTGCTGGTGCTGTGGGGCATCTTGATGGCGCGTAGCGGCAATCAGGAAACGGTCTATATCAGCTATCCGGTGTCGATAAAAAAGGGGCAAAGATTTGCGCTTGGCGGGCATGTAAACACCAGCGTGATGCCCCTCTCGCTGCGTGACGGCGAAGGTTTCGCCGCCGTTTATCAACGCGCGCTGGCGTTTATTACCGCCGCGGCGCCGCACTCGCGCCAACGGTTTAACCAACTGCCCACGCAACAGGTGGTGCAGGCGCTGGGGATCCGCGCGATGCCGATTTCCTTTGCCCAGACCAACCTGCGCGATGCGGCCTTGGCGCTGGCCGATTGCGCCACTTCGCCGCTGTTTGAAGCCAACCACGATATGGCCAGTGCGTCGCTTTCCCTGGAATATGAGGATCGGGCCGACAGCGATGCCTTGCAGTTCCGGCTGCGTTTTCGTCAGGACATGTTTGACGAAGAAGATATGCGCGACTGCGCGGAACATTTCATGCGCTTGATGCAAGCGGCGATGCGCGCGCCTGACGCGCCTTTACGCCACCTCGCCTTTTATCCCGCCGCCGACATGCCGCCAGATGACAACGCGGCCCCCGCGTTGCCGAGAGAAACCCTCAGCGCCCGGTTTGAGGCGATCGCGCTGCGTTATCCGGATAAGATTGCGCTGGAGTTTGAGGGGCTGTATGTCAGCTACCGTGAGCTGAACGGCATGGCGAATAGCCTGGCGCGCGAAATTACGCTCCGCTACCAAGCGCTGACCGGGGGCGCCCCCCAGACGGACACGCTGATTGCGCTGTACAGCGAGAAAAGCCTGGAAATGGTGGTGGCGCTGCTGGCGGTGCTGAAAACCGGTGCGGCCTATGTGCCGCTCTCCTGCAATTATCCTCAGGCGCGCATTCGGCATATTCTCGAAGAAACGCGCGCGCCGGTGCTCATCGCCGGGGAAAGCCTGCAATCGGCCGCCGAGGCGCTGGCGGCGATGATGCCGCACGCCGTGTCCGTCCTCACGCTGGGCGATCTGAACCGCCTGCCGCACGAGCGGCAGAATCTGCCAGCCGTCACCGGCGCCGACCGGCTCGGCGCGGTGATCTATACCTCGGGATCTACGGGGATCCCGAAAGGCGTGATGCTCGAGCAACACGCGATGTGCGGGTTGGCGACCGCGTCCGGCATCGCTGTCACGCCCGATGACGCGTTGCTCTTCCTCTCGAGCCCGGCGTTCGATGCGGCGACGTTCGAGGTGTGGGGCGCATTGCTCAACGGCGCCAAATTGGTCGTCGTGCGCGACACGGAGGATATCGCCGGCGATGTGCCGCAGTTGGAAGCCTTGCTGCGTCGGCAGCAGGTATCGATTCTGTGGGCGACGCGCAGCCTGTTCGATCATCTTTACCTCAGTCACCCCGACCTGTTCGCCGGGCTGCGCTGTCTGCTGGTGGGCGGGGAGGCGCTGACCGCCACGCTGATGCAGCGCCTGGTGCGGCAAGCCAACCGCCCGCAGCAGGTCATCAATGGCTATGGCCCGACGGAATGCACCACGTTCACCACGATGTACGCCATCGCGGCCGACGAAACCCGCAGCAGCATCCCGATTGGGCGAGCCATACCGGGACGCGAACTTCATGTGCTGGATCGCTGGCTGCAGCCGTTGCCGCCAGGGCTGGCCGGCGAGCTGTATATCGGCGGAGACGCGCTGGCGCGCGGCTATCTCAACCAGCCGCAGCAGACGCAAGAGCGTTTCATTACGCTGAACGGGCGACGCTTGTATAAAAGCGGCGATCGGGTGCGAGAGTTGCGCGACGGCAATCTGGAGTATCTCGGCAGAAACGATTGCCAGGTAAAAATCCGCGGTTTCAGAATTGAACTCAGCGAAATAGAAAATACGATCAATGCGCTGGAGGGCGTCGAGAAATGCGTCGTGGTGGATGTCGTCCATCGCGATAGCAAGCGCCTTGCCGCTTATGTGCTGATGGCGCGGGGCGAGCCGCTGGATCCTGCCGATTTGCGCGCCCGGCTGGAGCGGATCCTGCCGGATTACATGGTGCCGTCCAGCTATGTCGCGCTCGACGAGATACCGCTGACGGTGAACGGCAAGCTGGATCGCACGGCGCTGCCCGCGCCGCAATTCGCGCAAAGCGAGCGATATGCCGCGCCGCAGAATACGCTGGAGGCGTTGATTTGCGCCCTGTGGGCGGAGATCCTCGGCGTTGAACGGGTAGGGGTGGATGACGACTTCTTTCGTCTGGGCGGTGATTCGATCCAAAGCATCGTGTTCACCAGCGAATTGAGCAAGTCGGGCTATCACAGCAACTCGCGTGCGGTGTTCGAAACCCGGAATGCGCGGGCGCTGGCCAAGCGCATTTTGCAGCAACGGGAGGCGATTGCGCCGCTCAATGAACAGGGCGAGCTGCAGGGCGAATTCGAATTGCTGCCGATTCAGCGCTGGTACAACGAGCAGCCGCCGCAACATCGCGCCTTCTTCAACCAGACTTTTTTGGTGCGGGTGCCGCCGATGTCCGCCGAGCGCGTGGCCGATCTGGTGAACGGGCTGGCGTCGCGCCATGACATGCTGCGCGCGCGCTTTAGCGCCGACGACGCCGGCGCGCTGGTCGCGCAGCGCTATCTGTCGGTGGCCGACGGCGGCCCTTCATGGGGATACTATGACCTGGCGCTTTGTCGCCAAAGCCGCGCCGAACTTCTGCATCAATGGCAATCGGGGTTTGATCCGGTAGAAGGGCCGCTGTGCCGCTTCGTCTACATTTTCGACAGCAGCGCGCCCGGCTACGCGCTGATGTTCTGCGCATTCCATCATCTGATCATCGACGTGGTGTCCTGGCGCATCATCGTCAGAGACATGCGACGGTTGCATCAGGGGGAATCGCTGTCGGCGAAAGGCACCAGCTATCGGCAGTGGGGCGAGACGTTAAGGCACTACGCGGCGAGCCGGCATGACCAATGCGCTTACTGGTTGGCGATGATCGCCGGGCAACCCGATTACGCCACGCTCAGCGAGGGGGCGCAGAGTCCGGCGTTTTGCCGCTTCGAGTGCGACGCGGCGTTGACGACGCTGTTGATGGACAGCTGTCATCAGGCCTACCGCACCTCGATCCGCGATGTGTTGCTGGCGGCGCTGGCGCCGGTGCTGCAGGCCTGGCATGGCCGTGCGGACAGTTACCTGACGCTCGAACACCATGGCCGCGATATCAATGACGATAAGATCCAGCTCGACGACACCGTCGGCTGGTTCACCGCCTTACTGCCTTTGCGCATCACCGCCCATCAGAGCCCAAAACACACGCTGCGCGCCATCAAGGACGCATTAAGAAAGATGCCGGATCACGGCATCGGCTATTCGGCGCTGAAATACGGTTCAGCGTCGGACGACGAAGCGATAGCCTGTCTGCGGCGCCACCGCTTGCCGGCCATTTCATTCAACTATCTCGGGGTCTTTAACGAACAGACTGACGACGCCTTGTGGGCCTTGATCGACCAAACGGCGGATCTGGAAAACGGCGCGCTGCCGGCGAGCGACAATGTGCTGGATCTGGTGCTCTACGTGCACGGCGACCGGCTGAGCATCGTGATGTCGGGCTTATTGCCGCAGGCGACGCTGGCCCGGATCGGTTCGCACTATCGGGAGAGCGTGTCGGCGCTGGTCGCACACTGTTGCCACGAGGCGAGCCAGGGCGTTCGCCTCGCCAGCCCGGGGGACTTCCCCCATGCCAACGTCAGCCTCGCCGAGTTGGACCGCTGGCAGCAACGTCATCGCATCGCCGCCGTTTTCGAGGCTACGGTCACGCAGCGGGAATTGATGTATTTCAACCGGCTTAACCGCGAGTATCAGATCGATCAGGCCGTTTATGAGGTGGCCGGCCCGCTGCAGCCGGAGGTGTTGAACCAGGCCTGGTCGCTGGCGCTGCAGCGATTTGAAATGCTGCGCGCCGGGTTTGGCGATCAAACCCGCCGTGGGCGGCCCAACGTCTTCATCTGCGAGACGCTGCAGGCGCCGATCGCGATCGAGGATTGGACCGATGCGCCGCCGTCCTCGCTGGAAGAAAGGATGGAAGCGCTGTTGGCCCGGGAACGAGAAACCTCGTTTGAGCTGGAGGCACCGCCGTTGATCCGCTGGCGCCTGATCAAGTTGAACGCCGATGAGCACTATCTGGTGCAGACCTTTAACCATATCTTGTTCGACGGTTGGTCCCTCGGCGTTCTGTTCGAACACTGGTTCAACGACTACCTCACCTTGCTGGAAGGGGGCGCGCCGGCGCTGGAAATTAACCGATTTGAGCCTTTCGCCGCTTATGTGCGCGCGCACGGCGACGATCCCGAGGCGCAGGCGTTCTGGGCGGACTATTTGCGCGGGGCGCCGGTCAACCAACGTTTGCCGTTGAGCGCTTCGCCGGATGCCGCGCCACAGGGGCGACGCATGCGGCAATATGGCGCGGAATTCAGCGCGGAACAGGTGGCAAGCCTCACTGCGTTTTGCCGGCGCCAGGGGATCACGGTCAATCAACTGACGCAGCTGGCCTGGATGCTGGCGCTGGCCGAAGCGCTGGCCTGTGACGATATCGCGATCGGCACGACCATGAGCGAGCGCCCGGCGGACATTGAGCAGGTGCAGACGCTGTTTGGCCTGTGTGTCGCCAGCCCGGTGCTGCGCCTGCAGGCGATTCGCCGCCGGCCCATTTATGCGTTGCTGGCCGATATCGCGGATTCCCAGACGCTGAGGCAGAAGTACGCCTTTTCCGAACTGAACCGCTACGACGAACAATGGGTGCCCACTTCGCCGTTCGGCAGCCTGTTTGTGTTTGAAAACATGCCGCAACCGCAGAAGGATCCGCGCTTGCCGTTTACGTTCCAGGTGACGGATATCGTCAGCGGCAGCAACCACCAGACGGTGCTGTGCTTGTTCCCCGAAGCGGAACGGCTCGCCATTTCACTGTTTTATGATTCTCACGAGATAGCTCAGGAGACCATCGTTGCGGTAGGACGCCGTTTTCAGGCCATTGCGCTCGCGATCGCCCACCTTCCGCCCGACAGCGAAATCCGCGCCGAAGACGGGATTATCCAGGCGGAGGAGGCGTGATATGTGGCTTGCTATCGACGGCAAAATAAAATACCGGGCGATCGTGAGCGATCTTGACGGAACCTTGCTGGATCCTGCCGGAAATCTGTCTGATCTGACGGTGGAAACGCTCAATATCCTGCATGCCCGCGGACTGGAAATCGTCATCGCGACAGGCCGTTGCGATGCGGATGCGCGCGGGATTGTGGATGGCTTGGGGTTCTCGCCGGCGATCGTCTCCTGCAATGGCGCGATGGTCAATATCGAGGGGAGGCCGGTGGCGGATAAAAGCTATTTCCTGCCTCGCGACAGCCAAATGATGTTGATGGATTACCTCTTCGCCTGTCCGCTCCACGTGACGTTGTTCACCCAGGAAGGATGGATGATGGCCGAAGAGAATCCGCATTTTGCCGACTATATCAAAGCCTCGGGCGTCGCTTGCCGCTATGTCGAGCCGGAGGCGATGAAACGGCAACCGATCCTGAAAGTGCTGCTGCAGGGTGAAGCGGCGCTGATCGAGCGGTTTTACGACGAGGTCAGTCAGGCTTTCGGAAAAACGCTGTCCATCTGTAAGTCCTCTGCGGAAACGATAGACATCATGGATAAGCATATTTCCAAGGCCAGAAGCGTGGCCGACTATCTGAGCGCCAAACAGATAGCGATGCGCGATTGCCTCTCTTTCGGCGATGCGATGAACGATTTGGACATGCTGCGCTGGGCCGGAACGGGGGTGGTGATGGGCAATGCGATGGGCGAATTGAAGCGCGCGCTGCCGTTTAACCCGATTGCGTTGCCCAACAGCCGCAATGGCGTTGCCGATTATCTCTGCCGTGAGTTCGGCCTGTTCTGACATTGTCACCGCCGCGCGGGTGAACGCATTGGCAACAGGGTCTTTCGTGAGCAGATAGCAAGGAGGTGAACAAACAGTGAGGGTTTCATTTTTTCATTACTAAACATGTCGATAAATACAAAGGAGACAGTATGAAAGAACTGACTGAAGCAGAAGTCATGGCGGTTTCCGGCGCAGGCATCGCTTCCGATGCCGGCAAAATCCTGGGCAATGGCATTGGCGCCATCGTAGATGCCGGTACCGGTCTATTCGGGATCCACGCGGATGCGGCGGGCGCCGGCGCCAAACTCGGTGAGGGCATTGGCGCCGTCATCGATGCCGGGATTAGCGCCTTCTCGCAGCTGTTTGGCCGTAAATCGTCATAAGCCCGGCCCTTAATGAAAAGTGCCCGCAAGGGCACTTTTACCTCGCACATGTCGGGAGCCGGAAGAACGGCAAAGGGAGAGTTCATGGCGAATAAAATCATCTTGATCATGGCCATCAATCTGTTCGTGGCGGTGGCGTTGGCGGTGTTTAACTTTATCTATATCCAAAAGAAGGTGGATATACGCGCCCCCAATGACGCCACGCCCTTTCAGGTGACCGAGAAAGCGCAGGGCAGGATCGTCTCCATGCAGCAGACCTCGGTATTTCTGAACAACAATCCGGTGGTGGCGTTTACGTTGGAAATCAACGCCAGGCGCAAACAGTTTACGATCGCTGACCATCGGGAGGTCGTGCTGTATATCGCCATGAGCCGTTATGAGGAAAACGGCGTTTACAGCCTATTGCTGGGCGAGAACGACAGGGACGTGGCGTTCGAAAAGGACAGCTTTGGCTATCCGATACGCTTTCATCAGGTGCTCTAGGCGCGCGGAAGGTTTCCTGCCGCCAGGCGGCGTACAAGGGATTTGTCACGGACAAAGGGGGGAGGAAAAAATGCTAAAACGCATCGGATACATCGCGCTGATTTGCCTGGCCTTAATCGGCGGCCGGCAGGCCATGGCGGCAGAGGAAGATCGCTGCTTTGCGGACGAACATCCCGCCTTGCACACCGTTATTCCTTGTTATAACAACCAGTTGGCGATATTGCCTCTGTCATATTCGTTAAAGGGCGTGGATAACGGCCATGACGTGTCGATACGCCATTATCGGTTGATGTCGCAATCCTGGTCGCCGCAAGACGCCATCCGGCCGACGCAATGGTGGCACGATGTGGATATTTATATCCCCAACGGGGCGCTTGCCCGTAAAGCGTTGGTGCTGATGAGCGATGACTGCGCTTGCGCCGCCGCAGGGGCGAGCGGGGCAGGCAAGCAAAATGCGACGTTTTCCGTCGCTATGCCGGCGGCATTGGCGGCGGAAAGTCACACCGTCGTGATTGTCGTCAACCGGCTGCCTTATCCGTACCTGGAATATCAAAATGAGGGGCGGCGTCGTGCGGGGGAGGACAGCCAGGCCCGAGGCTGGCGATTGTTCCTGGACGATGCGGATGAATACTTGATGATGCCGCTGGCGATCCCCATGACGGCGGCCTTGTCGCAAACCATGACGCTGGCGCAGCGCGAATTGAGCCGATGGGGGATAGATAAATTCATCGTGGCGGGCGCGGCGAGCGGCGCAACCGCGGCGTGGCTGGCGTCATTGTCGGATGAGCGCATCGATGCCGTCGTCGCCATGTTCCCGGATGGGGTCGCGGCGCGGCAGGTCTTGAAGCATACCTATCGTACGTATGGCGGCCGTTGGCCGTTGGCGTTTCATCCTTATTACCAACTCGGCATCGATCGGCGCATAGAGACGCCGGCGTTCGACAAACTGATGCAAATAGCGGATCCCACCGCTTATCCGCCGCCGACGGCGGGAGCGCGGCCAGCGGCGGCGAAATATGTCATCATCGCCAGCGGCGACGAACGTTATCCGCCGGACAGCACGCGATTCTATTTCAGCGCCTCACCGGGAGAGGCTTCGCTGCGCGCGATTGCCGACGGGGATCGCGCGGCAAGCCGGCCGGCCGCCGAACGCGCCATACTGGCGATGATCAAGCGCCGCCAGCGCGATATCGCGTTGCCGACGATCGAGGTGCAAGGCAGCGCCGCGGATGCTGCGGTGCGCACGCTGCGTTTTTCCGAACCGCCGGCCACCGTGCGGCGCTGGAGCGCGCACAACCGCACGGCCCGAGATTTTCGTTATTCGTGCGGCGTACGCTTTACCCCGGAGCCGTTGGCCGCAGCGGAGGCCGATCGCGGCGAGTTTCGTCTGGCCGCCCCGGCGCAAGGCTGGGAGGCCACCTTTATCGAGGCGGTGTTCAACGATGGGTTTATCGCGACCACGCCGGTCTTTATCACGCCGGACGATAACTATCCGTCCGCCGTTCCCGCGGGCGATGGCCTGGCGTGTGAAACCCTACCCGGCAGAGGGTTGGGTGAAGATTATCGCCATGACGATTAATTAGCGGCGCCGAAAAACAATAAGGCGGCAATGCGTTATTCTGCGCGACAGAGCGCATTGCCGGCTTTTTTTCGAAATAGTGAACGGCGCCAGACAGAATATTTCTGCGTAACGCCATTTTCTCGTTGTCATATCACTACGCCGGTTTCTTGAACGGCGAATGCCTTATTCTCCCTCCCGTTCGATAAACCGTTATCGCCATGCTTTTGCTATTCTGCCGCCCCTCTCGCTGCCGCCGCGTCGTGATGTCTTTCGTAATATAAATGTCATTTATTTCAGTGCGATTTTTTTCGCCAGGTTTTCATTTTACGGCGATGTCACCTGATTTTTCGCCTGAGGGGGAAATGAGGAGGATCTGGCGAAAACGCCTTCGAATAGCGCGATAATAAATTCCCTTGCGGCCAGATGAATGAATCAAGAAACGCCGATTTGGCGGTTTTTTCAAAATAAAATTAAGAATGATGCTAATTCTATTTGGGGTGATTATCTTTTCTCATCTTTACATTGATTTTATGTATTGCTAAAGGGGGAAAGCTAAGCATAATTAACTGTGAAAGGAGCAGGGCTCCTATTCTCCCTGTCAGGGTTCTTCGTGGCGGGGATATTTTGAAGTCTGTCTAATCAAAAGGAGAAGTACCCATGATGGAAAAAAAAGTGATTATGTTGGCATTTGTCGCGGCAGCGTGTTCAAGCGCTTTACCTGCTCTGGCAGCAGATGGTCAGGTTAATTTTACCGGGAATATTGTCGATGCTGCGTGCAAGGTCACGAATGACTTGAGTAATCCATTAAATGTTGTTTTGGGTGATGTGGCCCGAACGGCATTTGCGGGTGGCAAGGGATCAACGTCCAGCGCGACAAAATTCACGCTGGAAGTCACCGATTGTCCGGATACGGTAAACAGCGCCACCGTTAAGTTTGACGGCGCGGCCGATAACGGCGACAGCAACGTATTGCAGCTGACTCAGGAAACGGATGTCGCTACCGGCGTCGGTATCCAACTGTCTGATATTTCTAACAGTGTTCTGCCGCTTTACACGGCGTCGACGGCTTATCCGTTGGCTTCCGGCAGCGGCGTGAAAAATAACCTCGATTTTACCGCCCGCTATATTTCCACGCAGGCAGATGTGACCGCCGGTAAAGCCAATAGCGTCGCCACCTTTACGCTGAATTATAACTGATAATATTTTCTTGCCCGCTGGTTCACAGCGGGCCGTATTGCCTCGGAGATAATATTATGCGTTTTAATCGCTACGGCGCCTTAGCGGCTCTCATTATTTTATTGTTTGCGTCTACGGTTCACGCCGGCGTGGTGATTGGCGGGACGCGGGTGATATTCAACGGCGAAAAAAAAGAAGCGTCAATCAGCGTGGAGAATCCGGATAAAGAACCGTATTTGATTCAGTCCTGGCTGGAGAATCAACAAAGCGGGGTGGATAAAATCGCGTTTATCGTTACGCCGCCTTTATTTCGGCTGGACGGCAACCAGGAAAATATGCTGCGCATCGTGAAAGTGGGCGATGACTTACCGAAAGATAAAGAAAGCTTGTATTGGATGAATATTAAATCCATTCCTTCAACAACCCAGACGGGTAAATCGAATACGCTGCAAATAGCGGTCAAGACCCGCATTAAATTGATTTATCGGCCGGCGCCGCTGCTCCGCCAGGTACCCGAAGAGGTGACGCAGCAGCTGAAATGGCAGCGTGTCGGTTCAGAATTAAAACTCACCAACCCAACGCCTTATTATATGAACTTCCATTATGTCCGTATCGGGGGGCGGGAAATGAAAGAGGTGGCATATATCGCGCCGATGAGCAGCGAAATGTTTGCATTGCCCGTGGCGGGCGCAACGTCGGTAAGCTGGAAATTAATTAATGATTATGGCGGCACAGGTAAAGAACATCAGTCAGGTATTTAATCTGTAAGGGAAGGCAGAAAAAAGGATAAAACATTTCAATAATGGAGCTAATGAATGATAACTCAAAAGCGTATATTAGCGAAGCGGGATGCTTGGCTGAAACGCATAGCCTTATTCACGGTAACAACGGCGGTATGCGGCAATATGGCTAATCCCGCCTTCTCTCGTGACTATTTTAATCCGGCGTTGCTGGAAACCGGGCGCTCAGGCCAGCAGCACGTCGATCTGTCGATTTTTGAAAATGGCCAGCAGGTTCCCGGCACGTATCGGGTCGATATTTGGGTGAACGACATGCTGCTGGAAACGCACGAGGTGTCGTTCGCTCTGCGGGCCGGCAGCGACGAGAAGGCCGAGCTGCAGCCTTGTCTGACGCGGGAAGATCTGAAACGGCTTGGGGTGAAAGTTGAGCTGTTTCCCGGTTTGGCCGGCGCCGATCGCTGCGCGAATTTGGCCGCGATCCCACAGGCCTCGGCGCAATTTCAATTTAACCGCCAACGCCTGATGCTGAGTATCCCCCAGGCGGCGTTGGAAAATAAGGTGCGCGGATACGTTCCGCCGGAACAATGGGATGAAGGCCTGCCGGCGATGCTGCTGAACTACGGCTTCACCGGCAGCAACAGCAAGGGGCGCGATCGATTCACCCAGAGCGCAAGCAGTTATTACCTCAACCTGCGGCCGGGCTTCAACCTGGGCGCCTGGCGAGTGCGGAACTACACCACCTGGAGCTACAACAGCGCCGGCGGCGGGCGAGCGTCGGAGGATCGTTGGGACTCCGTCTATACCTACGCCCAGCGCAATATCATCCGCCTGAAAAGCTTGCTGACGCTCGGCGAAAGCAGCAGCCCGTCCGATGTGTTTGACAGCGTGTCGTTTCGCGGCGCGCAGCTGGCTTCCGATGACGACATGTTGCCGGAAAGCCTGCGTGGTTATGCGCCGGTGGTGCGCGGCATCGCGCGCAGCAATGCGCAAGTGGTCATTCGCCAAAACGGCTATGTCATCTACCAGAGTTACGTTGCGCCGGGCGCGTTTGAAATTTCGGACATGTACCCGACCGGCGGCAGCGGCGATTTGGAGGTGACTATCAAGGAGGCGGACGGCAGCGAACAGCACCTGACCGTTCCCTTCGCCAGCCTGCCGGTGCTGCAACGCGAAGGGCGGCTGAAATATGCGCTGACCTCGGGTCAATACCGCACTTACGATCACAGCGTGGATAAAAAGATCTTCTCGCAGGCCAGCCTGATTTATGGCTTGCCCGCCGGTTTCACCCTGTATGGCGGCGGCCAATTCGCCGGGCCGTATCAATCGCTGGCATTGGGTCTGGGCAAGAACCTGGGCGAGTTCGGTGCCCTGTCGGCCGACGTCACCCAGGCATGGGCAAAGCAGGAGCATCAGCCGAAAAGTGATGGTCAGTCGTGGCGCGTGCGCTACAGCAAAAATATCGTCGAGACGGGGACGAACTTCGCCATCGCCGGCTACCGCTATTCGACCAGCGGCTACTATGGGCTGCAGGAAGTGCTGGACACCTATCGCAGCGGCAACCGTTACGCCCCGATAGACCGCCGCAAAAATCGCGGCGAAATCACGCTGAACCAGAATTTATGGGAAGGGGCGGGGTCGCTTTCACTCAGCGCGGTCTCCGAAGACTATTGGGGCTCCGAGCGCAATATGCAATCGCTGAGCGCGGGTTACAACAATAGCTGGAATGGCATCAGCTACGGTTTTAACTACAGCTACAGCCGGAATTCACAGGCTATTTACGGTGATTCGAACCGCGGGCGCATTTACGATCGCGATCAGATCTTCGCTTTCAACATCAGCGTGCCATTAGAGAAATGGCTGAGCAACACCTACGCCACCTACAGTCTCAACACCAGCAAAAAAGGCAATACCAGCCATACGGCGGGCCTCAACGGCACGGCGCTGGCCGGCGGCAACCTCAGTTGGAGCGTACAGGAAGGGTATGGCAGCCAGGGCCAGGGCAACAGCGGCAACGCCAACGCCGACTGGCGCGCGACGTACGGCGAACTCACGGCGGGTTACGCCTACGATCGCAGTCAACAGCGCGTCAACTACGGGGTGAAGGGCGGGGTGATCGCCCATGAAGACGGCGTGACCTTCGGTCAACCGTTCGGCGAAACCGTCGCCCTGGTGCAGGCGGCCGGCGCGAGCGATGTGGCGGTCGGCAATCAGGTCGGGGTGAAAACCGACTGGCGCGGCTACGCGATCGTTCCTTACGCCACGCCTTATCGCAACAATTCGATTCGCCTCGATGTCGACAGCTTGCCGGATGATGTCGATCTCGAGTTGACGAACCAGTCGGTCACGCCGACTCGCGGCGCGGTGAGCCGGGCGAATTTCAAAGCCAACGTCGGCAGACGGATTTTGATGAAGGTGACTGACTCGCAGGGGGCCCCCCTGCCGCTGGGCGCCAGCCTGCGTCTTGCCGAGGGGGCGACTCAGCCGTTCCTGGTCGGCGGCGACGGCGTGGTCTATCTGAGCGGCATGGCGGAAAAGGGCCTGCTCATCGCGCAGTGGGGCAGGAATGGCGAGAACCAATGCCGCATCCGTTATCAGTTGCCGGCGGAGCCGCCGTCAGCGGGTCTCCAAACCCTAAATGGCGTTTGCCAATAGATCTCGCTCTATCTCCATCATGACTTTTAAGTGAGAGTGAAAATGAACGTTTTTCTCAGGATATTGGGTTACGGCGCCCTGGTGTGGCTGGCGACGCTCACGACGGCGGTTTATGCCGGCACCTGTACCACCAACGCGAAAACCGCCCGCATGGGGTTGCTGACGCTGGCCGTGGATCCGCGCATCGAAGTCGGCGAGCAGCTGGCCGTTCGAACCGAGAACAGCATTAACGGCACGACGTTTTCTTTTCTTTGTTCCGGCTCGGTCGCCTATCGCTCCATGTCGCCGCTGACGCCGAGCGCGTTGCCCGGCGTATTTGAAACCGGCATCGAGGGCGTGGGGGTGAAGATTTCAGACTTATGGCAGAGCAATAAGAACGTGCCCGTCAACACGGCGATTTCGCCCAACTTGCTGACGCCGTGGATCAATCGAAACGATGTTCGGCTGACGTTTATTAAAACCGGCCCGATCAAAACCGGCGGCGATATGGGCGGGAAGATTATCGCCAGATATTATCTGGATTCGACCTCAATTTTGGATCTCAGTATTTCCGGCATGAAGGTCATTCAGAAAAGTTGCCTGGTTGATTTGAACTATAAAAATCAAACGGTGAATCTGGGTAGCCCTAAACGCAGCGAGTTTAATGGCGTCGGCAGCACGGCGGCGTCTTCCGAACGCAATTTTTCCGTGGTTCTGCAATGTCAGGAGGACAATATTCCGATTCAGATCACGTTCGAGGCGGCCGGAAATTCGCCAGGCGTGGGAATGATTGATATCGCCGACGGCGCCGATGCGGCGAAGGGCGTCGCCGTGGAAGTGTTGGATGAGAACCGTAATCCATTAACGTTTTCCAGACCGATCAATTACCACACCGCGGCTGAAAAAGAGATCAGGATCCCCTTGATGGCGCGCTATAAGCAAACGGGAGCCATTAGCCCCGGGCAGGCCGACGCGGTGATGACATTCACCATTACGCAGAATTAAAGAGACCCCCATTAAAAATATAATGTCGTCTGTTCGCGCGACATTATTGGTGGCATCAGGCGCTGCAGTTTGATGCCAATGCAATGACAACACGCATGTATGGCCGTGTTTGTCCGTTTAAATATGGAGATTAACCAATGAAAGAACTGTCTGTTATCGAAATGAATGAAGTGTCAGGTGCCTATTCCTGGAATTTGAATAATGGAATTGTCGGCCTCGTTGGCAGCGCTGTCACGAATGCCGCGGAAGCGGCTTCGTCGCTGGTTTTAGGTGCGGCTGCTGCCAGTGCCGCTGGTGCAATTATTGGCGGTCGTCACGGCGGCGACGGTGGCGGCCTGCTGGGCGTCGGTTCTATTGGCCAAGGGGTCGGCATGATCTACGGCGCTATCCACGGTGGTATTGTCGGAGGCATTGGCGGTGCTCTGGCTGGCTGGGAAACGACCCTGGAGTACTCTAAAAAAGCTGCCGAAGGCGTCATCAATGGCACTTTGATTTAAAATATCTAAAAGAGGCCGCAGCGTTTCGCTGCGGCTCTCGTTCATTTAGGCTTGTTATATGAGTGAGAATAAGAGCAGGAATATTTTCCGCCAGGAGGCGGTCAATTATCAACGTCAAAGATGGACCGGCAGGGCGCTGTTAATTTCCGGCGCATCGAGCCATGTGATTGCCGCCACCTGTTTCACTTTTATTCTGATCCTGGCGGGCGCACTCTATTTTTGCGAGTACACGCGCCGGGTCGATGTTGAAGGCGAGGTGATCAGCATCCCGCATTCCACCAATGTGTTTTCCTCCCAATATGGCTACGTGAGCCAGGCATTTCATAAAGCCGGTGACGTCGTGGAAAAGGACGAGCCGCTGTATGCGATTGATGTCTCGAGAAGCACCACGTCCGGCAATATCAGCCATATCGCGGCCAGCGAAATAAGCAAACAGATTAGCAATCTGGATTCGATAATCAGCAAGCTGAATAAAAATAAAACCGCCATGCTGGATAATTTGCGCAAACAGATCAATAGCTATGAAAACGCCTATAAAGAAACCGAGAAACTGAACCTCAGCGCCAAAGAGGGGATGGATAAAATGCGCGATAGCCTGAAAAATTACGAACACTATTTGACGAAAGGCCTGATCACCAAAGATCAGTTAAATTATCAGCGTTCGCTTTTTCAACAACAGCAAAGCTCGTATCAGGCGCTCTACAACCAAAAGATCCAGCAAAATATTCAGCTGTCGCAGTTGCGCAGCGATTTGCTGATTCGCGCCGCCGATTACGACAATCAGATATCGCAAAGCGAATCGCAACGCAGTGATTTACAACGCCAGCTGGCGGAGTCCAATGCCGGCGGCCAGGTCATTATCAAAGCGCCGCTCAAGGGGAAAATCGAGTCGCTGAGCGTGACCGCCGGGCAGGTGGTCGAGAGCGGCAGCAGTCTGGCGCAAATCAAGCCGATTGATAACATCAAATATTATCTGGTTTTATGGCTGCCGAATAACAGTTTGCCCTACGTGAAAATCGGCGATGGCATCAACATTCGCTATGAAGCCTTCCCGTCGGATAAATTCGGTCAGTTTCCGGGAAAAATAGAATCCATCTCGTCGGTCCCCGCCTCCCCGCAGGAAATGTCGGAATACAGCAGCGGAAATAAAAGGGAAAGGAACGCCTACTACAAAGTGCTGGCGTCCATCAGCGACACGCAATTCAGCGATAAAGGCAAATATCTCGAAATCAGCAGCGGGCTGCAGGCCAGGGTCATCGTCTTCCTGGATAAGAAACCGCTTTATCAGTGGGCGGTCGCGCCTTTGTATGACATAAAAAACAGCGTTGTGGGGCGAGTCGATGAAGGACAATAATCTCTTTGAACGGATCAACGAGAAGTTAACCTTCTCACTGCGCAAGCGGGTGCCGAGCATCTTGCAGTCGGAATCATCGGAATGCGGCCTGGCGTGCCTTGCCATGATCGCCTCCTATTACGGGTTTAATGTGGATATGCTGAGCCTGCGGCAGCGATTCGGCATTTCCACCCAGGGCGCGACCCTGGGGACGATCTCTCAAATCGCGTCGCAAATCCAGCTGAAGACGCGCGCCTTGTCCTTGGACATCGACGAAATCAATCAGCTGAAAACGCCCTGCATACTGCACTGGAATATGAATCACTTTGTGGTGTTGGTTAAGGTGCAGCGCGCCGGTTTTGTCATTCACGATCCGGCCTTCGGGCGCCGAGTGATCGGGCTGCAGGAGATGTCGAATCATTTTACCGGCATCGCGTTGGAGCTGTGGCCCGACAGGGCCTTTCAAAAAGAGACCCTCAAGACCCGTTTGCGCCTGCTGGATTTGATGAAAAACATCGAGGGCCTGCCGGGGACGCTGCTCAAGATCTTTGCGTTATCGATAGTCATCGAATCGGTCAACCTGCTGCTGCCGGTGGGAACGCAACTGGTGACCGACCATGTCATTCAGGCGCATGACTACAGCCTGCTGACGGTCATCTGTTTGGGGCTGATCTTCTTCACCTTGTTCCGCGCGGTGGTCAGCATCGCCAGGGCCTGGATCTCCATCGTGCTCGGGACGCTGACCGATATTCAGTGGAAGACGACGCTGTTTGAACACCTGATGAAGCTGCCGCTGGATTTTTTCGAAAAACGGCACCTGGGGGACATTCAATCGCGCTTTTCCTCGCTGGATGCGATCAGAACCACCTTTACCAATAATATCGTCAGCGGGATCATCGACGGCATCATGACGGTCGGGCTGTTCGCGATGATGATGGTCTACGGCGGCTGGCTGGTCTGGGTCGTGGCGGGCTTCACTCTGATCTACATCCTCATCAGGATGATGACTTACAGAACCTACCGTCAATTCTCGGAGGAGCAGATCGTCAAGGCGGCCAAGGCCAACTCGCATTTCATGGAGACGCTGTACGGCATCTCTACCGTCAAGGCGCTGGGCATCAAGGAAACGCGCTCCAGCTATTGGCTCAATCTGAACGTCGACGCCGCCAATACCAATATCAAAATCACCCGATTCAATATGATGTTCGGCGGGATCAATACCTTTATCACGACGCTCGATCAGGTGGCGATCCTGTGGCTTGGCGCCATGATGGTCATCGACAATTCCATGACGCTCGGCATGTTCATGGCGTTCAATGCCTATCGCGGCCAGTTCTCTCAGCGGGCCTCGAGCCTGATCGACCTGGCGATCGGCTTGCGCATGCTGTCGCTGCACAATGAGAGGATATCCGACATCGTCTTTACCGATGCGGAGACGGAGTCCGCGCCGCGACAGGTTTTCCCCTCGGGCACGGGGATTGCCATTGAGGTAAAAAATCTTACGTATCAATATGACGCGCTGTCGCGGCCGATCTTCAAAGACCTGAACATGCGCATTGCGGCCGGCGAAAGCGTGGCCGTCGTGGGCGCCTCCGGCGCGGGCAAGACCACCTTGCTGAAGGTGATGTGCGGTTTGCTCAGCCCCACTTCCGGCCAGGTTTTGGCCGACGCGATGGATATCCATAAAGTCGGGGTGAATAACTACCGTAACGCGATCGCCTGCGTGCTGCAGGACGACCGGCTGTTCTCCGGGTCCATTGCGGAAAACATCAGCGGGTTTGAGGTCAATGCCAATAAAGAGCTGATCATGGCCTGCGCGATACACAGTAATATCCACGATGAAATCATGCAGATGCCGATGGGCTACGAAACCCTGATCGGCGAGTTGGGCAACGGCATCTCCGGCGGGCAAAAGCAACGTTTGTTTATCGCGCGCGCCCTCTATCGCCGCCCGAGCGTGCTGTTTATGGATGAAGCGACCAGCCATCTGGACGTTGAGAATGAGTCGGCGATCAACCGGGCGATATCTTCGCTGAATATTACGCGCGTGATCGTCGCCCACAGAAAGTCGACCATCGACTCGGCCGACAGGGTGGTGGTGCTGGGGGCCGAGAGCGGCGCGCCGGCAGGCGGCGGTGAATAAAGGGCGCTTGCCGGCGCCGGGGGCGAAACCGGCAACGCAGGCTGTCCCCACGGCGAAAATCGCGGTAAAATGCAGCAGTTGACCCTATCGCATTCCATCAGGCCGTCGAACCCGCTATGAAAACGCGCAAACCGCGCCGCCCGCCCGGGCGGTGGATCTATTACATCCTGCATGAAGACATGCTGTGGCCTTGCCCGGTCAAATGGGAGTGGGAGAGCGGCTATAACGCCTGGTTGCCGTTTTACTATTCCCCCACGCTGGAATTCGTCGCCGGCAACCCCGCCCGCGCCACCAAGGTCAGCAGCGGCCGGCGCTAAGCGTACTGCCCGCCTTGCCGCCCGGCATCCGCTCACCTAAGATCATTGCATCACCCACAGGTTTCCGGGAGCGTCCATGTCTACTCTGTTTCGCACGTCTCTTTGCGGCGTAGCGGCGTTGTTGCTGCTTGCGGGTTGTCAGCAGACGGCGCACCAACCGGCGCCGCCGCTGCAGGCGCAATTGGATCACATCGCTTTGATGTTGGCCGGCGGGCATTTCCTGCGCGTGGACTGCGGGCGCAGTGACGTGCCGGACGACGTGAAATTACAACGTACCGCGATGCGTGCAGCGCAGCACCGCGGCTGGGATACGCAGGCGGCAGGGTATCGGCAGTTGCCGGCGCTCACCCAGGCGCGTTACCTGACTCTGCAACAGGATAGTCAACTGCTGACGGACAAATGCGCCACGCTCAGCCGCAGCACCGCGCGCTTTATCGCGGCGGCGCAGGCCGATCAGGAAGACTACATGGAGTAGCGCTACGGTGTGCCTGTCGGGCGCTCGCCACGGGCGCCCAAAAATTCTTTGCAGGATAACGATTTATCGCTCATCATTTGAAATGATGTTTCACTTTTATCCATCGAGCCCACCTTGAACCTGTATGCCGCACTGCGTCAGCGCGTGGAAAATACGCCCTGGTACGCCAAACGGAAAAGCTACCGCGTGCTGTTCTGGCGCGAAATCACGCCGCTGGCGGTGCCGATTTTTCTGGAGAACGCCTGCGTTCTGTTGATGGGGGTGCTGAGCACCTTTCTGGTGAGTTGGCTCGGCAAAGAGGCGATGGCCGGGGTGGGGCTGGCGGACAGCTTCAACATGGTGATTATCGCCTTTTTTGCCGCGGTGGATCTCGGCACCACCGTGGTGGTGGCCTTCAGCCTCGGCAAGCGCGATCGCCGGCGGGCGCGGGCGGCGGCGCGTCAGTCGCTGGTGCTGATGACCGGCGTGGCGCTGCTGTTGGCGGCGGGCATTCACCTGGCGGGCGAACCGATCATTGATGTGATCGCCGGCGCGGCCTCGCCTGAGGTGAAAGCGCTGGCGCTCTCTTACCTGCAAACCACGGTGTGGAGCTACCCGGCGGCGGCGATTGCGCTGATCGGCAGCGGTGCCCTGCGCGGCGCAGGCAACACCAAGATCCCGCTGCTTATCAATGGCGGCATGAATATCCTCAATATCATCATCAGCAGCATCCTGATTTACGGCATGCTTGGCTGGCACGGGTTGGGGTTCGTCGGCGCCGGGCTGGGGCTGACGATTTCCCGCTATATCGGCGCCATCGCCATCCTCTATGTACTGGCGATCGGTTTTAATCCGGCGCTGCACATCACGCTGAAAAGCTATTTCACGCCGCTGAAGATGAGCATCCTGTGGGAAGTGCTGGGGATCGGCATTCCCGCCAGCGTCGAGTCGGTGCTGTTCAACGGCGGCAAACTGTTGACGCAGATGTTCGTCGCCGGCATGGGCACCAACGTGATCGCCGGTAACTTTATCGCCTTCTCCATCGCTTCGTTGATCAATTTGCCGGGCAACGCGCTGGGCTCGGCTTCGACTATCATCGTTGGCCGGCGGCTAGGCAAAGGCGAGATCGGTCAGGCGGAACGGCAGCTGCGCCATATTTTCTGGCTGTCTACCCTCGGGTTGACCGCTATCGCCTGGGGCACGGCGCCGTTGGCTGGGGTATTCGCCGCGTTTTATACCTCGCAGGATGACGTGAAAACGGTGGTGAAAACCCTGATTTGGCTCAATGCCGCCTTTATGCCGATCTGGGCCGCTTCCTGGGTGTTGCCCGCCGGGCTGAAAGGCGCGCGCGACGCCCGCTTCGCCATGTGGGTGACGATGCTTGGCATGTGGGGCTGCCGCGTGGTGGCGGGCTACGCGCTGGGTATCGAACTGGGCATGGGCGTGGTGGGTGTCTGGTTGGGGATGTTCCTCGATTGGGCGGTGCGCGGCGCCTTGTTCTACTGGCGCATGGTCAGCGGGCGCTGGCTGTGGAAATATCCGCGGGCCAAACGCCGGGAGGCCGGGTAACGTCGGCCGCGGGGCACCGGCGAGATGGCCTCAGTATAAAAGCGTCATCGCGCTGAAGAACAGCAGCGTCAACGCGATGATGATGAGGTTTTGCGTGGCTTTGCGCACCAGCTTGCTGGCGCTCAGGCGGCTGTCGATGACGTAGAGCAGCGGCACCATCAGCAGCACATAGGCGAACATCAACATGGCGGTAAAGGGCTGCAGATTCATTCATGTTCCTCCTGTGCGCTATCATGGCCGACCAGATGCACCAGCACCGCCTTCGGCTGATGCGGCAAACCAATAAAGGGCGGGGTGGCTGGGGAGTCCGCCGTGAACGGCAGACCGGCACGCCGTGTCTTCACCGCCGCTTGCAGGATCTTCTTTCGATGCTTCCGAGTATGGTCGACCATGCGCCTCCGAATAGGGCCGCCCGAAGGCGGCCGATCGTTGTATTGCCCATTAAGCTGGAGAGGATCGCAGCCGCTGACGGGGCCGCAGAGGTATAATATTGCGAATGATAACCATTATCAATAATGCGAGTAAAAAAATTAAGGGTATTGCGAGGGGACAGCCGGCGGGCGGGAAAAGAAAAAGCACGTCTTGCGGCGTGCTTTGCGGGGTACTAACGGCGGTGGTTACTTCTGATCGGGCAGAGCGTAAGCGACCACGTAGTCGCCCAGCTTGGTGCCGAAGGAACCGTGGCCGCCGGCGTAGATCAGCACGTACTGCTTGCCGTTGACCTCATAGGTCATCGGCGTCGCCTGGCCGCCGGCCGGCAAGCGCGCTTCCCACAGTTTTTCACCGTTGGTCACGCTGAAGGCGCGCAGGTAGTTGTCTGCGGTGGCGCCGATGAAGAACACGTTACCGGCGGTGGTCACCGGGCCGCCCAGCATTGGCATGCCCATTTTGAACGGCAACGGCAGCGGTGAGCTGTCGCGCACGGTGCCGATGCGTTTTTTCCACACGATGTCGTTGGTTTTCAGATCCACGGCGGAAATGTAACCCCAGGCCGGCTGTTTGCACGGCAGGCCGAACGGCGACAGGAACGGGTTCAGGGTAACGCCGAACGGCACGCCATACTGCGGCTGTACGCCGGACTCGGTGCCGCTGCCGCCTTTGTCGCCTTCCGGCGGCTCAATCGGGTTGCCTGGGCCGCGCGGGATCAGTTTGGAGACGAACGGCAGCGCGATCGGGTTGGCGATGGCGATTTCGCGATCGGTATCGACGGCCAGGCCGCCCCATTCGAACATGCCCAGGTTACCCGGGAACACCAGCGTGCCCTGCTCGGAAGGCGGGGTGAAGGTGCCTTCATAACGCAGGCTGTGGAACATCACGCGGCAGACCAGCTGATCATAGATGGTCGCGCCCCACATGTCGGCGCCGGTCAGTTTCTTCTCAGGACGGAAGGTCAACTCGGAGAACGGCTGGGTCGGCGACAGGCGATCGCCTTTGGCCGGGCCCTGCGGTACCGGTTTCTCCGGCGCCGGCACCACCAGTTCGCCGTTGGTGCGGTTCAGCACGAAGATGTTGCCGGTTTTGGTCGGCACATAGATCACCGGCACTTTTTTACCGCTCTTGTCGGTAATGTCCGCCAGGGTCGGCTGCGCCGGCACGTCCATATCCCACAGGTCATGGTGGACCGTCTGATAGAACCAGGCCAGTTTGCCGGTGGAGGCGTTCAGCGCCAGCAGGCCGCTGGCGTAGCGTTCCATTTCCGGGGTGCGATCGCCGCCCCAGATGTCCGGAGTGGAAACGCCCATCGGCAGGTAAACGATATCCAGCTTGGCGTCATAGGCGGCAGGCGCCCAGGAGTTCGGCGAGTTAGGCACGAAGTGGTGCTCGTCCGCCGGGATGGCGTTCGGATCCTTCGCGCCCGGATCGAAGGCCCACAGCAGCTTGCCGCTGTTGATGTCGAAGCCGCGGATCACGCCGGAAGGCTCGCGGTTGGAGTAGTTGTCGGTCACGGCGCCGGCGATGACGATCACTTTATCGGTGATCACCGGCGGCGAGGTCGGCTCGTAGTGGCCCGGCGTCGCATACGGCATATTGCTCTGCAGGTTCAGCTCACCGTTGTTGGCGAAGTCCGGGCATGGTTTGCCGGTTTCGGCGTCCAGCGCGAACAGACGGCCGTCGTTGACCGGCAGAATGATGCGGCGTGCGCACATCGCCGGTGCGGCATCGCCGGCAGCGCCTGCGGCTGCGGCGGTTTCGTGGTAAGACACGCCGCGGCAGGTGATGTGCTGGAAAGTTGGGTTGTATTTCAGCTGCGGATCAAACTTCCACTTTTCTTTACCGGTGGCGGCATCCAGCGCAAACAGCTTCTGGTGCGGCGTACACATGTAAAGGGTATCGCGGATTTTGATCGGCGTGACTTCGTTGGTGATCTCACCCGGATCGTTGGCGGTCTTCAGATCGCCGGTCTGGAAACGCCAGGCTTCTTGCAGCTGGCCAACGTTTTTGTCGTTGATCTGGCTCAGCGGCGAGTAACGGGTGCCTTCCTGGGTGCGGCCATAGGCCGGCCAGTCGGCACCGGTGGCGTCTTTCGGCTGTACCTGCGCGGCGTCGAGCGTGCCGTTGATCTCTTGCGGATCGTTGAACACGGCATAGGCCAACGCGATGACGGTGATCGCCAGCGCCGCGCTCAGCGCGCCGTAGGCGAATTTGCCGTTGGCCACCAGCTTGCGGTAGATAAACGGCAACACCAGCCACAGGCCGAAGAAGAAGGTGACGTCCAGGCGCGGCGTCAGCGCCCAGAAGTCCGGGCCCACTTCCCACAGGGCCCAAATGGTGGTGCCCAGCAGGAATACCGCGTACAGCAGCAGCGCGGTGGCGCGGCGGCGGAACAGCAGCCAGGAGGTCGCCAGCAGCACCAGCCCGGCGATGATGTAATACAGCGAACCGCCCAACTTGGCCAGCCAGATGCCGCCGCCGAGCAGATAAAGCCCGCTCAGCGCGGCAAACAGCGCCGTTATGACGATAAGCGGCGATAGTGACGCTTTATTTTGCATAGCAATACCCTTACCAAAAATGAAAGTCCCCGATTTAGAGATTAAGCCAAATCGGAAAAAACACGCGGTTTCTCCCTATTATTTCAGCGAGAAGCCGCTAGGGTGACGTAAAACCCATCCCTTTTTTTAACCTTAAGGTGCTTTGCCTTATTCAAAGCGATAAGACAAGGTGGCGCCGCCACCCCAGTTGCGCCCCGGCGCCGGCTCGAAGTAGCGGCCGTTGCCTTCGTTGACGATCACCGAACCGACGTATCGGCGATCGAAAACATTGTCCACCCGGCTGAACACGTCCAGCGCCCAGCGGTTCCAGGTAAAGCGATAACCGGCGTTTACGCCGGCCACGGTGTAAGCGGGAGCCTGCGCGCTGTTGGCGTCATTGGCCTGAATGTCGCTCATGTAGCGCAGCTCCGCGCCGGCGTGCCAGCCTTCCGGCGGGGCATAGGCCAGCGAGGCGTAGCCCATGTTGCGGGCGATGCCCGGCAGGCGATTGCCGGCGGGGGTACAAACGGCTTTGCCGCACATATCGCTGCGGTAGGTGGCGTCCAGCAGCGTCCAGGTCATATGCAGACGCCAGTCCAGCGCAAACTCCTGATCCAGCGCCAGCTCCAGGCCGCGCCGCCGGGTTTTGCCGGCGTTGGCGTAACTGGTGCGCCCACCGCTGCTTTCCGCCACCACCAGCTCGTTGTCGGTATCGGTCTGGAACAGGGCGGCGCTCACCAGGCCGTTGCCGAGGCGCAGTTTGCTGCCCAGTTCGACGGTGTCGCTGGTGGACGGCTGCAGGCCGATGTTCAGGCCGGCCTGGCCGTCGGGGCGGTAGGAGAGTTCGTTGATGGTCGGGGTTTCAAAGCCGCGGCCGGCGGAGAGATAAACGTTCCACGCCGGATTGATTTTATAGTTGAGCGAACCCATCGGCAGCCACTGGTGGTAGCGTTTGCTGCCGCTGTCGTCGCCGTTGCGCGGCGTGATGTAGTAGTCGGTCGAGTCGAAGCTGACCGTGCTGTAGCGCAGGCCGGCGTCCAGCGTCCAGTGCGGCGTCAGTTGCCAGGAGGTTTGCAGGTAAGGATCCAGGTTCCAGATGCGGTTTTTCTCGTTGCGCCGCTGGTCGCCTTTCTCGCCGTAGTCCACTGTGCCGTCTCGCAGAATAAAGTTTTCAAACCCCTGCCGGCGTTCGGTCATGGTTTCATAATCCAGACCGCCGATCAGTGTTACCGGTAACGAGGCGAGAGTATCCTCATGCTTCCAGCGAGTGTCAATGCCCTGATATTTTCTTTCCAGCACGATCACCCCGCCGGCGTGGGTAGGGTTGAGCTGCGGCCCGCGTGGAATGGATTGGTACTGCGTGGTGTGGCGCTCGCCGTGGTAGGCGGTCAGCGTCAGTTCGTCGCGCTCGCTCATCTGGCGCTGATAGCGCAGGCCGGCCTGGGTCTGATCGAGCGACTTGCGGGTGTTGTATTGATCCGCGCGCGGCGCCTGGCGCGGGTTTTCCTTCCATTCCGCTTCGGTCAGGCCGCCCGGATCGCCGGCGTCAATCGAGACGCTGTTGAACATCAGCGTCAGGGTGCTGACGTCGTCCAGCCGCACGCCGAGCTTGCCGTTGCCGAGGTTTTTGCGCGCGGCGCTGTGATCGCGATAGCCCTGAGTAGTGAAGCGGGTTCCCGATATAGCATAGTTGACGTCGCCGGCCTGGGTGCCGTCGCCGGTGGCGCCGGTCGCTTTCACCCCGTAGCGCCAGGTGTTGTCGCTGCCGAAATAGCCGCCGGCCTCCAGCGTCGGCGGCTGGGTGCCGGTAATCGTATCAACATTGATCACCCCGCCCGAGGCGTTGCCATATAGAGCGGAATAGGGGCCGCGCAGCACCTCGATGCGCTCGACGGAATTGATGTCGATATTGGAGGTTTGCCCCTGGCCGTCGGGCATGGTGGCGGGAATGCCGTCGACGTACATGCGCACCCCGCGCACGCCGAACATCGAGCGGCTGCCGAACCCGCGTATCGACAGCTGCAGATCCTGCGCATAGTTTTGCCGGTTTTGAAGCTGCAGGCCCGGCACGCTGCCGAGGTTTTCCGACAGGTTAATCTGCGGGGCGGCGTTGCGCAGGTCTTGCCCGTCGATCACGCTGACGGACACCGGCGATCCCAGCTCGGTCAATCCGATGGGTTGCGCCATCACCACCAGGGTGTCGCTTTTCTCTTCATTATTTTCTGCCGCCAGCGCCTGGCTGGCAAACATGGGTTGTAGCAATAGCATTGCAGCCGGGGTAAGCACGGCGCTTTTCTTATTGGTCATGGAATAAATCTGCCACTGGTATTGAAAGGGAATCGCAGGTCGATTCAGAGTTAGCCATCTGTCGCTCCATCTACATGACGCTAAACGAAAAGGGTAAGGCATCCTGACATCAGTATAGAGTATCTCGGGCAGGAACGTTCCCGCAAAAACGCTGGTCCCAGCAACGGTTAACGGATTCATGAGCCTGGTTCATAAGCTCAAGCGTATTTCGCCCCATAGTCATGGCGGCAGTCGCGTTTTACAGTCATCACACCGGAACGGCGCCGCGTCAGGCGGGGCCGGTATCAATCAGTGGGGGAGTGAAGATGCAAACACGCAAATTGGGGCGCGAAGGGCTGGAAGTCTCGGCGTTGGGGTTGGGCTGTATGGGACTGAGCTTTGGCTACGGCCCGGCCACCGATAAACGGCAGGCGATCGATCTGATCCGCGCCGCGGTCGACGAAGGCGTGACGTTCTTCGATACCGCGGAGATTTACGGTCCGTTCACGAACGAGGAATTGTTGGGCGAAGCGCTGGCGCCGGTGCGCGATCGGGTCGTCATCGCCACCAAGTTCGGTTTCGACTTGCCGCAGCCGGCGGGGCAACAGGTGTTGAACAGCCGTCCGGAGCATATTCGCCGGGCGGTGGAAGGTTCGTTGAAGCGCCTGCGGGTAGAGACGATCGATTTGCTGTATCAACATCGCGTCGATCCCGAAGTGCCTATCGAGGAGGTGGCCGGTACGGTGCAGCAACTGATTCGCGAAGGGAAAGTGAAGTACTTCGGCTTGTCGGAAGCCGGAGCGCAAACCATCCGGCGAGCCCATGCGGTGCAGCCGATTACGGCGCTGCAAAGCGAATATTCGCTATGGTGGCGCGAGCCGGAGCGTGAAATCTTGCCGACGCTGGCGGAACTGGGCATCGGTCTGGTGCCGTTCAGCCCGCTCGGCAAGGGCTTTCTCACCGGCGCCATCACCGAAGACATCGCCTTTGACAGCGGCGATTTTCGCAACCTGGTGCCGCGCTTCAGCGCCGAAGCGCGCCGGGCCAATCAGGCGCTGGTGAGCGTGCTGGGGCAGATAGCGCAGCGCAAGGGCGTGACGTCGGCGCAGATCGCCTTGGCCTGGCTGTTGGCGCAACAGCCGTGGATCGTGCCAATCCCGGGAACCACCAAGCGTCATCGGCTGCAAGAGAACCTCGCGGCGGCGTCGGTGGTGTTGGCGGCGGACGAACTGGGCGAGATTGAGCGCGCGCTCTCCGCTATCGACGTGATCGGCGATCGTTACCCGGCGCATCTGCAGAAAAACGTCGGGCGTTAAGCCCCGCGCCGCAACGCCTCAATCAGCAGCGCAAAGGCGGTGGTGTGTTGCCTGCGGCTTGGATAATAGAGGTAATAACCGGGAAACGGCGGGCACCAGTCGTCCAGCGCCATCTGCAACCGCCCGTCGGCCAACGGCTCGGCGACGCTGTCTTCCGGCACAAAGGCGATACCGAGGCCGAGCTGCGCAGCGTCGATCCGCTGGCGCAGGCTGTTGAAGGTCAGTTGCCCCTCCACACGTACTTTGATCTCCCGGCCATCGCGGGCAAATTCCCAGGCGTACAGCCCGCCGAGGGTGGGCAAACGCATGTTGATGCAACGGTGGTTTTGCAATGCCTGCGGCGTGGCGGGGAGGCCGTGACGGGCGAAATAGGCGGGTGAGGCGACGGCCACCATGCGCATGTCCGGCCCGATGCGCACCGCGATCATGTCCTTCGCCACCTGTTCCCCCAGCCGGATGCCGGCGTCGAAACGCCCGACGACGATGTCGGCCAGACTATTGTCGACGGTGATTTCCACGTTGATGTCCGGGTAATCGATGAGGAAAGTGCGCAGCACCGGCCACAGCACCGCATCCACCGCATGTTCGCCGGCGGTAATGCGGATGTTGCCGGCCGGGCGATCGCGCATTTCACCCAGCGCGTTCAGCGCGTTTTCTATCTCCGCAAAGCGCGGACCGATGCTGTTGAGCAGCCGCTCACCGGCCTCGGTAGGGGCGACACTGCGGGTGGTGCGCGTGAGCAAGCGCAGCGCCAGGCGCTCTTCCAGCCCGCGTATAGCGTGGCTGAGCGCCGATTGGGAAACGCCAAGCTGCGCCGCCGCTTTGGTGAAGCTGCGTTCTCTGGCCACCATCAGGAAAGCGATCAGGTCGTTAACGTTTTCTTTCAACATATCGGCACCGAAGAGCAAGGTTAGGGCGCGGCCGCGCGTAGATTTATGAATTTAGCTCATAGCTCCTTGCGCATTTTACCCGCTAGTCGGCGGAAAAGCATGGCGCTATCTTGGCATCACTCACTTATGACTATCAGCGCCGGTTGTGAGAGCCGGCGCGGAGGATAAAACAGATGAAAATACAACGCAGCGGTTCGATCCCATCACAGCGCGGTTCGGCGGATTATTTTACCGGGCAGGTGCGCATCGACGCGCCGTTCGCCGGCGAAGCGCCGGCCAGAGTGGGCGGCGCAACCGTCACCTTTGAGCCCGGCGCCCGCACGGCCTGGCATACGCATCCGCTCGGCCAGACGCTGATCGTCACTCAGGGGCGCGGTTGGATCCAGATGTGGGGCGAGGCCACGCAGGAAATGCACCCCGGCGATATCGTCTGGATCCCGGCTGGCGTCAAACACTGGCACGGTGCGACGCCGGACACCGCCATGACTCATATCGCCATCGCCGAAGCGCTGGACGGCACTCCGGTGACCTGGCTGGAGCCGGTCAGCGAGGCGGAGTACCGGCAATAACGGCGCTCAGGACCTGCGGTTCTGTTCGCAGAACCGCAGGCGGTTGCCGAACGGATCGGTGAGGTTCAGTTCCTTGCCCCAATCGACAATCTCCAGGCCCGGCCGTGCATAGCGGTAGTTTTTGGCCGTGAGCTCCCGGTGCAGCGCATCGATGTCCTGCATCGGAATGAAAATGGCGGCGCCGGGCGTGCTGTCGCCGTAGTGTTCGCTCAGGTGCAGCGTCAGCCCGGCGCGGGCAATCTGCATGTACAGCGGCAGGTCTTCGCTGAAACGGTGCTCCCATTCCAGCGTGAAACCGAGAAAATCCAGGTAAAACTCTTTGGCCTTGTCGACCGAAAAGATACGCAGGATCGGAATGGCGGGCGAGAAGGCGATCATCGTTGACCTCATTGTCGCGTTAGCGGCAGCCGATGTGGATATCGACCGCGTCGGGGCCGGTATAGGCTTCGAAGTCGGTCAGGAAGCGGCGTTCGATCTCAGGGTGTTGTTCGAAGTAGGCCCAGATGCGCTGCCAGCTTGCGATGACCGCCGCCGGCATCGCGCCACGGGCGGGGAAGACCAGATAGCGGCCGGGTTGGATGTGTAAACCGCTCTGTGCCTCACTGCCGGCGGTGACGTCAAACGGCCCGCTGGCGTCGGAAGCGTAATTGGAATAGACCCCGTATACCGGCAGGGCGGGTGAGGTAGCGAAAAAATCCGACCACAGCGCGGGAATCTTTGCCGTTTCGGCTTGGGTTTCGTTCTGGTTGGTGGTTCTGACTGTTTGGCCGGCGACGTAAAAGCCGGGCAGATGTACCGAGATGGGCCGCATAGAGACAATCCCTTTTAACCGCACAAAGATGCCTAACCTAAAGATAGCAAACGCCAGACAGAACCCCCGCAGGTGCGGGGGCCGAACGCATCAGGCATCCACGCCGCCAAGGCATAGGTATTTGATTTCGAGATAGTCCTCGATGCCGTACTTCGATCCTTCGCGGCCCAAACCGGAGTGTTTCATGCCGCCGAACGGCGCCACCTCGGTGGAAATCAACCCTTCGTTGATGCCGACAATGCCGTACTCCAGCGCTTCGGCCACGCGCATCACTCGGCCGATGTCGCGGCTGTAGAAGTAAGCGGCCAGGCCGAACGGCGTGTCGTTGGCCAGTTCGACGGCGTCGGCCTCCTGGCTGAAGCGGATCAGGGGCGCCACCGGGCCGAACGTCTCCTCGCGGAAGATTTTCGCCGTGCGCGGCACATCGGTCAGGATGGTCGGGGTGAAGAAATTGCCGCCCAGCGCGTCAGGCTTGCCCCCCAGCAGCACCGAGGCGCCGTGCTCGACGGCGTCGGCGATATGCTCGCGCACTTTTTCCACCGCGTCCGGGTTAATCAACGGGCCGATGGTGACGCCGTCATCCAGGCCGTTGCCGACTTTCAGCTTGGCGACGGCGGCTTTCAGTTTGGCGGCGAAAGCATCGTATACGCCGTCCTGCACCAGAAAACGGTTGGTGCAGACGCAGGTCTGGCCGGCGTTGCGGTATTTCGAGGCGACCGCGCCGGCCACGGCGGCGTCCAGATCGGCGTCGTCAAACACGATAAACGGCGCGTTGCCGCCCAGCTCCATGCTGGTTTTCTTGATGGTGGGCGCACACTGGGCCAGCAGCTGCGCACCGACTTCGGTGCTGCCGGTGAAGGAGAGTTTACGCACGTCCGGGTTGGCGGTGAGTTCGCCGCCGATGCCTTTGCTGGGGCCTGTTATCACGTTGCATACCCCGGCGGGCAGCCCGGCGCGCTCCGCCAGCACGGCGATCGCCAGCGCCGAGAACGGGGTCTGGCTGGCGGGGCGGATCACCCCGGTGCAGCCTGCGGCCCAGCCGGGGCCGGCTTTGCGGGTGATCATCGCCGCCGGGAAGTTCCACGGGGTGATGGCGGCGAACACGCCGATCGGCTCTTTTTGCACGATGATGCGGCGACCGGCCTGGGGCTGTGGAATGGTGTCGCCATACACCCGTTTGCCTTCCTCGGCGAACCATTCGATAAAGGAGGCGGCATAGGCGATTTCACCGCGGCTTTCGGCCAGCGGTTTGCCCTGTTCCGCCGTCATGATGCGCGCCAGATCTTCCTGATTTTCCATCATCAATTCAAACAGCCGGCGCAGCTTGCCGGCGCGCTCTTTGGCGGTCAACGCGCGCCAGGCGGGCAGCGCTTTTTTGGCGGCGGCGATGGCGCGTGCGGTTTCTTCGGCGCCGAAGGCCGGTACGTGGCCGATCCGTTCGCCGTTGGCGGGATTATGAATGGCGATCGAACGGCCTTCCTGGGCCGGCAACCATTGCCCGTCGATGTAGTTGGCCTCGCGGAACAGCGTGGGATCCTTGAGGGTAGCGCAGATACTGGTGCTCATGAGTCTCTTCCTTTGCTGAGTTCAACAGAGTGGTCTATCCCATACGGCTACCCTTTACCCTAGCAAATTTTGCCGCCGCCGTTTGCCCACGCGGCAACAAGATGGTGGTTTTCTTTATGCGCACCTTCTGTACAAAAAATATCCTTTGCCGGGCCGATACTAAAAGAGCAGGCATATGACCCTTTTCGATGTAATTAAAAGGAGTGTGCGAATGATGAAATCAGTGGACAGACATCTCGCGGCCTACGGCAGCGAAATGGATTTTTTGGCGTCGAGCATCGCTCTGATGGAATGGCAAGGGCGGCAGATTGACGCCGGGCAGGTGGCCGGCAATATGTCGGAGCAGCAAAGCCGCCTGTTCTTTGCGCGGTTGAATTATTTTCGTCAGCTTTATCAGGCCGCATCGGCGGCCGAACACAGCCTGTAATTTCCGAACCAGCCCCGCCGCAGCGGGGCTTTTCATTTCAGCGCTGCCACACCCCGGTCGCGAGCGTCGCCGGCGAATACTCCAGATTACGCCCCCGCCACGGCAACGCCGCCGTAAAACGCCAGGCGCGGCGCACGTCAAACCGCCAATAGCGTTCTGCGCCTTCAACGCCGAGATGCCCCTCCGCTTGCCAGAGGATCTGCGTTTCCCCCTGCAGATGCAGCACGTCACCGCGTTCAAAATCGATGAGCAGCAGCGCCGCCCGCGGTTCGGCCAGCAGATTGCCCAGCGTGTTCATATAGCGGTTACCGCGAAAGTCCGGCATCCACAGCGTGTCACCTTCCAGGTGGATAAAGCCGGGGCGGCCGCCGCGATGGGAAATATCGACGCCGCCCTGCGCCAGTGCCAGGTGCGCGCAGCTGGCAACGAAGCTGGTATCCGCGGTGCGGATCAGCGCCTGCGCCGCCGCATCCAGCGAGGCTAAATGCTCAACCGGCTGTGGCCGGCTGTCCACCGGGTAGAGTTCGCGGCGCTGAATGTACTGCGGGCAGTTACCGAAGCTTTGCTGAACGACGATCTCCACCCGGTTTTTGTCGGTGCGGCCGACGGTGCCGTTGGCGCGGTTGCGCCGCCGGTTGCTGAAATCCAGCCCGAGCGCGCCGACCGGTTTGCCGGGCAGCAACAGCGCCTGGGCGGGATCGTCGCTGCGACGCGGTGCGCTGATACGCAGGTGCGTGTCGTCCGGCGTGCGTAAAAATCCGGGCGGGCCGGTGAACAGGGTGGCGATCGGCCAGCCTTGTTCATCCAGCGTGGCGACGAACAGGTAGGGCAGCGCGGCGAAAAACGCGCGGTGCTGATCCGGCATCGCAGGGTAGATGCCACCGCCTACGCCGCCAAACCCGGCCAGCGTCTGCGCGCGCAGCTCATCGGGATGGAACAGTTGCGGGATCATGGCGTCAGCTCCCCGCCGGTTCCGGCAGGGCCGGCATGGCAAAGAAGCCGGGCAGTGCAGCGATGCGCGCCGCCCAGCGACGTATCGCAGGGTAAGGCGACAGCGAAATGCCGCCTTCGGCCGCGACCGCCACGTAGCTGTGGCAGGCCAGATCGGCGATGGTCGGGTGTTCGCTGGCCAGGTAGTCGCGTTCGCTCAGGTGCTGTTCCATCTGCGGCAGGAAACGATCGCTGACCGCCCGCGCCGTCTGATAATCCTCCGGCACGGCGAATTGGGCGATCAGTCGGCAGGCCGCCGGGCCGTAGCGGACTTCACCGGCGGCTTTGGAAAGCCAGGCCTGCACTCGCGCCGCCGCCGCCGGCTGTTCCGGCAGCCAGTGGCTGTCCGGCGCATAGCGCTTCACCAGATAGACCAGAATGGCGTTGCTGTCGGCCAGCGTCAGATCGCCATCCTGCAAGACCGGGATCTGGCCTAACGGGTTCAGCCGGCGAAAGGCTGCGCTCTGCCGTACGTCCGTTGAGGCTTCGACCCATGCATAGGGCAGCGCCAGCATGCGCAGCAGCAACGCCACGCGATGAACGTGGCCGGAAAGCGGGGTGCCGTAGAGTGTGATGGTGGACATGGCGTTTCTCCTCAGTGCTTTTTGTCAGCATACTCTTGCGTTGAACGAGCGAAATCCGGCAATGTGGAAATTGATAATTTCACTTTTCGGAAGAATCTATGGATCGGCTAGACGAGTTGGCCATCTTCGTGGCGGTGGTGCAGCAGGGCAGCCTGGCGGCGGCCGGGCGCAAGCTGCGGCGTTCGGCGCCGGCGGTCACCCGGGCGATCGCCGCATTGGAACAGCGTTTCGGCACCCGATTGGTGGAGCGCACGACCCGGCGGCTGGCGCCTACCGAAGCGGGCGCGCGGCTATTGGAGCGTGCGCAACAGCTGCTGCAGGATTATCAGGCGGTGGTGCAGGATACCGCCGAAGCACAGCTGAGCGGCTTGCTGCGCGTTACTTCGCCGGTGCAGTTCGGCCGCCGCTACGTGGCGCCGGTGGTGATGGCGTTTCTCGATGACTACCCGCAGATGCAGATCGAAATGGTGTTGAACGATCGCAATCTCGACCTGATTGACGAAGGGTTGGATATCGCGGTGCGCATCGGTCATCTGCAGGATTCTTCCCGCGTGGCGCGGCGGCTGGGGCAGGTCAGCCGGGTGACGGTCGCCAGCCCGGATTACCTGGCGCGCTGCGGTGAACCGCGATCGCCGGCGCAGCTGGCGGAGCATGCCACCATCGTCGGCACCCAGCGGCCGTCGCTGCGCGAATGGCGCTTCGGCCCGCAGGAAAACGGCGAGCGCGTGCGATTGACTCCCCGGCTGTTGCTCAACGACGTGGAAGCGCAACTGCTGGCGGTGCGCGCCGGCAAGGGCGTCGCCCGGTTGCTCTCGTATCAGGTGGCGGACGATTTGGCCGCCGGTACGCTGGTGCGGCTGTTGACGGATCATGAGCCGTTGCCGATGCCGGTACAGCTGGTGGCGCAGCAGGCGCAGCACATGCCGCTGAAGGTGCGCGCCTTTTGGGATTATGCATTTGAACGGCTCAGCGCCTTGCCGCAAATTCAGCCGGACGGGCGGGGGAAATAAGCGCAAAAAGTTTCATGGGTTAAACTTTTTCATTATTCATCAGGTTTTATTTTACCGGGCGCGCATTGCTGACGCGCCCGTCTTGACAATAATCTTGCCGGTGCTAATAGTTAATTTACATTTTAAATAATAAACGAAGTTTAATATATGAAACCACTTGCGGGGAGTTATGATAACGGCGCCACGGTGGATAATGAAGCGGCTATTTTGACTTCATTTCAAACTCGCAGCGCGGCTATTTATAAACAGACGCGCCATGAAAATAATATTGCTTATGGCAACGGCGAACGCGAAACATTTGATTGGCTCTATTCTGCAAAGCGGCATCAGGGGACGTTAATTTTTATTCACGGCGGCTATTGGCAATTCTGCGATAAGGCGGATTTCGCCTTTATCGCCGCCGGGCCGCTGGCGTTGGGTTTTGACGTGGTGTTGGTGGAATATGCGCTGGCGCCGGCGGTGGATCTCGACGAAATATGCCGACAGATCGGGGTGGCGCTGGATGCCATTCAGCGCCGCCTGCCGCCGCACTATGCCCATCCGGTTTATCTGTGCGGCCATTCCGCCGGCGGGCAGCTGGCGGCGTTCTGGCAGCAGCATGCGTTGGTGGATGCCGTCTTTCCCATCAGCGGCCTGTTCGAGCTGGCGCCGTTGCAACAAAGCTATGTTAATCGGGCGCTGCAGCTGAGCGCGCGGCAAATTGAAACGCTCAGCCCGGCACGCCGCCTGCCGACGCGCGGCAAACCGCTTACGCTGTATTACGGCGCATTGGAACTGCCGGAACTGAGAGGCCAGTCGCAACACTATCATGCGGCGCTGCGCCAACGCGGGCTGCCGGCCGATCTGGTCGCGGTGCCCGGCGCCAATCATTTTACCATTCTGGATGCGTTGTTCGCCGCCGACGGCGCGCTGCTTCACCAACTTAACCACCACGGGAACCACTGACATGCGCGAGATCGTAGAGACCGGGCTGCCGGAGATCGGCCAGCCTTTTTCCTGGGCCACCCGGGGCGGCGGCATGCTGTTTACCGCTCACGGCCCGGTGCGGGCGGACGGCAGCATCGACACCGGCGCGCCGGAGCGACAGATTACGCTGACCTTCGATAATCTGGCGCAGACGCTGAAGGCGGCGGGCAGCCACAGCGATAAGGTGCTGCAGGTGATCGTGTATCTCACCGACGTCAACGACGTTAAATGTCTCGATGATATTTACCGGAAATACTTTAATTATCCTTATCCCAATCGCTCCACGGTCATCGTCGAAAAATTGGTGGTGCCGGGAATGAAAATAGAAATTACCGTCAGCGCCATCGCCTGATTTAATTTCTTCTTAAGTCAACCTTCATATTAATTCAATAACGAGTTAAGGATGCGTCATGTTTAAACAGATTGCACCTTCCGCCGCCGATCCTATTATGTCGCTGATGGAAGCCTATTTGCAGGATCCCAATCCGAAAAAAGTGAATTTAGGCATTGGGCTGTATTACGACCGACAGGGGAATATTCCGCTGATGCAGGCGGTTGAGGCCGCCGAGCAGCGGCTGCTGGCGCTGCGTTGCCCGCACGGTTATCCGCCGATCGAAGGTTCGCCGCAGTTCGCTCGCCAGGTGCAGTCGCTGCTGTTCGGTGAGCAACAGGCGGCCGAGATCGCCACGGTGCAGACCGTCGGCGGTTCCGGCGCATTGAAGCTGGCGGCGGATTTTTTGCGCCACTTTCTGGCGCGCGGTGAAATTTGGGTGTCCGATCCCACCTGGGCCAATCACTGGGCGATTTTCGAAGGCGCCGGGCTGCGGGTGAATACCTATCCCTACTTTGATGAAGCGGCGGGCGGCCTGCGTTTCGCCGCCATGCTCGACGCATTGGACAGCCTGCCGCCCGGCAGCGTAGTCCTGCTGCATCCTTGCTGCCATAACCCGACCGGCACCGATCTGACGGCGGAGCAGTGGCGCGCCACGCTCGCCGTGCTGCAGCGGCGTAACCTGCTGCCGCTGTTCGACATCGCCTATCAGGGCTTCGGCGATGGGCTGGAGGAGGACTGCTTTGCATTGCGCGAAGCGCTGAAAACCGATCTGCCGTTTTTGGTCTGCAACTCGTTTTCCAAAAACGTCGCGCTGTACGGCCAGCGTCTGGGCGCGCTGTCGGTGCGCTGCGCCGACGCGGAAAATGCCGCCAACGTCAAAGGGGCGTTAAAAACGCTGATCCGCCGCAGCTACTCCTGCCCGCCGACGCACGGCAGCCAGATTGTGGAAACCCTGCTCGGCGACGCCGAACTCGGCGAGCTTTGGCGCAATGAGCTGGCGGAAATGCGCTCGCGCATCAAGCAAATGCGTGAACAGCTGGCCGCCGGGCTGGCGCAGGGCGGCTCTTCGCTGGATCACCGGCGCATACGCGATCAGCGCGGCATGTTCAGCTATACCGGCCTGAACGAAGCGCAACTGCAGACCCTGCGGCAGCGCTACGCCATCTATCTGGTCTCGCCCGGCCGCATGTGTCTGCCGGGGCTTAACCCCGGCAACATCGACTATGTGACCGCCGCGATCCTCGACGTCACTCGCACCGCCTAACTCCGCTCGGGAACCCAGCCATGCCACAGATGAATGATTTTGAGCATATCGCCCGCCGTCAGGGTGGGTTGAACAAGCATCTTACCGCCGGGCAGATGTCGATGCTGGCGATTGGCGGCGCCATCGGCACCGGGCTGTTTCTCGGCAGCGCCTACGCCATTCAGATGGCGGGGCCGTCGGTATTGCTGAGCTACCTGATCGGCGGCGTCATTGCGCTGCTGCTGATGGGCAGCCTGGCGGAAATGACCTCCGAACACCCGACGCCCGGCTCGTTCGGCGACTACGCCGAATTCTATCTCGGCCCGCTGTTCGGTTTTCTGGTGCGTTATTCTTATTGGTCCTGCGTGGTGCTGGCGGTGGGCACCGAAGTCACCGCCATCGGCATGTACATGCAGTTCTGGTTCCCGGCGACGCCGACCTGGCCGTGGGTGCTGCTGTTCTCGGCGGCGGTGATCGTCGTTAACGTGATCGGCGTGAAGTCGTTCGGCCAGGTGGAATACGCGCTGTCCACCGTCAAAGTAACGGCGATCGTGGCGTTTATTCTGATCGGCATCGGCATTCTGGCGTTCTCGGGCAACCCGGCCTATGGCCTGCGCAACCTGACCGCCGGCGGCTTTATGCCGTTTGGCGTCAAGGGCATGTGGTTTGCGGTGATCGTGTCCATCTTCAGCTACCTGAGCATTGAGATGATCGCGGTGGCCGCCGGCGAGGCGAAAAATCCGGTGATTGCGGTGAAGGCGGCGTTCAAGGGCACCATCGTGCGGCTGTTCATCTTCTACATGCTGTCGATTGCCCTAATGTTGGCCATCGTGCCCTGGCGGCAGTCCGGCACCGGCGAAAGCCCGTTCCTGATGGCGATGAACGTGATCCATTTGCCCGCCGCCGCCGGTATTTTCAACTTTATCGTGCTGGTGGCGGCGCTGTCGGCGATGAACAGCCAGCTGTACATCACCACCCGCATGATGTTCTCGCTGTCGCGCGCCGGGCAAGCGCCGGCGGCGCTGGGGCGCGTCAGCCGGCGCGGCATTCCGGTCAATGCGCTGGCGATGTCGTGCATCGGCATCGTGGTGTCCATCGTCCTGAGCCTGGTGGCGCCGGAAACCTCGTTCGCCGCCATGATGTCTATTTCGGTGTATGGCGCCTGTTTTACCTGGCTGATGATTTTTGTCACCCACCTGTTTTTCCGCCGCCGGCATCGGCAGACTCACCTGAAGTTCCGCATGTGGGGGTTCCCCTATACCACCTTGCTGGGCGCCGGGCTGATGACGGCGCTAATGATCTCGACGGCGTTTACCGAATTCTTCCGCATGACGCTGTGGTTCGGTATTCCGTTCACTCTGCTGCTGGTGGTGGCTTATCACTTCCAGAGCCGCCGCGCGGCTGCGCCGTCGCCGCTCAAGGCGCCGGAAGTGGAGTAATGCGGGAAGGGGCTGAGGCGCACCTCAGCCCTGGGGATTAAAGCTGGCTTTTCGGGATCAGGTGATCGCCGAAGCTCAGGCGCTGGCGGCCCGGTTCGATCTCGGTCAGCGGCGCCACTTCGTGCAGCGAGGATTTGCAGCGCTGCACCAGATCCTGATACTCGCGGGTGCCGGCAATCTTCCAGGCCAGCTCCTGTTCGGTCAGATCGCGCAGCACGCGCGCCGGGCTGCCTACCACCAGCTTGTTGGCTTCGATCGTCGCCGCGGCTTTGACGAACGCCATCGCGCCGACGATGGTGTTCTCGCCGATCTCCGCGCCGTCCATCACCACCGCGTTCATGCCCACCATCGCGTTGCGGCGAATGCGGCAGCCGTGCAGGATGGCACCGTGGCCGATATGGCCGTCTTCTTCCACCACCGTGTCCTGCTGCGGGAAGCCGTGCATTACGCAGTTGTCCTGAATGTTGGCGCCGTCGCAGATCACCAGGCGGCCAAAATCGCCGCGCAGGCTGGCGTTCGGGCCGATATACACGTGTTTGCCGACGATCACGTCACCGATCAGCACCGCCGTCGGGTGCACGTAACTGCTGGGGTCAACGACCGGCGTCAGGCCGTCAATCTGATACACAGGCATAGCGTGAGTTCCTTAATATGTAGGGTCGCGCGGCAGGCCGCCGAAGCGCCGATAGTAACCGGCGGCCGGCGCGGGCAGGGCGCCGATGGTGGTCTCCGCCAGCGCGCTGACGTACTCCGTCGCGGCGCGATCGACCTGCTGGTAGAGATTGATGCACAGGTTGCGGGCGATTTGGCCCTCCCACTGCGCGGGCAGCAGCGCGTCCGGCAGCAGCGGATCTTTCAACACCACGCGACGGAAGAAGTGAATCAATAATAGCTTAATCTGGAAACAGCGCAGCGGCGTCAGCGCCGCCGGGTCGACTTCGCGCAGCAGCGCCATCAGCGGCCGGAAAGAGACGATAAACTCATGATAACCGGCCGCCACCTCGCTCAATGACCAGCAGTCGGCCACCAGTTTCTGCAGCGTTTGCTCGGAGCGGTTGTAGGGGTAATCGGCGCGGAAGTAGATCACCTGCTCGCTGGCGTTCAATTCGCCGAGCAGCGCCGTCACGTCGGTTTGCGCATGGGTGGGGGCGGCCATCAGGTTGTTGGCGATCTGCCCGAACCCGAGCCAGCCCAGCTCTTTTTTCAGCCGCGCGCGCGCGCTTTTTTCGGCGCATTCCAGCAGCAGCAGCTCCCACTTGCCGTCCCAGGCGGGCTGCTCGCGCAGATAGATCTTCGATTCGGCGTGGCGGAACTGGCGCATCCCCTGCTCGGTCACGCGGTAGAAGCTGCGGCGGCCGATTCTCTCCACCGCCAGCCACCCCTCTTTCTGCAGGCGGAACACCGAGGTGCGCACGAAACGATCGCCGAAGCCGAAGGCCTCCAGCAGCGCGCTCAGGCTGCCGAGCCACACTTCGCCGCCGCGGTGGCTGAGCGCGTCGCCGTACAGCGAAATGATCAGCGAGGTGCCGCTGATCGGCTGCGCGTCGACGGCGTGGCGAATGAACTCATCCAGTTTATGTTCCATATTTTTCCATGGGTTAGCCTTCGATGAGCCACAACATTAACATAATTTGGGGCGGCGTCATCCGTGACGCCGTGCGCCTCAGCGCGGCCGCAGATCGACCACGCGCTGCGCCTTGCCTTCCGAGCGCGGGATATCGCCGCAGTTGGCGATGCTGACGTCGGTGCTGACGCCCACGATCGATTTGATGTGGTGGCGCAGCTGGTGGCAGATGTCGCAACGCTGTTGGTGGCTGAGGCTGAGCGCCGATTCTTTCAGCTCGACGCGCACCGCCAGCGTGTCCAGGTGCCCGCTGCGGCTGACCTGCAGTTGATAGTGCGGCGACAGCTGCTCGAACTGCATGATCTGTTCTTCCACCTGCGACGGGAAGACGTTGACGCCGCGGATGATCAGCATGTCGTCGGAGCGGCCGGTGATCTTGCCCATGCGGCGCATTTGGCGCGCGTCGCCCGGCAGCAGCCGGGTGAGATCGCGGGTGCGATAGCGGATCACCGGCAGCGCCTCTTTGGTCAGAGTGGTGAACACCAGTTCGCCGTGCTCGCCGTCCGGCAGGGCGACGCCGGTCTCCGGGCAGATGATCTCCGGCAGGAAGTGGTCTTCCCAGATGGTGGGGCCGCCGCCGCTTTCCAGACACTCCATCGCCACGCCCGGCCCCATCACCTCCGACAGGCCATAGATATCCAGCGCCTTGATGCCCATGCGGGATTCGATTTCGTGGCGCAGGGCTTCGGTCCAGGGTTCGGCGCCGAACACGCCGAGCCGCAGCGAACAGCCGCGCGCGTCGCCGCCCATCTTGCGCTCCAGTTCGTCGATTAGCGTCAGGCAATAGGACGGCGTCACCATGATGATGTCGGGTTTGAAGTCGAGGATCAGCTGCGCCTGGCGTTCCGTCTGCCCGCCGGACATCGGGATCACCGTCGCGCCGAGCCGCTCCGCGCCGTAGTGCGCGCCCAGGCCGCCGGTGAACAGGCCGTAGCCGTAGGCGACGTGCACCTTGTCTTTGGCGGTGGCGCCGCCGGCGCGCAGGCAGCGGGCGACGATATCGGCCCAGTTATCGATGTCGCGCTGGGTGTAGCCCACCACCGTCGGGCGGCCGGTGGTGCCCGAGGAGGCGTGGATGCGCACCACCTGTTCCATCGGCACCGCGAAGGTGTCGAACGGGTAGTTGTCGCGCAGATCCTGCTTGGTGGTGTAGGGGAAGCGCGCCAGATCGCTCAGCTGCTTAAGATCGTCGGGGTGTACGCCGGCCTGATCGAACTTGCGCTTGTACATCGGCACATTGTCATAGGCGTGGTGCAGCGTCCACTTCAGACGCGCCAACTGCAACGCTTCAATCTCATCGCGCGAGGCGAATTCGATCGTTTCGAGGGGCTGTGGATTTATTGTCATGGTTAGCCTCAGGGGTCAGACACGCTCAATGATCATGGCGATGCCTTGGCCGACGCCGATGCACATGGTGCAAAGCGCGTAGCGGCCGGCTCGCCGTTCCAGTTCAAACAGGGCGGCCAGCGCCAGGCGCGCGCCGCTCATGCCCAGTGGGTGCCCCAGAGCGATCGCGCCGCCGTTGGGGTTAACCTGCGGGGCATCGTCCGGCAGGCCAAGCTGGCGCATCACCGCCAACGCCTGGGCGGCGAACGCTTCGTTCAGTTCGATGACGTCCATCTGCGCCAGGCTCAGCCCGGCGATCTCCAGCACCTTGCGGGTGGCCGGCAGCGGGCCGATGCCCATCAGCCGCGGCTCCACGCCGCAGGTGGCGGTGGCAACGATGCGCGCGCGCGGCGTCAGCCCCTGGCGCACCGCCATTGCTTCGGAGGCGACGATCAGCGCCGCCGCGCCGTCGTTCAGGCCCGAGGCGTTGCCGGCGGTGACGCTGCCGGGCTGACGGAATGGGGTTTTCAGCGCCTGCAGCTGCTCGAAGGTGGTGTCGGCGCGCGGGTGTTCATCCTGGCTGAACAGGGTGACCGCGCCTTTTTTACCGGTGAGGCTGACCGGGGCTATCTCCTGCGCCAGGTGGCCCAGCGCCTGCGCCCGGGCGGCGCGCTGCTGGCTGCGCAGCGCAAAGGCGTCCTGATCGGCGCGGCTGATATTGAACTGCGCCGCGACGTTTTCGGCGGTCTCCGGCATCGAATCGGTGCCGAATTCGGCCTGCATCCGCGGGTTGACGAAGCGCCAGCCGAGGGTGGTGTCGTACAGCTGCGCCTGGCGGCTGAAGGCGCTGTCGGCCTTGCCCATCACCAGCGGCGCTCGGGTCATCGATTCCGCGCCGCCGGCCAGCATCAGCCCGGCGTCGCCGGCTTTGATGCTGCGCGCCGCCATCGCCAGCGCGTCCAGGCCCGAACCGCACAGGCGGTTCACGGTGGTGCCGGAAACGCCGACCGGCAGCCCGGCCAGCAGCAGCGCCATGCGCGCCAGGTTGCGGTTGTCTTCCCCGGCCTGGTTGGCGCAGCCGAGGATCACGTCGTCCAGCTGTGCCCAATCCACCTGCGGATGGCGCTCCAGCAGCACGCGCAGCGGCAGGGCGGCGAGGTCGTCAGCGCGCACCTGCGCCAGCGCGCCGCCGTAGCGGCCGATCGGGGTGCGCACGCCGTCGCAGATAAATGCCTGATTCATGCCTGATCTCCTAAAATGCTGTGGCCAAGGCGGTGCGCGCGGCCGCGAAACCAGGCGACGGTTTTGCCCCGTTGGTTAACGATTTCGACGTCATACAGCCCGGTGGCTTTGCCCTGATGGCGCATCTGCGCGCTGGCGGTGAGGCGATCGCCGGCCAGTGCCGGGCGGACGAAGTCGATGCTGCAGCCGGAGGCCACCGCCGCCAACCCCTGGCTGTTGCAGGCGTAGGCGAAGGCGGTGTCCGCCAGGCTGAACAGTTGGCCGCCGTGGCAGGTTTGGTGGCCGTTGAGCATCTGCGGGCCGACGGTCATGCTGACCTGCGCGTATCCGGCGTCGACGGCGTCGATGTGCATCCCCATCGCCTGAGCGCAGGTATCTTGCTGGAACATCTGTTCGGCGCAGCGCTGAGCCAGCGCGCGCGGCGTATTGGCGTTCATCGTTCGGCTCCTGAGAAAGAGGCGGGGGAAGCGTAGCGGCGCAGCAGCGGCATCGGGCGATAGCGCGCTTCGCCGTAATAGCGTTGCAGGTTTTCCAGCGTCGTCAGAATGTGACGCCAGCCGAGTGCGGCGCCCCAGGCCAGCGGGCCGCGCGGATAGTTGACGCCGCGCAGCATCGCCAGATCGGTATCTTCGGCGCCGGCGACGCCTTTGTTCACCACGTCGAGCGCTTCGTTGGCCAGCATGGCCAGGGTGCGCATCGTCAGCAGGCCGGGATAATCCGGCAGTTGAATGACCTGCTTGCCGAGGGACTGCAGTAGGCGAATCGCGTTGGCATTGTGTTGCGCGCCGTTTTGCGCCGCGCAGCTGATGGTGATGGCGGAGGCATGCGCATAGTCGGCACAGAGATCGAACAGCACCACAGGCGTTCCACGTTCGTCGGCCAGTTGGCCGGCGGTTTTACCATTGGTTAACATCAGTGTAACGTCGTCGATCGTGAGGTACGGGCTGGTCTGGCCAGGTTGTTTGATCGCCCCCGCATTTTCGATCAACAGTTCCGCGAAATCGGCCAGCGAAGACCAGTCGCCGTGCAGCGTGACGCGTTGCGGCGGCGCGGCCTGCGCCGGCGGCGCAAAGGCGATCATCTCTGCGGCGGGGCGTTGCGCGTCGTAGCGGTAGAAGCCGCGGCCGGATTTGCGGCCGAGATGTCCGGCGGCCACCAACTCCTGCTGCACCAGAGAGGGGGTGAAGCGCGGATCCTGGTAGAAGGCCTGATACACCGAGTCGGTCACGGCGTAATTGACGTCCTGGCCGATCAGATCGGTCAACTGCAGCGGGCCCATGGCGAAGCCGCCGGCGTCGCGCATGACTGCATCCAGGGTGGCCGCGTCGGCCACCCGTTCTTCCAGCGCGCGCAGGGTTTCGGCGTAGAACGGCCGCGCCACGCGGTTGACGATGAATCCCGGCGTTGAACGGCACACGACGCTTTGCTTACCCCAGCGCTGCGCCAGGGCCTGCAGCGCCGCGAGGGTCTCGGCCCCGGTCTCCAGACCGCTGACGATCTCCACCAGCTTCATCAGTGGCGCCGGGTTGAAGAAGTGCAGCCCGGCCATGCGCGCCGGGTGTTGCAAGGCGCCGGCGATGGCGGTGATCGACAGCGAAGAGGTATTGCTGGCGAACAGCGCCGTGGGCGAGCAGACCGCTTCCAGATCGCGGAACAGGCTCTGCTTAATCGCCAGATTTTCCGCCACCGCTTCAATCACCAGCGTGCAGTCGGCCAGTTGCTCGAGCGAGTCGGCGCGTTCGAGGCGCGCCAGCAGCGCCTCGGTGGCGTTGGCGTCGGCCTTGCCGCCGTCGACCCGCTGCCGCAGGCGGCGAGCGAGTTCGTCGATCGCGCGCTGGGCGGCGGCGGGCGCGATGTCGAACAGCCGTACCGGGTGGCCGGCGGCGGCGGCCACCTGGGCGATGCCGATGCCCATGGTGCCGGCGCCGATCACTGCCACCTGGCCGTTAAGAAGGGGCGCGTTCATGGCTATTTCCCGCTGAAGTTTGGCGTGCGTTTGGCGAAGAACGCGCTGACGCCTTCGCGGTAGTCGTCGCTGCGGCCGCCCAATCGCTGCAGATCGCGCTCCAGATCGAGCTGCTGATCGAGGCTGTTGGTGGCCGAGCTGTAGATGGCTTTCTTGATAAGACCCAGACCGTAAGTCGGCTGGGTGGCCAGATGGCGCGCCAGCGTTTGCGTGCGGTCGGCCAACTCCTCCGCCGATACCACCTGCCAGATCATGCCCCACTCCAGCGCCTGTTGGGCGCTGATTTTGTCACCCAGCAAGGCCATGCCCATGGCGCGGGCGTGGCCGGCCAGCCGCGGCAGGAACCAGCTGCCGCCGGAATCCGGCACCAGCCCCAAACGGCAGAACGACTGAATAAAGCTGGCGTTGTCGGCGGCGATGACGATGTCGCACGCCAGGGCCAGTGCGGCGCCGGCGCCGGCCGCCACGCCGTTGACCGCGCATACCACCGGTTTCGGCAGGGCGGTCAGGCGGCGGATCAGGGGGTTGTAGAAACGTTCGACCGACAGGCCGAGATCCGGCGCCTGTTGATCGGCGCTGACGTTGCGATCGTTGAGATCCTGCCCGGCGCAGAAACCGCGCCCGGCGCCGGCGATCAGCAGGCAGCGCACGCTGTCGTCGCGCTCGGCCTGCGTCAGCGCTTCACTCAACTGGCGATGCATCTCGTCATTAAAGCTGTTGAGCCGATCCGGCCGGTTGAGGGTCAGCGTCAACACGCCGGCGTCGAGATGGCTGAGAATCAATGCGTTATCCATAAATCAGCGCCCCTGATAGTTTGGCGTACGTTTTTCGAAAAAGGCGGCGATGCCTTCGCGGCGATCGTCGGTGGCGGCCAGGGTGACAAATTGCTGACGCTCCATCGCCAGTCCCTGGCTAAGGCCGATTTCCTCGGCCTGTTTCAGCGCCTGTTTGGCGGCGCGCAGCGCCAGCGGCGCCTGGCGGCTGATGCGATCGGCAATCTGCTGCGTGCGCTCCAGCGTCAGGGCATCGACGCATACTTCGCTGATAAGGCCGGCCTGCAGCGCGATGCGGGCGTCGATGGCTTCGCCGGTCAGCACCATCTGGCTGGCGCGCGCCTTGCCGACGCAGCGGATCAGGCGCTGGGTGCCGCCGGCGCCTGGCATCAGGCCGAGGGTGATCTCCGGCAGGCCGAAGCGGGCGCTTTCGCCGCCGATAACGATGTCGCAGGCCAGCGCCAGCTCGCAGCCGGCGCCCAGGGCATAACCGTTCACCGCCGCCAGCAGCGGCTTGCTGAACTGCGCCAGACGTTGCCACAGCTGCGGACGGCTGTCCGCCAGCGCGGCCGGCAGATCCTGTTGTTGCAGTTCGCGCAGATCGGCGCCGGCGGCGAAGAAGCGCGCGGCGCCGGCGATCACCACGGCGCCCACGCCGCTGTCGGCGTCGGCCTGCTCCAGCCGGGCAACCAGCTGTTCCAGGCACGGCGTGCTCAGGGCGTTGCGCGCCTCCGGGCGATGCAGCGTCAGCGTGACCACGCGGTGTTGCTGCTGATGCAAAATAAACGGGGTATCCATCGCGGCTCCTAGACGTCGAAGTCCAACACCACGCCGTCGCCTTTCGGCCACGACTGGCAGCTCAATACGTAGTCCGCCGCCAGCTGATCCGGCTCAAGGCTGTAGTTGACGCCCATCTCCACCTGGCCGGCCTTCAGACGGCATTTGCAGGTGGCGCACACGCCGCCTTTGCAGGCGTAGGGCAGATCGGCGCCCTGGCGCAGCGCGGCATCGAGAATGCTGTCGTCCTGTTCGCCGACCTCGATATCCAATCGGCGGCCGTCGAGCAGGATCGCCACTCGGGTGGCATTGCGATCGCCGCTGTGGCGCGGGCGGGCGACCAGGCCGCTGGTGTTGAAACGTTCGCTGTGGATGTGGTTGGCCGGTACGCCGGCCTGTTCCAGCACGGTCTGCGCGTCGTCCATCATCGATTCCGGCCCGCAGATGAAGGCGTGGTCATAGTCGCGGAAATCCAGCAGCGCGCCGCCGATCGCCGCCAGGCGCTCACGGTCGATGCGGCCGCTGAGCAGCGGGCTGTCGAGGCTCTCCTGGCTGAACAGGTACAGCGGCTGAAAACGCTGCGGATAGCGGTTTTTCAGATCCGACAGCGCCTCTTTGAACATCATTGAACGGCTGTTGCGGTTGCCGTAGATCAGGGTGAAGCTGCTGCCCGGCTCAAGCTGCAGCGTCGCCTTGATGATCGACAGCATCGGCGTGATGCCGGAGCCGGCGGCGATCGCCAGATAGTTGCCGCGGCGCTCCGCCTGCGGCTGATAGCCGAAGCGCCCCTGCGGCACCATCACTTCCAGCGCATCGCCGACTTTCAGCATGCGGTTGACGAAGCCGGAGAAACGGCCCTGATCAATCGCTTTTACGCCGATCTGCAGCAGGCCTTCCTGCGGCGAACTGCAGATGGAATAGCAACGCCGCAGCTCTTCGCCGTTGACTAGCGCCTTGAGCGTCAGGTGCTGGCCGGGGGTGTAGCGGTATTGGTTTTGCAGCTCTTCGGGCACCCGCAGGGTGATGGCTACGGCGTCCGGCGTTTCGCGCTCGATGGCGGCGACGTTCAGGCGATGAAAGACCGTCATGGTGTCAGCGCTCCTATATGCATTTGAAATAATCGAACGGTTCCCGGCAGTCGCAGCAGCGGTACAGCGCTTTACAGGCGGTGGAGCCGAACTCGCTGATCTTCTCGCTGTGGGTGCTGCCGCAGCGCGGGCAGGCTACCGGGCCGTGGGCGTGCGGCCGATCGCAGGTGTGGCCCTGCGGCGGCGCTACGCCGTATTGCCGCAGCCGTTCGCGGGCGTCGGCGTTCATCCAGTCGGTGGTCCAGGCCGGGCTGAGGCGAATGTCCACCTGCACCGGGCTGAAGCCGGCGGCCGTCAGCCGCTGCTCAATGGCGTTGAGCAAAAATTCGGTGGCCGGGCAGCCGGAGTAGGTGGGGGTGAAGGTCACGCGCCAGCCGTTGCCGTCGCGCGCCACGTCGCGCACCATGCCCAAATCGGTGATCGACAGCACCGGCAGCTCGGGATCGCTGATCTGTTGCAGACAGTGCCAAATCTGCGGGATTTCAGCGGGTTGCAAACGAGTGACGTTCATCGCGGCCTCCTACCATTGGCCGTTTGGATAGGCGCGTTGCAGGAACTGCATCTCCGCCAGCAGCGGGCCGAGGTGTTCACTGTGTCGGCCTTGTTTGCCGCCGTGCCGGAACGCCTGCTCGGCGGGCAGCGTCAATGTCGCCTGGCGCAGTGTCTCTTCCACCTGCGCTTGCCAGGGAGTCTGCAGCTCGCGCGGATCGACGGCGATGCCCTGTTCCGCCAGCTCAAGCTCCAGCGCGTCGGCGTGGAACAGCTCGGCGGTGAAGCGCCACAGGTTATCCAGCGACTGCTGGATCTTGCGGTGGCTGACGTCGTTGCCGTCGCCGAGGCGGATCATCCAGCCGCGGCTGAAGCGCAGGTGGTAATCGGCCTCCTTCAACGACTTGGCAGCGATGGCGGCGATCTGCGCATCGCCGCTGCGGCTCAACGCCTGGTGCAGCTGCACGTGGTAGACGTCGAGCAGGAACTGGCGCACCAACGTGTCGTTGAAACCGCCGTTCGGCTGTTCCGCCAGCAGCAGGTTATGAAACTGGCGTTCGTCGCGCCCGAAGGCCAGGCTGTCTTCGCTGCAGGGCGGCCCGGCCAGTTCGGCGGCGTAGCCCAGGAAGTTGCGCGCCTGGCCGAGCAGATCGAGCCCGATGTTGGCCAACGCCAGATCGATCTCCAGCTCGGGCGCGTGGCCGCACCAGGCGCACAGGCGCTGGGCGAGGATCAGAGGCGTGTCGCCCTGGCGAAGCAAATAGCTGATGCGCGGATCGTTAACCGTCATGGTCGCCTCTACATGTTCTTGATGCCGTCGGGAATGGTGTAAAACGTCGGATGACGGTAGATCTTGTCTTCAGAAGGATCGAAGAAGGCGCCGCGATCTTCCGGCTGCGAGGCGATCAGATGGCGGGATTGCACCACCCAAATCGAGCAGCCTTCATTACGGCGCGTGTAGGCGTCGCGGGCGTTTTCCAGCGCCATTTGGTCGTCGGCGGCGTGCAGGCTGCCAACGTGGCGATGCGCCAGCCCTTGTTTGCTGCGGATAAACACTTCATACAGCGGCCATTCAACGTGGCTCATGATCTCGGTTCCTTATGTTGGCTATGCGGCGGAAGCGGCGTTTTTCGCGGCGTGGGCCATGGCGCCGTCACGCACCCAGGCGCCGTCTTCCCAGGCGCGGCGTTTGGCCTGCAGGCGTTCGTGGTTGCATTGGCCACGCCCTTTGATCACCTCATGCAGCTCGCTCCAGTCGATCTCGCCGAAGCGATAGTGGCCGGCAGCGGCATCCCAGTGCAGATCCGGATCCGGCGCCGTCATGCCCAGCACTTCCAGCTGCGGTACGGTGTTGTCGACGAACTTCTGCCGCAGCTCATCGTTGCTGTGGCGTTTGATTTTCCACGCCATGCTCTGGGCGCTGTGGGGGGAGTCGGCGTCGCTCGGGCCGAACATCATCAGCACCGGCCACCAGAAGCGATCGATGGCGTCCTGCAGCATGGCGCGCTGCGTGTCGCTGCCGTTGGCCATCGCCATCACCGCCTCGTAGCCCTGGCGCTGGTGGAAGCTCTCCTCTTTGCAGATCTTCACCATCGCCCGCGCATAGGGGCCGTAGGACGCGCGGCACAGCGCCACCTGGTTGACGATGGCGGCGCCGTCGACCAGCCAGCCGATCACGCCGATATCCGCCCAGTTGAGCGTGGGGTAATTGAAGATAGAGGAGTATTTCATCTTGCCGTCGAGCATCTTTTGGTAGATGTCCTGGCGCGAACAGCCGAGGGTCTCGGCGGCGCTGTAGAGGTACAGACCGTGGCCGGCCTCATCCTGCACTTTGGCCAGCAGCACCGCCTTGCGGCGCAGCGTGGGGGCACGTGTCAGCCAGTTGGCTTCCGGCAGCATGCCGATGACTTCCGAGTGGGCGTGTTGGCCGATCTGCCGAATCAGGTTCTGACGATAGGCGTCCGGCATCCAGTCTTTAGCCTCAATGGCGATATCCGCCGCGATCTTGTCGTCGAAATGCTGCTGATACTGTGCGTCAGTTGTCATGCTTGCCTCTTGGTGATTCGTGTTTTTCACACTAAATATAAAATGTGAATCACTTTAACTAACCATAAGGCTACAAACTGATAACAAAAAGATCAAACGAGATTTATGTGGTTTTGCGAGCGTACTCACAAGTGTTTTTGTTAATTTTTTGATTTTATTTGATAAATATAAGCAGTGACTCCGTGTTAATGCCAGGGGAAACGGCTTGAAAACGCTTCTTGTTCTCTTTTTGTTAAAATTGAGTTTGGCGTCGACTGGCATTTATGTGATACGTAATTAAGCTGTATTGTGAAAATTTATGAATTCCGGAGGGCACATGCAGCAGTTACACAGTTATCTTTCTGGCGCCTGGGTGTACGGGCAGGGAGAGGCGCGCGAGATCCGTCACGCCGTAACCGGCGAAGCGCTGTACCAGGTTTGCTCCGACGGCCTGCCGTTAGCGGCCAGCTTGAGCTATGCCCGCAGCCACGGCGGCCCGGCGCTGGCGCACATGACGTTCCAGCAGCGCGCCCAGATGCTGAAAGCGATGGCGAAACACTTGCTGGCGCATAAAGAGGCGCTGTATCAGATTTCCTATCAAACCGGGGCGACGCGCAGCGACGGCTGGGTCGATATCGAAGGCGGCATCGCCACGCTGTTCGCCTATGCCGGCATGGCCGGCCGCGATCTGCCGGACGATACGCTGTGGCCGGAAGATGAGCTGATCCCGCTGTCGAAACAGGCGCAGTTCGCCGCCCGCCACGTATTGACCTCGCGCCCCGGCGTGGCGCTGCATATCAACGCCTTCAACTTCCCTTGCTGGGGCATGCTGGAAAAACTGGCGCCGACCTGGCTGGCGGGCATGCCGGCCATCATCAAGCCGGCCACCGCCACCGCGCAGCTGACGCAGGCGATGGTCAGGCTGATCGTCGACAGTGGGCTGGTGCCGGAAGGCGCGCTGCAGTTGGTATGCGGCGGCGTCGGCGACATGTTTGCGCACCTGGATTATCAGGATGCGGTAACGTTCACCGGTTCGGCGCAGACCGGCCAGCGGCTGCGGGCGCATCCGCGGCTGTTGGAGAAATCGATCGCGTTCACCATGGAGGCGGATTCGCTCAACTGCTGCGTGCTGGCGGAAGACGTGACGCCGGAGATGCCGGAATTTGCGCTGTTTATCAAAGAAGTATGCCGTGAAATGACCGCCAAGGCGGGGCAGAAGTGCACCGCGATCCGCCGCATCATCGTGCCGGCGGCGCAGGTGGCGGCGGTGCGTCAGGCCTTGTTGCAGCGTCTGGCGGGGGTGACGGTGGGCGACCCGCAGTTGGAGCAGGTGCGCATGGGGGCGCTGGTCAGCCACGAGCAGCGTGATGATGTGCAAAGCAAGGTGGAGTTCCTGCTGCGCAACGGCTGCGAACCGCTGTGCGGCGCGTCGTTGGATAAGCTGGAAGTCATGGGCGACGGCGCGCGCGGCGGGGCGTTTTATCCGCCGACCCTGCTGTATTGCGCCGATCCGTTCACCCATCAGGCGGTGCACGGCACTGAGGCCTTCGGCCCGGTGGCGACGCTGATGCCGTATGCGGATACCGAGCAGGCGATCGCGTTGGCGTTGCTGGGGCAGGGCAGCCTGGCGGGATCGCTGGTGACCGCCGATCCGGCGCTGGCCAAGCGCTTTATCCGCGCGGCGGCCTGCGCTCACGGACGTATGCTGATTTTGGATGAGCAGGCGGCGGCGGAATCCACCGGCCACGGTTCGCCGTTGCCGATGCTGGTGCACGGCGGCCCGGGGCGCGCTGGCGGCGGTGAAGAGCTGGGTGGACTGCGCGCGGTGAAGCACTATATGCAGCGCACGGCGATCCAGGGCAGCCCGGCGATGCTGGCGGCCATCGGCGGCGAATGGGTGCGCGGCGCGCCGGTCGCTGAGCATCCGGTGCATCCGTTCCGCAAATATTTCGAGCAGCTGCAACTGGGCGACAGCCTGTTGACCGCGCGCCGCACCGTGACCGAGGCGGATATCGTCAACTTCGCCTGCCTGAGCGGCGACCACTTTTACGCGCACATGGACAAGATCGGCGCTGCCGATTCGCTGTTCGGCGAGCGGGTGGCGCACGGTTACTTTGTGGTGTCCGCTGCGGCCGGGCTGTTTGTCGACGCCGCCGTCGGGCCGGTGATCGCCAACTATGGCATGGAGAATCTGCGTTTTATTGAACCGGTGAAGATCGGCGACACCATTCAGGTGCGGCTGACCTGCAAAAAGAAAATCCGCAAGCCGCAGAAAACCGCCGAAGATCGGCCGCACGGCGTGGTGGTGTGGGATGTTCAGGTGTTGAATCAGGAACAGCAACCGGTGGCGCTGTACAGCATCCTGACGCTGGTGGCGCGCCAGCAAGGGGACTTCGAGGCATAATGCGCGTTTCGCCGCCGCCGGCGCCCCGGCGGCGGCGAGCCATTCAGATCAGCGACTGCCCGCGCAGCTGTTCCAGCACTTTCAGCGGCGAACGCTGCGGATCCTGCATCTTGTTCACCGGCAACAGGAAGGTCTGTTCCAGCATAAACTGGCCGCCCATTGCGGCGTGCGGCGTTTGATCCGAGAAGCAAATCCAGCTGCTGCCCGGTGGGAATTCCAGCGCCAGCTGCGGACCCCGTTGCTGATAATCGCCGTCGGCCTTCATGGCGTCATGCAACTGCAGCATCAGGTGGTCATAATGGCTGCGGCGGGTCTTGGTGATGCGCACCTGATGCTGCAGCCAACTGCTGAGGGCGGAGTAGCGTGCGAGGCGCGGCATAAAGCGTGCCGCCAGCTCAGGGAACGGCTCGCCGACGCGCCATTGGCGAGGCTCGCCGTGCGGGTTGATGTTGGTGAAAATGCGCAGAATGCGTTCGCCGTAGTTCGGGCGCGACGGGAAAGCGTCAACGTGCAGGCGGCTGTCGTCTTTGCGCCAGGAACTGGTCGCACGCCAGGCGGAAACCGGGTGCAAACGCAGGCTGCCGGTCGGGTGGCGCAGCGCCTCCTGATACTCGGGCAACAGCCCGGCGATCAGCTGGCGGCAAGATTGATAATAGCGCTCCAGCAGTTGCTGAACCTGTTGCCGACGTTCCGCGACGGCGACGCCGGTCAGCTTGCCGGACAGCGGTTGATAGCTGATGTTTTTGCGCTTCGGATCGACCAGCGTCGGATCCAGCAGCGGCATTTCCTGCTCAGACAGGGTGAAGGCCAGTTCGGGCAGAAACAGTACCTTGCCCTGTTCCAGTTCGCTGACCGCGCTGGATGCTTCCGCTGCCGCCCATTGTCGCAACGGCAGCGTCAGGACGGCCTGTTCACGCATAATATCGCCAGTAGGCATGAGATCTCCTCGCAAATCTATATCGCTTTATTCCCGTCTTTCAGGTTGCCGCGTGATTGGCTGCACTGGCTTGCGCAGTGGCTGGCTGGAGCGGCGTCAGCAGGCCGCTCAATTGCAACGTGAAATTTGTGGGTTCTATTATGGATGTATCAGCAGGGCGCAGTGCGCCGAAGCGTGCGATGGCTTCCTGATATAGAGAATAGTCCTGATAAGGATATCACCGGCAATACCAATGAAAAGTAAACGAGGGCTAAACGGGGCTGTGCGTAGGCACGAATAATCAAAAATGGCACGAATTGTCTGTGGAATGGCGGTTTTTCATCTTGTTGAATTTTAATGGAAATAAATATTACGCTTATTATTGGCGTTATTTTATTCAGAGCGCAGGGTAACCCGGGAAAATAATGTTGCGGAGAGGAATTATTTCATTTTGGTTGGTAATAAATCGGGCCGCCAAAATTTGGTGGCCCGATTAATGATTAAGCGCCGTAAATGCAGTTTTTGCCTTTTTTCTTGGCCTGATACAACGCACTGTCCGCCTCATTGATAAAGCTGATCGGCGTATCGTTATACATATGCGGCACTTTGGCGCAGATACCGATGCTGATGGTGACGATGCCGTGCGGGTTGCCCAGATGCGGGATCTTCAGATCGCGCACCGCCTGGATGACGCGTTCGGCGAAAATCAGCGCGCCCTGCACGTCGGTATCCGGCAGGATAATCCCCATCTCTTCGCCGCCGTAGCGCGCCAGAATATCGTTGCTGCGGCACGCCAACCCTTTCAGCGTCTGGCCGATCTGCTGCAGGCACTGGTCACCGGCGACGTGGCCATAGCTGTCGTTATACTGCTTGAAATAGTCGATATCCAACATCAGCAGCGCCACGCTGCGATAGTTGCGCGAAGCCCGCGCCAGCTCGTTCTTCAGCGCGATATCAAACTGGCGGCGGTTGGCCAGCCCGGTCAGGCCGTCCAGCAGCGCCAGTTCTTCGAGCATCTGGTTGATGCTGGTCAGCTGATCGCGGGTGCGCATCAGCTCGGCTTCGGTTTGCATGCTGTGCTTGATTTGCCGCAGCAGCACCATGCCCATCGCCAATAGGATCATCAACAGAGAGAGGCCACCGGCGGCGAACAGACCCGCGTCGGTGCGCCAGTCCGCCAGCACGTCGCGTTTCGACAGCCCGGCGGCGATCACCAACGGAAAGCGATTGACCCGCGAATAGCCGTAGATGCGTTCCACTTTGTCGTACAGCGAGGTGATGGTGGCGTTACCGAATTCCGAATGCGGCAAAATTTCGCTGAACAGCACACCCTTGGCGATGTTTTTACCGATCGACGCCGCCGAATATGGGCGGCGGTAAAGGATGGTGCCGTCCGCCAGCAGCAGGTTCAGTGAGGCGTCGGTGTTGAGGGCGAAGCTGTCGTAAAACTGGCGGAAATAATCGACGTACAGCGTCGCCAGCACCACGCCGCCAAAGCTGCCGTCCGGATTGTTGAAACGCCGCGAAACGGGAATGATCAGCTCGCCGGTGGTGCGGCTGCGGATCACCTTGCCGATGTACAGACCGCCGCCATCGCGGTTTTGATGGTATTTGAAGTAATCGCGATCGGCGTTGTTGGCGTCCTTGATGAATTTGCCCGAGGAGGTCGCCAGCCAGCGGCCATCCGCATCGTAGATGAACAGCCCATGCAGCTGCGGCAGATAGCTGACCTGCGTTTGCATCACCCGCTGCAGTCGCGTCAGCTGCGATGAGCCCAGCCCGTCGGTCTGGAGACGTTCGGTCAGATCGAGCAGATTGCCGTCCACCTGCATGAATGTATCGTCGGCATGCTGCGCCAACGAACGGGCGAGGTTGGCGGATTCATGTTCGGCGCTGCGCAGGTCGCGCTGGTGCGCGTTCCAGATTTGCCAACTGTTAAAGAGGATCAGCGTGGCGGCAACGATGATGACAAACACGCCGGCCTGAAATAATAATGGGGAGCTTTTAACGCTGCGCGCCGGCACGGCATCCTGTATGGGTTGCTGCTGAGTCATGTCACCCTTGTTGTGCGATTATCGCTCGATTTGAGTTAAGAGCAGTCTTATATTTTATGCATAAATGCGGCAGACCACTAGTCCTTAACGAGGCGGTAAGGCGAAAGGCCGATCGCAACCCGCATCAGCGGCGGTGTGAATACGTCGGAGTGAAAGAGCAATGTCGGATTATATCATTATCGCTTTACTGACGCTGGCGGTGTATTACCCCCTTACGCTGGGAACGCTGGCGGTAATGATGTACTTCGCCTGGCGCCGCCGCCGCTCGCCCTATTGGCGGTTGGGATTAGCGCTGTTGGCGCTGCTGTTCGTGTTGTTCGCCAAGGCGGCGTATGACTGGCACCGCTATAGTTAGCGGCGCCATGACGGGTTATTCGACGTTGATCATCCAGTTGACGCCGAATTTGTCGGTCAGCATGCCAAAACCTTTGGCCCAGAAGGTGGCTTGGTAAGGCATCGTCACCTGGCCGCCCTGCGCCAGATTGTCGAACAGTTTGCGTCCTTGTTCCGCATCGCTGGGGTTCAGCGACAGCGAGAAACCTTTGTGAGAAGCACCGCCGCTGTCATCTTGCGGACAGCCGTCGGAGGCCATCAGCACGCCTTCGCCGATCAGCAGGCGCGCATGCATGATCGCTTCCGGATTGACGTCCTGCGATCCGCCTTGCCGGGCTTCTTCGGGCATGTCTTTAAAGCGCATGACCATTTCAACTTTGGCATTCAACTGCTGTACGTAGAAGTTAATCGCTTGCTCACAGTTACCGCTGAAAAACAGATAGGGTTGTACCAGCATGACATTGACCTCGATTATGGCCCGACAGGCAACGACCGACTCTCGGGCGGACGAAATGATTGCTGGCGGCAATAATTGCCGTCGGTGACTTACTAGTGTAGTTCCCCTGGCGCAGAATGCTTGTGCGAGGTGAGCGCGCCTTCGCCGGCGGTGTGACGGGCAAAGGCACGTGGGGGTCAATACAGCGACGGTTCGCCGGGTGGGCGGGTTTTAAAGCGGCGGTGCAGCCACATGTATTGGTCGGGGGCCAGCAGCACCTGTTCTTCCACCACGCGGTTCATCTTGGCCGCCGCGCGCGTTTCATCATCCAGCGGGAAGTCCGTCAACGGCGGCTGCACGATCAGCTCATAGCCCTGAGCATTTGGCAGGCGGCGCGGCACGAAAGGCACGATCGACGGCCGCCCCATGCGCGCCAGGATAAAGGTGCCGGTGGTCGTGGCGGCATTTTCCACGGCGAAGAACGGTGTGAATACGCTACTTTGCGCCCCATAATCGTGATCCGGCGCATACCACAGGATTTCGCCCTGTTTCAGGTTGCGGATCATACCTTTGATATCTTTACGATCGATCATGAATTTATTCGAGCGCAGCCGGCCGCGGGTCTGTACCCATTCCATCAGCTTGTTGTTGTGCGGGCGATGCACACCGATGCCGGGGTTTTGCATGCCGAAAATGCGCGCGCCCAGTTCCAGCGTCAGGAAATGCAGACCGATCAGCAGAACGCCTTTGCCGTCCTGACGCGCCAGCCGCATGTTTTCCATGCCGCTCACCTTGAACCAGCGGGCGATGCGCCAGTCGGGCCAGAACCAGGCCATGCCGACTTCGAACAGGCCCATGCCGACGGACTCAAAATTTTTGACGATCAGCGCCTCGCGCTCGGCGGTGGGCATTGCGGGGAAACAGAGTTCTAAATTGCGGCGCGCTATTTTTACCCGGCGTTTCATTAGGCGCATGGCTATTCTGCCAAGGCCGTGTCCGAGCCGATAAATGAGCGGGTAGGGCAGTAATACCAAGAGATAGAGTATTCCCAGTCCTATCCACAACAACCAATAACGAGGGCGCAAGAATTCGCGCTCAAAACGTTGGTTAGAAAGCATTTTTCCTGTTATTCCTTTTCTTTGCCAATGGGACCTTAACCCAAATTGTCATGAGGAAGATGATAGAATATTTTGTGCTAAACAGGATTTTCCATTAATGCTTTTTTTTACGCTTTATTTAAACGCAGGCGAAAAACGAAGCGAAATAGGATTTTTACCGAGGGATGAGGGGATATTTTCCGCTATTTCAATCGGCTGGCGAAATTGAAAAATAAAGACACAATTAAGCGCATCGCAAAAGTGACAACGGCTATGTAACCTTAATGAAACAGTAACGCTACGGAACCGTCCCAAGCGGCGGCCAGTGCGTACAGTAGCGCGAGGATCAGGACAAAAGGTGCATTGAACATCGGCGTTTCCTCCCGGAGGATATGTTTAAAGTTTAGCCTTGCAAGATGACAGCGGGATGAAATCAGATCGTTTTTTGTATGGTGAAATTCAGACGGACGGAAATAGGTAAACCGCTGATTTTTTACTATAGTCATAGTGTGAAGTTGTGCGTTTGCCGCCGGACGCCTCCGCATTGAGCGGCAGCGGGCAGATTGCCCAGAGCAAGATCGCGGAGCGGATGGCACCTGGCGCGAAACATGTGACGAAATTCTCAGAGGGTTGGTCTGTAAGGATTTGACATGTCATATGAAAATGACGATCTAAACGGTGTTGAGCAACCGAGCGACTACGTGAAAACCACCGCCTGCGAAGTGAGCAGCGGTGTAAAAGCAGCGCTCGAGCAATCATGTGCCTGCCTCAAGGATAACCCTTGGGCGGGGATAGGCGCCGGCGCCGTCGTGGGCCTGGTAATAGGATTTCTGTTAGGCAAAAGGTAATAGGGAGAGTAAATATGGGCATCATTTCCTGGATCATTTTTGGTTTAATCGCCGGTATCCTGGCCAAGTGGATTATGCCGGGCAAAGACGGCGGCGGCTTTATTGTGACCGTTATATTGGGGATCGTGGGTGCCGTCGTCGGCGGCTATATCAGCACCTTCTTCGGTATGGGCCGCGTTGACGGTTTTAACCTGGGCAGCTTTGTGGTGGCGGTCATCGGTGCCCTGGTGGTGCTTTTTGTCTACAGGAAGATCAAAGGCTAAGCAGCCGTTGCTCAACAGGGTCGCCGCGGCGGCCCTTTTTCGTGAAATCAATCCGGCGGTGCGGCGCGGGCCGTACCCGCTGAAAGGGGAATATCATGGGTCTGTTCGATAGCGTATTGGGTAACATTCTGGGCGGCGGCGCCAACGGTGGTAAAGGTATCGACTACATCGCCATTATGCAGTGGGTCGAGCAACAAGGCGGCCTGCAGGCCATTTTGGACAAGTTCCGTCAGGGGCAGTTCGGCGATATCGTCGGTTCCTGGCTCGGCAATGGCGAAAATCAGCCGATTACCGGCGACCATGTGCAGCAGGCGTTGGGTAGCGACGCCATCAACCAACTGGCTGAAAAGCTGGGCATCGATCCTGCACAGGCGTCCAGCACCATTGCACAGTTCTTGCCAACGGTCGCGGATGCCGCCTCACCAAACGGTGAAGTGCAGCAAGACAGCAACGAGCTGGGCGATATGGTCGGTAAACTGTTCAAGTAATGATTAGGCTCCCGGCGTCTGGCCGGGAGCATTCACTCAGCTAATTCCCTCGATCGCCGTCAACGCCTGCTGCAGATGCGCCACCCAGGCGCGCACTTTCTCCGGAATAAAACGTAAAGCGGGATAGACCGCGTGCAGCGCCATGGGCGGGTAGCGGTATTCCGGCAAAACGGGCACCAGCGCCCCCGTCGCCAGTTGCTCGGCGATTAAAGGCCGTTGGGCGCCGCCGATACCGGCTCCAGCCTCAATGGCGGCCAGCAGCGATAGCGTATTGTTGGCGCGGAACGTGGGCCGCAGAGCGACCATCTCGGGGCCGTGCGGCCCGAACAGAGTGAGCGTATCGCCGTCGTTCAAACCGCTGTAACGAATGTGCGCATGTTTAGCCAGCTCCGCCGGCGAACGTGGAGCGCCATACTTGGCCAGGTAGGCCGGTGACGCCACCAGCAGGCGTTGCAGCTCGCCCAAACGTTTAGCCACCATGCCGGGCGCATGCAGTTCACCGAAACGCAGCGCCACGTCGATGCCTTCGCCGATCACGTCGGCGCGACGATCGTCCAGCAGCAGCTCGATGGCGAGGTTCGGATGACGTTGCTGGAAAGCGATGGCCAGCGGCGTGACGTGCAACTGCCCGAACCCGGTCGGGGCATGAATGCGCAGATTGCCCTGTAGCTGGTGGTGCTGGCCGTGCAGCGCTTCTTCCGCTTCGTCGACCGCCGCCAGAATCGGTTTGAGGCGCTGATAATAACTGCTGCCGGCATCGGTCAGGGTGACCGCCCGGGTGCTGCGAAACAGCAGTTGTGCCCCCAGTTGCTGCTCCAGACCGGCGATTTGCTGACTGACCGCCGGCTGCGTCAAACGCAGATCGCGAGCGGCGGCCGACAGGCTGCCCAGCTCCGCCACCCGCATAAAGGTTTTCATTGCGTTCAGCTTATCCATGTCGATCTTGCCTATAGATTTTTCTTATAAGTGTTAGTGTAAGGTCTCTTCTACCGCAAGTATTACTAATCAATGACACTCAGGGTATCGACAACCTGAGGAGTGGCAAGATGAATACAAAGCGACAGGCATTGGTGATCGGCGCCAATGGCGTGATTGGGCGCCGATTGATTGAGGAGCTGACCGGCCAGGGCTGGCAAGTGGTGGGCGTCTCGCGCCGGGGGGGACAATCGGCGCCGGGGATGCGCCACCTTCAGATTGATCTGCTGGATGCGGCGGCGACGCGCGACGCGCTGCGGCCGCTGAGCGCGATTAGTCACGTTTTCTATGCCGCCTATCAGGATGCGCCGGACTGGGCGGGGCTGGTGGCGCCGAACCTGCAGATGTTGCAACACGTTGTCGAAGGGCTGGAGCCGATCGCGCCGGCGTTGGAGCACATCAGTTTGATGCAGGGCTATAAGGTGTATGGCGCGCATTTGGGGCCGTTTAAAACGCCGGCGCGCGAAAGCGATGCCGGGCATATGCCGCCGGAGTTTAACGTGGCGCAGCAGCAGTATCTGGCGCAGCGGCAGGCCGGCAAGCGCTGGCGTTGGAGCGCCATCCGTCCAAGCGTGGTGGGGGGCTTCTCCCTCGGCAACCCGATGAATCTGGCGTTAAGCATCGCGGTTTACGCGTCGATCAGTAAAGCGCTCGGGCTGCCGTTGCGCTTCCCGGGTAAACCGGGCGCTTACCACAGCCTGCTGGAAATGACCGACGCCGGGCTGTTGGCGCGCGCCACGCTGTGGGCGGCGACCGAACCTGCGGCGGCCAATCAGGCGTTTAATATCAACAACGGCGATCTGTTTCGCTGGAGCGAGATGTGGCCGAAAATCGCCGCTTACTTTGGGCTGGAATGCGCGCCGCCGCTGCCGATGTCGCTGGAGGTCATGATGACGGACAAAGCGTCGCTGTGGCGGGAGCTGGCGCAGCGGCACCAATTGGCCGAACCGGACTATCGCGCGGTGGCCGGCTGGCGTTTCGCCGATTTCGTCTTTTCCTGGGACTATGACATGTTCGCGGATGGCAGCAAGGCGCGGCGCTTCGGTTTCCACCAGTTTGTCGAAACGAAGCCATGTTTTTCTCACTGTTCGATGAGTTCCGCCGCCGCGGCATCATTCCCTGAACGTGGCATTGGTTTCTCCGCAGCACCGGCCGCGGGGAATGGGCTCAGAACGTCAGCATGATCTTGCCGATGTGCTCGCTGGACTCCATCAGCGTATGCGCGGCGGCGGCTTGCTCAAGCGGGAAGGTTTTAAAAATTTGCGGTTTCAGCACGCCGCGCTCCAGCAGCGGCCAAACCTTTTCGCGCAGATCGGCGGCAATCTGCGCTTTGTCCGCCACGCTGCGCGAGCGTAGCGTCGACCCGGTATGGGTCAGGCGTTTCAACAGCAGCGGCATCAGATTGAGCTCTTTCACCACGCCGTTTTGCGTGCCGATTTGCACGATGCGGCCTTCCATCGCTGCGGCCTGATAGTTTTTGGCGACATAATCGCCGGCGATCAGGTCGACGATGACGTCGGCGCCTTTACCGTTGGTGGCGTCTTTGGTGCGTGCGACAAAGTCTTCGCTGCGGTAATTAATCGCCACGTCGGCGCCCAGCGCCAGGCTGGCCTGACGTTTCTCTTCGGAGCCGACGGTGGTGATCACCTGGGCGCAGAAGGCCTTCGCCAGCATGGTGGCGACCGTGCCGATACCGGAGGTGCCGCCATGGATCAACACGGTTTCGCCGGCTTTGAGATGACCGCGCTGGAACACGTTGACCCAGACGGTAAAGAAGGTTTCCGGCAGCGCGGCGGCCTCGGTCAGGCTCAGCCCCGCCGGCACCGGCAACGCATTGCTTTCATGCACGGTGCAGTATTCCGCATAGCCGCCGCCGGCGATAAGGGCGCAAACCCGATCGCCGAGCGCGAAGTGGGTCACGCCTTCACCGATGGCCACCACTTCGCCGGCAATTTCCAGTCCGGGGATATCCGAGGCGCCGGGCGGCGGCGCATAGTTCCCCTGGCGCTGCAGCACGTCGGGGCGGTTAACGCCGGCGGCGGCGATTTTCACCAGCAGTTCGCCCGCTTGCGGAGCGGGCACCGGGCGTTCGGTAACGACCAGAACGTCGGGAGCGCCCGGTTGGCTGATTTCAATCGCTTTCATCGTGCCGGGCAGCGCTGCATTTGTTGACATGGTTACTCTCCTCATCGTGGCGGACGTGGTTATCAGGCGAAACGTCCGCAATAAAGTCTGCTGTTAGCTTAGCGAAATCGAATGAGGCGCGCGTGGTTGAATAGAGCGGTTTTGCGAGGAAGAGGCGAAGCCGCCGCGATGGGCGGCAGGGCATTAATCGTTAGGCGGGATGCGGAACCCTTTTAACGAGACGATGAAGTGTTCTTTTCCTTTGGAGATTTTGGCGCCTTTATCGCACCACAGGCTGGCAAGCTGGAAGAAGTCGTCGCTGCCGATATCGTAAGCCAGTTCGATTTTCTTGGCGGTGCCGGCGCGGATGAGTTTTTCTGCTTCCTGATGGTTTGCAGCTTTAATTATGGTCATGGGCGAAATCCTTGGTGTTAAGCCAGAGCGGATAAACGCGAATCATCATATGGCCATAATGTGACAATTTTGTGATGAAAGCATGACAGCTCGCGAAGGCGCGGCGTGCGATGTGCCGGGCCTTCGCGGTGAAAGCGCGTTGTCGGTTACCGATCGTGCGGGTGGACGAGTGTGCTTTTTTTCTGAGATTTTAAATGCTTGTAGAGGGCGAAGCCCGCAATGCCCGCAATGCCGGCCAAGACGGCCAGGAGGGCAAGGGATCCTGTGGCCATGAACGTTACCTCCGAATAAGAATGGCAAGGAGGCGTATTTGTGACATTCATCACTTTGTGGGGCAATGAGAGCAATCTGTAATCGGGAGACGCTTTGAGGGATAGGCAAAAAAAAGCGCCTATAGGGAGGCGCATAAAGATTTGCAACACAGCTTGTTGTGTTCAACACCAGGAGGAGTGGTGAACTGAGGCATATTCTATGCAGCGGCAAAGGAGGCTGATATAGGTATTACTCCGAAAGCGCCACTACCACTCATAGCCCAACTGAATGTTGTAATCGGGATCCTTATTGGTGGAATAGGGATCAGACTGGCGGCGGCGATCGGTTTTCTTCACCGGGCCTTCATACGCGGGATAAGGTTTGGCGCGCGGTTTGCTGCAGCCAGGATGATCGCACTCAATATCGACGCGAAAACCGCTTTTATCTCTCGCCTCTGTCCAGGCAATCGGCGGTTTTCCCGTTTTGGGGGCCGGCCCTGAGGGGGCAGGCGGCTTGGGGGGGGGAACCATGCTGGGGTCGGGGGCTTGATAATTGAGCTCCAGTGCACTCTGCGGAGCGCTGTAAGCGGCAAAGGCCAGCAGGGCGGCGGCACTGACAGCCGGTAATGTAAGCCATCTCGGCATGGTGAATCTCCCTGAATGATTTCGTCAGGCAACTATAAAACAGCAGAACGAGAATTACTATCATTTGCCTTGGGCGTTACGGGCGAGCCAGGCGGCGGCCCTATCGGCAGACAGGGTCAAATCCTGTGCGTTTAGCCGAGATTAGCGTCCCATAGCGGCGAAAAAGGTTGCTATTGCCGCTCGCTCATGAGTTAATGATGTCGGCCTGTGGTACAGACCTATTTATGCACGACATTTTGAGTAAAGTAGTTCAAATTTAAAGCGTTATCCCGGATAGCCCTTCTCTGACGAATTTCCTTTCCAGTGCCTCCATAAGTAACTGATGACCGGCTACCTCGCCCATGGCGGCTTACATTTATTATTGAAGGAAATTAGACATGTCTAACATGATCAAAGGTCAAGTGAAGTGGTTCAACGAAGCTAAAGGTTTTGGTTTCATCACCCCAGCAGACGGCAGCAAAGACGTATTCGTACACTTCTCTGCTATCCAGGATCAAGGCTTCAAGACCCTGGCTGAAGGCCAGAACGTACAGTTCTCTATCGAGAACGGTGCGAAAGGTCCATCTGCGGCTAACGTTACCGCTATCTAATTGGCGTTTACCGCTGATTGAAAAGAACCCGCTACGGCGGGTTTTTTTATGCCTGCAATTTGGCAGCGCGCAAAAAAAAGGCCCGCAAGTCTGCGGGCAAAAGTTCCTTGTTACTTCTTCATTTGCGAGCGCTTCTCTGGGGGGGAAACGCCTGAAGACAGACTACGCGAGGCCGGCTTAAGATTCTGCGGCCAAACCGTTAAGAAAGTGAAAAACCAGGCGGCTGCTACGCTGATAGCAGAGGCCGGCAGGGCTGGAGCGGTGTCCATCGCCTCCGGTTTTGTAATACACTGACGGCAATCGCAAATAAGGGGGAACGGTATGCAGGTTAACGATCGAGTGACGGTAAAAACAGACGGCGGCCCGCGGCGTGAAGGTGTCATTCTTGCCGTAGAGGTATTCAACGAAGGCACCATGTATCTGGTTTCTCTTGACGACTACCCGGCGGGCGTATGGTTTTTTAATGAGATCGACAGCCGTGACGGCACGTTTGTGGAGCCCTGTCGCGAACACGGGCAGTAACTTAGGCTAATCTCATTAATTTGCTAATGAAATTGTCCATTTTGAGATTATTTCGTTGCGGTAAGATTTTTTTTATCGACGGCAAAAAAATACCCGTTGCGCTAGCGGGGGATAACGCAGCAGGTATTTTTTGTGGTCCCAGCGGTTGTTATCCAGATGACATTATCACCGGGTGTTTAACGGCTGGTAAAACAGAGCGGGGGCGTTCTCTGTGGTTTAGCGGCTATTGACGAATATTCCACTGGTCAATGTATCGGTCAAACGAACAACGTGATAAATGATCTGCTTGTTGTGCGTTTTTATTTTCCGCTTGATGTTTCCCTTGTGGGAAGAGACCGTTTTGGCCTTTATTTGCATCTGGTCTGATATCTGGATGGTGCCTTGACCGGACATCCACATGCGTAACATGTTCGATTCAGTCTGGCTCAGCGTTACCGGCGTTTGATCCAGAGAAAATTTCTCCGTACGGAGGGACGTTCTCTCGAGATAGTGACTAAGTAGCTGATTCATAGTCTCTGGTTTGATGGATTTTGACGATATGATGACGTTCTTGCGAACATATAAATAATCGTCGAAATGTACGTTGGTAATGGCCATGAAGATGAAGAATAACGTATCCGGGTGCAGTGAAATCACCCGTTTTATTCGCTCGGTGGCGTTTGCTTCATGGATGAAGCAGTCCTCGTTAATAAACACCAGGCTCGGATTCAACTTGCTGCATTTTTCATGCAGGCTGTCAATGTCCTCGATGGCATTAATATGGCGCCTCTTCACGCCATGCGAAGTCAGATAGTCGGTTAACCCCAATCTGGTATAGCTACATGAATCCATGATAATCGTTGGCATATCGCACCCCCACTTAAATCCGTTTTACTGCGGTAATATGAGAAAAAGCCTAAAAAGCCGAAAGGCAAAATGGAACAATAATTCAGTGTAGCCAGTGTTCTATCAATAAACACGACGGCACTCAATGATATTTTCATACTAAACTTATTAATTGCATGAATCTATAAGTTTGGCTTAAGTCAGGGCGATCTGCTGCTCGTCCCGCTTAGGCATGTTGAGCCTGATTTGCGCTTGGCGCCAGTGCGTGTCTGCATTACTTGCCGCGAATCTGCTCATCTTGTCACGAAACAAAATTTTAGTTTGCTAGGAAAAGTCTTAAAAAAAATTCATGTGTCGTTTTTTTGATGTCTTTCAGCGCATTTTTTGAGTGATCAAAAAGCGTTCAGTCTGAGGTTGTTGATTTTTTATATATAAAAATCAAAAGATTAATTTATTTTTTTGCTCTCCATGCTAATGATAAGCACTTCTTTTTTTATCATAACAACAAACAAAAGTTAACATTATGGCCGGAATGTGTAGCTTAATTGTTGCTGTAAATCACCGTTTTACAATGAGTTATATGGGTATTTATTTCACGTGAAATAGTTTTCGTGAATGTTGAACGATGATTGAGTGATTTTTCTAAACTATCATCCTGCTGCCCGATCCGCAGGGGAGGAATGGCAGGTCGGAGTTGTCTCTGGCCCGCGTTGGTTTTAACTTGCCTCTCCACCTTTCAAAAACAGGATGTCGCGGTGAGACGGAATCAGTATGGGCAGCCGATAGGCGAAGCCCTCCCTCATTGGCAGCCGGCAGGCATGCCCGGACACTCGCCACTGCAAGGGCGGTTTTGCCGCCTCGAACCGCTTAACCTCGAGCGCTGGGGGGAGGCGCTTTATCAGGCTTATCAATCCGCCGAGGACGATCGCGACTGGACTTATCTGTTTTGGGAACGGCCGCAGTCGCACGCAGATTTCCAGCGTTATCTTCAGGCTCAGGCGTCCAGCGCTGACAGAAACACGATGGTAGTGATCGATCAGTCAAACGGGCGTGCGGTGGGAAGCTGCGCTTTTTTGCGCATCGATCCTGCCAACGGCGTGGCCGAACTGGGCACCATCAACTGGTCGCCGCTGATGAAGCGCAGCGCGCTGGGCAGCGAGGCGATTTTCCTGATGCTGCGGCATCTGTTCGACGATCTTGGCTACCGGCGATGCGAATGGAAATGCGATAGCCTCAATCTTCCTTCACGCCAGGCCGCCGAGCGCTTGGGTTTCCGCTATGAAGGCACCTTCCGCCAGGCCGTCGTCGTCAAAGGACGCACGCGCGACACCGACTGGCTGTCGATCGTCGACGGGGAATGGCCGGCGCGGCGCGCGGCGTTTGCCGCCTGGCTGTCGCCGGATAATATCGGCGATGACGGGCGGCAAGAACGGCGTTTGCAGGCCTTCCAACTCGGGTAATGCGCCGCGCGCGTTAGGCCGTTTCCGCCAGGCAATGGCGCAGCGAGTCCAACGCCAGCCGGATGTCCTGTTCCTCCGTCATCCAGTTGACCAGTGCGGCGCGGATCCCCGGCTGACCGTTATAACGCGTAGGGGTGCAGCACACCACGCCGTGCCGGCTCAGGCGCTCGAGAAAACGATCGCGCGCCGCCTCGCTGTCGCCCTGTGGATGGCTGAGTGCGAAGCAGACCACGTTCAAATTCACCGGCGCCAGCAGCTGGAAACCCTCATCGGCTGCCAGCGCCGCCCCCAGCGCCTGCGCCAATCGGACGTTGCGCTCGACGATATCCCGTATGCCGCTGCGGCCATAGGCTTTCAGCGTCAGCCAGAGCGGCAGGGCGCGGAAGCGGCGCGAATTCTCCGGCGTCAGATGCAGATAGTTGTCTGGCCGCAATGTCGGTGCTTCCAGGTAGGCCGAATGGTTCTGAAATACCTGCATTTGCAGATCCAAATGGCGGGTAAATTGGATCGCGCTGTCATAAGGCACGTTCAGCCATTTGTGTGCGTCGACAGTGATGGAATCGGCATGCTGCCAACCCTCAAGCCTTGGAGCGTATAGCGGTGAGCAGGCCGCCACGCCGCCAAATGCCGCATCGACATGCAGCCAAAACGGATAACGCTCCCGCAACGTCAGCAGACGCGGCAGGTCGTCGAACGCGACGGTGTTGACCGTACCGGCGCTGGCCAGCACCAACGTTGGCTGGCCGGCGCCGGCGGCGAGCTGCCGTTCCAGTGCTTCCATATCCATGGCTTCCGAGTCCGGCAGGCTGGCGACGGTCGTCAGCGCCTCGCGGCCGATACCGAGCATGCTGAGCGCCTTCACGCTGCTGGAATGTGGATTGGCCGACAATACCCGGATGGAACCCAGCGCCGTCAGGCCCTGTTGGGCGATATCCACGCCGTGCTGTTGTCCCAGCCACTGCCGGCCAATGGCCAGCCCGGTGAAATTGGCCATGGTCGCGCCGCTGACCAGGCTGCCGCTGAACGTTTCCGGCAGGCCCAACAGGGATTTCAACTGTGTCACGGCCGCCAGCTCGATCGTGGCTGCGATGGTATCATGGCTGAGCAGGCTATTTTGGTCTGTCACGCTAACCAGCCAGTCCGCCGCTACCGCTGCCGGGGTTCCGCCGCCGGTGACGAAGCCGAAATAACGCGGGCCGGCGCTGGCGGAAATGCCGGCCTGATAGCGTTGCCAAAAGTTATCCAGCGCCGCCAGGGCGCCTTCGCCGTTTTCCGCCAGCCGATCGTCTCCCGGATGCAGCTGCTGTTGATCGCGCGGTGGGCAGACCGAGCGTTGCTGCAGCCCGGTCAGAAAATCTTCCGCCAACTGGCGAGTGTGGTCGAGGATCTGCGGAAACTGTGCGAGGTCTTGTTGTAAACGTGGGTGCATGGCGGCTCCGAAAGCGTCAGGGATGATGGGGTAAACATAGAACATTTGCCTGCCGGTCAAAATCGATGAAAAATAACCTTTTTGGATAGCCTGGTTAACCAATGATGAATGAACGCATTCCCCTGCATGTCTTGCCGACCTTTGCGATCGCCGCCAGGTTGGAAAATTTGCGCGCCACGGCGCAGCAGGTGCATTTGACGCACGGTGCGGTCAGCCAGCAAATTCAGTTGCTGGAGCAGGCGGTCGGCTATCCGCTGTTTGAACGGTGCGGGCGCGGTGTGCGCCTGAATGCGGCCGGGAAAGAGATGCTGGCGGCGGTAGAGCCGGCGCTGCAGGCGCTGCAGCAGGGCGTCGCCCACGCCCGGCGTGCGGCGACAAGCCAGACGCTGCGCATCAGCGTGTTGCCGTCTTTTGCCCACTATTGGCTGTTGCCGCGTCTGTCGGCATTCCATGAAGCCTGCGCCGATATTGCGCTGGATATCGATGCGTCGCTGACGCTGCAGGATCTGTCGCAGCGTGGGTTTGATGCGGCGATCCGCATCGGCAGCGGCCAGTGGGTGGGGCTGCAGGCGCAGCGCATCGCGTCGGGTGACGTGCTGCCGGTCGCTTCGCCGGATATGGCGCGAGAATGGGGGGCGGCGTTCGAGAACGGTGGCGATATTCCGTTGCTCGAGCACGACGTCAGTCCCTGGCGCGACTGGTTCAACGCGCAGGGGCGGCCGTTATGCGGGCGGCAACAGGCGTTATTCAACGATGCCGGATTGTTGATTCGCGCGGCGGAGCAAGGGTTTGGCATCGCGTTGGCGAAAAAGCTGCTGGTGCAGGATGCCCTCGACGCCGGGAGACTGGTGGCGTTGGCCGCGCCCCGTCGCCTGAGCGATGACGACGTTTATCTGGTGTGGCCGCAGACCGCCGGGTTGACGCCGGCGGTCACCCGCTTGCTGCAGTGGCTGCAGCAACAGTTGGCGGCGATTTAGCGGCGTAGCCATTCCGGTTGCGAGGTGCCGAGCGTAGTCGCCGGCAGCGCCCATTGCAGCGCCGTGCCCTGCAGGCTTAACGGGGCGCGCAGGCGTTGCGCGGCCCCCCAGTAAGTCAATTCCGTTTCCGGGTTCTCGTCGGCGGGGCCGGCCGGCGCCAGCGGTTCTGGCCGATAATCTGCCGAACAGGGATGCCCCAGCAGCAGCTGCGCCGTGCGCGCCAGCGACAGCCGAGCGTGGTAGCCGGTGCCGCGGCTCAGGCGCTGCGCCATACCGGTCAGCACCGCCGCCGCCATCAAATAGCCGGTGGCGTGATCCAGAGCCTGTACCGGCAACGGCACCGGCAAACTGGCGCTACGCCAAACCATGCCCGCCTCCGCCAACCCGCAGCTCATCTGTACCAGGCTGTCGAAACCGCGCCGGGTGCGCCACGGCCCGCTCCAACCGTAGGCATTCAGGCAGACGTCTATCAGGCCCGGCGCCAGCGCGCGCCTTTCCTCCGCGCCATAACCCAACTTCTCCAGCGCACCGGCACGGTAGCCGTGCACGATCACGTCGGTGTTTCTCAGCAGATGTTCAAACGTATGGCGATCGTGCGCATTGGTCAGGTTGAGGCGCGCGCTGCGCTTGCCCAGCATGACTTCGTGTTCAACGCCGGGCTCATCCCAACCGTAGGGATCGATGCGCAGCACGTCGGCACCCAAACCGGCAAGAAAACGCGTGGCGATCGGCCCGGCGAGAATGCGCGTCAGATCCAGCACCCGTACGCCGTGCAGCGGCCGGGCGACGGGAAGCGCCCAGCCCGGCGGTGGCGCTTCCGGCTGCAGCGAGGCGTGGATCAGCGGTTCGAGCGCTACGCTTTTGCCCTGAATATGTTGTCGCCACGCGGCCGCCGAGCGCATTTGGGCCGCGCAGCCGCCGGCTTCGATCACCGCTTCCTCCAGCTCGCTTTTTTTCCAGCCCAGCACGCGTTCCGCCAGCGTGCCTTTATCCGATGCCGAACCCAGCACTTGCTCCACCGCTCGCCGATGGTGCGGCGCATTGGTATGCAGGCGTATCCAGCCATCCGTCGTCGCATAGTCGCCGGCCAGCGCGTCCCAGGCCGCAGGCAGCGTCCACCCCAGCGGACGCAGCGTCCAGCCGAACCAGAGCGAGGCCAGGCGTTGATCGATCCAGACCTGCGGCGCGTCGGCTGCCTCGCGGCGAAGCAACTCGGCGCAGGCCAAACCGGCGGCGCTCCAGGCGGCGGTAGCCAATTCGGTTACGGGAAAAGCCGAAGGCAATGCGCCGGTGCCGCTTACGGTTAACCGGTCGGCGGGGGCGGGGCGCTGCCCCAGGCTTTGCCAAATTTCGTCGAGCAGAGTGTGGATCAGAGGCGTCATCGGCCACTCCTTGCGGGTCGTCGGAAATATAGCCTAGCGTAGCCCACCGCCGGCGACCTTGCTAAGGTGCAACGTCGAACGTGCGGCTATCGGCCAGTTTGGCGCGCAGGCTGCGGGCCGCTACGCCGGCGAATGGCTGCGCGCTGAAGTTGGCGGTCAGCGCTTTGTCCCACAGGGCCTGATGCAGCGGCCGGAAGGCGGCGTCGGCGCCCAATGTCGCCATCTTCTATTTGTGACATTGGAATATCATTGCGGGTATTCCAGTTTATTTTTCGTTTAATAAATTAGCCTTTACTTCATTACCCGACGTCACTATACTCAGCCAAAATTTCGGTGGAGAAACCCAATTGGACAGTTGTAGTTGTAATAAAATAAATAAGGCAAGCTGACCAATTCTCTTCTGATTTGTTGCTTGCCGTTATCGGCGGGCAGCACCCCTCTCCAGTTATTTCTGAGCTGTGCATACCCGAATAAGAAAACGTTTCCTGATGCCAGGTGGCTTCAGGCGAATTGAGTTGGACGTTATTATGGTATTCTGCAGCCACAGCCTTTTCCCTCCAGGCATGACACGCTGATTCGCTGATTTATTTTCAGCGCGTTTTCGCGTGTGCTAAACAGCACATGATTTTATCTCCTGTGATTAATTAAGGGGAAAGTCATGGCTATGACTCCTTTCGTTTTAAATTTATTGCTGGCGATGTGCCTGGGCGCGGTGATTGGCGCCGAGCGCCAGTGGCGCCAACGCATGGCCGGCCTGCGCACCAATGCGCTGGTGGCGACCGGTGCGGCGGTCTTCATTCTCAGCTCCATGTCCACCGATCCGGCCAGCGCCGGCCGGGTGGCCGCGCAGATCGTCTCGGGTATCGGTTTCCTCGGCGCCGGCGTAATCATGCGTGAAGGGCTGAACATTCGCGGCCTCAACACCGCCGCCACGCTGTGGTGTTCGGCGGGGATCGGCGTCCTGTGCGGCTTGGGCCAGCATTGGGATGCGGTGGTCGCCACGCTGGTGATCCTGTGCGCCAATATCCTGCTGCGCGAGGCCGCGCAGCGCATCAACCTGCAGCCGCACCAGCAGGCGACCGATCTGGAACTGTGCTATCGCATTCAGGTGACCTGCGGCGAGCAGGATGAAATTCTGGTGCGCACCCTGATTCTGCAGGCACTGAACGGCGTCGCCTTGCGGCTGCAATCCTTGCGCAGCGCCGATATTGCCAGCCCGGGGCAATTGGAAGTGTGCGCGGAAATTACCGCTACGCCGGCCGCGCAAAAAGAAATTGAGGGTATTGTTTGCCGCGTCAGTCTGGAAAAAAGCGTGAGTGCCGTGCGTTGGCGCGTCGCGTCCGAATTACCGGTCTGAGTAATAATATAAATATTGATTAACTTGATTATATGTTCGGTTTTATTCATGAGTGCCTTGAATAACGCGGAGCATTAAGGAGGCGTTATGGACGATGACCCCGGAAGGGAAATGATTCTTGCGTGGCTGACAGGGTAATCACGCTATTCAGTCACGCTAATTAAAAAATTCCACTCTGCGCAGAGTCACCTGTTTATCGGGCGGGATCTCCCTGTGCGCAGAACGAAAATAAGAGAATAGCGTTATGACTCAGATTAATGAAAGAATGCGTCGCCGTGATAAAGACGCGGTGACCTACGCCATTGCGCAAGAGGCGACCAACAGCATCGCCCAAACGCTGGCGAACCTGAAGTGCAACCGCAACGGCTTGACCCAGGACGATGCCGATGAGCGGCTGGAGCAGTTCGGCGCCAACCAGGTCGCCCACGACAAGGCACCGCATGCCTTGATTCAGTTGATCAAGGCCTTTAACAACCCGTTTATCTTCGTGCTGATGGTGCTGGCTGCGATCAGTTTCTTTACCGATTATTGGCTGCCGCTCCAGAGCGGTGAAGAAACTGAACTCACCGGCGTCATTATCATTCTGACCATGGTCACGTTGAGCGGGCTGCTGCGGTTTTGGCAGGAATACCGCACCAACAAAGCGGCGGAAGCGTTGAAGTCGATGGTGCGCACCACCGCTACTGTGCTGCGCCGCAGCAGCTACAGCGCGCATCCGCTGACGCTGGAAGTGCCGATCCGCGAACTGGTGCCGGGGGATATCATTCAGCTCTCCGCCGGTGACATGGTGCCGGCCGACGTGCGTCTTATCGCCTCGCGCGATCTGTTCATCAGCCAGGCGATTTTGACCGGCGAAGCGATCCCGATCGAGAAATACGATGCCATGGGCAACGTGGCGCAGAAGTCGAGCGAAGGGGAAGTGTCCAGCGAGAACGCGCTGCTTGAGCTGTCCAATATCTGCCTGATGGGCACCAACGTCGCCAGCGGCACCGCCACGGCGGTGGTGGTGGCAACCGGCGGGCGCACTTACTTCGGCTCGCTGGCCAAGTCGATCGTCGGTTCGCGGGCGCAAACCGCGTTCGATCGCGGGGTGAACAGCGTCAGCTGGCTGCTGATTCGCTTCATGCTGGTGATGGTGCCGGTGGTGTTGCTGATCAACGGCTTCACCAAAGGCGACTGGAGCGAGGCGGCGCTGTTCGCACTGGCGGTGGCGGTCGGCCTGACGCCGGAAATGCTGCCGATGATCGTCAGCTCCAACCTGGCGAAAGGGGCGATCGCCATGTCACGCCGCAAGGTGGTGGTGAAGCGCCTGAACGCCATTCAGAACTTCGGCGCCATGGACGTGCTCTGCACCGACAAGACCGGCACCCTGACCCAGGATCGCATCATTCTCGAGCACCACATCGACGTCACTGGCGCCAGGGATAACGAGGTGTTGCACCTGGCCTGGCTGAACAGCTTCCATCAGAGCGGCATGAAGAACCTGATGGACCAGGCGGTGATCCGTTTCGGGCGCGGCAAACCGGGGATCGAAGCCCTGGGCCGTTTCAGCAAGGTGGATGAGCTGCCGTTCGATTTCGTGCGCCGCCGTTTGTCGATCGTGGTGGCGGACGAAAATGGCAAGCAGCAGCTGATCTGTAAGGGCGCGGTAGAGGAGATGCTCGAGATCGCCACCCACGTGCGTGAAGGCGACAAAACGCTGGAACTGGACGACGCGCGCCGTGCGGCGCTGCAGGCGCTGGCCCGCGAGTATAACGAAGACGGTTTCCGCGTGCTGGTGCTGGCGACGCGCGAGCTGGATGCGAAGCGCCCAACCGAACCGTTGAGCGTGGCCGACGAGCGCGACATGGTGGTGCAAGGGCTGCTGACTTTCCTCGATCCGCCAAAGGAGAGCGCGCAGCAGGCGATCGCCGCACTGCAGGAAAACGGCGTGACGGTGAAGGTGTTGACCGGCGACAACCCGGTGATCACCTGCAAGATTTGCCGGGACGTCGGGCTGGAGCCGGGTGAGCCGCTCTCCGGGCTGCAGATTGAACAGATGGATGACGAAGAGCTGGCGCGCGAAGTGGAACAACGCACGGTCTTCACCAAGCTGACGCCGCTGCAAAAATCGCGGGTGCTGAAAATGCTGCAGGCCAACGGCCATACCGTCGGCTTCCTCGGCGACGGCATCAACGATGCGCCGGCGCTGCGCGATGCCGACGTCGGCATTTCGGTCGACACCGGCACCGACATCGCCAAGGAGTCGGCGGACATCATCCTGTTGGAAAAGAATCTGATGGTGCTGGAAGAGGGGGTGATCAAAGGGCGCGAGACCTTCGGCAATATCATCAAGTACCTGAACATGACCGCCAGCTCCAACTTCGGCAACGTGTTTTCGGTGCTGGTGGCCAGCGCCTTCATCCCGTTCCTGCCGATGCTGGCGATCCACCTGTTGATTCAAAATCTGATGTACGACATTTCCCAGCTGTCGCTGCCGTGGGACAAGATGGACAAAGAGTTCCTGCGCAAGCCGCGCAAGTGGGATTCCAAAAACATCGGGCGCTTTATGCTGTGGATTGGGCCGACCTCGTCGATCTTCGATATTACGACCTATGCGCTGATGTGGTACGTGTTCGCCGCCAACAGCGTAGAACACCAGGCGCTGTTCCAGTCCGGCTGGTTCATTGAGGGGCTGCTGTCGCAAACGCTGGTGGTGCATATGCTGCGCACCCAGAAGATCCCGTTTATTCAGAGCACCGCGGCGCTGCCGGTGTTGCTGACCACCGGGTTGGTGATGGCGCTCGGCATCTACATTCCGTTCTCGCCGCTCGGCGCCCTGGTTGGCCTGCAGCCGCTGCCGTGGGAATACTTCCCGTGGTTGGCCGCAACGCTGGTCAGCTACTGCGTGGTCGCGCAGTTGATGAAGCGTTTCTATATCCGCCGCTTCGGCGAGTGGCTGTAAGCCGCCTCGGCGTTCACTTCGGGGGCGAAATTCGTCGCCCCCGCACCGCTACAGCAGTTTGTTGACCAGCAGGCCGAGCATGATGGTCAGCGTGAAGGAAAACAGCGTGCCGAGCAGCACATACTCGGTACGCATCTTATCGTCGCTCTGGCGCAGATCGCCGAAACGGAAGATAGATTTGGCCGCCAGTAAAAAACCGATCGCCGGAATTTGCCCCAGCAGCACGAAGGTCAGGATCAGCGTTCTTTCCAGGTAGCCAATCTGTTTGCCCGCGCGCAGCAGCGAGTCGTTGTCGGCCTTGGCCGAAGGCGGCATTTGCGGCGTCCAGTGCGCCAGCAGTTGCCCGATCAGCAGGCTCATCGGCAGATAAATCAGGCTGTAGGCCACCAGCACCAGGCCGGTTTGCCAACGTCCCAGCTGCCGCCCCAGCGCGGCGAGCAGTTCACCGGCATTCGGCGTCAGCCCCAACCACAGCAAGGCGATCACCGCCAGATGCAATCCCTGATCGAGCAGAAAGCTGCGGGCCGGGCTCAGGCGGTTCATCGCAGTGACTTTCAGCAAATCGATCAGGTAGTGGCTGACGGCGATGGCCAGCAGGCTGGCCAGCACCTGCAGTGAAGAAAGCCCGCCGTGCAGCAGGCCGAAACCGGCCACCGCCCAAGCGGCCAGCACCCCGTGCAGCAACGCGTGCAACAGCAGAAAACGCGAACGCGCGCGATGTTGGATTTTATCTTCCACCCAACTCAGCGGCTGCAGCGGAAAATCCGCCAGCAGATGGACGAGCAACAGCCAGGCCAGCAAAGGCGCATAGGTCAGATCCATGGTCAGACGATCCTGTTAATGGCGTGAATAAACCGCATGATTTCCTCGTAGGCCGCGCGTTTCAGCGCGGCGGAGACCGTGGAGGCGGCTTTTTGCAGCTGGTCCGCCACGGCGGCGCCGCTGTCGGCGAACATTCTCGCCTGAACGATGCGCGCTTCGGCCTGTGACAGGCGGCCAATCACATGATCTAACATCGGCAACAGATCGCTGACAATGGCGTTTGTCCGATCGTTGTCGGTTTTCAGAGCCAGCCGGCAATTTTTTGCCATGGCGTCCAGCGCGCTGCCGGAGTTGATAAAGGCGCTGCCGTAACCGGCGGCGTCGGGCCGTTGGCTACCCAGCCCGACGGCGATGCGCGCATCCCAGTGCGCGGCGCCCATCGCCCGCAGCGCGAGGCGTATGTACACCGCCAGCAACAGCCCCTCCTCCGGGGCGGCCTGCGCCTGGAAGGCATCGCCGCGAAAGATTTCCACCTGATGCAGCCGCCCGTCACGCCGCAGCCGATCGAGCAGGTTATGCAGCCCATTGAGGTAGTTGACGGTGTCTGATCGGCGGGAATCGACCAGATCGCCGCTGATTACGCTGATTGGCGTCGGCATGGCGTGTTCCATTATTTGCGGAGGGATGATTATAAATTCGCACCTGGATACGAATATGTCAATAATTCGCCTCTAGGTGCGAATCTGTGGGGTTTTCGCCTGTGAGGGCGAAACGGGCAGGATGAGGAACGTGGGATGAACGGCCGGGAATGCGCGGGCCTGCCAGGCTCGCCACCGGCGGCGTAGAGGGAAAATGGCCGGCAACCGGCTGTTCAGAAGCTTTTAACCAGCACGTCACGCGGCATTTCGCTGCCGTGTTTCAGCAGATGCTCAAACGATCGCTCGCTGCTTTTCAGCTGCTGCAAAAATTCCTGCGGCGACAGATCGTGTTTTTTGCCGCTCATGTAAGCCAGCGCCAGTTCTTTTGCCTGATAGCGGGAGAAGTTGTACATGGTGTCCTCGATACGGTGAATGTCAGTGCTCACGATTGTAGCGAAAGAGCACATAATGAACAGCGGCTTTGGCGTATGGAATCGATAGCCGAAACTTAACTTGCAGGCTGCAACAGCTCATCGCACAGGCGCTTGATCACCTGAGCTTGCGGCAGGCCGTTGTGCAACATCTGGCGGATATGCTCCGAATCGCTGATGCCCTGGCGGACATGGCACTCGACGGCCTGCAGCAGGGCACGATCCTCCCGTCGCTCGGCAAAACCGCTCAGCGCTTCGAGAGTGTGCAGGATGTGGGCGGTCAGGCTGCTGCGGCGCAGCGTCGCGGGATCGACGTATTCGGCGGCAAAGCCGCTGCGATAGGCGTTGATCTTGTTGTAATTGGTGAAGGCATCGTATTCCGGCGCGATCGGTGAGCGGTGCTGCAACAGAAAATCGGCCAGCAGGCGGCAGTAACCGACCAGCAGCACGGCGTGGGTGAGGCGCAGCGGCGTATCGCAGATGCGGATCTCTACCGTGCCCAGCTCCGGTTTTGGCCGCGCATCCCAGTAAATATCCTTGACGCTTTCAATCACGCCTGCGGCATTCAACCGTTCGTAGTAGGCGTTGAATTCATGCCAGCTGTAGATGTGTTCCAGGCATCCGTAGTTGGGGAAGGAGTTCTGGGCGCTGAAGCGGGAACTGGCAAAGCGCGTGTCGACCCCCTGATACAGCGGCGACGAGGCGCTGAGCGCGATCAACTGCGGAAAGTAGGGCGTCAGCGCATGGCACAGGTACATCGCTTCGTCCCCGTCGTTGACGCCGAGGTGAATGTGTTGGCCGAACACGCAGGCCAGCTTGGAGAGATAGCCAAAACGGCTGGCCAGCTGCCTGTAGCGCGCGTTGTCGCTGATGACCTGCTTGCGCCAGTCGTTGCTCAAGTGGCGGCCACCGCCGCAGACGTCACAGCCCAGGCGCTGCGCGCTGCGCCGGACGGTATGGGTCAGGGCGCGCAGCTCGGTGTGCAGCTCATCGAGATCGCGGTGCACCGAGCTGTTCAGCTCCACCATCGATTTGGTGAGCTCATGCTTGACGCGCCGGCGGTCGCCGACCGCGCTGACCACCCGATCGGCTCGATCCGTAAGATCGTAGTGCTCGGCATCGACCAGCTGTAACTCTATTTCGGTGCCGATGGAGAGCCTTTCCGAACGTTTGAATGTGAGCGGCATGGTACCTCCTCCTTCCTGCAAGAACGGCATAAAGATAAGTATATGTCTCGGTGAGGAGGGCAACGTTTTGCATTTTATATTTGTTTTTTCGCATGTGAAGCTGGTATCTTCACGAGCGAGTTGTGGTGAAGAGAAAGGTTAACGGGAGTGTGACATGCCGTCATTGACGCCGCTGAAGCTGTTTAAAAACCTGTCTGACGAGACGCGTCTGACCTTGGTGCTGCTGTTGCGCCACGCCGGTGAACTGTGCGTGTGCGAGCTGTCGGGCGCACTGGCGCTGCCGCAACCCAAGATTTCAAGGCATCTGGCGATGCTGCGTGAAAGCGGGCTGCTGCTCGATCGGCGCGAGGGTAAATGGATACATTATCGCCTGTCGCCGCATATGCCGGCCTGGGCGGCGGCGATTATTGAGCAGGCTTATCAGTGCCGGCCAGAACAGATGACGGAGTTAGCGCAACGCGTGGCGAAAGGTTGCCCGTAACGGTAAAAAATTTACGCAAACACATATGAAAAATCGAATATGTAAACTTAAAGGGGCGGAAGGACAGCGATGATAGTGGCAGGGGCGATCTTTATTCTGACGTTGATCTTGGTCATCTGGCAACCGAAGGGGCTGGGTATTGGCTGGAGTGCGTCGATCGGGGCGGGATTGGCATTATTGAGCGGCGTGGTGCACGTCGGCGACATCCCCGTGGTATGGCAGATAGTCTGGAATGCGACTGCGACCTTTATCGCCGTCATCATCATCAGCCTGTTGCTGGATGAAAGCGGCTTTTTTGCCTGGGCCGCCTTGCACGTCGCGCGCTGGGGCAACGGCAAGGGCCGCTGGCTGTTTACCTATATGCTCCTGTTGGGCGCGGCGGTGGCGGCGCTGTTCGCCAATGACGGCGCCGCGTTAATCCTCACACCGATCGTGATCGCCATGCTGTCGGCGCTCGGTTTTCGTCCTGCGGCGGTGCTGGCTTTCGTCATGGCGGCGGGCTTTATCGCCGATACCGCCAGCCTGCCGCTGGTGGTGTCCAACCTGGTGAATATCGTTTCGGCGGATTTCTTCCACTTGGGCTTTACGGAGTATGCGGCGGTGATGGTGCCGGTCAACCTCGTCGCCGTGGCGGCGACGCTGGTGATGTTGCATTTGTTCTTCCGCAAGGATATTCCGCCGGGCTACGCGTTGACGCGTTTACCGGTACCGCGGGAAGCGATCCGCGATCGCGCGACGTTTCGAGCCGGTTGGGCGGTATTGGCGCTGTTGCTGATCGGCTTTTTCGCCCTGGAACCGCTCGGCGTGCCGGTGAGTTTGGTCGCCGCCTGCGGCGCGCTGGTGCTGCTGGCGGTAGCGAAACGCGGGCGGGCGATCGATACCGGCAAAGTGCTGCGCGGGGCGCCCTGGCAGATCGTGATTTTCTCGCTGGGCATGTATCTGGTGGTCTATGGGCTGCGCAATGCCGGCTTGACCGATCTGCTGTCCGGCGTGCTGGATGCGCTGGCGCGGCAGGGGCTGTGGGCGGCGACGCTCGGCACCGGCTTCCTGAGCGCGTTTCTCTCTTCCGTCATGAATAACATGCCGACGGTGTTGGTAGGGGCGCTGTCGATCGACGGCAGCAGCGCGGAAGGCGTCATCAGGCAGGCGATGATTTACGCTAACGTCATCGGCAGCGATCTCGGCCCCAAAATCACCCCGATCGGCAGCCTGGCCACGTTGCTGTGGCTGCATGTGTTGGCAAGGAAAAACATCGTCATTACCTGGGGCTATTATTTCCGCGTGGGACTGGTGATGACGCTGCCAATTCTGTTCGTCACCCTGGCCGCGCTGGCGCTGCGGCTGTCCGTTTTGCCATAACCGGAGCAACTGACATGAGCGACATCAAAATTTATCACAACCCGGCCTGCGGCACGTCGCGCAATACGTTGGCGCTGATCCGCAACAGCGGCGCTGAGCCGGAGGTGATTCTGTATCTGGAAACGCCCCCCAGCCGCGAACGGTTGATTGCGTTGCTGGCCGACATGAACATGACGCCGCGCGCGTTGTTGCGTAAAAACGTCGAGCCTTACGCCGAGCTGCTGCTGGACGACTGCGCCTGGAGCGACGATCAACTGATCGACTTCATGGTGCAACAGCCGATCCTGATCAATCGCCCCATCGTGGTGACGCCGCTTGGCACGCGCCTGTGCCGTCCGTCGGAGGCGGTGTTGGAGATTCTGCCGGATCCGCAGCGCGGCGCCTTCAGCAAAGAGGACGGCGAGCCGGTGATCGACGCGCAGGGCCGCAGGATAACCAAAGGCTGATCGCTGCGGCCCTGCGCCTGTTTTATCCCAAATCGCCGCCGGCGACCGGCAGCACCGTTCCGTTAATGTAACTGGCTTCGGCGCTGGCGAGGAACAGAATAGCGGCGGCTTGTTCATCGACGCTGCCGTAGCGGTGCATCAGACTGCTGTCGAGAGTCTGCTCAACCACCTGTCGATACCAACTTTCTTCCTGCTGCGTCGGGGATTCGCGGTTGCGTGGCGTCAGCCGCGGCGGTGCTTCGGTGCCGCCCGGCGCCGTCGCGTTGATGCGAATGCCGGCTCCAGCGTATTCAAAGGCCAGTGACTGGGTCAGGGCATTGACGCCGCCTTTGGCTGCGGAGTAGGGAACGCGATTGACGCCGCGCGTGGCGACCGAAGAAACGTTGACGATCACTCCGCTCCCCTGCGCCAGCATATGCGGCAACGCGGCGCGGCAACCCCATAGCGTCGGGAACAGCGAACGCCGAATCTCCGCCTCAATCTGTTGCGGCGCATAGTCGGCAAATGGTCGCGCCCAGATGGTGCCGCCCACATTGTTCACCATAATATCCACGCGCCCAAAGTGCTGTTGCACCTGATCCAGCGCCTCGCGTGCTTCCTCCCAGTGCTCCAAATCGGCCTGCAGGGCGATGATATCGGTGCCGCGCTCGCGTAAAACGGCTACGACCTCCTCCAGATAGGGGGAGCGGTCGATCAGCGCCAAACTCGCCCCTTCCCGAGCCGCGCGTTCGGCCACCGCTTTGCCGATGCCTTGAGCGGCACCGGTTATCGCCATTACCTGGCCGCTGAAACGTGACTTATCCATGGTCAACTCCTCTGATCGGCCTGGCTGGGGGCGAACTTCTCATAATGGAAGCTATTCGGGATAAAGGCGCGTCGCTGGAAATCGCCAAGCACCGCTTCCACCATCGGCGGCGGCCCGCACAGGTACACGTCCAGGTCACCCTTATTGAGCAGGCTTTCGTCGAGATGCTGGGTGACATAGCCTTTATGCGGTGACAGCGACACCTCACTGGCTACACAGCTCAGATAGCTGAAATTCGGCAGGCGCCGGCGATATGTCTCCAGCTGTTCCAGCTTGACCAGATCGTGGTCATGGGTGACGCCGTAGATCAGATGCACCGGCTGTTTGCTGCCGCCGAGCGCCAGATGTTCCAGCATGGAAAGGAACGGCGCCAGCCCGGTGCCGCCGGCCAGAAATAACATTGGCCGCACCGGCGTGCGCAAATAGAAACTGCCCTGCGGGCCGCGCAGACGGATCGCGTCGCCGGGTCTCGCCTGTTCAGTCAGATAACGGCTCATTATGCCGCCGGGCACGTTACGCAGCAGAAAAGAGAGTTGCCGGCTGCCGGGCGGCGAACTGAACGAATAGGCGCGGCTGACCACGCTACCGGGAACGTCGATATTCACATATTGTCCCGGCAGGAACGCGATGCCCCGCTCATCATCCAGCGTCAGGCAGAACTCGATGGCGCTGTCCGACAGGGCGGTGGCGGAGGTGACGGTGGCGGTAAACATTTCGCTGGCGGTTTTACACATCGTCGAGGGCATCGGCACCTCAATGACGCAGTCCGAGAGCGGCACCATCTGACAGGTCAATACCCGCCGCTGTGCGGCTTCCTGCTCTGACAGCGCCTCTTCCAGGTAGTCATCGCCCAACTGATACTCTCCTTGCTCACAGTGGCATTTACAGGTGCCGCATACGCCGTCCGAGCAGTCCATCGGCAGGTTGATCTTTTGTCGGTAGGCGGCGTCGAGTACTCTTTCATTCGGATTGCATTGAATAAAGCGGCTGACACCGTCTTCAAAATTAAGGGCAACGGTAAAAGACATACCTCACCTCCTGCATTAAAGATGATAAATATCAATAACATGATTGATATAGTCATTATCCAGACGAATTTTTTTGCGCTTAATTTGCAGCGCATCCCCGGTAAGATCTATCCACAAACGGGTTGAGCCGAAATAAGTGTCCGTGTGGTTGTAGCGGTGATAGAAGGTGGCCCAGTGGTAGTTCACCTCGGCCTGTTCCGCGCCGGACGATAACAGCTCCACGTTGCTGATAAGATGCACCGTACGCGGCTCCGGCATGCTGCTGGCGGCTGAGCGTTCGGTTTTTATGCGATAAACGCGATCTTCCAGGCCTTCGCGATTGGCGTAATAAATCAGCGAAATCTCGCTGTGGGGATCCGTCGTCTGGCGATCGTCGTCAGCCCAGGCCGGCATCCAATATTCGACCTGCGGATGGTAGCAGGCCAGCCAGTCATCCCACTGCCGGTCATCCAGCAGGCGTGCTTCGCGGTACAGAAATTGTTCCAGCCGCTGTTGCAGGTTACATGTACTCATTGCGCCACCTCGTCGTTTCGTTGCTGGCGCTCCAGCTGGCGCAGCAGAATGTTTTGCCAATGATGATGCTGACTGAGATACAGGGCTTCATCTTCTGGGCGGGGGCCGGTCATGTCAGGTACGATCCCCAGCGCTTTGGCGTTGTCGTCAGCCTGGCCCTCCAGCCAGCGGGTAGCGCCGCGGCTCAGATCGCTCCAGGGCATGTTGCCGGCGTTGAACCCCAGCTGGCAGGCGCGGAATTCCTCCAGGTCGTCCGGCGTACCCATGCCGCTGACGTTGAAGAAATCCTCATACTGACGAATGCGCAAGGCTCGCTCGTCGGCGTTTTCGCCCTTCGGCGCAAAGCAGAATACGGTCACTTCGGTTTTATTGACGGCAATCGGGCGCACTACGCGCAACTGGCTGGAAAGCTGGTCCATGATGTACAGATTGGGGTAAAGGCACAGGTTGCGGGTTTGGTTCACCATCAGGTCGGCACGGTGTGCGCCGAACGCATCGTTCAAACGGGTGAAGTGCCGATAAATGGGGCGCGATTCCGGGTTCAGCACCCGGGTCCACAACAGCAGATGACCATTCTTGAAGCCGTAGGCTCCGCCGTCGTTTTTTGACGACCAGCAGTTGGCGTCCATGGTTTGGGTGCCGCTGGCGGCATCCCGATGCGCCATGGTGGAGACATAGTTCCAGTGCACCACGCTGACGTGGTAACCGTCCGCACCGTTCTCCATCTGCAGTTTCCAGTTGCCGTCGAAGGTGTAGGAGGATGAGCCGCGCAGAACTTCCAGCCCGCTCTCAGCCTGATCGATGATGAGATCGAGGATCTGCCGCGTTTCGCCCAAATAGTCCTCCAGCGGTTGCACCTCATCACTCAGGCTGCCGAACAGAAATCCGCGATAAGACTCAAAACGCGGCAGTTGCTTCACATCATGTGAGCCGTCCTGCTTGAAACAGGGAGGATAAGCGCCGGTTTTCTCGTCCTTGGCTTTCAGCAGGTGGCCGGCGTTATTGAAGGTCCAGCCGTGGAAGGGGCAGGTGAAGGTACTTTTATTGCCGGCCTTGCGGCTGGCCAACATCGCGCCACGGTGCGAGCAACTGTTGATCATGGCATGCAGCCGCATGTCTTTGTCGCGCGTGATGATCACCGGCTGACGCCCAATGGTGAGCGTGTAATAATCGCCTGAGTTGGCGATTTGGCTTTCATGCGCCAGATAAATCCAATTACCTTCGAAAATGGCTTTCATTTCGAGTTCAAACAGCGCCTCATCGGTAAAAATACCGCGATTGCACTGATATATGCCATTTTCTTTATCAATAATTAAAGCGTGATTTATTTTTTCTTTCAGCTTAGATATTGTCGGATTCAATAATGAATGCATGTTCATGGCCTCATAGAAAATGGATAGACGGGGCAGTGGGCAATCAATAACCGATTGCCCGTTATTAGCGTCGCTATTCTTTTGTGCGAAAAATATTAATCTTGCAGCGCGCGAGGGCGATTTATTCTGTTCTGCTCGATGCGGTCCGCCGCGGCATAAAGCGTAAAATCAAACTGCACTTCGGTATGCGGGCCGGGCAGATCGCGTTTTGCCGCCAGCGCCGGATCGGTGATTTTCACCGGGTTGGCGATCAGCTCATCGCGGGTAGCGAAAGCGAAGTCATCCCACAGATAACGGTCGCCATTGAGATTGATTTGCGTCGTCAGGTGTTTATGCGCCGGTGCGGAGACGAAGAAATGAATATGCGCCGGACGGTTGCCGTGGCGCCCCAGTCGATTGAGCAAAGCCTGGGTGGGCCCGTCGGGTGGACAGCCGTAGCCCGACGGCACGATGCTGCGCGCCGCGTAGCGGCCATCGGCGTCGGTGGTTATCCGCCGGCGCAGGTTGAAGCCGCTCTGCGATTTATCGAAGAAAGAGTAGTTGCCCAACGTGTTGGCGTGCCAAATATCAACCACCGCCCCCGCCAGCGGCTTGCCGTCGGCGCCTTTGACCTGGCCGTGCAGCCACATCACCTCGCCGTCGTCGTCGCCGTCATCCATCCGCGCGAAGCCGGCGCTCACTGGCGCATTGGCCACATACAGCGGCCCCTCGATGGTGCGTGGCGTACCGCCGCTCAGCCCCTGTTGGCGCTCGCGCTCGTCGTCGCGCAGATCGAGGTAGTGTTCCAGCCCCAAGCCGGCGGCCAGGAGCGCCGCCTCTTGACGTTCGCCCAAGACGTGCAGATAGTTGATCGCCTGCCAGAATTCTTCAGGGGAAATATCATAGCGATCGATGAGCTGACAAATATCGCCCAGCAGATGATGCATGATTTTTTTGAAACGCGGATCTCCGTTATCATTAGTAAAACCGCTGCTGATTTCCAGCAATTTGATAATGTCTTGACGTTGATTGAAGGATATAGACATTGCGAATTCCTCATTGCTTATAATGTAGGTTATACAGAGAACAGGAATTAACAGCTAACCTTGCGGGTTATTATCCCGGTATTTTATTTGTCATCGTCGCGGATCGATGACGGGTGTCGGCATAACGCCGTTACGCGAATTTTCATATAAGGGTAAAGCGGCAGGGCGAATAACAGCTCGTGCAGCTCGGCATTGCTTTCCACATCGAAAATGCTGACATTGGCGTAGCTACCGGCTACGCGCCAAAGATGTCGCCATTTTCCGCTCGCCTGCAGGGTTTGCGAATATGCTTTTTCGCGCGTTTTTATTTCGTCGGCGAGCGCTTTAGGCATATCGAGCGGTAATTTCACGACCATTTCAACTTTGAATAGCATGGCGTAGTCCCTCGTAGTTATTTGCGTCGATAAAAGCGCAGTTTGTCTTCATCGATATCGACCCCCAGGCCCGGGCCTGACGGCAGACTGACGTGACCGTTGGCGAAACGCAGCGGCGTGGTGACCACGTCGTCTTTCAGCAACAGCGGGCCGAACATCTCGCTGCCCCAGTCCAGCTTCAGCGTCGACCAGGCGTGCAGCGAGGCGACGGTGCCCAGCGTGCCTTCCAGCATGGTGCCGCCATAGACGCCGACTCCGGCGGCCTGTGCGACCTGCGCCAGTTTCAGCGCCTGCGCCGGGCCGCCGGCCTTGGCTATCTTCAGCGCGTAGGCGCCGGTAAAGCCGCCCGCAGCCAATGCATAACCGTCGTGAGCGTCGGCCACCGCTTCGTCGGCCAGGATCGGCAGAGTGAAGCGCTGACTGAGCCGGATTAACGCCGTGCGATCCCATTGCGGCACCGGCTGTTCGACCAGATCGATGCCGATCTGCTGCAGCGCCGCCATTCCGCGTACGGCGGTGGCGGCATCCCAGGCCTGGTTAACATCGACGCGAATGCTGATCTCCGGCCCCAGCGCTTGCTTGATAGCCTGGGTGTGGCGCAGATCTTCCTCCAGTGGCCGGGCGCCGATCTTCAACTTGAAGGCGCGATGACGGTCTTCCGCCAACAGGCGTTGCCCTTCGATGATGTCTTGCTGCGTATCGCCGCTGGCCAACGTCCACAGTACCGGCAGGGTGTTGCTGAGCGCGCCGCCGAGCAGGGTGCTGACCGGCAGGCCGAGGCGTTTGCCCTGGGCATCGAGAAAGGCGGTTTCCAGCGCCGACTTGGCAAAGGTATTGCCCTGGATCTGGCCATTCATCAACGCAACCAACGGCGCCAGACCGCTGAAGCTTTTGCCGCTCAGCAGCGGCGCGAGGTAGCCGTCGATCGCCGACTTGATCCCCTCCGGGCTTTGCGGGCCGTAGCTCAGCCCGCCGATGGTGGTGGCTTCCCCCCAGCCGATCAGGCCGTCGGCGCAGGTCATGCGCACCAGCGTCAGCGTTTGGCAGCCCATCGTGGCCATCGACAATTTGTGTGGCCGAATAGTGGGAATATCCACCAGCCAGCTGTCGATGCGTTCAATGCGAAGTTCCATGCTTTATTCCTTTTCAGTAAGAAACTCGACAACGCAGCGGTTGAAGAGATCCGGACAGGCGATGTTGGAAATATGCGATGTCGGCAACCGCCGCAGATCGGCGAGTGGCGCATTGGCGACTAAAAACTCGGCGTCCGCCACCGTCGTGACCGGATCTTGCTCACCGGCAACCACCCGCATCGGCCGCGTCATCGAGGCAACCTCGGCGCGCAGGTCGGCCCGCGCCAGTGCCTCGCAGCAGGCGGCGTATCCCTGTGGATTACCGGCCGCCAGCGCTGCCACCAGCGCCGCCACCTGCTCGGGGTGGCGCTGCGCGAATGCCGCGCAGAACCAGCGCGCGGGGGAGGCGGCGGCGATCGGCGCCAACCCGTGTTCCCGTACCTGCTGCGCGCGTTGTCGCCAGCCTTCGGCGCCGCCGATGCGGGCGGCGGTATTGGCGACCACCAGCCGTCCGATGCGCTCGGGGTGATAACGACTGAGCCAGAGCCCGGTCAATCCGCCCATCGAAATGCCGCAAAAATGGGCGTTCGGCGCATCCAAATGGTCGAGCAAGGTGATGACGTCTTCAGCCAACTGCTGCAGTTGCAGTGGCGCTTTCGCCAACGGGGTGGCTCCGTGGCCGCGCTGGTTGTAACGCAATAGGCGAAAGCGTTCGGTCAGCGTCGCCAATTGCGGTTGCCACATCTCGAAAGTGGTACCCAACGAGTTGGACAGCACCAGCAGCGGTGCGTCGGCCGGGCCGTCGAGACGATATTCAATATCCATGATTGACCTCATACCCGTTCGATAATCAGTGCAATGCCCTGGCCGACGCCGATGCACATGGCGCACAGCCCGTAGCGCCCGCGCGTTTTTCGCAGTTGCCAGGCGGCGTTCATCACCAGCCGGCCACCGGAGGCGCCCAGAGGATGGCCGAGCGCAATCGCGCCGCCGTTCGGGTTCACCTGCGGCGCATCGTCGCGCAGTCCCAGCTCGCGGGTCACCGCCAGCGCTTGCGCGGCGAAGGCTTCGTTCAGTTCGATCACGTCCATCTGTTCGAGGGTCAGGCCGGCAATATGCAACACTTTGCGCACCGCCGCCGCCGGTGCAAAGCCCATGATCGCCGGTTCGATGCCGGTGACGGCGCTGGCAACGATGCGTGCCATTGGCCGCAGGCCATGGCGAGCCACGCTGCGCTCGCCGGCCAGCAGCAGCGCGCAGGCGCCGTCGTTCAGGCCGGATGCGTTGCCGGCCGTAATGCTGCCCTGCGGGGCGACCACCGGCCTGAGTTTTTCCAGTGCGGCTAAGGTGGTGGCGCGCGGATGTTCGTCCTGGTTGAAGGTCAGCGGCTCGCCTTTCTTCTGCGGGATAAGCATCTCGATCAGTTGGTCGCTGTAAAAACCGCTTTCCTGCGCGGCGGCGGTGCGTTGCTGGCTGCGCAGGGCGAAGGCGTCCTGATCGCGACGGCTGATACCGAATTGCGACGCCACGTTTTCGGCGGTCTGCGGCATCGTGTCCACGCCGTACAGCGCCTGCATCTGTGGGTTGATAAAACGCCAGCCCATGGTGGTGTCTTCAATCTTCATCGTGCGGCTGAAGGCGCTTTCCGCCTTGCCCATCACATAAGGCGCCCGCGACATGCTTTCCACGCCGCCGGCGATCATCAGCTCGCTCTCGCCGGTTCTGATGGCGCGCGCCGCAGCTGCTACCGCATCCAGGCTGGATCCGCACAGGCGATTGATGGTGCAGCCGGGCACCTGCACCGGCAGGCCGGCGAGCAGCAGCGCCATGCGTGCGACATTGCGGTTGTCTTCCCCCGCCTGATTGGCGCAGCCGAACAACACGTCGTCCACCTGGCTCCAGTCGAGCGTCGGATGGCGTGCCTGCAGCGCTTTCAACGGCAGGGCGGCCAAGTCGTCGGCGCGTATGCCGGCCAGGCTCCCATTGAGGCGACCGAAGGGCGTACGGACGGCGTCACACAGATAAGCTGGATTCATGGCGCGGTTCCCCGTGTTGAAGGGTGAAAGTCAGTTCGACCGGGGTGACGTCCTGCAGTTGTTGCGGGGTCAGGCCGGCAAATATTTCGCGCACCACCAGTCCCTGGGGGGTGACATCCATCACCGCCAGATCGCTGTAGATGCGGTCAATGCAGCCGACGCCGGTCAACGGATAGCTGCATTGGCGGACGATTTTGCATTCACCCGTTTTGGTCAGGTGTTCGGTCATCACAAACACCTGACGTGCGCCGATCGCCAGATCCATCGCGCCGCCGACCGCCGGAATCGCCCCCGGTGCGCCAGTGCTCCAGTTCGCCAAATCGCCGCGTTCGGAGACCTGATAGGCGCCCAGCACGCAAATATCCAGGTGGCCGCCGCGCATCATGGCGAAAGAGTCGCCGTGGTGGAAAAAGCAGCCGCCTTTCAGCAGCGTAACCGGTTGTTTGCCGGCATTGATCAATTCCGGGTCCTCTTCGCCCGGCGTTGGCGCCGGGCCCATGCCGAGAATGCCGTTTTCGCTGTGCAGGAAGATCTCTTTATCGGCCGGCAGATAGTTGGCGATCTGGGTTGGAATGCCGATACCGAGATTGACGTAGGCGCCTTCAGGAATATCGCGCGCGATGCGCTCAGCCAGCTGTTGATGGGTCAGTTTGCTCATGATGCGTTCCTTAAGCCGAAAGCTGGGCTGCACGGGGAGAAGAGGGCACCAGACGCTGCACGAAGATGCCGGGCGTGATGATGTTTTCCGGATCCAGTTCGCCCAACGGCACCATATGGTTGACTTCGACGATGGTGCAGTTGGCGGCCATCGCCATAATCGGCCCGAAGTTGCGCCCGGTTTTGTCATAGCGGAGGTTGCCCCAACGGTCGGCTTGTTCAGCCTTGATCAGCGCGAAGTCGGCCTTCAGCGGCAGTTCGAAAACGTATCGGCGGCCGTCGATCTCGCGGGTTTCCTTTCCTTCCGCCAATTGGGTGCCATAGCCGGTCGGGGTATAAAAACCGCCGATCCCGGCGCCGGTGGCCTGGATGCGCGCCGCCAGATTGCCTTGCGGAACCAGCTCCAGTTCCAACTCGCCGCGGCGGTAGAGGTCGTCAAACACCCAAGAATCTGCCTGCCGCGGAAAAGAACACACCACTTTGCGCACACAGCCGGCTTTCAGCAGAGCCGCCAGGCCAAAATCGCCGTTACCGGCATTGTTGCTGATCAGCGTAAGCGCGCGTGGCCGGCGACGGATCAGCGCATCCAGCAGTGCGTAGGGCTGCCCGGCCGGGCCGAATCCCCCAACCATAAGGGTGGCGCCATCCGGAATATCTGCGACGGCGGCGTCTGCGGACGCCATGCTTTTATCGATCATCAGTTCTCCTCAAGGCTCGGTTAGGACGTTGCGCCAACAACCAGCGGGTTTGAAATTAACCTAGAGGATGAAAAAAGCATCAGCAAGTGCGAATATCAGAACATTGTGCGATTATCGGTGCATTGAGGTTTTAGGTCTGCATTTTGTGATGCAGGCGGCTAAATTGGCATCGGATGTGATACGCAGGGCTTTGCTGCCGTATTGAGCGTGTAAATTGAGAGCAGATACTAATGGGAGGCCTGAATGAGTGAAGTTCCTGAATTTGGCACCGAAGAACTGCGTCGGCTGCAGGAGATCGGTGATTTAAGCAACGACCAGTACAAGGGCGATCCTAATTTTATGGCCTCGTTGGCCAGAGGGCTGGAGGTGTTACAGGCCTTCAAGCCACAGTATTCGCAGATGTCGGTGTCAGAGATCAGTCAACAAACCGGCATTCCGCGCGCAGCGGTGCGCCGTTGTTTGTATACCCTACGAGCGCTGGGATTCGTGCATTGTCCCGATGGGCGCCACTATCGCTTGCTGCCGCGTGTGCTAACTATCGGTCACGCTTATCTTTCCTCTTCCGAGCTGGCGAAGGCGGCGCAAAACTCGCTGGACTATCTCAGCAAATTGCTTAATGAATCCTGCTCGGTGGCGACGCTGGATGGCGATAACATTTTGTATATCGCCCGGGCCTCGGTTAAACGCATCATGACTATCGATCTGGGGCGCGGCAGCCGTCTGCCGGCCTATGCGACATCGATGGGGCTGGTGTTGCTCAGCGCGCTGGACGAGGGAGAGCTGGAGGATTATCTGTCGCGGGTCACTTTCGAACCGCTGACCGAGTTTACCGTCACCTGTGCGGAGCAGCTGCAGGAACAGTTAGCCAGAGTTCGCAGACAGGGGTATGCCATCAACGATCAACAGTTAGAGATCGGCCTGCGTTCCATTGCGGTGCCGATGCATTCACGCAAAGGCGGGGTTGTGGCGGCAATGAACGTTGGCGTCAATGCGTCGCAGATCTCGGCGGCGGAGCTGCGCGAACGAGTGCTGCCGCAGCTGCAGCGCACGGCGATGGAGCTGGCGCTGCTGCTGTAGGGAGAACGGATTAATGCAGTTCGGCGCCGCTGCGATCGGCCAGCGCTTCCAGCAGCGGGGCGGAAGGCACGAAGAACAGGGTGCCGGTCACCGCGTGGCTAAAATCGAGCAGCCGATCGTAGTTGCCGGCCGGGCGGCCGATAAACATGTTTTCCAGCATCTGCTCGATCGGCTGCGGGGAGCGCGAATAGCCGATAAAGTAGGTGCCGAACTCGCGCAGGCCGGGGCGGCCGAACGGCATGTTATCGCGCAGAATTTTCACCTCGTTGCCTTGCTCGTCGGTGATGGTGGTCAGCGAACTGTGCGACGACGACGGTTTGACCGCTTCATCCAGCTCGATGTTGGACTGCTTATGGCGGCCGATGATTTTCTCCTGCGTTTCCACGCTGAGCGAATTCCAGCCCTGCATGTCGTGCAGGTATTTCTGCACCAGCACATAGCTGCCGCCGCTGAACGCCGCGTCTTCGTCGCCGATCACCGTGTAATCGAAGGCTTCATGTCCTTCCGGGTTCTCCGTACCGTCGACGAAGCCGATCATGGCGCGCTGATCGAAGTAACGGAAGCCGTGCACCTCCTCGATCACCGTCACGGCGTCGCCGAGCTTGCCGATCAGCTGAGAGGCCAGTTCAAAACACAGATCCATTTCATCGGCGCGGATATGCAGCAGGATATCGCCGGGCGTGGCGACGGCGACGCGTTCCCCGCTGCCGATCGGGCTGAATGGATGCAGCTGGCGAGGGCGCGGCGCGCCGAACAGCGTATCCCAGGCCTCGGAGCCGAAGCCGCAGACGCAGGTGAGGTTACCCGCCGGCGCGCGTTTGCCGACCGAACGCACCACGGCGGCGATGTCGCCGCACCAGGCGCGCACCGCCGCCAGATGGGCGGGAACGGGCGACAGGGTGGCGACGATAAAGATGGCATGGCGCGTCACCGGCGTGAATACGGCTTGCGGCAGGGGGGTATTTGCATTCATTGCATTCGGCTCCAGTGTGTTCGGGTGAAATAGCTCAGATCAAATTAAAGTGCTCGTCGGGTTTCATCGGCGGTGGCAGCGGGCTTTGGTCATTCATTTCCAGCAGGTTGCGCTCAATGGTGTTGCAAATGGCGTTTAACGGCAGATGGTTGGCCGACACGCCGAATGGATCCTCCAGCTCTTCGGCCAGTGAGTCCCAGGATAAGAAGGTATAGGAAATGAACACCGAAACAAACGGTGTCATGTAATGCAGATCGGTCACCAGGGCAAAGGGCAACAGGCTGCAGAACAGGTAAACGGTGCGCTGCAGGATCAGGGTATAGGCGAACGGCACCGGGGTGCTGGCGAGCCGTTCGCAGCCGCCGAGGGCGTGGGACAGCTCGCTCAGCTTGTTGTCGAGCAGCTCGAAAGTGATGTCGCTCAATAGCCCCCGTCGGCGCAGCTTGCCGATCTCCTGGCCCAGCATCAGCAGGATGCGGTTGGTCGGCATCGGGCTGGCGATCACTTCGGCCAGCTCTTTGCTGCTGAGATTGTGGTACAGATCGGCGGTGGGATCGGTGGCGCGCAGCTGATGCTTCAGGCTCCAGCTGAAGGCGATCAGCAGCTTGGCGACCTTTTGCTGCACCGCCGGTTCGTCCGGCAGCAGGCTTTTGATCTGGCGCAGCAGGGATCGCTCGGTAATCAGCAGCGAGCCCCACAGGTTGCGCGCCTCGACAAAGCGGCTGTAGCCGGCATTATTGCGAAAGCCGAGAAAAATCGCGATGGCGATGCCCAGCAGGCTGAACGGCGCGATAGTCAAATGCACGCCGAGCTGTTCGTACCATTGGTAGCTGATCACCGCCACTATCGACATCAGCACGTTCAGCGACAGGCGAAAGGTAATTTTTGACAGCACGGATCCGTGCCAGGCGAACAGGCGAAAAAACCAGTTCTGGTGCGGGCGGATTATCATAACGTGGGCGCTTCCTGGTGTCCTGCTATTGAGAATAGTCGATTCTTATCCGGCGGCGTTAGGCCGCCGTTGTCGATTGCCAGAGCCGCTGCGGGTGCGTATAGACGGTGGCGCGCCCCGGCTTGCTGAAGCCCACCAGCGTAAGGTTGCTGCGCTCGGCCACCTCCACCGCCAGGCGGGTGGCGGCGGAAACGGCGAACAGGATCTCGACGCCGCACATGGCGGATTTTTGCACCATTTCATAGCTGGCGCGGCTCGACACCAGCGCCGCCCCTTGCAACCACGCCTGTTGGCTGCGATAACCGAGCAGTTTGTCGAGCGCCACATGTCGGCCGACGTCTTCACATCCGCCGCTGAGCGCGCCGTCCGGCTGGATCCAGGCCGCCGCGTGGGTGCAGCCGGTCAGTTTCCCCACCGTTTGCACTTCCTGCAGCTGCGCCAACGCCCGATCGAGCAGCGCCAAATCGAAACGCTGCGTGAAAGGCAGCGGCGCGATGGGCTGAGCGACCTCCTGCAGTTGCTCGACCCCGCAGACGCCGCAGCCGGTGCGGCCGGCCAGGCTGCGGCGCTTCTCTTTCAGCTGCATAAAGCGGCGGCTCGAGAGTTCCACATGCACTTCAATGCCATTGCAGGCCGGTTGCTGGCGGATGTCGTAGATATCGTCGGGGGAGGCGATGATGCCTTCGGACAGCGAAAAACCGATGGCGAAGGCCGCCAGGTCTTTCGGCGTCGCCATCATCACCACGTGGGAAATGCCGTTGTACACCAGGGCAACCGGCACTTCTTCCGCCAGCCAATCTTGTTGCGCCTGAGCCAGATCGGTGCGCTGCCAGACCGCATGGCGAGACAGGCAGGCCGAGTCTGCATCGCCGGGTTCGTCGAGAATCAAATGCTTGTTCATGATGGTTTCGCGGCGCCGGCGGATACAGCGCCGGCGTCAGATAGAGTCTGATGAGTGATAGCCGATTTTATCATAGATGGCGTGCTTGAACAGGGTGAAACGGGGCGACGTTAATCAGGCGGCTGATCAGAGGGGGGAATCTGTAGATCTCGCTGAAACCAAACGGAGTATTGGTGGGAGGAATAAGAAAATGGCTCTATGCCGTGGCGCGGTTATTGCGCCTTAAATAAGGATTGCTCAATCGATCCTTAACCCGATTGGTATTGCCCCAAAGGTGAACCTGCAAAAGCATGTTGCCTGGCGTTCGTAACGACGATGACCTGCTAATGGAAAGCAAGTCATGCAGGTATACGATTGATAAGTTGACGTCCTTCGCCCGGCGTCCGAGCGAAGGGGTTATGCTGTCACTGCGCTACCTTAATGGTGTAATTGGCAGGGATCCAGCGATAGCCATTGCCATCGGTTTTTACATGGCCGAATCCAGGGAATGAAAAATGGGCTGCTCCAACCCAACTCCCTTCTTTCGCTATTTGCGCCAAAATACGCTCGCGCGTTTTTATCGCCTGCGGCTGGGAATGCACGAATGCCTCCCACCAGCGTTGCCGGGGCATTAAATGTTCGCAACTTGCCAGCCGTTTTTATAGGGTTAAACGCATTTACTGATTCATTGAACATGCCTTTTTTATCTTCCGATACTTTATTAAGGTTGGCGGCAGGGTTTAACCAAAATTCGGCGTCTTTTTGCTCAACGTATACTTGCGCATTTGGGAATGCCGGCTTCCCATTTAATGAGATCCCGCCTGAGTGATCGCTGTGAATATGGGTAATGAGTACTGCATCAATGCTTTCTGGCGGATAACCCGCTTCCCGCAAGTTATCCAACAGATGACCTCCTGTCTTGCCAATCAGCGAACCGGCGCCGGCATCAATAAGGATTTTTTGTTTGCCAGTATCAATAACAAAGGTGTTGATTGAGGTTTCTGCTAATGACGATATCCCATCGTCAGCCAGGCGTTTTTGCAGTGTTTCTGGGGAAATATTTGTCAACAGCTGCTCTAGTGGGAGTGTAACGGTACCGTCTGAAACGGCAGTCACCGTCATTTTCCCCAGCGGCATTCGATAGTAACCGGGAGCCTGACTGTTCGTCTCCGCAAGTGCGGCAGAGGTAATCAACAGACCGGCTGCAGCAAGCAACCAACATGTTTTTCTCTGCGCTAAACTCTGTTTCATAAACTCTCCTGGAATAAAAAATCGCATTCAGATCTCAATAGTATTATCTTGGAACGATGGAACATTATTCAAATTGAATTAAATGATTATGGCTATCAGAGAAAATGATTTTAACCGCTTCGATTTGAACCTGATTAAGGTGCTAATGGTGTTATTCCGTGAGCGCAGTGTTTCACGGGCTGCTGAAAAATTACACTTGGGGCAGCCTGCGGTGAGCGGGATATTGGCCCGGCTGCGCGAAATGTTCAACGATCAACTCTTTGTCCGAACCGCGCAAGGAATGGAACCTACGCCGCGCGCAGAGGCACTTGTGCAAGCGCTGGCTCCCCTGATGGTGGAAATGCAGCAAGCTTTATTCCAGCAGCCTGTTTTCAGCCAAGCCACGACAAACACATATTCCGTTTGGGCATGGCTGATTGGGTTGAAATGTGGCTAATGCCCTCTCTGTTGGCTTTAATAAAGCAACGAGCGCCGCGAGTCGCTTTGAATGTGATAAGAATTGCGCCTTCTCAGACGGAAGAGATGCTGGAAAGCGACCATATTGATTTAGCTTTGACGGTTGCTCCTCATGGCCCGCGCTGGCTCCAGCGTGAGTCTCTAATCAATATGAGTTTTCGCACCCTGTGGCATCCGGATCAATTAGATCTGCCTGACGTATTATCGTTGGCGGATTATGTTGCACAAGAGCATCTGCTAATTCCTTACCGCGGCATTAACGCTTGCGTTATTAATCATCAATTGGGCGAATATGGGCTAAAGCGTACCGCGCTCTATACTACGACCAACTTTGCTGCTTTACCGTTAATTCTGCAAAGCACGCCTGTATTGGCGAGCGTGCCGACATGTCAAGCCGCCGTTTGGAGCCGGGATTACGGCCTGAAATATAGCAAGTTGCCCCTGGCTAATCCCCCTAGCGTTAACGTGGAAATGTTATGGCACCAGCGTTGTAGTCAGGAATCGACATTGCAATGGCTGTTGGCGCAAGTCAGGGAAGTCTCGCAGCATCTCTGCTTGTCAGAAGAAGGGGGCTGTTCCCCCCATCGTTAACACGCTGCATCAATGGGGCGGCGGCGGGCTGTTTGAGTGAATCGTTTGCGGCCCCACCAGGTTATCCACAGTTTTAGTGGATAACGTGTGCGCAAGGCAGAGTGAAACCGTTAGCAGGCGTAAAAAAAAATCGCTCAGAAAATTATTATATTACGCGGCAAAGCGCGATCCGCAGGGGGATTTGGGGTTGCGCGCGTTCGCGTTTTGTTTATGCCTTGCTGTATAAATATACAGTTTGGTTGTGATTATGCTGAGCAATTCAAGGTTGTATGCTTTTTCACCAGGTGAGTCTCTGACGTTACCGCTGTTTGCCGATCGCGTGGCCTGCGGTTTTCCTTCTCCCGCACAGCACTATGTCGAGAGCCGGCTGGACATTGGCAAGCTGCTGGTGCGGCATCCTAATGCCACTTATTTCGTGCGTGGCGCGCGGACGGAACGATCATAAAGCTGGAAGGTGACGCGCTGCAGGTCGTCGGCGGGTATCAGGCCGCGTATGATGCCGGACTGCCGGTGCAGATCCTGGTGAATGACGGCCGTATCCGGGCAAAGGAATAGACGCTGGGGTTGGAGCCTGTCCTCATCGGCGCTTTGCTGGAGACTGATGCGGAAGTATGCCGCCCCCAAACGGTAACTGATATTTTGCTGGTTGAGCAGATAGACCGCCTGACCCGTCTCAGCAACAGTGACTGGATGACGTTGAAAAAGCAGATTGAGCAGCATGAGTTACGGATTGTCAGCCTGGATGTCCCTACCTCATGGCAGGCGCTGTCAGAGAAAGATCCTTCACAGGCGGACCCGATCACCCGTGCAGTAATAACCGCCATCAATAACATGCTAATCGACCTGATGGCCGCGATGTCACATAAGGACTGGTTGAGTCGCCGCCAATGGCAAAAGCAGGGAATTGAATGGGCGCATACGTTGGGTAGATACCGGGGAAAGCAGGCAGATCAGAAACGACATCAGAAAGTCCTGTACTACCGACAGATTAAGAAACTGAGCATCCGAGAAACAGCAGACGCGACAGGCTACAGTACTTCCCAAGTTTGTCGCATTCAGGCCTTCTATAAAGAAGTTGAGACTGATTAAAAAGCAGCCTTAATGTACAATAATTTTCGATATCCAAGCTGACCCCATGAACAATCAATGAGTGAGAGGTGAAAGATGATTTCATACAAAAAAACCATACCTGCTCTTGTCATATTCGCTTTATCTAATGCAGTGGCATATGCGAATGATTTCGACAAATCAAATGAAGCGATGGCAATTTCAGCAATAGGTTTTTCTGGCTCAAATGCTCGTGTTGCACATGATGTTTGTGGGGCAACCAATGAGAAGATTGATAAATATAAAAAACAAATAAAAGACTCATTAACTAGAACATTAAAGTATGAACAGTCAGGATTCGATACGCATTGGGATAATGGTTGGAAAAATGCTGATTTTTTGGTTAAGTCATTAAGTAATGATGAAGCCTATAAAAAAGAATATTGCCGAGAGGTTTTAGATGGAATTAATAATCCTGAAATGAATTAAGGACTATTCCTTATTCGGGGTTCTACGCCGGAACCCCAGATTTTTCCGTCCGCTAAAATTATCCCCGGTTGAGCAGCTTTATACCGTCAGCTCGCAGTGGACCATCAGGGGAAATGTGGCGGTACAGCGTTTGTCGGGTGATCCCAAGCTCCTGGCATAACGTACTGACTTTCGTCTCTGGCCGTCCCATTGATGCCATTGCCAGTCGCAATTTTATTGGCGTCATTTTGTAAGGCCGTCCGCCGTTCCTCCCGTGGGATCTTGCTGAGGCAAGGCCTGCTGCTGTTCTTTGCGGCGCTGTACGCAGCAGAGACCGACGGCCGCGCGCGACTGGCTCGACACCCGCTTAGTCCCGCCCTCTGGTCAAATGCAGGCTGACGTGTACAGCCTGCAGGCAGAGGATTTCGTCTGGCAACCGGTATCGCCCGCCGTCGGCGCCGTTCGCAATGACAATCCCTCACTCATCCTGCCCATCGATACGCCAACGGTCTGAGTGCCGAATTATCCACAGTTTTGGTGGGTATCATGTGTGCAAACACACGTGAAGAACGCCAAAATCTGCAGGAAAAATCACTCAGAAAATTATTATATTACGCGGCAAAGCGCGATCCGCAGGGGAATTTGGGGTTGCGCGCGTTCGCGTTTTGTTTATGCTTTACTGTATAAATATACAGTTTGGTTATGATTATGCTGAGCAATTCAAGGTTGTATGCTTTTTCACCAGGTGAGTCTCTGACGTTACCGCTGTTTGCCGATCGCGTGGCCTGCGGCTTTCCTTCCCCGGCGCAGGACTATGTCGAGAGCCGGCTGGATATCGGCAAGCTGCTGGTGCGGCATCCCAACGCCACCTACTTTGTACGCGCCAGCGGCGAGTCGATGATCGACGGCAATATTCAGGACGGCGATCTGCTGATTGTCGACAGTGCCCTGACGCCGGAACACGGCAATATCGTGATCGCCGCCGTGGACGGTGAATTCACCGTCAAAAAACTGCAGCGCTACCCCGACGTGCGGCTGTTGCCGATGAACCCCGCCTATGCGCCAATCGTGTTCAATGACGAGGCGCAGCTGGAGATCTTCGGCGTGGTGACCTTTATCGTCTACGCGGCGCTGTAACCATGTTTGCCCTGGTAGACGTCAACAGCTTCTACGCCTCCTGCGAAACCATCTTTCGGCCCGATCTGCGGGGGCGGCCGGTGATCGTGCTGTCCAACAACGACGGCTGTGTGATCGCCCGCAGCGCCGAGGCGAAGGCGTTGGGCGTGCCGATGGGCGCGCCTTATTTCAAAATCAAAGAGGAGATGCGCCGCCGCAACGTCGCGGTGTTTTCCTCCAACTACGCGCTGTACGCCGATATGTCCCGCCGGGTGATGGACACGCTGGAGGAGATGGCGCCGGCGGTGGAGATTTATTCGCTGGACGAAGCCTTTCTGCGGCTGGACGGCGTGGCGCGCTGCGAAGCGCTGGAACCGTTCGGCCGGCGGGTGCGCGATCGCATCCGGCGCGAGCTGCATTTGACGGTCGGGGTCGGCATTGCGCCGAGCAAGACACTGGCCAAACTGGCCAACTTCGCGGCCAAGAAATGGCGCGGCACCGGCGGCGTGGTGGATTTATCCGATCCGGTGCGCCAGCGCAAGCTGCTGGCGTTGATCCCGGTGGAAGAGGTGTGGGGCGTGGGGCGCCGCCTGACACGCCAGCTGCAGGCGATGGGGATCCACACCGCGTTGCAGCTGGCGGATTGCGATACCCGGCTGGCGCGTAAAACCTTCAGCGTAGTGCTGGAGCGCACGATACGTGAACTGCGCGGCGAATCGTGCCTGCGGTGGGAAGATGAGGCGGCGACGAAAGAGCAGATCATCTGTTCCCGCTCGTTCGGCCAGCGTTTGACGCATTACCCGCACATGCGCGAGGCGATCTGCAGCTACGCCGAACGCGCCGCCGAAAAGCTGCGGCAGGAAAAGCGCTATTGCCGCAACGTGTCGGTGTTTATCAAAACCAGCCCGCATTCGGCGGGCGAAGGCTATTACAGCAATATGGGCACCGCCCGGCTGCAAACCCCGAGCAACGACAGCCGCGACATCATCGCCATGGCGGTGCGCGCGCTGGAGAGCATCTGGCAGGAGGGGCGGCGTTATCTGAAGGGCGGCGTGATGTTGGGGGATTTCAGCGCCGCCGCCATGGCGCAGATCGATCTGTTCGACGACTGCCCGCCGCGCCGCAACAGCGAGCGGCTGATGGCGACCCTCGATCGCCTGAATCAGGAAGGGCGCGGGCGCGTATGGTTCGCCGGGCAGGGGATCGTCAAACCGTGGCAAATGAAGCGCGAAATGCTGTCGCCGGCTTACACCACCCGGCTGGCGGATATCCCGCTGGTGCGGTTGGGGGAGCGGGAGCCGCGTGATGCCGAGCCGAAGGAGGAAAAACGCCGCGGGTGACAGCCGGCGGCGTGGGTAGGCTATGCGTTACTTCACCGCTGCCGGATCCGGCTTATCGGGGGTGATGCCATACAGCGCCATGGCGCGGTTGACCTCGCTGCGGGCGATACGGCCTTCGTCAGCCAGCAGTTTCAACGCGGCGAGCGCGATGAAATGGCGGTTGACCTCGAAGAACTCACGTAGCGCCTCGCGGGTGTCCGAGCGGCCAAAGCCATCGGTGCCCAAGGTGATAAAGGCGCGGTCCGGCAAGAACGGTTTGATCTGATCGCCGACGATCTTCATATAGTCCGTCGCCACCACCACCGGGCCAGGATGCGCCGCCAGCAGACTCTGTATATAAGGGACTTTCGGCGGGTCTTCCGGGTGCAGCAGGTTCCAGCGTTCGGCCGCCATGCCGTTACGGCGCAGTTCGCTCAGGCTGGTGGCACTCCAGATATCGCTGGCGACGCCAAAGTCCTCGGCCAACAGCGCCGCCGCCGCCAGCGCCTCGCGCATGATGGCGCCGCTGGCGATCAGCTGAGCGCGCGGGCTCTCTTGGTTTGCCGTTTCGTTCTGTTTGAGCAAATAGGCGCCCTGGATAATCCCGTCCTCCACGCCCGCCGGCATCGGCGGCTGCGGGTATCCTTCGTTGAGCAAGGTGATGTAGTAGTAAATATCCTCTTGTTCAACGAACATCCTGCGCATGCCGCTCTGAACGATCGCTGCGAGTTCATAGGCATAGGTCGGATCGTAGGAGACGCAGCTGGGAATGACGGAAGACAGCACGTGGCTGTGGCCGTCGTCATGCTGCAAGCCTTCGCCCATCAGAGTGGTTCTGCCGGAGGTGGCGCCGAGCAGGAAGCCCTTGGTGCGCGCGTCTGCCGCTGCCCAGGCGAGATCGCCCACCCGCTGCAGCCCGAACATGGAGTAAAAGATATAGAACGGGATTGTCGCGACATCGTGGTTGCTGTAGGCGGTGCCGGCGGCGATCCAGGTCGATATCGCGCCGGATTCGTTGATGCCTTCCTGCAAAATCTGGCCGTCTTTGGCCTCTTTGTAGTAGCTGAGCTGCCCGGCGTCTTGCGGGGTATACAGCTGGCCGAGCCAGGAATGGATGCCAATCTGGCGGAACAGGCCTTCCATGCCGAACGTGCGCGATTCGTCCGGCACGATGGGCACAATCAGTTTGCCGATGTTGGCGTCTTTGAGCAGCGTGCCGAGGATATTGACGAAAGCCATGGTGGTCGACATGTTGCGTTCGCCGCTGCCCTTCAGCAGGCCGTCGAAGCGCGATAGTTCCGGTATCGCCAGCGGAGCGGATTGGCCGAAGCGGGCAGGGATGTAGCCGCCCAGCGCAGTGCGCGTCGCGGTGATGTACTTCGCCGCCGCGCTGTCGGGTTCAGGCTTCAGGTAAGGGATCTCTGCCAGTTGGGCGTCGGAGATTGTCAGCCCTAAACGGTCGCGGAAGGCTTTCACCGCATCCTGGCTCATTTTTTTCAGCTGGTGGTTGATGTTCTGCCCTTCACCGGCTTCCCCCATGCCAAACCCTTTGACGGTTTTGGCCAGCACCACCGTCGGTCTGCCCGTGGTATGCACCGCCTGATGGTAGGCGGCGTACACCTTTTGCGGATCGTGGCCGCCACGGTGCAGCGCCCAGATCTCATCGTCGCTCAGGTCGGCGACCAGCTTGAGCAATTCCGGGTACTTGCCGAAGAAATGCTCCCGCACATAGGCGCCGCTTTGCGATTTGAAGGTCTGGTAATCGCCGTCGACGCACTCCATCATCCGCTGCATCAGCAGTCCGGAGCGGTCTTTTTGCAGCAGTTTGTCCCAGCCGCTGCCCCAGATCACCTTGATCACCTGCCAGCCGGCGGCTTTGAAGGTGCCCTCCAGTTCCTGAATGATCTTGCCGTTGCCGCGCACGGGGCCATCCAGCCGCTGCAGGTTACAGTTCACGACGAAGATCAGGTTATCGAGTTTTTCTCGCCCGCCCAGCGCAATCGCCGCCAGCGATTCCGGTTGATCCATCTCGCCGTCGCCGAGGAACGCCCACACCTTTCTTCCCTGGTGAGGTTTCAGCTCGCGGTATTCCAGATAACGCATGTAGCGCGCCTGGTAGGCGGCGGTCAGCGGCCCCAGCCCCATCGAAACGGTGGGATATTGCCAGAAATCCGGCATCAGCCGCGGGTGCGGGTAGGAGGAGAGGCCACGGCGCGCGGATTCGCGACGAAAGTTGTCGAGCAGCTCCTCGTCGATGCGGCCTTCGAGATAGGCACGGCCATAAATACCGGGGGCGGAGTGGCCCTGGATATACACCATGTCGCCGGCGAAATCATCGGTGCGCCCACGGAAGAAGTGCGTGAATCCCACATCGTAAAGCACTGCGGCCGATTGGTAGGTGGCGATATGCCCGCCAACGTTGGAATGTTTGCCGGCGCGCAGCACCATCGCCATGGCGTTCCAGCGAATAAACGCATTGATGCGCGCTTCAGCGGCCAGATCGCCGGGATACGTCGGCTGCTTATAAGCCGGAATGGTGTTCACGTAGGGCGTGGTGACCAGGCTGAAGAAATCGCCGTATTTTCGCTGATCGGCTTCGGCCATTTTCTCCAGTAAAAAATGCGCGCGCTCACGGCCGTCGATATCGGTGACGCCTTCAAATGCCTCAAGCCATTCAGCCGTCTCTTGCGGGTCAAGATCTGCTTTAACCACGGGTTGGTTCATAAAAGCTCCAAATGTACTTACCTGATAAGGCGCTGAGCGATACAGGGATTTATTGAATTGCAAGTGCAAGAGTTGCAAATGCAACAATGGCGAAAGCCACTCTATCCCTTTACAATTGCAATTGCAACTCACCGCTTTTGACGAGAAAAATGACATGACAGATAAACAACCCGACCTGTGGTTCTCCTTTGTGCGCGCGCATCGGGCGATGATCAGAAAGATAGAGGCGAAGTTGTCGGAAGCGGGGCTGCCGGTTTACGCCTGGTATGACGTGTTATGGGGATTGGAAAGCGGGGAAAACGGCACACGCCGCATGCATGAGCTGGCGGACGTGTTGGTGATTGAGCGTTACAACCTGACCCGCCTGATGGATCGCCTGGAAAAAGAGCGGCTGGTCACGCGTTTTCGATCGGATGACGATCGCCGGGCCTCCTTCGCGACTATCACCGAGGAAGGCAAGGCCCTGCGGAAAAAGATGTGGGAGATCTACCGCACGGTGGTCAACACCCATTTTCTCAACCAGTTCAGCGAAGAAGAGATCGCACGCTTCTCCGACGCGTTGGACAACGCGATGCAGCTGGCCAGAGAGTGATCAGGCATCGGGTGTGATGTGCAGAACGCGCAGCGCATCGGCGATCAGCGCCGAAGGGATTTTCTGCTCGTCGGCCAGCAGTTTGAGGGCGCAGAGCGCAATCCATTCCGCCTGCGGGTAGTGGATTTCGCCGCGCACCCGTGAATCTGAGCCCACCGCGGCAAAGCGTGCGGGAATGAATCGCTTGAGCTGATTGGCAATCAGGTGCGAGTAGTCGGTGACGGCGACGACGGGGGCATTCCCGGCACCCAGGCACGTTTTCAGATGGCATTTGCCGCCGCTGTCCTGGCGCTGCATGTCGGCGAGTTCGGCGTCCTGCGCCAACCGCGTGTAGCTGGGGCAGCTCCAGATTTCAGACGCAATCCCCCAGTTTTTCAATACCTCGGCCGCCTGCTGAACGCGGGCGAGCGCACGGCCGGCGCCGCACAGACGAACCTGCAACGGTGAGTCTGCCGCGGTGGCGACGCGGTACATTCCCCTGAACGCCTGTTCTGCGACAAACGGCTCCCCTGAAGAGAGGGGGCCATTGTCTGCGTTGGTCGCGAGATACACCATCTTTCTCGTTCCCTCCAGATAGAGCGCGCGCAGGGCGTGATGGAGTATCGCGCCGGTTTCTCTGGCATTGGCCGGATCGAAAGGCAACCAGCCCGGCATGGCCGTGAGCTGAAGCGGGAACCAGGCCTGAACGCCTTTCGGCAAATCGGCATTGCCGGTATCTGCATCGCTGATGAAAATCCCCTTGCGATTGGTTTCCGGCTCAAGCCCGCGGAGCATGTCCACCGAGGGCGTGTTGACGAAGTAAAACAGCGGCTTCTCATAACGCTCTGATTGATGGCCAAACCAGAGCGGCCAGGCGGTGGCGTAGCGGGAAATCGGCGGCTCGGCGCGCCTTCTGCCGTCGATAAGCCAGATGTCGCCGCTGGCGTTGAGTTCGCCCAGAGTTTGCGCCGTCCAGGCGCTGGCAGAAGGGCGCGAAGCGCCGGCTTTTTGGCTGGCGGAGGTCATCTTGCGGATACAGGCTTCGGCCAGGGTTTGGGTTCTGGCCGAGGCGGCGGGCAGTGTTATACGTTGAGGCGACATGCGGAGCATTCTCTTTGAGTTGCAATTGCGATGATTGTAATTGCAATTCATGGCGTGTGCCAATGACTTCTGAACAGGTCGCAGCCATCCAGGTGTGTCCCGCGGCGATATATTCAGGTTCTGCAGACGCGATCCTATTTGTTTCACCGACCAGACAGCCGCCATCCGTTGTCCTTATTTCTGCAGTTTTTTATAAATGACGGGCAGCTAAAAACGGTTTGCCGATAGGGATAATGCGCGTGTCAATCCGCGTTAAACGAGAATATCGGCATCTTAAAAATAAAACGAAATAAGGATGAAAGCATATGCCTGGATTTAATTATGGCGGTAAAGGAGATGGGACTAACTGGAGTTCTGAACGCGGTACGGGCCCTGAGCCAGGGGGCGGCGATAAAGGCCATTCCGGCGATCGCGATCGCGGCGGCGCCGGCGTTGGCAACAGCCCTGAACAGCAACAGATAGCGGCGATCCAAAACGATCCGGCGCTGCGCATGAAGCTGGAGGCGGTGATTAAGGCGGCGCGCAGAATTAACCCGGATGCGAAATTGCATATTGAAAGCGTCAGCCCATCCGGCACGCTGAGCCTTTCCGCCACCGGTTTGACGGCCGAGCAGGCGAAGCACATTGGCCTGGGGGGGCTGGTGATGGGGGTCAACGCCAAGGGGGTGACAGTGGCGATCGGGGATATCGAAACCGGCCATGCGCGCAAGCCCTCAACTCCTGGCAAAGGCGGCAACAATGGCCTGAATGCCGGGCAGATCGGCGCCTCTTCGTTAGGCAGTTTCGTGACAGACTCGCATCGCGATCGGCCCGTCAGCGGCTGGCATGGCAACGGCAAAACCGGCGAATTCTCGACGACCCGCACGACCGGGAGTTACTACGGTTTTCATCATTTGAAGGTGGAAAAGCAAGACGGAGTGGCGACCTACAACCTCTACTATAAGGCCAATAAGAACCGGCCCGCGTTTATCGCCGTGGTGAGAGGGGATAACCTGAATGCCATGGAGGTGAAATATGCCAACGGCAAACCGGTAAAATCGCCCGGCTCGGTAAAAACGATCGTTAAGGAATTCGTCGAATATCAAAATGCGGAATTAAAAGCCATCAAGGATGGCGTCAGCCTGGCCGCAGGTATCAATAAAGATATCGCGGAAAAGATAGGCGCGAAATACGCCAAACTCGCCAAGGATTTGGAGGCGGGAATACAAGGAAAATATATCCGCAACGTGCAAGATGCGGAGAAAACCTACGAGCAATTGACGAAGGGCCTGAACAAAAAGCTTAAGGCGCAGGACAAAGCGGCGATTGTCACCTGGCTGAAAATGATCGATGCGGAACAGTATGCCCGCAATGCGCGGGTATTAGGCAAGGTCTTCACCGGGGTGGATTGGGCGATCAAAGGCGCGGATCTGGTAAACGCCGCGATTGAAGGTTTCTCAACCGGCAACTGGAAAGCGTTCCGCAACCAGCTCGAAGCGCTCGGGTTGTCGATCGGCGCAGGGTATACGCTTTCCGCTATCGCCGCGTTTTTCGCGCCGACGCTGGTGTCGTCGACGGTGGGCATTTTCGCCTTCGCTTACCTGTTTGGCTGGGCCACCAGCTATATCGATGCGGAACGTGCGGGGGAGCTGGAGAAGTGGGTCGCTGACCTGTAACGGCATGAGGGGGCTGGCCCCCTCATTTTACACCTCACACCCTCTACCTCTTTCACACCACCGGCGCCACTGTCAGCAGCAGATTGGCGAAACGGCGCTGTTCGCCGGAGGCGATCACCAGCAGCGTTCGATCCGATTTGACCGCGGCGTAAAACGCCTCGCGCGGCAGGTGTTCGATCGGGCAATGTGCCAGCAGCAGCTGCCGGTATTCGGTTTCGATGGTGTTGGTGAAGTCCGGCGGGCAGGCCATCAGCGCCGCGCTTTCCACGTTGATGCAGGCCAGCAGTTTTTCCAGGATCGGCGGGGCGGCGAGCGTGCCGGGCGCCAGGTTCAGATAGACCACGGTGGCGTCTTTCGGCGCGTGGGTCACGCAGGCGTAGTTGCCGTCGGCGATCAACACCTGGGTTTTATGCCCGCATTGCGCCAGTGCGGCGAGCAGCGGCGGGTGAGTGATGGCGGATTTGATCATAAAGCGATTCCTGAATGGGCGGGCGGCAAGCGCGCCGCCCGCAGCTGAATTACATGCGGTAGATGCCGCCGTTGATGTCGAGAGTCGCGCCGGAGATGAAGCCGTCGTATTCCGCCGCCAGGAAGGCGATGGCGCGCGCCACGTCGTCCGGTGTGCCTGCGCGGCCCAGCGGGATGGCGCGAACGGTTTCCTCCGCCGATGCCTGGGTGGTGTGGCGATTGTGGAAACGGGTGCCGAGGATCAGGCCGGGCGCCACCGCATTCACCCGAATGCCGTGCTCGCCGAGCTCCGCCGCCAGCGAGCGCGTCCAGGTGAGTACCGCGCCCTTGGTGGCGGAATAGACCAGCGAGCCGGCGTGCCCGCCGGCGCGGCCCGCCTGTGAGGCCAGGTTAACGATGCTGGCGCCGTCCGGCGCCGCTTTCAGGTGCGGCAGCGCGCTCTGGGTGACGTTCAGCATGGTGGTCATGTTCACGTCGATCACGGTTTGCCAGAAGGCGCGGTCGATCTCGCCCAGCCATTTGCGCCCGACGATGCCGCCGACGTTATTGATCAGGATATCGATGCCGCCGAGCAACTCGGCGCCGGCCGAGACGCAGCGCAGCGTTTCGTCGGTATCGATGAGATCGGCGTAGCCGTAGGCGGCCTTTTGCCCCAATGAATGGGCCAGCGCCACCAGCGCTTTGGGGCCGCTTTCGTCGCTGTGATAGTGAAAATAGATGTCGCAACCGGCCTTGATCAGCCGCTCCGCGGTGGCGCGGCCGATGCCCTGTTCCGCCCCGGTGATAAAGACCTTTTTGCCCGCAAGATCGCCCATGATTGACTCCTTATTGGTTCGTTAAGAATTGATGACGCCTTCACGCTGTTTGGCGCAGTAGAAAATGCAGATCAACCCGGTGGCCAGCAGGCACGAAGCCAGGAAAAACAGCCCCGGCGCGCTGCTGCCGGTCAGATCGTTCAGCACGCCCACCGCATAGGGAGCGACGAAACCGCCGATATTGCCGATGCAGCTCACCACCGCCAGCCCGGCTGCTGCGGCCGCGCCGGTGGAAATGTTGGCGGGCATGGATAGGAACGGCGGCACGGCGGTATAGATGCCGATGGCGGCGATGCACAGGAATGACAGCGCGACGAACGGGTCGTATTTAAAAAATGTCACCGCGCCCATCAGGCCGATGGCGGCGATCACCATGCTGAGGCCGGCGAACACGCCGAGTTTTTTGGTTTTGCTGGCCCACAGGCTCCACGGATAGACCAGCAGCGCGGCCAGGCCGTAGGGAATGAGCGCCAGCAGGCTGACGCGGAAGATATCGCCGCCGGAAATGGCGCTGATGATCGACGGCAGCCAGGTGCCGAAGCCGTAAATGCCGCACACCATGCCGAAGTTGAGCAGCGCGTAGAGCAGGTATTTCTTGTTTTTAATGCCCTTGAGGAAGTCGCCCAGCGTGATTTTAGAGCCGGATTTGGAGCGGCCGGCGTTGCTCATCAGCCAGGCTTTTTCCTCCACGTTCAGATAGCCGACATCCTTGGGTGAGTTCTTGATCAGGAACGGGATCAGCAGGCCGATGACGATCGGCGGCAGCCCTTCGAGGATGAACAGCAGCTGCCAGGGGGCGAAGCCGAACCAGTCATGCTGAATATTGAGAATAAAGCCGGAAATCGGCGAGCCGACCGCGTTGGACAGCGGCTGGACGATGATGAACATGCCGAGAATTTTAGTGCGGTACTTTTCCGGGAAGAAGACCGTGAAGTAATACACCACCGAGGGAAAGAAACCGGCTTCGCACACGCCCAGCATAAAACGGCAAATATACAGCTCCAGCGGCGTGCGCACAAAACCGAGCAGGGTCGCGAAGATGCCCCAGGAAATTAATATTCTGGCGAACCAGATGCGCGGGCCGAATTTTATGGTGCCGGCGTTGCTGGGTATTTCAAACAGAAAATAGCCGATAAAGAAAATTCCGGAGGCGAAGCCGAAGGCCGAGGCGGTCAATCCCAAATTATCTTCCAGCGCTTTGGCGGCGTAGGCCATATTGTTGCGGTCGAGAAAGGCCAGGAAATACAACAATATCATGAGGGGCACAATATGCAGCGTCAATTTCCTGATGGCGCAGCGTTCAATATCCTTTGGCATTGTTTTTTTCATCATGGTTTTTTCCATGTGGTTAATCGGAATAATAGCGGTCCGGCCCAAAGCAATGAGCGGAGAGCTGAATAACGACGTTACGTGCATAAAAGCGTCGCGCCGTTTATTTATTGCGACGATTCTATTTTTTCTGCTTTTAGCTGTGACGATCCGGACGATGCCGACTGCGCATCGTCTGGGAAAGCCGTTTTTACTCTATTAACCGGCGGTTTTGACCGAGCGCCGGCTGATGACCGTCGGCGGGAAGAGAAACTCGCCGGGCGGTTGCGAATCATTGTTGATGCGGCCGATCAGGCGTTCGACCATCAGCTGCGCCATCTCCGCCAGCGGCGGCCGGACGGACGTCAGCCCCGGTTCGGCCAGGCCGGCCAGCGCGATATTGTCGATGCCGATCACCGAGATGTCTGCGGGCACCTGGACGCCGGTGGCGCGCAGGCCCACCATCAGCCCGATGCCCAACGCATCGTTAATCGCCACGATGCCGTCCGGGCGTGGCACCAACGCGAGAACGCGCGGCGCCAGCGTCAGCCCCAATTCGAACATTTCCGTGTCGCCGTAGGCGCTGGTGGCCTTGCCTTCGATCACCCGTTGGCGTTCGCTCAGGCTGTGCCCCAGGGCGCTCAGAAAACCGTCGATCTTGTGGCTGCGCCCGACGGTCAGCGTCGCTTCGGTGGCGAACACGATGTGCCGGCAGCCGCGTTCGAGCAGGTGCTGCGCGGCCAGGCGCCCGGCGGCGATATTGTCCATCGACACGCTGTCGAACAGCCGGCTATCGGTGGCCATCTGCTCGGCAAACGGGCTGTCGTAGCTGACAATCTTCATGCCTCGCTCGGCGGCCCGAACAAAATGGGTCTGACGAATGTCGCTCGCCGCCACGATGATGCCGCGCACGCCGTGCAGGAACATATCGTCGATAAACGCGGCCTCCTCCTGCTCCTGGCGGTAGGCGTTGCCGAGCAAGACCCGGTAACGGTGAGCCCGCGCCGCGCCGTCGACCGCATGCGCCAGCGCCGAAAAGCTCGGGTTAACGATCGACGGCAGCAGCAGGCCGATGATTTTCGCCTGCGGCGTGGGTGCCGTCGCCGATTGAGCCGGCCGGTAGCCCAGGGTCGCCATCGCCCGTTCGATGCGCTCACGGGTCTGCGCGCTCATCTGGTGACTGCGATTATTCAGCAGGTTCGACACGCTGCTGATGGACACGCCGGCCAACCGCGCCACATCACGAATATTTGCCATTTGCCGCTACCTTGCTGCCTGCCGTTAGCCTGCAATCTATAAGGGAAGCCGGCCGCAGGCAAGCTGCAACCGGGGCGCCGCGTGCATGGGATCGCGCATTTGTGAGAGTCGTCAGGCGGCAGCCGTGTTGTTTACTAAACAACAGCGGGGGTGGGGGTACTGTGTTAACGCAGATGAGTGAGATCTGCGAAGCATCTCTCGTTTATCGCCCTTCGGGGCGGCGGGTTCTGTACTATTGTTTTCTCTTTGCGGCACGTTCCAGGCCGATGGGGCGCTGGGCGCAACGGAGATCACAGATGAACAAACGGGAATTAGAAAGCGCGATTGTCACCGATTTTTCCAAACGCATGAGCTATGGCGACTACCTGTGCCTGGACCAACTGCTGGACTGCCAGCACCCGCTCTCCAACCCGCCGCATCATGACGAAATGCTGTTCGTGATACAGCATCAAACCTCCGAACTGTGGATGAAGCTGATGCTGCACGAGCTGCAGGCGGCGCTGCGGCTGGTGCAGCAGGACAAACTCAGCCACTGTTTCAAAATCCTCGCGCGCGTCAAACAGATCCAGCGGCTGCTGTTCGAACAGTGGGCGGTGCTGGAAACGCTGACGCCGTCGGAATACGTCGAGTTTCGCGACGTGCTGGGCAGTTCGTCGGGCTTCCAGTCGCACCAGTACCGGTCGATCGAATTCCTGCTCGGCAACAAGAACGCCGCCATGCTGGCGGTGTTCAGCAGCGATGCGGAAAAGCACGCCGCGCTGAAGGCGATCCTCGAAGCGCCGAGCCTGTACGACGAATACTTGCTGTACCTGGCGCGCCACGGCTTGCCGATCCCGCAGGAGTGTCTCGAGCGCGACTGGACGCAGCCCTACCAGCGCAACCCGGATCTGCTGCCTGCGTTTAAAGTGATCTACGACAACCCGCAAACCTACTGGGAAGCGTATGAAATGGCGGAGAAGCTGGTGGATATCGAAGAGAGTTTCCATCTGTGGCGTTTCCGCCATATGAAAACGGTGGAGCGGATCATCGGCTTTAAGTCAGGCACCGGCGGCTCCAGCGGCGTCAGCTTCCTGAAAAAGGCGTTGGATCTGACCTTTTTCCCCGAGTTGCTGGACGTGCGTACCGAAATCGGCGCCTGAGACATTGTGAGGGGGAAGGGCGATGAGCGTGAGGATTATCGATAAGGCGGCGGAGAAGGTGGTGGGAGTGAGAGTCGTGGGGCCGTATCCGCAGACCATCCCGCAGGGCTCGCAGCAACTGTTGGCATGGCGGCAGCGCCACGAGGTGCCGTTCGGCAAATGGCTGGTGCTGTATTGGGACGATCCGGCGGAAGTGGCGCCGGAAAAGCTGCGCGCCGACGTGGTGATGAGCGTGGCGGACGATTTCGCGCTGCCGGCGGGCAGCGAGGGCGTCACCGTGCAGACGCTGCCCGCCGGGCAGTATGCGGTCTACCACGTGCGCATCAGCGATGGCGATTTCGAGCGGGTGTGGGGCGAGTTCTATCAGAAGCTGCTACCGGCCAGCGGCTACCAGCCGGTTGAGGGGGTGAGCTATGAGCACTATCTCAACGACTGCGAAGCCGACGGCTATTTCGACCTCGAGATTTACCAGACGGTGAAGAAGTGGTGAGAGCGGCTTGATGCGCAGAAAGGCTGAATCGACGGGATGTGCCGATTCAGCCTGTGATTGTCATTCCTGTTCGGTTTAGGAGCGGTGACAAGAGGAGGGAGTGTCACTCGCACTGAGGTATAGGCCGTTTGATATCTATACGGTGTAGGTAGATAGGCCAAGTCTCACTTTATCGTCTTGGAATCAAGTGCCTTGGAATCACTCGGTGGCGGTTGTGGTGGCTATTTCCCCCAAGTTCCTTTTTGATTCATTAATATCTTACCATTCTTTATAACTGTCAGTGTGTTATCAATTTTACTGAGCATGTAGGTCGTCGATGCATTTTTAAACTCATAACTGATTATTGGGCATGGGGCTGTATTGCAATCAGCACGTGTAACTTTTCCCTGCAAAGTTACAGCAGCACCATCTTTTTTACGCTCTCCATAATAAGTAGCATCATTACAGTTTCCTTTACTGATGCAAACAGTCATGAGCTTGATAGAGAATGACTGTGTGTCAAAGTATTCTTCCTCAGTCCTCACCTTATTTCTTTTGCTGTCTGAGGAAAAATGCATGTCTTTGAAGCGTGCAGCCCAATGCAGAATATCTTTATTAATAGGGGAATCTTTATCAGATGATTTGTAATTTATGATATCAGAATCAGGTACAACCCAGGCGACATAAATTTTCCCATCGGGATTGATGACCAGAGCAGAGGCATTTTCCAGATAAAGATCTTTTAGCCAGCCTTCAACAAATAACCCACCACCTGGGGTTGAATGAGGTTCACCGAACACATCAAAGTTGTTGATGTACTTTTCATAGTCTTGACCCAGTATGCTTTTAAGATTGTCAGTGACCGCTTTATCGTTGACCAGCCCGCTTACTGTGTTGATTTTGTTATATTGTAACAAATCTATCGCTGATGTGGATTCAATGGAGCAAAGCAAAGAAGCAGCAAACAATGTAGGTAATAAGATTTTTTTGAACATAAATCACTCGTTTGATAATTTTAAAAATTCTTCTGCTTCCCGGGCATACCGCTTTTGAAGGCCATTACCATAACGTGCCCACCAGTTGTACTGTTTATCACCCTGCGTCGTGATGGTATCTCCATATATTGCTCTATCGTATTCTACCCGAGCTTTAAGTAAATTATCCTGAAAGCTTTCCGCCGACATACTTTCAATTTTGGCTATTGCCTCCGGCGTTAAGGTATCAGCCTTAACTATTCGTCCGGACTCCATGGAGTTCAGGATCGCTTGTGCGCCAGATGAGCCACGCATATGTGCCAATGAAGTTATTGCCCCTTGTTTTCCTGGATCAGAAAAGTTCAGTGCACCTGCAGACTTCGCTGATGCGCTCATTGCTTTGGATACTTCCTCAAACTCTTCAGCGCTGCCTTGGCCGTATTGGTTACGAGCAGCAAGGATTTTGTCATAGGCATTGCCATTTCCTTTTCTGAATCCGTATAACTCACGGCGCCCACCTTGTTCTCCAGCACTCCCTTCAGAGGCCATGACCGATTCAACAACCCGATTATCAATTCTGCCGGGTTTTGTTGTCGATTGAGCATTTTGCGTGATAGATGCCGGCGCCGCTGCCGCCGCCCGAGGGGCGGCGTTAACCGGCTTTCCCGGCGTACCAATTACCTACTCTTTAGGGAACAGCTGATCGACGGCGCTCTGGATCGCCGCCTGATGGCCGCCACCCGGTGCGGCGGTGCGTGCGGCGCCGCCAGGCTGGTTGAGATCCAGCTGGCCGCCGGTGTTGATCGCGCCATCCTCTTTCACCGTGATATTGAAACTGGTGCCGGTGATGTTGATTTGGCCGTCCGCCAGCAGTTCGATCACGCTTTCGCCGCACTCGAGCCGCAGCGATTCGCCGGAGCCGAGGGTAAAGGCATTGACCACGGCGTCGCTGCGCGTTTTGCCGGTCAGCGCGGAGGCGTCGCCTTTGACGCCGGTGGCCTGATTGAGCACCACCCGCTTGATCTGGTTGCCGCCCACCAGGTGGGTGTGGTCGTTAGCGATGGTGTGGCTCTCATCGTTTTTCACCTGGGTGTCCATGTTGCGCTCCGCCTGGATCCACACCTGCTCGGCGCCGGCCTTGTCTTCGAAACGCAGGGCGTTGGCGTTGTCGGCGGTGCCGTCCTTGGTGCGGCTCATAAAGCCCATCTGGGTGGCGGCGGCCGGCAGCGCCCAGGGCGGCATGCTGGCTTCGTTATAGACGCGCCCGGTGACGATCGGCCGATCCGGATCGCCGTTGATAAAGTCCACCACCACTTCGTCGTTCACGCGCGGGATCTGCACGCCGCCGTAGCCCTGGCCGGCCCAGGCGCTGGAGACGCGCACCCAGCAGGAGCTACCGTCGTCTTTCGGCCCGAAGCGATCCCAGTGGAACTTCACCTTGATGCGGCCGTATTTGTCGGTCCAAATCGATTCGCCGGCCGGGCCGACCACCCGGGCGGTCTGCGGTCCGTGGGTTTTCGGCCAGCTGGCCTGCTGCGGCGGGTGCCAGGGCACGTCCGCCGGCAGGACGATGAAGTCGATGCGGTGTTCGCTGCTCTGATCGTCGCCGCTGGCGTAGCGATTCTCTTTCAGATGGTAGCTGGCCTGCAGCGTCAGATATTCGCGATTGTCGTCGGCATGCGGGGCGTTATACAGCGTGAAAGTACTGCCGGGGGCGATGCCCATGGCGGTGGCGGTGCCTCGGATCTGCTGATGTTCGGCCTGCCAGGCCTCCTGGCGCACGCGGGCGTAGAACTCGCCCTGCTGATGCTCGGTGTAGCGGCCCGGCCAGTCGTAAACGTCGATCTGCCCCGGCGTGGGTGAGACCGGGTTTTGCCGCGCCTGGAACAGCCAGGCGTTCGGTTTGCGAAAATCGTAGTCGTCCAGGCTGTAGATGCCCGGCGTGACGCGATCGGACAACGTCCACTGGCTGATGCCTTCCTCGCTGGTGCTGCCGCCGGACGGCGTCAGGTGGTAGGGGATCATCTCGTAGCCGGGATAGGGCTGGTGGTGGTGGGGCGCATCCCCGAGCACCAGCGTGTGTTTGCCCATCTCGTGTTTGAAATAGTAATAGATGCCCTCCAGCTCCATCAGGCGGCTGATGAAGTTGAAGCTGCTTTCGTTGTACTGCACGCAGTAGCCCCACAGGCGATAGTCGCCGGTCAGCTGATCTTCCAGCTGCACGTTGTGCTCCGCCAGCAGGGTCTTGACGATCTGCGGAACCGTCTGTTCCTGGAAGATGCGGAAGTTGCGGTCTTTGGTCATCGGCCACAGATCCGGCTGCACGTGCAGGTTATACACCGCGTAGCGCGTGCCGCCGATCTCTTCGCTGCTGACGGCGATGGCGGTGATCTTGCCGTTCAGGTAGCGCGGGGCGCTGAGAAAGCCCTGGGTCGGGATCTCCAGCGTCAGCGGTTGGCCGAGCAGCGCTTTGCGATCGAGCCGCGCGTCGGTGCTCAGCAATTCAATAGAGAAGTCGAAAGGAGTGGAAAGCGCTTCGATGCCGTCCAGCGAGCGGAACAGCAGTTGCTCCTGGCCCAGCGGCGTGTGCGCAATAATGCGATCCAACATGAGAACGTCCTCTGTGATTGACGTCATGCCCTGCATACTCCGGCGTTGCAGCGGCCTTGCCGCGCGGCCAATGAGGGGGCAGTTGCTCGTCAGTCTCATGAAATAGGGAAAACCCCGCCGCGGCGGAGTTTCAGAACGGGATTAACCGGCGGTGGCCGGATTGACCAGCCAGGTGCCGGCGGTGTCGATGCTGAGCTGTTGGCGGCGCAGCCGATCGTTGTGGCGGATCTCCAACTGATAACGGCCCGGCGCCAGGTTCAGGCTGGCGAAGCCGTTTTCGCCCGCAGTGACCTGCTGCGGCTTGCCGTCGAGGCTGACCTGCTCACCCGGCTGCAGTTTGAAGTACACCAGCGCCACCGGCTGCGGTGGCGGCGCCGCTTTTTCAGGTTCTGTCGCTGCAGGCTGCGCGGTTTGCGGCGCGCTCGGCTGCTCCGTCAGGGTTTTCTGCGCCGGTGACGCTACGGTGTTTTGGGCGACGGCCTGGGCGTCGTCCTTGCCGCCGCTCAGCCAGGCGACGGCGCCGATCACCAGCAGCGCCGCGACGCCGGCGCCGGCCATTATCGGGCGCGAGAATTGGGTGCCGCGCGCGGTAACGGCGCCGGCGGCGGCCGCAGCGGCGGCCGGGTTGGCGGCGACCAACAAGTTCTCTGGCGCGGCGGCCGGGGTGCTGATGATTTCGTTTTCATCGGCGATCGGCAGGTGCAACAGCTCGGCCATTTCGTCGATGGTCTGCGGGCGGTCTTCCGGCTTCAGCGCCAGCGCGCGATCGACGGTGCGCAGCAGCTCCGGCGAGTAGCCGGCGGGGCGGCGCTCGGTCAGCGGCTGGTAGCTGTCTTCGATGCTGCGCACCACGCTGACCGGCGGCGGCGAACCGACGATCAGCGTGTGCAGCACGGCGCCCAGCGCGTAGATATCGGTCCACGGCCCCTGTTCGCCGTCGCTGTTCTCGGTGTACTGCTCGATCGGCGCGAAGCCCGGTTTGAGCATGATCTCCGTTTCGTCCGACAGGTTGCCGATCTCTTTGCGCGCCGACCCGAAGTCCAGCAGCACCGGCAGCTGGCTCTCCTGGATCTGGATGTTATCCAGCGAAATGTCGCGGTGCAGATAGCCTTCCTGATGGATGGTGTTGATGGCGCTGAACAGCGGCGGCAGCAGCCGACGGATCCACGCCTCGTTGATTTTTTCCGGCTGCTGCGCCTGCAGGTTTTTCAGCGTGGTGCCGCTGTAAAACTGGGTGCCCATATAGGCGGTGCCGTTCTCTTCCCAGAAGCGCAACACGTGCAGCAGGCCGGGATGCGAGAAGCGCGCCAGCAGACGCGCCTCCTGAATAAAGCTGTTCAGCCCGGCCTGGAAAGTTTTGCCGAAGCGCTCGCCGCGCAGCCCGATACTGAGATCGTCGTTGCGTTTCGCCAGCGAGGTCGGCATGTACTCCTTGATGGCGATGGTGCGTTCCAGTTGGTGATCGTAGGCGCGATAGACGATGCCGAAGCCGCCTTCGCCGATCGCTTCCTGGATCTCGAATTCGTTGAATCGATAGCCGCTCGGCAGGCTGTTCGAATTCGGTTTGGTTATCCCGGTTCCCGACATAGTGATGACTCTCTGTGTTCAAAGGGCCGCCGTCTCGGCGGCCGCGGCGTTATGCCTGAAATTGACAAATGAATTCGTTGTTCTGCAGCGCGATATGCAGCTGGCGATAGCGCTGGTCGTTGGCGCTGCCGGTCAGCAGGGTGTGGCTGATCTGCGGCAGCAGGGTGTTGGTCAGGATGGCGTCGACCATGCGGCCGCCGGACTCCACCTCGGTGCAGCGGCTGACGATCTGCTCGATGACCGCGTCGTCGAAGGTGCAGACGATGTCGTGATTCTCCGCCAGGCGACGCTGAATGCGGCCCAACTGCAGGCGCACGATGTTGCCCAGCGTGGCGTCGGTCAGCGGGTAATACGGCACCACCAGCAGACGGCCGAGCAAGGCGGCCGGGAACACCGACAGCAGCGGTTGGCGCAGCGCGCCGCTCAGCGCCTCCGGCTCCGGCAGCAGCTCCGGATCGCTGCACAGCCCGGCGATCAGATCGGTGCCGACGTTGGAGGTCAGGATGATGATGGTGTTGCGGAAATCGATATGGCGGCCTTCGCCGTCCTCCATCCAGCCCTTGTCGAACACCTGGAAGAAGATTTCATGTACGTCCGGGTGCGCTTTCTCGATCTCGTCCAACAGCACCACGCTGTAAGGACGGCGGCGCACCGCCTCGGTCAGCACGCCGCCTTCGCCGTAGCCGACATAGCCGGGCGGCGCGCCTTTCAGCGTCGAAACGGTGTGCGACTCCTGGAATTCGCTCATGTTGATGGTGATGACGTTCTGCTCGCCGCCGTACAGGGTTTCCGCCAGCGCCAGCGCGGTTTCGGTTTTGCCGACGCCGGAGGGCCCGGCCAGCAGGAACACTCCGACCGGCTTGTTCGGATCGTCCAGCCGCGCCCGTGAGGTGCGCACCCGGCGGGCGATCAGATCCAGCGCATGGCGTTGGCCGATCACGCGCTGGTTCAGGGTGTCGGAGAGTTGCAGCACCGCTTCAATCTCGTTTTTCACCATGCGGCCCAGCGGGATGCCGGTCCAGTCGGCCACCACCGCCGCCACGATGTTGGCGTCGACGGCGGCGAAGATCAGCGGCGCTTCGCCCTGCAGCGCGCTCAGTTGCTGCTGCAGCTCGCCCAGTTGGGCGCGCAGCGCGTCGGCGTCAGGGCTCGCCTCCGTTTCTTCGCCGGCAGGCTCCTCCGCTTCCTGCCGGTGCAGCTGGGCGCGCAGCGTGATGATCTCTTGGATCAGCGTCAGCTCTTGCTGCCAGCGCTCGGTCAGCTGTTCGAGCTCCAGGCGCAGCGCGGTCAGCTGAGCTTCAATCTCCTGCGGGCGCAGGGGATCGCCGATGCCGACCTTGGCCTCGCGGCGGGCGATATCCAATTCGATCTGCAGCGCATCGATGCGATGGCGGCAGTCTTCAACCTGGGCGGGCTCGGCGTGTTGGCTGACCGCCACGCGCGCGCAGGCGGTATCCAGCAGCGCCACCGCCTTGTCCGGCAACTGGCGGGCCGGAATATAGCGATGGGACAGCCGCACCGCGGCGTCCACCGCTTCATCCAGCAGCAGCACGCGGTGGTGTTGCTCCAGCGGGCTGACGGTGCTGCGCAGCATCAGCAGCGCCTTGTCTTCGCTCGGCTCGTGCACCTGCACCACCTGGAAACGGCGGGTGAGCGCCGGATCTTTCTCGATGTATTTCTTGTATTCCGACCAGGTGGTGGCGCCAATGGTACGCAGTTGGCCGCGCGCCAGCGCCGGCTTCAGCAGGTTGGCGGCGTCGCCGGTGCCCTGGGCGCCGCCGGCGCCGATCAGGGTGTGAATTTCGTCGATAAACAGGATGATTGGCGTCGGGCTGGACTGCACTTCGTCGATCACCGCCTGCAGCCGTTTTTCAAACTCGCCCTTAACGCCGGCGCCGGCCTGCAGCATGCCGATGTCCAGCAGGCACAGTTTCACGTCGCGCAGCTGTGGTGGCACATCGCCGGCCACGATACGCAGCGCCAGGCCTTCCACCACCGCGGTTTTCCCGACGCCGGCCTCACCGGTCAGCAGCGGGTTGTTCTGGCGGCGGCGCATCAGGATATCGATGATTTGCCGGATCTCTTCATCGCGGCCGGCCACCGGGTCGATCTCGCCGCCGCGCGCTCTGGCGGTCAGATCCTGGGCATACTGCGCCAGCACGCTTTCACCGCTGCGCGCCGCGCCGGATGCGTTCTCGGCGCGGCTTTCCGCCGGCGCATCCTGGGCGTTTTCCGCCGAGTGAGCGGTAATGACGGCGAACTGCTCCATCAACAGATCGGCGTTGATGCGCTCGAACTGCGGGGAAATGGCCTTCAGCAGATGGCGCAGGCTGTAGGTTTTCAGAATGCCGAGCAGCAGGTGGCCGCCGCGGATGCGCGCCGCGCCGAATTTCAATGAGTCATAGACCCAGGCGCGTTCTACCGCGCTGTCGATGTGCTCGGACAGATCGGAGATGGCGCTGGCGCCGCGGGGCAGGCGATCGAGCGCCTCGACGATGTCGCGCGCCAGCTGCGCCTCGTCCAACGCGAAGTGGCGGACGATCTGCTGCAGATCGCCGTCCGGCGATTGCATCAGCTGATGCAGCCAGTGCGCCAGTTCGACGTAGGGGTTACCGCGCAGCTTGCAAAACGCCGTCGCACTTTCCAGAGAGGTGAATAACAGGCTATCCAGTTTGCCAAATAATACCGAGCGGCTGATTTCAGACATGGTTTTCCTCAGGTCTCAGGGTGGCCTGGCGCCGCAGGGCGTCGGCCGAAATAGGGTCAGAACGGGTTTTCCAGCGGTTCAGGGCTGAAGATCAGATCGTCGAGATCGCGCTGTCGCCGATGGTCGGCCAGCCAACTGCTCAGGCCCAATCGCTGCGCGCCGCCGAGCTGGATGCCGTGCGCCTGTTCCTTCGCCAGGATCAGGCGCACTTCCCAGACGAACTCGATGCCCAGGTATTGGCGCACCCAGTCGCGCAGTTGCCGGCACAGATCGGCGCCCGGCAGGAAGCGGTCATAGTCCTGCTGCGGCATCGGCCCCAGCTCGATGCGGAACTTGTGCTGGATATCGCGCACCGCGATGCCGAGAAAGGCCGACTCGCCGAGCCGCGGCGCGCCGCGGCCGGCCTTGAGCCGCGCCTGCTCGCGCGGCTCCACCCGCAGCCAGTGCGGCACGTTTTCGACGATGCGCACCGGCACCTTGAAATACTGCTGCAAAATCTTGCTCAGGCCTTCCGGATCGCGGCTGTGGCGAATCAGATGACCGGCCATAAAATGCTTGGCGTGGGCGTTGATGCTGTCGCGTTCCTGTTGCGCCGGCTGGCCGATGCCGATCAGGCTCGACAGGTACTCGTCGAAGCGCCGGTTGTCCGGGCGATCCAGCGATACCGTCGGTTGCGCGTCGGCCCAGGCGCGGTAAAACAGCAGCGTCAGCCGGTGATGGAACAGATTGGTGAACGCCAGCAGGGTGGTGTCCTGATGGTGATACACCCGTTCGCGCACGTATTCGGTCAGGTGCAGCGGCAGCGGCCCGTTGGGGCCGAACAGGCCGAAACTGAAGATCGAAACGTCGTGCAGCGGGCCGTTGGCGCGCGGCGTCACCTGCGCCAGGGTGGAGGGCGCGAACGACAGCGACGGCTCCTGGCCCAGGCGCAGCATCTCGTGGCGCGGCAGCGGCGCGCGCCCCAGCAGGTAGGGCTGGCCTCCCTGGGCGTCGATGCGCCGCAGCAGCTGAAACAGATCGTGCTGGTAAGGCGCGCTGCGCAGCCGCGGCCAGAAGTCGTCCGGCAGGCGATACAACGCGTTGATCTGCGGCGGCGCCAGTTCGGTGGCGATCATTTCCGCGCTCATATCAGCGTCCTTTTGCCCATGCGCGCCTGCCAGTGGGCGATTTCGCCGCGCTGCTGGCTGGAGAGCGTCATCTCGGTGAAGGTGTTCATCGCCACCAGGCGCGAGAACAGGCGCTCCAACACGCTGCCGAGCAGGTAAGGGCTGTTGCCGGAGAACGCCTGCTCATCGACCGTCAGATCGATGGCGATGCCGCGCGCGAATACGATGGGGCCGGGCTCCGGTACACGCCGATAGACCGGCCGCAGGTTGCAGTGGCGCACGCCCTGGATCTGCTTGGCGATCGCCGGTTCGCTCAGGTTGCCGTACAGCCCCAGCAGCTGGCGCAGGCTGGCGGCGCCCTGTTCCGGATCGCCGTCCATCATGCTGAGGTAGTTCAGCTGCAGCTGGCTGATCAGCCGCCAGGTGATCATCCCTTCGGCCAGCGCCGGGCGCGGCGGGGTGGGGCCTTTGCGCAGCGAGACCTGCTTGATCGGGATCGAATCGGGCATCACGAAGTTGCCCTGATCCTGTTGCAACAGCATCAACGGCAGATCGCGGCTGGTGCACAGCACGTCGGCGGTGAGGTATTTCAGATCGCTGTGCCACGGCGATTGCCGTTCGTCCACCAGCGACACGAACACTTCCGAACCGGCGTAGCCGGTGCGGGTGCCGTAGCGGCGGGCGTGCTCCGACAGCGTGCGCTGTTCGCGCCGCAGCGAAAAGTAGGCGCCATAGTTGCCGTCGTCCGCGCTCAGGGTGCTGTAAAACGGCCGAAACTCTTGCTCGTAGCGTTTTTCGCTGGCGCTGCCGCCGAGCCGCTGCACCGAAAACACTTCGTAATCCAGCGGCCGGATATTGTCGACCACCAGATGGTATTCGTGGTTCTTTTCGTTGATCGCGATGCGTTCGGCCACTTTCGGAAACAGGTTGATCACCGGCGTGCAGTGCAGCGCCAGGTGGGCGGCGTCGACCACCCGTTCCAGCGCGGCGTCGTGCCGATCCAGCAGTACCACGATTTCGAACTGGCGCAGCCCCTTTTTCCCTTCGCGCACGCTCTGCAGCAGCGGACGCAGGCCGTTGACGCTGAAGAACTGGAAGCGCGCCGGGAAGGCGAAATACTCCTGCAGCAGCCGGTAGCCTTCGAAGTTGCGCAGATCGTTGGGCAGCAGCGCCTGATCGGCGGCGAAGCCCTCCTGTCGCAGCCCGTCCAACGCCAGCGCCCGCCGCTGCGGCTGAGCCTCCACCGTTTGGCAGACAAGCCCGACGCTGTGCTGCATCAGCAACTCCAGCAACTGCTGCGCCTGCATGTCCGGCCCGGCCAGGTAAAACATCAATTGATCCAGCTGCAGGTTGTTGAGCGTCACACTTTCGTAGCACTCAAGACGAATGCGCAGCGCGCTGACGCAGCCGCTGTGCTGCAGCCCCAGCGAGGCCAGCGGGATATCGGCCGGAATGCCGCCCAGCTCGACGCCGGCGATGCGCACCGGCTGCAGCGTGACGTCATGCGCCGTGGTGTAACTGCAGGTGATGCCGCTTTTCTTCAGCGTCTGGCTGTCCATCATGGTGCCGCGCGGCACCACGAAGCCGTTGCTGATGTCGCCTTTGCTGCTGTCCGGCTGCAGCTCGGCGATCGCCATCGACGGCGTCGGCGACAGGTAGTTGGGGTAGATGATCTCCAGCAAGCGCTGAGAAAAGCGCGGGAACTCGGCGTCCATTTTCAGCTGCACGCGCGAGGTGAGGAAGGCGAAGCCCTCCATCAGGCGCTCGATATAAGGGTCCGCCACGTCGATGCCGCGCATGCCGAGGCGGCCCGCAACCTTCGGGTACTGTTCGGCGAACTCGGCGCCCATCTCACGCAGATAGGCCAGCTCGCGGTTGTAATAATCTAACAGTTTACTGTCCATCGCCTTACCCTATGTCTTTCAGATCGAAGTGGCCGTTTTCCAGATCCACGTCGGTACGGAACAGAAACTCCAGCGGATAGGGCACGCACCACAGGCGGCCCTTGATTTCGATCGACAGCACGTTGTGCAGCTCCAGCGAGCCGGTATCCGAGATGCAGCGCACCTGCAGCCCCTCGGGCAAAATGCGCGGCTCGAAATGGAGAATGGATTCGGTCAGCGCGCGCTGAATGTCGAGCCATTCGATGTCCGACATGCGCTTGCCCGCCAGCGAGGCGATGCCGTAATTCAGAGTGGAGCGCCGCACCTGCGGAAAATCGCCGAGATCCAGATTGGATTCGCTGTTGACGCAGTTGAACAGCCACTGCAGATCGCGCAATACCCGGCGGCGCAGCTCGCTGTGCGACACCAGGTTGCGCACCTGCGCCTCCTGCTTTTTCTGCGGTTCGTCGTCGGTCAGCATATCGAGCAGCACCGGCTGCATTTTGTCGCGCGAGGTCAGGCGTTCGCTGTCCTGACGATAGCGATAGCCCTGGTGGCGCAGATCGCCGCCGTCGTAGTGGGGTGGGCGCTTATCGTTCATGGTCAGGCGCTCGCGTCGAAGCTCAGCTGCCGCAGGCTGTGCAGTGGGAATTCATCGCTTTCGCTGAGCCAGGTTTTCAGGCCCAGCCCCGCATAGTGGGTGCCGTCGCCCAGCGGTTGCCATTCGGTGCGCTTGCCGAGCAGCAGCGCGTCGTCGCTGCCTTCGGCCAGCGGATAACGGGCGGGCAGTTGGCATACCTGTTCGCGGCCATCGGTCAGGCGCACCAGCGCATGGCTCCACACCAGGTCGATGGCGCTCTGCGGCGCCTGGAACTGGATCGCGGCGATGTCGGCAAACGGCAGCCAGTAGTAAACGCCGTTCAGCGCCAGTTCGCATACCGGCCCGAGGCGGCCGTCACCGTCGGTCAGCCAGTCGAAACGCAGCTGCCGTTCTTGTTCGCCTTCGGCCAGCGTTAACCGCCCGGCGCCGGCCGGAGCGGCCTCCAGCGCTTCATCACGCAGCGCCTGGGCCGGTTCGGCCGCCCCTTGCGCATCCTGATGCAGCGCCTGCACCATCAGTTTCAGCCAAGGCTGATCCTGCCGCAGCAGCGCCGGCGCGGCCGTGCCGGCAAACACCGCCTGGCGTTGCAGCTCGGCGTTGACTGACTGCATCAGCAGCAGCGTGGTCGGTTGGGCTATCGGTTTCAGCGCCTGCCAGGATTTCAGCTGCGCGTTGGCGCGCGTCCAGTTGCCGCTCAGGCACAGCAGTTGCACCAGCGCGGCGCGCAGGTCGGCATCCGCCGGTTTCGCCTTGATATCGTTTTCGACGGCGGTGATGGCCGCGCCGATCGACTGGCCTTGCAGCATGCTTGCTAATGATTTCACAGGCTTTCCTTATAATCAGTGAGTGACGCCGTTAACCGACAGGTAGCTGCCGCTGGCGGGATCAACGCGGTCTGCGGCCAGCTTTTCCACCAGTTTGAAAGTCAGCGGGGCGGGGGCGCTCAGCAGCGGTTGCCAGGCGGTTTGCGCCTGCTGCACGCGCTGTTTGATCTTGTTCTCGTCGGCGGCGTCGACGCGCGGCATTTCAACGATCGCTTCACCGTTGAACGCCCAGGCGTGCAGCTTCGGTTCGAAGTTCAGCAGCAGGAAGCTGCCCGGCGCCTGCGGGTTGCCGCCCAAAATGAGCCGTTGGGCGTTGGCGCTGACGACGGTCAGCGCGCGATCGCCGCCGTTAACCTGCGCCAGCGGGTAACCTTGCAGGAACCACAGCGTCGGCGAGAGGGTTTGGCCGCCCTGTTGCAGCGTGACCGCGCCGTTGCCCTGCAGCCAGCCGTCCTCGCCGCAGCGCAGCGCGGCGCCGGCGGGAATGAACAGCGAGCCGCCGTTGGCCTCGTCACGCCAGAAGGTGCGGAAGTGGCAGCCCTGCGGCAGGCTGAAACGCTGAGCCGGCGCGCTGTCCGCCTGCGGAGAAGTCACGGCCACCGCCGCAGGGATCGCCGGTTGCGGCGGGGTTTCCGGCGGCTCGGAGGCCTCTTGTTTGACCACCGGTTTCCAGCCGCGCGCTTTGGCGGCTTCGCCGCTGGCCAGTTTCTCTCCGCGCTTGTCGGTCAGCGTCCAGGGCAGGTGGCCGGCTTTCGGGCACTGCTTTTCCAGCAGATTGCCGACGCGGGGCAGAAAGTCGTTCAGCACCGTCGGATCCTGGCTTTGCGCCGAGACGATACGCAGCGGGATGCTTTTGCCGCACCAGCTTGCCGGATTGCTGTTTTTGACGTCATCGATAAACACTTCCAGCTTCTGGCTGGGGGAGTAAACCAGGCGATAGTTCATCGCCTGCGCGGTCGGCACCGCCATCAGGGCGACGAGCCCCGGCATCCAATATTTCATAGTGAACCTTGCTGTGAATGTGCGCTGCTCAGTCGCGGCTCAGAAACCGCTCCGCATCCGCCAGCGAATGCAGCAGGGTGGTTTCCTGCGGTGAGCCAATCCAGACGGCGATAGCGCTGTAGTTATCGCTGTTATTGTTTTTCTTCCATGCCTGCTGCATCAGGGCGATCCACTCGCTGGGGGAGTTGACCATATGCAGCGACTGTTCCAGTTCGGCCTGGCTGAAGCTGTGCCAGAAGCCGTCGGTGCACAGCAGGAAAACGTCGCCGTCTTCCAGCTGCAGCACGTCACTGTAGGTGGCGTCGCGCTCTTCGTTGAGCCCCAGCGCGAAATACAGCAGGTTGCTGTTGATGCCGTTGGTCTGGTAGCCGGCGTCCTGCATCTGTTGGATCAGGCTGTGGTCGGTGGTGACGGCATGCAGGTAGCCGCGGCGGAACAGGTACAGGCGGCTGTCGCCGGCGTGCGCCCAGTAGGCCAGCTGGTAATCGCGATCGATAAACAGACTGACCAGCGTGGTGCCCATCTTGCTGTATTCGTCCGACTGCCGCTGCTGCTGGTGGATGGCGGCGTTGGCGCTGGTGATGTGCTGACGAATGCTCTGGGCGTTCAGGTGCTTTTCGCCGTCGAAGTTTTGCAAAATGGTGTCGCGCGCCAGTTTGGCGGCGATATCGCCGCCCGGAAAACCGGCGATGCCGTCGCACACCACGAAGCAGGCGGCGCGGTTGCCGAGCACTTCGCCGGTCTGATCCTGGTTGGAGGCGCGGCCGCCCTGGTTGGAGGTAGAGGCTATGGTGATATTCATTACGCGTCCGGTTTGGTCTGTGAGTCTTTGTATTGATTCACTTCAACGTCATAGGCGTGCAGGAAGGCTTCGCCGAACAGGGTGTGGAAATCGTCCTCGATTTCGCCGGAGGTTTGCTGATAGTTCTTCACGAAGTAGTCCCACAGCGCGGCCTTGCGGTTGGCGGGCAGCGACAGACGCGGCGCCACGCCTTCCTTGCGCGCTTCTTCTTCGAGACGCTCCGGGTTAAACGACTGCAGCATGGCGGCGATGATGGCGCGAATACCGGCGATCATCCCCAGCTGGTGCGCCTGCAGGTCGATCAGCGCGTCGCGCACCGCCTGCTCCGGCGGCATAAAGCCCGGCATCTGGCTGCCGAACATCTGCATCAGCACCGTTTTGCCCGAAGGCAGCAACTTGAACGGGTTGTTGGCTTCGTCGAGGATCATGGTCATCTCGGCCTTCACGCCGCGCTTGAGGATCGAGCGGGATGAGAGCAGGGCGACGGTGCCTTGCGAGAACAGGCTCAGCAGGCGACCGGCCAGGCGGATCTGTTGTTCGTCGAAATGCGGCTGCGGCTGCAGATCGTCAAGACCGACGCCTTGCAGCAGCGCCGCCAGCAACGGTCCTTCCAAGGTGTCGCCATTCGGCGCGGCGGCGTGCTGCCGCTGAGCGGATTGGTAGGCAACCGGATCGATGCCCAGGCGGTTGCCCTGGCGCGGACGCGGCGGCTGCGCAGGCGGCTCCTGCGGGCTGAACTGCGGCGCGGGTTGGGGCTGCGGCTCGGGCATCTGCACTGGCGGCGGCGTCGGCTGAGGGCGCGGCGCTACCGGCTGGGCGGCGACCGGAGCCGGTGCTGGCGGCGGGGACGGCGGCTGTACCGCTTCCTCCGGCTGAGCCAGCGGCACGGCGCCGCCCATCAGCAGCCCCAGCGGATCGTTGCTGTTCAGCGTCTCTGGCGAAGCGGGCGCGGATGAGCCGCCGAACAGCGCCAGCGGATCCAGTTCTTGTTCCGGTTGCTGCGCATTCCGGACGGGGGGTGCCGGGCGCGGTGGCGCAGCCTGCTCCGCCAGCAGCGCGCTGGGGGTGGTGTCGGCCAGGATATGCTCACGCTCAAAAGTGGAGTCAGTGTTGAATAAGGCGGCCGGATCGGTTTGCTGTTGCTGCAATTGGCGCAGATCGACATCGCCCGCCAGCTGCGCCAGCGGATCGGCCGGGTTCAGCTCGTGAGCGGGGGTATCCAGCAGCGGATGATTGTCCGGATTGGCGATCGGCGGCGGTGTGACGGCGGCCGGCGCGTTAGGCGTAAATTCTTCCACCAGGCTGTCCCAGATTTCGTTGGGAATTGGCGCGGCGGATTTTTCGGTGGCGGCGGCTGCTGGGGCCGCAGCAGCGGCAACGGCAGCAGCCTTGGCCACCGGTTGAGCCTGTGGCGAGGCGTGTTGCTGTAGCGCGCTGACTTCAATCTGGTAATCGTCGATGCCGAGCACGTCGCCATCCTGCAGTTCAACCTGGCGGCCGCGCTCCAGCGGAATGTCGTTCAGCAGCACGCGGGTGACGTTGCCGCGGTTGGTGATGCGGCATTCGCCGTCAGCGGAAATATGCACGATCGCCTGCAGGCGGGAAATGGCGCGCTCTTCGTCCGGCAGCACCAGGTTGTTGTCCACGCTGCGGCCGATGGTGCCGCCCGGCGGCAGAAAATCGCAACTGCTCTGCGGCGGAACCTGGCCGCTTTTATTTTTTACAATGGAAAATCGCATAAGGCATTCCTGCTGATGGGGATTTTAGACTGCTTTGGGCGTATGTTGATTTAGTCATCTAATCAGATGGCTAACTTCTATTCTTTTCTTCTTTGTAATAGGTGTTTTTTGGTAGTTGAGTTAAGTAGATAAAGGTGAACATCAAACTGCCGTAGTGAATAGAGTCATAGTTATCGTTGCCTGGTGGGTAGAAAAGATTAAGAAAATCATTTCCGTATGCAAAAATTGAGAGCTGTAAGACTCCCATGACAACCACAATGAGACAGTTGAAAACAAAAAATGGATAATTGTGTTTGCGAGCCGATAATTTTTTTAAGTAATATAATGCCACTAAAGTGATGAGTGACAATGAAAAATAGGAAAGTAAGAATCCATATGAGTAAGTTGATAGCGTGACGTCTGTAGTCATGTTAATAATCAATGAATTTACTTGATTTGAAAGCTTTATGAAATTGGGTTCGATAATCCTGACTATTACTTAGAGTAACGTTCAAAGATGGCTTTAGCATCACTGGAGCTTTGCAGTGAAAGGCAATCTAAAATATGATAACTTCCTTTAACTGAGCCTTGGCTATTTTTATTGGCGTACTGTTCAGCCAGTTTTTCGCCTTGTTCGAATGCATCCATCGGCAGTTTACTCAATTCTAAATAGGCGGAAGCGGAACGGAAGGCGTCTTGTTTGGTTCTTTCTGAGTCAGTGGACTTCCCAATGCAGCGGCTGACTAACCAATTTTTATATAGTGCCTCTTGCGATAAAATATTGAGTGAGTTTTCAGCAAGGGCTACATGGCTTCCGAGCAGCAGAGACATTAAAAAGTACGTGTATCTTCTCATCCGAGATAACCTTTGATATGAGCCGTCGTTTGAGCAACTCTGATATCAGCTGTCGTCTTTCCCTTGGTACTTCTTGATGATGGCTTGCAACGCTTGGCTATGTACAAGATCGATGCACTTGGCCATCGTCATCGGCTCTCCAGACATGCTGTCATAGGGCTTTGCCAGAAATTCTTTTGCCAGCGCCCTGACAGCGGTATGCGCTTCCAGAGAATAATCGCCGAACTCCATGTAACCCCGAGCGGCGGCGGCGGCATCGTTTTTGACTTCTTTTGCTGAGTACCCCTCGGCGATGCAAACGCTAAGCGCGTAGTTTTTGAGGTACTCGGCAGGGGAATAGTCAATTTCTGTCGCTGCATTGACGTTCAAGGTTGCGGCGATGGCCACAGTCAGTGAGATTTTTTTCACTGATTATTTCCGAGGAGGATTTTCATTTACTCTGTCCGGATTGTCTTTCACCCAATTATCATTAGGGCGCTGTACATAATCTTTCGCAAGTTTATCAAGCTCTTCACTATGGTACATATCCATGCACTTCATTAAGTCTAAGCGGCTTTTCCCTTCCTTGGCATTGTAATTCTTTTGCAAATACTGCTTTGTCAGCTTGATGATAGGGGATTCTTCATCACGAATTGCATAGTATGACCAAGCATCGATACCATTCGATGAGGCAATTGCATCTTTGCTAGCCTCTGGTGAAGTCTTATAAGCGACGGAAATGCAGTAGGTCAGAGCAATATCCTTGTAGTTTTGCAAATAGTTTCGGTACGCCGCTTGCGGTGGCCACTTTTCAATAGGTTCTTCTTGGTTTTTCTGTGCTATAGCACAAGTAGCATATATACAAAGAAAAGAGATAAGGATTTTTTTCATCTCAATACCCAAAAGTTAGCGTAATTTGTTGTATAGCGAGCTTCTGGTTCATTGAAATAACAATGATCATAACAATCGCCGTTCCCATTCCAAAGCGTAGCATGTCCTCCAGCATCGCTCCAACCTGCAATTTCAAACAGTATGATCCCTTTCTTCCCGGCTAATTCACCACCACCTGGAGGAGGGAATTTGACTCGAAGGTCGGGTTTGCCCCAGATCTTTGTCAGATAAGCGATAAGATCTTTAACTCTAAAAAAATACCATTGACGATCGGCGCCTGATACGGTCTGATCTTTTACATAAGGAATGGGGAAGCCAGATTTATTCAAGATGTAGCTCATACGCACAGCGCAGGTGTTTTCCCATTTTCCATTGGGCGCAATATTCATGGCGACACGCCCGCCGATAATCTTGGCAACATTTTGAGCTGAATATTGCGCGTTATATATTTTAGTGCTTGCAGCCCATGCTGCTGAAAAAATGGGGCGATTATTATTCATTGTTATTTCCCTATATTAATCCCCCCGGCCGTAACCGGGGGGGCATGCAGATTAAGCTTCGCGGTTTTCCTTGATGTTCCAACCTGCGCTGCTTTCGGCGCCTTTGCCGCCTTTGTCGCTCTGCTCCCAGTACTGCTGTTTCACTTTCGCCGCCTGGAAGGAGTAGGTGACGCCCACGGTGTCTTCGCCGCCTGCACCGGTGTACTGCACGGCGGTGACCAGCACGTCTTCCAGGGTGATTTTTGCGTATTCAACCTGGGTGCCGCCCGCTTTGCAAACCGACAGCTCAATCTTGGTCAGGTGTTTGCCGCTTGAGCAGTGTTTCAGCAAGGCCGGGGTTGACTTGTCGATCAGCGCGTTGACGTGCAGATCGTTGAAGCACACTTTGCCGGCGCCGCCGCCGCCGCCAACGCCCATATTGCCCGGTTGAGAAGCGCCCCAGGAGAAAGAAGTAATGTCGGTCCAGCCTTTGTGATTCGAATCTTTGGATTCGCCGCTGGCACCTTCAACTTTCAGGAACATATCAATAGCCATAGTTTCTTCACTCTTTATTAAGGGTTAACAGTAGTATTAACGTTACGTTGAAAAACTCAGGTAATAGCAGCAGGAATTGCAAGTGTGGTAATGCATTACCAATTTATATCCTTGTGCCATGCACCTTCTTAAATACCGAAAACTATCGGTACGGGTTACCGAGCCATTATTAAAATGATAATGGCTCAATGCTTAATTATTTCGCGTTGTCTTGGTTCCATGTTCGTTCTGGGTTGCCTACGATAAGCTGACGATATAAAGGTTTCATGCTTTGCCTCCTTTGCAGGGGAAGCGAGTCGCCAGAGCCTCTTCAATCAGGGGGGCAGCCCTTTCGTGCAGGCGCGCAGCGGGAAGTTTATTAAAGAGTTCGAACACAAACTCCTGCAGAGTGACGGTTTGTAGCTGGCTGTATTGGCACCAGCTTTTTCCTTCCGTCGCGTCCAGCACGCCCAGCAAATAAATTCGCGCTTTCTCTTTTTCCTGTTTATCTGTACTGCGATAGAAACGGAAAAAGTCGCTGCCTGGCAGATTGACATCATCGGACGTCAAATGCGCTATCGATGTCTGCTCTGCGGAAGCTGGCGGCGCGGCGGAGAGCGAGCAGACGACTGCCAACAGCGATGCCAGATAAAACCGCTTTGCCTTCATCTTTCTTTCCCTGTGATGAGGTTAATGTATCAGCCAGGCCGCGCGATCCGGCCTGACTCCAGTCCATCAGGACGCGTCGTTTTGTTTCAGCGAAGGCAGCTTCGACACCAGGCGCAGAGAAACGGTCAGGCCTTCCAGCTGGTAGTGCGGGCGCAGGAAGAACTTGGCGCTGTAGTAGCCCGGGTTGTCTTCGATCTCTTCCACCTGCACTTCCGCCGCGGCCAGCGGTTTGCGCGACTTTGTTTCCTGCGAGGAGTTGGCCGGATCGCCGTCCACGTAGTTCATGATCCAGTCGTTCAGCCAGCGCTCCATGTCGTCGCGCTCGCGGAAGGAGCCAATTTTGTCGCGCACGATGCACTTCAGGTAATGCGCAAAGCGGCAGCAGGCGAACAGGTATGGCAGGCGCGCGGAAAGCTGGGCGTTGGCGGAGGCGTCGGCGTCGTAGTATTCCGCCGGCTTCTGCAGCGACTGCGCGCCGATAAAGGCGGCGAAGTCGGAGTTTTTGCGGTGCACCAGCGGCATAAAGCCGTTTTTGGCCAGCTCGGCTTCGCGACGATCGCTGATGGCGATCTCGGTCGGGCACTTCATGTCCACGCCGCCGTCGTCGCTCGGGAAGGTGTGGCACGGCAGGTTTTCCACCGCGCCGCCGGATTCCACCCCGCGAATGGCGGTGCACCAGCCGAACTCTTTGAACGAACGGTTGATGTTGGCGGCCATGGCGTAGGCGGCGTTGGTCCAGGTGTAGTTGCCGTGGGTCGCGCCGTCGGTATCTTCTTCGAAGTCAAACTCGTCCACCGGATTGGTGCGGATGCCATACGGCAGGCGCGCCAGGAAGCGCGGCATCACCAGACCCAGGTAGCGCGCATCTTCCGATTCGCGCAGGCTGCGCCAGGCGGCGTACTCGGTGTTCTGGAAAATCTTGGTCAGATCGCGCGGGTTGGAGAGCTCCTGCCAGGACTCCATCTGCATCACGCTCGGTGCGGTGCCGGCGATGAACGGGCAGTGCGAGGCGGCGCCGATCTTGGCCATTTCGCCCAGCAGCTCCACGTCCTGCGGGCTGTGATCGAAGTAGTAGTCGCCCACCAGGCAGCCGAACGGCTCGCCGCCGAACTGGCCATACTCTTCTTCGTAGATTTTCTTGAAGATCGGGCTCTGATCCCAGCCCACGCCTTTATAACGCTTCAGCGTGCGGCCCAGCTCCTGCTTGGAAATGCTCATGAAGCGGATCTTCAGCATCTCGTCGGTTTCAGAGTTGTTGACCAGGTAGTGCAGGCCGTGCCACGCGCCTTCCAGCTTCTGGAAATCGTCGTGGTGAATGATCTGGTTGATCTGCTGCGACAGCTTTTCGTCGATTTCCGCGATCAGCGCCTGGATGGTGCGGTAGGCGTCGGAAGAAACGGTGACGGTATTTTCCAGCGCCTGCTGCGCCAGCGTTTTCACCGCGTTCTCGACCGCTTCTTTGGCCTGATCGGTCTTCGGCCGGAACTCTTTGTTCAACAGCGCGCTGAACTCATCGCTGGAAAAAGTCTCGGTGGTTTGCAACGCATTCTGTTGCTGAGGCGAGTTGCTCATCGATTAATCCTCACGCTCGTTGTTGTCATCGTTAACCGCCGGCTTCGGCGCGTCGGTCAGGGATTTCAGCAGCGCCGGGTTTTGCAGGATCTTGGAGATCAGCTCCTCGGCGCCGTTTTTACCGTCCATGTAGGACAGCAGGTTGGAAAGCTGGGTGCGGGCGTCCAGCAGATTGTCCAGCGCGTCGACCTTGCGGGCGATAGCGGCGGGGGAGAAGTCTTCCATGCTTTCGAAGGTCAGATCGATGTTCAGCTTGCCTTCGCCGGTCAGGGTATTGTCAACCTGATAAGCGACGCGCGGCTTCAGCGATTTCATGCGCTCGTCGAAGTTGTCGACGTCGATTTCCATGAACTTGCGCTCTTCCACGCTGGCTTGCGGATCGACCGCTTTCCCCACCAGATCCGCCATCACGCCCATCACGAACGGCAGCTGGATTTTGCGCTCTGCGCCATAAATTTCGACATCGTATTCAATCTGTACGCGCGGCGCGCGGTTGCGGGCGATGAATTTCTGCCCGCTGCGGGATTTCGAGTTTGACATGATTTACTCCATCTAATGGCGATTGGGAACGCGCCTCGTCCGGCTGGGAGAGTCAGGTTCTGATTCGGGTCTGCGCAGGGGCAGACGGTATCGGGTGTCGTCAAGAGAACAAAAGTCGGCGGCTAGCTGTTCTCCTCGTTGTCGGGGCGACCGAGAATGGTCTCCAGTTGGTTAAGCCCATCGGGCGCCAAATCGCGGACGATTTGCATAAAGTCCAGCGTAATCAGTCGCTGTACCCGATCGATCATCAGCGGCGCCGGGTGGCTTGGCTCATGAAGACGAAAATAGTTTTTCACCTTGTCCAGCATCAGCTGGGCGTCGTCGCGCGACTGGATCTGCGCGCTGCGCCAGTTGAGTGGGGCAGAGGCGCTCTGCACGGCGGCCGGTGGCTGCTCAGCGGCGGTTTCCTGTGTGGCGTCCGCTTCGGTGGCGGCCGGGGCCTCGCTCTGGCCAGCAAGCGCCACCAGCGAAAAGACCTTGGTCAGCGCGCTCATTTCCGGCAGCGCGCTTTCACCCAGATGGCGGGTGACTTCGCTGCGAATGGCGGCCAGGGTGTTGGCGATATGCATCACCAGCGCGCCTTCGGGGCGATCCTGTTGCGCCAGCTCATCCTGCAGCCGTGCGCGGCCGCCGGGAAAGTTGGGGCACTCTTGCTTGCTGCCGTCGAGCAGGGCGCCGGCATCGCGCAGCGAGATTTCACCGGCGGCGCTTTTCAGCAGCGGCGCGGCGCGCACGCTGGCGGCCAGCGCGGCCTTGTCGCCAAGGTCGGCCAGCGCGTTGATGCGAAACAGCGGGTCGGCCTCGCCGTCGAACTCCAGCGGCGGCTGCAGGGCATCCCAGTAGCGGAGTATCGCCTGGTGGATCAGCGTCAGCCCGTCGGCATAGCCCGGCAATCCGCGCAGCTGGGTCCAGGCGCGGGTGAGATACAGCATGACGCGCAGGTCTTTGGTGCGCGCCAGCAGCGAGCTTGCGAGGCGCTCGACCTGCACCCAGTCCGGCGCCTCTTCCGGAATGATGGTGCTGCCGAACTGTTGTTCGGCCTTGCCGGTGGCGGCGCGCGCCATGGCCAGAAAGTCGGCGTCGTATTCCAGGTTGTCGCCGCAGGGCGTGTCCGCGTCAACCGGGGCCAGCAGGGTATCGGTGTCGATAGCCATAAAATTTCCTTCAACGAGCGATGTTAATCAAACATTTGCGGATACTGGCCGCCGCGGCCGGGGCGCGCCCAGCCGTTGGGCTCGAACAGCAGTGAAAACAGCTGCACGGTGAGGTTGCCGCTGTGCACGTGGGTGTAGAGCGGGTGTCCGTCGGCCTGGTTGGTCCACCAGAAGCTGGTGTACTGCGCCGGATCGAAACAGTCGGCGGCCTGTTGCCAGCCGAGGCCCGGCACGTCCGGATGCTGGAACCCGATAATCGACAATATCTCGGAGTCCGCTTCCGCCGGTGGGCTGGGCAGCGTCGGGATCGCCTGCAGCGTGCGGTCGATCTGTTCGGCGGAGAAGCCGTTGCGCACGCCGTTCAGCAGGGTATGGCCGAGCTGTTGGTACCAGCTCGCCGCCATGTTCAGCTGTTGCGGGCGCCAATCCTGTTGGCTGAACAGGCGCAGCGCGCAGATGGGGTAACGCCGCCCGACGCGGTCGCGCGCCGGCAACAGGCAGCCCATCTGCACGTACTGGCTGCCGAGCGTGGCGGGGATCACGAAGTTCCACACCGGCGCGTTGCTGAACGGGTGATCGTTTGGCCCCTGCGCGTCGCGCTGCAAATTCACCAGCCCGTTATGGAACCAGTGAGCCCAGTTGTTGACCACCGGGTCAGGCAAACGGCGTTGCAGGAAGTCACCGGCGGAAGGAAGTTTGCCGTACCAGCCGATGCTCGTCGGGGCGCTTGAATCAGTGCTCATGGTCATGTCCTTTCGGGGCTACGGGCACGAGAAGGCCGGCAGTTGGAACGGATTGCGAATGCTGTTGGGCGTGAACTCCAGCGTGACGCGGTGGCCGTCGAGATTGAACGTCGCCTGACGGCCGAGGCCGCCGGTGCCCGAAGACTGCGCCATATCCACCAGGCGGTTCAGCGCCCACGGCCCGCTGGTCACCAGACTGGCGGTAGTGCCGTTGGCCAGCGCCAGCTGCAGATGCACCTGGTTGGTATTGCGGGTGCCCGGCCAGCTGACCACCAGCGGCACCTGCGGGCCGTGGCTGTATTTGAACAGCTGCCCGTCGATATCCAGCGTCAGGTTGAGGATGTCGTTATCCATCCGCACCGGCCGCACGGTCACGCGGTACGAGGGCGTCGCGGTACCGTTGGCGAAGAAGGCGTCGCGGATGCGCTGCGCCTGCTGGAACGAACGCAAGATGCCTTCGCCGCCGGGCAGCGTCTTGCCGTCCACGCCGGGGGTAAAGCGCCAGTTGGCGCGGGTAGTGTCGACCTTGCCCTGCAGGTTGTCGCGGAAGAAGCTGTCCATCAGCCCGCTGTTCGGCGCGAACATGCGCGCCAAATCGTCCGGCGTCACTTCCTGGCGCGCCCGGGCCACCAGCGGATAACGCCCGGCGATCGCCTGGCGGCAGAAGCTGCCGACCTCGAAGCTGATGCGCTTTTTCACGTTCTCCATCTCTTTGCGCTGGGTGTCGCTGCTGGCGCCGATCGCCAGTGACAGCAGCATCTGTTTGAACGGCACCGGCAAGCGGCCGGACTCGGCCTGCAGGCGCGGGATGATGTCGCTCGGCGGCGCCGACATGCCGCTGTTGGCCGCGCCTTGCACCGCCGTCAGGTAGCTGTACAGCTCATCGACCTGTTTCAGCACGCTGTCGAAAGGGATCGCCTTATTGCCTTCGCCCTGGCTTTGCGCCAGCTCCAGCAGCGGCGCGAAGTGCGCCATCACCAGCTGTTCCGGCTGGGCCGACACGTCGCCGTCGGCGTTGGCCGGCCGGTTGGTGAACAGCGCCTCCAGCGTGCGGTTGGCGTTTTGATTCAGCCTGTCTTCGGTTTTGGCCAGCAGCGAGCGGGAATCGGCGTCGCTTTTCTCGTCGCGCAGGGTGACGTTTTTGCTGACGTTGACCAGCAGGTTGCGCATCGGCGACGGGTTGCCTGACAGCAGGCGCGCGCTGCTGATGCGTTGGGTCAGGTTGCCGATGTTGGCCAGTTGGATATCCCCCAGCAGCTCATCCCAGGCGCTGATGAAATCCTGCATGTACAGCTGGCGGATGGTCTTGGTCAAATCGGCGCTCTTCTGCTCCGGCGTCTGGCTGTTCAACACCCAGACGTCTTCCTTGCGCAGGGTATCGGTCACCGGATCGATGTTGTCGTTGAACGCTTTCCAGTACCCTTGCGAGGTGAACAGGCCCGGCACGCCGTCAGTGACCGGTTTGCCGCTTTTGCGGCTGAACGCCAGCTCGGTCTGCGGGCCGGCCAAATCGACCAGGCTGACCGGCTTGATGTCGGTCTGTTTCAGCAGCAAGCGCTTGAGGCGGCCATAGACGCGCTGCGACAGCGGCGCCCGATTGATGGCGGCCTGCGCCTGCGCCACCAGCTGTTCATCTTTGGCGTAGGGCGAGGCCTGGATCTGCGCATCCAGCAGTTGGCTCAGGTGCCATTCGATCTGCTGCAGCTGTTTTTGGGTGCTGCCCTGCGGCAGGTTGCGCTGCAGGTTGAGCATCACCCAGGCGCGCAGGAATTTGCCGTCGTACTGCTTCGGCAGATACAGCATCTGGTAGGCCTTCAAAGCTTCATAGCTGAAGTCCGCGTCGCCGTGGTTGTCGTTGCGCAGCGTGGTGGCAATCTGTTGCGCCACCTGCGGCAGCAGCAGCTCTTTCAGCGCTTTTTGATACAGGGCATTGCCGGCGTCACCGACCTGATCGCCGCGGAACAGCCCCATGCGGTAAGTGAACGGCGGATCGTTCAGCGAAAAGTTCTGGCTGTCCGGCAGGTGCAGCAGGCTGTTGAGGAACGGCAGCAGCGAGAACATGTCGCCGTTGCCCACCTGCGTCAGGTTTTGCCCCTGGCGCTCGACGCCGGGCACCTTGGCGGCCACTTCCGTCAGGTAGGCCTTGTTGTTGCCGTAGCTGGTGAACCAGAGCATCGCCAGCACCGCCAGGACCACCGCCAGCGCGATGTAACCCGCCCAGTGCAGGGCGCGGTTGCGGTATTCCCACCAGCGGTTGCTGCCCGCCAGCCCGGACTCCTGGAAGATCACCGATTCCAGCGTCTCTTTCAGGAAGAAGCTCTGGCCCTTGGCCGCCGGGATCGGCGTTTCCTGGCCCACGCTGTCCCAGGCCGCGTTGGCCTGCGCCCCTGAGTTGGCCGTCGGCAGCTGCAGGTAGCGGTTCAGTTCGCCCATCACCCGGTCGAACGGCAGCCCCTCTTGGGTGCCGCTGGTGAAATAGATGCCGCGCGGGGTAAAGCGGGTTTCAAAACTGGAGGTGGCGAACACCTGTTCCAGATAGTGGCCGAGCAGCGGGCGCAGCGCGGCGAATTCCTGCGGGAACAGATAGCTTTCGGCGCGTTGGCGCGCGTCGTGCTCCATCAGCAGCGTATCCGGCAGCGCCGCATCCAGCCGTTGTTGCAGCAGGGCGTATTGCTGTTCGAAGGCGGCGTTCAGGTTGAAGTCCGGCTGCCGCGAGCGTTCGTAAGGGAAGGTGAATCCCCAGATCTGGTCGCGCTGCGCTTTGTCGAAGCTGCCGAAATAGGCCATAAAGCCGTTGAGCAGGTCGGTTTTGGTCACCAGCACATAGACTGGGAAGTGAATGCCCAGCTGTTCGTGCAGTTCGATCAGGCGTTTGCGCAGCGCGCTGGCCTGGGCGGCGCGCGCTTCGGCGCTGTCGCTCAGCAGATCTGCGACGCTGATGGTGACCATCACGCCGTTGATTGGCTGGCGGGTGCGATATTTTTTCAGCAGCGCGACGAAGCTTTGCCATTCGCCGGCGTCTTCTTCGCGCTGGCTTTCCTGGGTGGTGTAGCGGCCGGCGGTGTCGAGCAACACGGCGTCGTTGGTAAACCACCAGTCGCAGTTGCGGGTGCCGCCCACGCCGCGCAGCGCGGATTTGCCGAAGCGATCCGCCAGCGGGAAGTGCAGGCCGGAATTGACCAGCGCGGTGGTCTTGCCGGCGCCGGGCGCGCCGATGATCACATACCACGGCAGTTGGTACAGGTATTGGCGGCTAAAGCGGGTCATCCAGCGGTGTTTGCCGTCGCCCTGGCCCGGTGCGAAGCGCGCCTTTTTCAGCAACTGCGCCGCTTCGTCGAAGCGCTGCGCCAGCTGATCGTCTTGTTTAACCTCGGGCTTGCCGTCTTCCGCCGGCACCGTTTCGGCGGCGCGCAGGTTGCTCAGCAGGCGGCTGTTGAACCAGGCGCTGTAGAGGCGCGGGATCAGGCGGCACAGGAACCAGATCAGGTAGATGACGCCAATGGCGATCTGGCGGTTGAGTTCCGGCTCCAGCGGGCGATAGTCGCCGATGGCCACCAGCGGGCCGATCATCCAGATGATGAACGCCAGCGCGGTAATGCCGACAAAGCCCCACAGCAGGCGGCTGGTGATGATGGAGAATAACGTACTGAGCATTACTTTCCGGTTCCTTGCGGCAAGCCGTTGATTTCCGCCTGGGTGTTTTCCGGGGCGACCAACAGCGTAATTTCTACCCGGCGGTTCAACGCGCGGTTCACTTTGTTATCGTTCGGCGCGACGGGGTTGCTCTCGCCGCGGCCCTCGGCCTTGACCCGCTGCGGGTTGGCGAGGTGTTTTTGCAAGCGGGCGCTGACCGCTTCGGCGCGCGCCAGCGACAGCTCCCAGTTGGAGGCGAAACGGGCGCTGCGGATCGGCAGGTTGTCGCTGTAGCCGGTGACCAGGATCTTGCCGCTGACGCCGTTCATGGCGGCGGCGATGCGGTCGATGACCGGGATATAGTTGGCGCGCACCGTGGTGGCGGCGGAGTCGAACAGCCCGTCGCCTTTGAGGATCACCACGCTTTGCTGCGCTTCGTCGCGCACCACCACCAGCCCTTCGGCGATCTCTTTGCGCAGGAAGCTTTTCAGGCTCAGCGTCGGCGGCGCGGCCGGCGCCGGGTTACCGATCGCCACCTGCGGCAGATTGGTTTGGTAAATCGCCGCCAGCACCGGGCTGGTGTTGTCGCCCAGCCGCCAGTTGAGGGCGATGAACAGCAGCGAAGCCAGGAAGCCGGTCAGCGCCACGCAGGCCCACAGCGGCACCAGCGGGCGCCACAGTTTTTGCTGTACCGGCAGATCCAACGCATGAGGCGACAGGGGAGGGGCGTAGCCGCCGCGCACCGTCCGGATCAGCTGCAGCAAGCGCTGTTTCATGGTTTCCAGCTGAGAACGGCCGTTTTCCATGACCCGATAGCGGCCTTCAAAGCCCAGCAGCAGGCAATAATTGATCAGCTCCAGCAGGTTGATGTGCTCACGCGGACTCTGCGACAGCTTGGCCAGCAGCTGGAAAAACTTTTCGCCGCCCCAGGTTTCGTTATGGAAGGTCACCAGCAGCCCGCTGCCGGACCACACGCTGTTGCTGCCCCACGGGGTCAGCGCCGCCGCTTCATCCAGCGCGGTGCACAGGCAATAACGCGCGCCGATGATCACTTCGTACGGCAGATTGGCGCGTTGGCCGCGGATCTCGAAGCGGCGCATTTCGTCGATCAGTTGTTGGCGCAGCTGCGCCGGGTTGGCGTGCGTGGCCGACTGGCGGATCTGCGAAATGGCGTTCAGCAGCGGGTTGGCGGCGTCCACCAGCGGATTGGCCGCTGGCGCCATGCTATTTTCCTGAGTCATAGGTTACCGGTCCGTATGGCTGCGAATCGCCCAAAATTCCATGTCCAGCCCCGGGAACTCACCGGCCAGATGCAGGGCGAAGGCGCTGGATTTTTCCATCTGTTTCCACAGGTCGCCGCCTTTTTCCAGCTCGAAATAGGTATAGCCGGCGTGATAGGGGATCTGACGCGGCGCGGCGGGCATGGTGCGCAGGCCGATGCCCGGCAGCTGCAGCTGCACCAGATCGCGGATGCGCGTGACCGGGGCGATCTTCATCTGCGCCGGGAAGTGGGTCAGCAACACCTCGGCGGCCACGTCGGCGCGCACTGCCAAGACGAAACCGAAGTCGCGCATCATTTTGGTGTCCTGCACGGTGGCGACGTTCAACCCGTGGGATCGTTCGACCAGCGTCAGCTGAATGGCGTTGTCTTCCAGCACCACTGACAATCCTTGACGCAGCAACAGCATCAGCTTACCGAAGCACAGCGCCAGGTTGTCGTGGTCGTACACCGGCAGGCGGCCTTCCGGGGTGCGCTGCGCCGAGAAGCTGGCGAGCTCGGTGGCGAACTGCAGCCAATCGGCGAACAGGCGTTCCGGGTGCAGATGGTCGAGGTGATAGGCATGGCTCACCTGGCCAAGATGGCGGTTGATCAGCTGCAGCAGCATGAAATCGACCATTTCGGAACTGCCGCCGCGGCCCGGCTGCAGCAGGCGTTGGCTCATCTGCTGGCTGCGCTGTTGCAGCAGGCCCTGCAGATCGTTGATGAAGGTCTTCAGTACCGGGTTGCCCTGACAGTTCAGCATCGGCGGGATTTGCGCCGTATCGAGACGCAGGCTGTTGTCGCCGCGCTTTTCCAGCACGCGGGTGACGCCGAGCGCCGTCCATTCGGCGTTCAGCTCGCTCTCCAGCATCAGCCGCAGGCGCAGGCGACCGAATTGCAGCGCCGCGCTGCCCACCGAGACGGCGTTGAGATCGTCGACTTCATTCTCGTAAGCCAGATAGCGCGCCAGCGCCTCCGGGCTTTCCTGAAAGATCACGTCTTCACGCCCTGCGCGGTAAGTCGGCAGGGCCAGCACCACGTTTTCACCGGTCTTGTTGTCGGCGATGGCCAGCGGCGCGGGCGCCTGCTGGGCGCCGGAGAAGCGAAACGGCGTGCCGTCCGGCATGATGCCGCTGGCGGCGTTGAGCGCAATCTTGCCCTGGCGCAGCAGCGTTTGGTCCAGATCCAGGGTCAGGAACCCCCAGAAACAGCCGCTGTGGGCCTGGCCCCAGTTGCGCATATAGCCTTCGAGATAGTTTTCCGCCTGCTGGAAATGGTGAGGGCGTAAAAACATCCCCTCAGTCCAGACAACCTTATGAGCATCTTTCATCATCACACCTATAGTTACTTCGCTTCAGCGCAGCGGTAGATCAGTCGACCTTTTTTACGGGGCGCAGGCCATTCACGCCCGCGACGATATGCGCTTCCAGCTCATCCGGCGAGAATTGCCATACCTTGTAGAAATTGGTTTCGGTGGGCTCCGGCAGCGGCAGCGAAATGCGCCAGGCCTTGCCGTCCAGGTTTTGATACTCGGCGATCACGCCGATGTAACGTGCGTCCAATGCGCTTTGCCCGCCGAGCGTCTTGCCGGTCTGGCCCGGCGTCAGGAAGAACTGATCGCTGTCCAGCAGGCTATTGCCGAGCACGCTTTTGGCGTCGTTTTGCAGACTGAAGAAGTCGGCATCCATGAATTCCGCATCCGAACGCAGCAGCAGCACGCGAATTTTTATCGGCGCCGGTTGCGCGCCGGCGGCGGCGTTGACCTGGCGATCGGCATCGAACACCAGGCTGTAGCGCGACGGCACGCTTTTGGCGGAAGACATGCAACCGCCGAGCGCCAACGCGCCCAGCAGCAGAAACAGCATCCCGCACCAGCGGGAAGCGATAGGGGTCGTCATCATGGGAATCTCGTCGCCCGCAGGCGTACTGACTACTGGAGGATCCAGGTGGCTGAGCCGGCGTTTTTACACGCCTTGCTGTCGCCGCCGACTTTGACGCAGTCCTGTTTGGCGGCGCGCGCGCGGCGCGGCAGATCTTTGCGCAGCGTTGATTTGTAGCGCGCTTCCGGCACGCCGGCGTTGGCCTGGATATAACCCACCAGGTCGCCGCCGCGAATGGCGGAGATCGCCAACCAGTTGTTTTCCACTTCGCCCAGCGCGTAGAACGCGGCGGCGTTGTCCAGGCTGCCGACGGCGGTGCCGGTATAATCGGGGCTGCTCATGATGCTGGCGGCGTACAGGCTGCGGTATTCCTCACCGATCGGCTTGAACTGTTTCGGCGCGCTCACCGCGGCGCGGTGTTTTAGCGTGACGCCATTGACTTCACTGCTGACGATGGCGTCGTTATTGAGCGCCGGCGGCGGTGGCGGCGGGGTGGAACAACCGGCAAGCGTCAGGGCGGTCAGCAGCGTCAGGGTAATCCGTGTTTTCACAATGTCCTCTTTTTCTTGATTGAATGGCTGTGTAATAAGGCGCCGTCATCAGGGCGCAAGCAGCAACACTTTTAATTGGCTCGGCACGATGCGCATGCCGAGCGCGTTGGTGGAATTCTGCAGGCTGAGGCTGGTCAACCGGGTGGCCGGGGTGCCTTTGAGCAGCACGGTAAAGGCGCCGGTCAGGTGGCGGGACGGCCCCATCACCGTGCCGGAAGCGACGCCGGTGGCCACGCCGGGGTTGTCGCCGTTGGTCAGGGGCGTCACCGTCGCCATGTTGTGCGCCGGTGTGCCGACGAACAGAATGTTGAACGCATTCGGGATGGCGGTCGGCGCCAGGGCGATATCCGGGTAAGGCACGGGCACCGGTGTCGGGCTTGGCGTCAGACAGACGTCGGGAAACGCCAGGTCCACGCCGATCATTTGGCTGTTGGCAAACATAAAGGCCTCCGCAGGTTATCCGACGTGGATTTGTTCCGAATCCAGCTTGGTGATGTCTTTCGAGGTAATCAGCGTATTGCGCGCATGAATGCGGGCGTAATCTTCCGCCTGGTAATCCAGCTGCCCGGCGCGCACGTGCTCGGTTTGGCGCACTTTGCGGAACAGCGAATGGCTGATCTGGCTGACCGAATGCCACAGTGACTCGCAGCGTTTGCCGACCAGGCGGCTGAGGCTGACGAAGGCCGACAGCTCTTCGCCGCTGTATTTCATCTTGTCGACGTGGCAGTCGCCGCTGTTCGCTTGCAGCGTCATGGCGTCGCCGCTCAGGTTCAGCGCCTGCGCGCCGTGCAACGACAGCGAGCCGTTCGGCGTTTCAATGTGCAGATCGCCTGCGACGCAGAGCCGCGCCGCGCTTTGCGGCTCTGCGCGCTCAAGGACGGCGATCGCCCACAGCTGGTGGCCGCAACCGGCGACCAGCACGTTATCGCCGAGGGCCGGCGTCAGCAGGCAGCTCGCCGCCCGGCGGCAATGCCAGCCGCGGCCTTCGCACTCCACCACCAGGCTGCCGTCCGGCAACAGGTTGACGACCTGGCCGGCGGCCTGCTGGGGCGGTGCGATGTTGACGGCGCGAGTTGTGTTGGCAACGCTCATGGTGATCCCCTCGTGAAGTGGTCAATGCATTCAGATTCGGCTCTGGCGCTGTGCGCTCCAGGTTTCGGCGGCGTACAGTTCTTCGTCGCGCTCGAGGATCCCGCTGCGATCGCCCCAGCGCGTTTGCTGCTGGTGGGCGCGGTGCATGCGGGTGCGCATAAAACGCGCGCGCCGGAAATCGGCGGCGCCGATGTCGGCGTAACAGAAGTCGGCGTAGGTCAGGTCGCTGTCGCTGAAATCACAGCGCGCCGCGCGGCTGCGCTGGAACACGCATTGATACAGGCGCGCCTGGTTAAAGTTGGCGGCGTCCAGCGTCGCTTCGCTGAAGATCGCCTGATCGAACTGCCCGCTGCGGCACTGCGCGTGGGTCAGATTGGCCTCCAGCCACAGTGACTGCTGCGCTTGCACGCCCGTCAGGTTGGCGCGCAGCAGCGAAGCGCCCTTGAAGTTGCTTTGACGCAACGTCGCCTGGCTGAAATCGACGTCGTCCAGTTGGTTATCGGTAAACTGGCAGGCGATGAGGCGCTGCCCGGCGTAACTTTTGCCGCGGTGGTCACATTCGAAAAACGTGACGCGGTCGAAATCAACCCCTTCAAACCTTGTTTCACAGAGATTTAATCGAAAGAACGTGACAAGTGACAGCCTCGTATGGCTTAAATCTGCGCCGTCGAGCGGGCTTTCGTAAAAGGTGGTGCGATCGTGCTGAGTGGCGGAAAAATTCGCGCCGGCCAATTGGCATGACATCCAGTGGCTTTGGTTGAGCGACAGCCGGCTAAAGTCGCTCTGTTCAAGCCGGCAGCCGTTGAACATCGTCAGTTCGATATGGCTCTCGCTGAAGCGGCCGCCCGCCATGGCGCACTGATTGAAGGCCGTTTGCTTCAGGTTCGCCCGCGCAAATTGAGCGTGTTCGAGCCGGCAATCGCTGAAGACGCTGTCGCGCAGATCGCAATCGGAAAAGTTCACGCCGTTCAGGTTCAGTTCGTTGAACATGCCGCCGGCCAAATCCATACCGGCGAATGACAGGCCGTGCAAATCCTCACCGGCAATCAGCTCGCCGCGTTTCACGCGCTGGCGTATCTGCTCAGGTTTTGACGTCATACTTCCTTCCCGTTGTGGCGAGGCAATGTTTTCACCCTGGCGGTATAGGCACCGTCGAGCCGGGTCGCCTGATCCACTTGCGACTGAGACAAATCGGCCCGGAACAGATTGGTGCCCTGCAGGTCGGCGCCTGACAGCACGCATTTTTGCAGGATCGCCGCGATGAAATTGGCGTCGCGCAGGTTGGCCTGGGACAGATCGCAGCGAATGAACAGGCTGCCGCTGCCGTTGGCCTGACGGAAATCGGCCTCGTTCAGCCGGGCTTCCGACAGGTCGCAGTTGTCGAGGCGCGCACGGCTGAAATTAGCTCGCTGCAACGGCATCTGGCGCAAATTGCACTGGTTCAGCGTCGCGTCGCCGAAATCCGCCTGCGGCAACAGCGTCTTTGCAGCGAAGGCGCAGGCGGTGAGGCGTGCGGCGCGGAAGCTGAGGCTTTGCGTCTCGGTATCAACCCAGGCGCAGCTCTCTAGCCGCGCCCGATCGAAGTTCACCGCCAGCAGCCGGCATTTGACGAAGCTGACTTTGTCGAGCCGGGCGTGGCTGAATGTCAGCTGCTCCAGTTGCAGCTCCATCAGCGTAATGTTGGCCAGCGTGGCGCGGTTGAAGTCACACTGCCCGAGCAGGGTTTCGTATCCCAGCAAGTCGCGTAACGACGCCATCGTGAAATCGCAGCGTTGAAACAACGTTTGCTGAATGTTGGTTTCGTGCAACTGCGCGCCGCCGAAATCCGTCGCTTCACATTTCGCCAGGGCCAAGGAGGCGTGGCTCAAATCGGCCTGCTGTAAGACGGCGCCGCTGAGATCGGCGCGCGCCAACATCGCCTCGCGAAGATCGCAACCCACCAATTGGGTTTGGCGCAGATTGGCGTTTTCCAGCAAAGCGCCGCGCAAGTTAGCCTGGCAGAGATCCATGCCGGACAGATCGGCGCCGGTGAGATCCAGGCCGCTGAGATCCTTATCGCGCAGCATGGCGGCGGCGACGCGTTGGCGAATGATTTGCGCCAGATCGCCACGCAGGCGCAGTGCAGGGCTTTGCGCCTGTGCCGACATTAAATACATTTGGTGCAGCGCGCGTTCGCTTTCCCCCAGCTGCTTGTCGCTAAACGCGGCGGGGCGTTGACGCGCCTGTTGAAACAGCTGGTCGCGCTGCTGTTGGTAGCTTTCCGCGCCGGAAAGGTCGGCGGGGCCTGGGCCGTCAATATCAATGCCGTTTGCCAGCGCGTCATCGCGGATTTCACGGTAATGCGCTTCAGCGCGCTGTTCCATGTCGTCGACAAATTCGGCCAACTTCTCCAAAGAGGGCATCGGTTCAGCTGGCGGCGCGGGAAACATGTCATCGATGTCTCGGCCTTCGCGCTGCAGACGTTGGCGGTGTTGTTCGCGTTGGTGATGTTCGTAGGCGGCGATGTTTTCTACCATCGGGCTTTGCTGCGTCGGCGTTTCCGTATCCAACCAAGGGCCGATACAGCTCTCCGGCAGCAAATCTTTTTCACGAAAAGCGTGCAAAGCGCCATGCTCTTTATCAAGCCGCTGATCGAGCACCTGCCGATAATGAGCGACGGTGCGGCTTTTACCCTCAATTTCCAGCGCCGGCATGAGCTGCATGACGTCTGCGGCATCGTCTTCATTGATGGGAAGGCTGCCCTGGTAGATCAACAGCATTTGTTCGCGATGGGGAAAGAACCACACGGTGGTGTGGCGCATCGCGATTTCCCCGAAATGCGCTTCGCTGCCGCGCAGCCGGTTAATGAAGCAGCGCGCGCGCCACGGCGGCAAACGGCCTTGCTGAATCGGCTCTGAAGGATGCATGTTCCATATCCGGTAGGCGGCCTGAAGCGGCAAGCTGTCGCGTTGGGGAAACTGCTGATCGCTTTCCGCCATGTTGAACAGACGCCAGTCGATATCGTTGGCGAAGCCGGGAAAAGCGTGTTTCAACCAGTCGGCGTCGTAGTTTTTACCGATGCGTGAGAAGCGGCGCGGCCAGGTGATATCCAACGCGTCAAAGCTTGCCGGCAGGGCGTTTTGCCGAGGAGACGCGAGGCGCCCCTGCAGCGGTTCAACATTGGGTAGGCGATGGATGCGGCCTTGCGGAAATGTTTCTGGAGTGGCGCCGATGCCGTGTGGATTATCGGCGAACTGAGTCCCGCCGTAAGCCCGGCGCCAGTCCAGACGCATTTCTGCAAAAGGGAGGGGAGAGGAGGGGCGATCGTTGATCCAATGGCGATCGCCGAAAACCACCAGCGTTTTCTCCAGCGAATCAAGCTGGATCTTCACGGCGCAGGCGGTTTTGTCTTGTTGATGGTGGGTGTAGGCGTTGCCGGTGGCGAGAAACTCTGCACAGGCTTTTGGGATAGCCAGATCGAGCACGCCGCCGCTCAACGTGAGTTCGTCGGCGGCCAACTGCCACAACTCCGGTTCGGGGCGCAGGCGCGGGGAAGCCCCCATGTCGGCCAAGGCCAAAACGGAAACGCCCAGATGATTTTGCCCTTGCCAAGAGAAGGGGCGATGAAGCGCGCTGAGGCGCAGAGGTTTTACGACTTTCATTGTGTGTGTAAAGCTTCCTGTGGATATCAGCCGGCAGCCAGGCTGCATGCTCAAAAACAATCCGTTTTTCGGTTTAATAGATATCAGGCTATGTCACAACAGATGAAGAAAACGATGCGGCGTCCAGAGCCGATCGCGGATACGGGGAGAGCCCCGCGTCGAAATGGATGATCAAGAGGACAGTGCGCTGTCCTTCCCGCTTATTCTGCGAACCAGCAGTACGACGGCGACGGACAATGCCGCGGCGATCGCCTTGGCGCTAAATTGGCCGGCGCTCTCCAAATGATAGGGGGCAAAAAAGCCGACGCCGGCGGTGCCCAGAATCAGCAGCGCGGCGAGCGCCGCAAAACAGGGTAGCTCTATCGCCAGCGCCAGCCTGCCGGGCGCCGCCGCCCCCAGGTAACCCGTCAAAAAACCGGGTAAAATCAGGAGCCCGATCAGCTCCGCGGGCACGTTCACCGCAGACATCACCTGCTGGTTGTACTTCAGGATCGCCAGCATCAGTGCGACAAAGACCAGCAACCGGACGGACAATGCCGCCGTTCTGCCCGTCGGTAAGACTGTCTTGCAAATGGCGGCGATCAATACGCCGCCAACCAAGATGCCTAAGAAGGTAAACAGGATTTGTCCCCAGAGGCTGTCCTGCGTCGCAAAGGCAATAAATGCGCCCATCGTGGCACTTCCTTATGCAAGGTGATTTAGCGAATTGATGGACGATACGCCGTTTTCACAACGTTGAAATCGGATCACGTTGATTGAAAAGGTTCTTTTCGCTCAAAGTCGGGATAACTCTTCGATCACCGCTTTTTTGGGGTTCTTGGGGTCGTACTTTATCGCGGTGAAATGACCCGGCTGATAACGCGGCAGATCAACGACGCTGATCGGACCTTTCGCTACGGCCGTATGGTTTTTTCCGTCTTGGGCGATGTACTTGACTTCAACTTCGCAGACCGGCCGATTCCCGTCCCACAGGTTGGTCTGGCGAATGCTGACGATCTGCCCGGAGGCGGAAACTCCGTTCTCCATCACGCTGAGAGAAGAACCGATGTGTTTGAAATAGCCCCAGATATCGACCGTGATGAATTTGAAAAAGCCCACCAGGCTGAGAATAGGGGCCAATAAAATCAAACCGATTACGGTGAAGATATTTTTGGCTTTGGACATGGGCATCCCTACTTATAAAAAGATCGCCAGCGCCTTGCTGCTCAATCGCAAAGAACCGTTGGTTATTAAGGCCCCAAGCTGCGTGAACGTCATGGGATCGTTGCTTAGCTTGAAGTTGGTTTTGCTGATCGAAAGCGGGTTATGGGAAACATCGAACATCGTGTGCTTGACGCTTAGCCCCGTTAAGGCAAGGTTGGCGCCTATCGCGGTCCACTTATAGCCGTGGCAGTTGTCTTTCCAGGTGGGCGCCGAAATAGACACGCCGTCCTCGCTGGTAATGTTGATGGTTTTTGCCGTGATGGTCAGCGAACCGCTAATGGTTGTTTGCTGATCGTTTTTGTAGGTTTCTTTGACATTCCCTGTGATGTCGGTGGTCTGGCCGCCGGCCTCCACCGTCAGCGTTTGACCGCCTGCGGTGACGGTAGTGGTTTGCCCGCCGGCGGTGATGGTGGTGTGCTGCCCGCCGGAGGTGATATTGACCGTCTGCCCTTGCTTGATGGTGCTGGTTTGTTGCCCCTCGGTAATGTCGAGGGTCTGGTTGCCTTTCACCGTGACATGCTGGGTTTGCGTAATGTTTTGCGTCTGCGCGCCGTCGAGCTTGAAGGACTGATTGCCGGTGATGTCGATTTTATCGCCGCCGTCGATAATCGTCAGGTCGCGGCCGCCTTTGATGTTCACCGTCTGGTGAGCGTTCAGGTTGGCGGTTTCCAGCCCATTGACCGTTGTGGTGCGCTTCGCTTTGTACAGGAACGTGGCGTCGCCGATGACGGTGTCGTCCTGCTGGCGACCGATGGTGGTGGTGCGACTGCCGTCAATATTGACGTTCTTGTCGTTCTCCACCGTCATGTTCATGTTGCGTTCGGCGTGCATGTCGAAAGATTCGTTGCCGGGCGAGTCTTCCAGGAACAGGAAGCTGGCGTTGTCGACGCCGCCGCCTTTGCTGCGGCTCATAAAGCCCATTTTGGTGGCGTCGCCGGGCAGATCCCACGGTGGCATGCTGTCTTCGTTGTAAACGCGGCCGGTGATGATGGGGCGATCCGGATCGCCGTTGATAAAGTCGACCACCACTTCCTCACCGACGCGCGGGATCTGGATCCCGCCGTATTTCCAGCCGGCCCAGGCGCTGGAGACGCGCACCCAGCAGGAGCTGGTTTCGTTGCCGCTGCCGTGGCGATCCCAACGGAATTTGAGTTTCACCCGGCCATATTTATCGGTCCAGATGCTTTCGCCTTCCGGGCCCACCACTTCGGCAGTTTGCGGGCCATGGGTTTTCGGCCAGGGCGTGGTGCGCGCCGGGCGCCAATTGATATCCGCCGGAACGACCTGAAATTCGGTTCGCTGTTCGCCGACGTCGTTATCGTTGCTGGCGTAGCTATTTTCCTGCATGAAGTAATGTGCGCTGACCACCAGGTAGGTGCGGTTGTCTTCCATACGCGGCGCCTGGGTCAGTTGAAAACGATAGCCGGGCGCAATGCCCTGCGAATTGCCTTCGCCGCTCATCTGCTCATGCTGCGCTTCGAACTCCTGTTGGCGAACCTTGACGTAAAACTGGCCATGGGCGTGATCGGTATAACGGCCGGGCCAGTCGAACACCTCGGCTTTGTCCTGCGCGAATGAGGCGGGATTTTGCCGGGCCTCCAGCAACCGCGCGCGCGGCTTGCGAAAATCATAGTCATCCAGGCTATACAGGCTGGGCGTGATGGCGTCAGAAACGCTCCAGCTGTTGATGCTGTCTTTGTTTTCCACCAGGCCGCCTTCCGCGAGCTGATAGGGAATGCTGGCGTAGCCGGCGAGTTCCTGATGGGCCGCCGGCGCGTCAGCCAGCACCAGCGTATGGCCGTCTTGCTGGTGCGTGAAATAGTAATAGATGCCTTCGTGTTCCATCAGACGGCTGATGAAATCGAAATCGCTCTCCTGGTACTGCACGCAGTACCCCCAGATGCGGTAGTCGTAACTCAGGCGGTTATCGATTTTCACCTGATACTGCCCCAGCACCTGAGTCAGGATGTCGGGAACGGTTTGTTCCTGGTAGATGCGAAAATCGCGGTTTTGCGTCAGATACCACAGCGTGGGGCGCAGCACGGCGCGGTAGATATAGTAACGGTTGCCGCCGGCTTCTCGTCCGGAGAGGGTCATGCGCGTGATATTGCCGTTGAGATAACGCGGCGCCAACGGATTGCCCCGCAGTTCCAGCGTGATTTTTTGTCCCAACAGCGCTTTCAGATCGAGTCGATTGTCGGGGCTGAGCAGCTCGACGTCGAATTCGAACAGGCCGGCCAGTTTTTCCTCACCGGAAAGGCTTCTGAACAACAGCTGATGGGCGGGCAAAGGCGTGTGCGCAATGATAAGACGATCCATACTATTCCCCGGTTTAGACATAGCTACCGCACGAGAATTGACGCGCGATCCCGATGGCGTATCTGTCACGAATGGAGACAGGAACTGACGAAAGATTTAACAAAGTTTACACAAAGGCACGATTTGTGCAGTCTACAATAGAGCACTGCATTTGCAAAATAGCCTTGTGGATCAATGCTCAATTCGTTAACTCGCTCACGATCTTGTTTTTTATTATTTAAAACATATAGATGCGCATAGATCATTTTTTATCTCAAATTATTGGGGAATTGGTAATACCAAAAATTAAATGTGTAACACATAAGCCAACGTGCTTATAAAACAACTCTTTTTTTACGTAAAAAAAGTCACTGACTGTTTTTTATCCTTACCATTTGCCAGTTAAAGATGATCAAATATATAAATTTGGCGAATGTTAATTCGGATGATTCCTATTTGGTGGGCGTTCCAGGGCCCACCGACGGGCCTGGGAACATGCGTTTGAACGGTTGAAAATGCAGCGAATGTCGCCGTTAGCGTGGAGAGAAGGCGAAGGAGAGTTGACCGATAAGCTCGCAGAGCCAGATTAAAGCCGGGTCGCGTTGCGCCTGCCGGCCGGCGATCAGCTCAATGGGGAAAGGCGCGATGGCCAACTCGTCAGGCAGCGGGAGAATGCGTACGCGTTGCGGATCGGAAAAATGCCGGGCCGCGCTGGCGGCCAGCGTGGCGATCAGATCGCTGTCGGCGACCACCGCCGGCAGAGCGGCAATGTGTGAAAAGGTCACGGCAACGCGCCGTTGACCGCCAATTTCCGCCAGACGCCGGTCGACCAACCCTCTGGCAGAACCGTCGTCTGCCGGTGCGTACAGCCCATGCGGCAGGCTGAGGTAGCGCGCCAGATCCCAGCGGCCATCCGCCAACTGTGGGTGTGAACGGCTGGCGATACACACCAGATGTTCTTCAAACAACGTGCGCACATAGTGGCTTTCCGCACCGGAAAGGTGCCCTCCCAGCGCGATATCCACCTCGCCGCGATCCAGTTGCCGGTAAATATTGTGGCGATCCAGGCGCGAAACGCGAATATCGATGCCGGGTGCGGTCTGACGTAATCGACTGATGATGGCGGGCAGCAGCAAGATATCGGCATAGTCGCCGGCCGCCAGCGTAAAACGCCGCTGCCCGGCGGTGGCCGGGTCGAAACGGGCAGGAGGCGCCAACGCCAGATGGATCTGTTCAAGCACCCGCTGTATTTGCGGCATCAACTGGTGGGCGCGCGGCGTGGGGGCCATGCCGCCGCCGCTGCGAACAAACAGCGGATCGTTCAGAAGAATGCGCAGCCGCGCCAATGCATTGCTGACGGAAGGTTGCGCGCGGTTAAGACGCCGGCCTGCGGCGGTGACGTTGCGCGTCTGATACAACGCCTCAAACACCACCAGCAAGTTGAGATCGACGCTGGATAAATTCATTTTATGAATACTCTATATAAAGATAATCCATTTCCAGAATCATACTGCGTTCTTTAGGCTGGAAGTACACGAATTAAGCCTTCAATCAGGGGAAATGATGAACAAAGTTTTGATCACCGGCATTGAGCCGTTCGAGGGTGATGCGGTGAATCCTTCCTGGCAGATTGCGCAGGCGTTGGCCGGTGAACATATTGCCGGCGCGGAGATTGTGGTGCTCGAGCTACCTTGCGTATTGGGCGTAGCCAATCAGCGGTTGATCGCGGCGATTGAGGCATTGCAGCCGCTGGCGGTGATTTGTCTGGGGCTGGCCGGCGGCCGGGCCGAGATATCCCTGGAACGGGTAGCCATCAATCTGATCGATGCCCGCATTCCCGACAATGCCGGTAAACAGCCGATTGACGTGCCGGTGGTTGCCGGCGGGCCAGTGGGCTATTTCAGTACGCTGCCCGTCAAGGCGGCGGTGCAGCAACTGCGCCGGCAGGGGATCCCCGCGGCGGTCTCTTATACGGCAGGCACCTACAACTGCAACCACATTTTTTATGGTCTGCGTCACTATCTGGAGACGCAGCATTCGCGGGCCAGGGGCGGGTTCGTGCATATTCCGTACAGCCATGAACTGGCGGCAGCGCACCCGGGCAAGCCGAGCATGGCACTGGCGACGATGGTGGAAGCGGTGCGCACTGTCGTTCAGGTGACGCTGACGGTAGAGGAAGATGTGCGATTCGGCGACGGCGCCGTACATTAAAAGCAGAGCGCGGCGTACCACGCCCTGCTACGGGTTATTCGTCGGCGACGCGGATCACCAGTTTGCCGAAGTTTTTGCCCTGCAGCAGGCCGATAAACGCCTGCGGCGCCTGCTCCAGCCCGTCGACGATGTCTTCACGGAACTTGATTTTCCCCTGTTCGACCCAACTGCTCATTTGTTGCAAGAACTCGTCAAAGCGTGAGCCGTAGTCGTCGAATATGATAAAGCCCTGCATACGGATGCGTTTGCGCAGGATCAGCCCCTCCAGCAGCGGCAAACGGTCCGGCCCCGCAGGTAACCCGGTGGCATTGTAATGGGCGATGATGCCGCATACCGGAATACGCGCTTTGGTGTTCAACAGCGGCAGTACGGCGTCGAACACCGCCCCGCCGACATTCTCGTAATAGATGTCGATACCCTGTGGGCAAGCGGCGGCCAGCCGTTCGGCAAAGTCTGGGGCGCGGTGATCGATACAGGCGTCGAAACCCAACTCTTCCACCACATAGCGGCATTTTTCCGCACCGCCGGCGACGCCGACGACGCGGCAGCCTTTCAGTTTGCCGATTTGGCCGACCACCGAACCAACCGCACCGCTGGCGGAGGCCACCACCAGCGTTTCACCCGCCTGCGGTTGACCGATGTCGAGCAGCCCCATGTATGCGGTAAATCCCGGCATGCCGAGCACGCCAAGCAGGCGAGAAGGGTGCGGCAAATGCGGGCCGAGGTTGCGCAGGCCACTGCCGTCGGACAGCGCATATTCCTGCCAGCCGTCATACCCCAACACCCAATCGCCGACGCTGAAATCGGGATGCTGTGAGGCCGCCACGCGCGATACCGTACCGCCCACCATCACCTGACCGATCTCCACCGGCGGCGCATAGGAGGGGGCATCGCTCATGCGTCCGCGCATATAAGGATCCAACGACAGATATACGGTGCGCAGCAGCAGTTGGCCGGCGCCGGGTTGCGGTGCGGGGACGGTATCGAGACGGAAGTTCGCCGCTGTCGGTTCGCCGTTCGGACGCGAGGCCAGCAGGAAGCGGCGGTTCTGTTGAGAAGGGGACATCGAAAGCTCCTTTGTGGTGCGGCAAACAAGGTCCGTTAAGCCTAGTGCAGGAGCGCTGAGGCGACGTGACCGAATGTGCTTAGCTCAGAGCGGAACGATCAACACGTCGATATGACTGATATTGATAAAGCGGGCGGCGGAACAGGAGACTTTGTTCATCATGCTGTCTCGGTGATTGCCGCAGAGCAGCAGGTCAAACGGCTGACGGCGGCTGGCGAATGCCAGGCTGTCACCCAGCTCGCCATGCACGATCAGCGTATCGGCGATAGGGTAGCCGGCGCGTTGGCGCAGTTCCTCCATAAACAGCCGGGTTTCCTCTTCCATCAGCGAGCGCAAATCGCCCAGCATCGGTCCGGCGAAATTATTGTACATTTCCGGATTGGCGAGGGTGCTCAACAGGGTGATGCTGCCGCCGTAGGGGCGAACGATGGAGACGGCCTTTTCCACCAGGCGGTGGCTGTCAGGGGCAACGGCGACGGTAACCAGAACGTTTTGATACCCCATATCCGACTCCTTGTTGTATCCATCGTGTTTCAGGCTGCTGCATCGGCGGCCTTGGTGGAAGTACTGCGTCGGATAAAGGGTAGAACCTGGTGAGCCTAATAAATGTGTTTCATATCACGCGCGGCAATAAAAGCTGAATGTGCCCCGGTTATATAGCAATAAAAGATAAAACCGTTGCCGCACGTAATTTCACTGAATTAAAGCACCTGTGCCCACAGCGTTTTCGGCACCTTGCCCAGGTCGAACAATTTACCGGCAACCAGCTCGGCGCGACGGTGGTCGGCGGCACGGTACATATTGCTCATTTCCGTATCGTTTTCAATGGAGTAGTTCAGTTTGTCGTACACCTTCTCCAGGCTGTCCAAAGAGGAGCATTTACGAAATGTCAGCAGATATTCGAGCGTATCGATCATGATTAAAATATAGCCTGTTAATAGTTAAAGCCGGGTGAATAACACATAGCGACTCACGGCGACGCCGTCGAGGCAGCGATGTACGACCTGACAAAAATCATTTCAATTAGATAAATTGCACTGGGTAATGATGTCGCGCCGCCCGTAGCGGCGCTTTGGTAAATCATAATATGCCAGTGCGCCGTCAGCAATCTCAGCCTGCTGATTAATGGAGAAATAGGGAAAGTCTCAGGGCGGTTGACGGCCGACGCGTCGTCGTTCGTGCTGTGGGCAAGCACGCGTTGTCGTGCCGCGCCTCATTCTGCGGTGATTTTTTCACTCGGCCGTGGCATCGGGCGGTGTTTGTCGCCACCGCTTGCGTTGAAACGCCGTTTTTCTCGATGGCGAAATATGAAGAGTAAAACAAAACTGCGTTTTATTTTATGACAACGCCGTGATGAAAACACAAGCCATGTAAATACTCTCTGGGGATGAGGAGGAATTATCACGACGACAGAAAAGAAATAAAAAGCATTAAAGTTTTATGAGACGCTGCCGATATATCGTTTTGGGGATATTTAACGTAAAAAAAGCATTCTTGCATCGTGCTAATACGGAAACACATCGTTACGTCTGTTGGCTTGTTCACTACGCCCGTGAATCATTGATAAGCCATAATCACCTGATGTTGAAAATTAGAACAGCCTCAGGCTAGGGGTTTAAGTCAAATCCGATAGCTAATAACCTTATAGTTTACATTGGTTATTCTTCGGCTTGGATATTTCTTAGTAACTCAAATGGTTATTTATACTGAGTTTATTGCCTATATGCAGATTTTTGTTCTGTTATTTTGGTTTGGTGATGCTTTTGTTCGAATTGATCTAAAAAAGATAATTTTTTGGCGGATAAACATTGTTTTTAAGACGTTTTTTTACCTATGGTTGTTTTGTGAACAAAATAGTGGTCAATAAGTGAGCGTATTTGGGCGTATCTGGTTTAATTATTTTTTATTTTTGTGATGCAGGTCACATTGTATTTAAAATTGCCTCTCACTTACATTGTGTGTGCTAATGGTTCGGGGGTAGAGTTGCGCTGCTTTAGGAATAATCTTATTAAATTTGTAAAAATAGTTTCATGGTGACTAAACACTATCGAAGCAAAATGCTGTACATCCATACACGTTGGTTTACGCTCGTAGCAAATACTGAACAGTGGTCGAATTTAGCGATTGTTGAACATTTCAGCAGCCGTTTTTGAGAGATTAATTTGCCAACTTTGGGAAACAACCCAAGTCACGGGCGATAAAATTTATCACCCAGCGTATGTTTTTAAACATAGTCTGTCGGGATGGGGAATATGGGTACGTCTGAATTACTTAAGCATATTTATGACATCAATCTGTCATATTTACTTTTAGCACAGCGTTTGATCAACGATGAAAAAGCGTCCGCGATGTTCCGCCTGGGTATTGATGAAACCATGGCCGATGCGCTGGCGCAGCTGACTTTGCCGCAAATGGTTAAACTGGCCGAGACCAACCAGCTGGTTTGCCACTTCCGCTTTAACGAAAGCCAGACCATCGAACGCCTGACCAAAGAGTCGCGCGTCGACGATCTGCAACAAATCCATACCGGCATTTTGCTATCAAGCCATTTACTGCAAGAGCTATCGAGTAAAGACGCTAGCCCGACGAAGAAAAGAGCCTGATGATGGTTGAGAAAAGTATCGTTCAAGAAGCCAAGGACATTCAGCTCGCCATGGAGCTGATTTCGCTGGGAGCCCGATTGCAGATGCTGGAGAGTGAAACCCAGCTTAGCCGCGGGCGCTTGATTAAACTTTACAAGGAGTTACGCGGCAGCCCGCCGCCAAAAGGAATGTTACCGTTCTCAACCGACTGGTTTATGACCTGGGAACAAAATATTCACTCGTCGATGTTTTACAACGCCTACCGGTTTCTGATGAAAAGCGGGCAGTGCAGCGGCGTGGAGGCGGTGATTAAAGCCTATCGCCTCTATCTCGAGCAGTGTCCGCAGCAGGCTGGCGAGGCGCCGTTGCTGGCGCTGACCCGTGCCTGGACGCTGGTGCGCTTCGTCGATAGCGGCATGTTGCAGCTTTCCGCCTGCAGCTGCTGCGGCGGCGCATTTATCACCCACGCGCACCAGCCGCTGAATGGTTTCATCTGCAGTTTATGCCAACCCCCATCCCGCGCCGTAAAAAGACGTAAACTTTCGCCGCAACTGGCCGATATTATTCCTCAACTGCTGGACGAGCAGGTCAAACGCGCCATCTGAGCCGCCACGTTGCCGGCTCTCGGCAATGAATACCGACGTGTGATACGCAGGGGCGGCATGCCGCCCCCAGACATGCAGCCTGGTCTGTCGCGCCAGGGCGCGTTTGCCCCACCTTCCATCCACATTGTTAATTTAAGGAATGCGTGTGCTAGTTATTTTGGGTTATCTCGTGGTATTGGGTGCGGTGTTTGGCGGCTACCTGATCGTGGGCGGTCATCTCGGGGCGTTGTATCAGCCGGCGGAATTTCTGATTATCGGCGGGGCGGGCGTCGGCGCCTTTATCGTCGGCAACAGCGGCAAAGCGATCAAAGCCACGCTGCGCGCGCTGCCGCGGCTGATGCGCCGTTCCAAATACAACAAAGATCTGTATATGGATCTGATGGCGTTGCTGTTCCGTCTGCTGGCCAAATCGCGCCAGCAGGGCATGCTGTCGCTCGAGTTCGATATCGATAATCCACAAGAAAGTGACATTTTCTCTAATTATCCGCGCATCCTTGCCGATAACACTCTGGTGGAGTTCATTACCGACTATTTACGGCTGATGGTGAGCGGCAATATGAATGCGTTCGAGATCGAAGCGCTGATGGACGAAGAGATCGAAACCTACGAGCAGGAAAGCGAAGTGCCCGCCGGCAGTCTGGCGATGGTGGGCGACTCCTTGCCGGCGTTCGGCATCGTCGCGGCGGTGATGGGGGTGGTGCACGCCCTGGCTTCGGCTGACCGTCCGGCCGCTGAACTGGGCGCGCTGATCGCCAACGCCATGGTCGGTACTTTCCTCGGCATTTTGTTGGCCTACGGTTTCATCTCGCCGCTGGCGACGTTGCTGCGCCAGAAGAGCGCCGAAAACGTCAAGATGATGCAGTGCATCAAGGTCACGCTGTTGTCGAGCCTGAACGGTTACGCGCCGCAGATCGCAGTCGAGTTTGGCCGCAAAACGCTGTATACCACCGAACGTCCTTCTTTCGTTGAGCTGGAAGAACACGTGCGCCGCGTGAAAGCGCCGGCGCAGCAGGCGACGGAAGAAGAAGAAGCATGAAACAGAATCATCCGGTCGTTCTGGTCAGAAAGCGCAAGTCGCATCATGCCGCCCATCACGGCGGCTCCTGGAAGATCGCTTATGCCGACTTTATGACGGCGATGATGGCGTTCTTCCTGGTGATGTGGCTGCTGGCGATCGCCAGCCCGCAGGAACTGACGCAAATCGCCGAATATTTCCGTACGCCGCTCAAGGTTGCCCTGACCAGCGGCGACAAGAGCAGCGCCGAAAGCAGCCCCATTCCTGGCGGCGGCGACGATCCCACGCAGCAGCATGGCCTGGTGAAAAAACAGGTCGATTCGCCGGACGCGCGCGCCGAAGAGCTGCGCCTGAACAAGCTGCGCGAAAAGCTGGATGAGTTGATTGAGTCCGATCCGCGCCTGAAGGCGCTGCGTCCGCATCTGTTGATCAACATGATGGACGAAGGGCTGCGCATCCAGATTATCGATAGCCAAAACCGGCCGATGTTCAAAACCGGCAGCGCGCAGGTCGAGAGCTACATGCGCGATATTCTGCGGGCGATAGCGCCGATCCTTAACGACCTGCCGAACAAAATCAGCCTGTCCGGCCACACCGATGACATCCCTTACGCCACCGGCGAGCGCGGCTACAGCAACTGGGAACTGTCGGCCGATCGCGCCAACGCCTCCCGGCGCGAGCTGATCGCCGGCGGCCTGGCGGAAGGCAAGGTGCTGCGGGTGGTGGGGATGGCGGCCACCATGAGCCTGAAACAGCATGGCGCCGATGACGCGATTAACCGTCGCATCACCGTGTTGGTGCTGAACAAGCAAACGCAAGAGGGCATTGAGCACGAAAATGCCGAAAGCAACGCGATGGATATCGCCCAGCCGGACAGCCTGAAGCAGCTGGCGCCGTCGGCGACCGCACCGGCCAGCCAAACGCCGGAACCCTCGGCGACGGCCCCGGAACCGGTGGCGACAACGCCAGGCGCTCTACCGCAGGCATCCCCGGCGATAGCACCGGCCGATCAGGCGCCGGAACAACCGGCGTCCGCACCCGCACCGACTAACCGCGACTCACAGCCAGAGGTGACCCCGTGAGCATGGACATTAGCGATTTTTATCAGACCTTCTTTGATGAGGCAGACGAGTTGCTGGCCGACATGGAGCAACACCTGCTGGAGCTGGATCCGCTGGCCCCCGATATCGAGCCGTTGAACGCCATCTTCCGCGCGGCGCATTCGATCAAGGGCGGCGCGGCGACCTTTGGTTTTTCGGTGCTGCAGGAAACCACCCACCTGCTGGAGAACCTGCTGGACGGTGCAAGACGCCAGGAAATGAGTCTGAGCACCGAGATTATCAACCTGTTTCTGGAAACCAAAGACATTATGCAGGAGCAACTGGACGCCTATAAAACCTCGCAACAGCCTGACGCTGAAAGCTTTGAATACATTTGTCAGGCGCTGCGCCAGCTGGCGTTGGAAGCGCAACAGCAGCAAGAGGCGCCTGCGGCTCAACCGGCCGTTCAGCAGCCTGTCGTTAAGCCATCGGCCGCGCCGGCGGCGATCGAGGGCGGCATGCGCATCAGCCTGAACGGGCTGAAAGCCAGTGAAATCCCCTTGATGTTGGAAGAGCTGGGCAACCTCGGCGAGGTTAAAGATCCGCATCAGACGGAACACTGTCTGGACGTGACGTTGCTCACCTCCGCCAGTGAAGACGACATCAGCGCCGTGTTGTGCTTCGTGCTGGAACCGGAACAAATCAGCTTCTCGACGCCGACCCAGAGCGAACCGGTCATCGCAGAAGCGAGCTTACCGGAAGTGGCCGCCTTACCGGAGCCTGCGCCGGTCGCGAACGCCGCGCCGCCTGCCGCGAAACCGGCCGAAGCGCCAAAAGCGCGCGCCAAGGCGAGCGAATCCACCAGCATCCGCGTGGCGGTGGAAAAGGTGGATCAGCTGATTAACCTGGTGGGCGAGCTGGTGATCACCCAATCGATGCTGGCGCAACGCTCCGGCACGCTCGATCCGGTGAACCACGGCGATCTGCTGAACAGCATGAGCCAGCTGGAGCGTAACGCGCGCGATCTGCAGGAATCGGTGATGTCGATCCGCATGATGCCGATGGAATACGTCTTCAGCCGCTACCCGCGGCTGGTGCGCGATCTGGCCGGCAAGCTGAATAAACAGGTGGAGCTGACGCTGCAGGGCAGCTCGACCGAACTGGACAAGAGCCTGATCGAACGCATTATCGATCCGTTGACGCACCTGGTGCGCAACAGCCTCGATCACGGTATCGAAGAGCCGGCTACCCGTATCGCCGCCGGCAAGTCGGCGGTGGGCAATCTGGTGCTGTCGGCCGAACACCAGGGCGGCAACATTTGTATTGAAGTCATCGACGACGGCGCCGGGCTGAACCGCGAAAAAATTCTCGCCAAGGCGGTTTCGCAAGGGCTGGCGGTCAGCGACAGCATGAGCGACGAAGAGGTCGGCATGCTGATCTTTGCGCCGGGCTTCTCCACCGCCGAGCAGGTGACCGACGTTTCCGGCCGCGGCGTCGGCATGGACGTGGTGAAACGGAATATTCAGGAGATGGGCGGCCACGTCGAGATCCGTTCGCAGGCCGGTAAAGGCACCACCATCCGCATCCTGTTGCCGCTGACGCTGGCGATCCTCGACGGCATGTCGGTCAAGGTGAACGACGAAGTCTTTATCCTGCCGCTGAACGCGGTGATGGAATCGCTGCAGCCGCAGGCGGAAGATCTGCATCCGCTGGCCGGCGGCGAACGCGTGCTGCAGGTGCGCGGCGAATACCTGCCGCTGGTGGAGCTGTATCGGGTATTCGAAGTGGACGGCGCCAAAACCGACGCCACGCAGGGCATCGTCGTTATCCTGCAAAGCGCCGGCCGCCGCTATGCGTTGCTGGTAGATCAGCTGATTGGCCAGCATCAGGTGGTGGTGAAGAATCTGGAAAGCAACTACCGCAAAGTGCCGGGCATCTCCGCCGCGACCATTCTGGGCGACGGCAGCGTGGCCTTGATCGTCGATGTCTCGGCGTTGCAAACCTTGAACCGTGAAAAGCGTCTGACGGACGCCGCCGCATAATAATGAGTTTATTGATTTAAAAGGTGAATGATATGGCAGGATTGGCAGCCGTCAGCAAATTGGCTGGCGAAACGGTAGGGCAAGAGTTTCTGATTTTTACCCTGGGCAACGAGGAGTACGGCATCGACATCCTCAAGGTGCAGGAAATTCGCGGCTACGATCAGGTGACCCGCATCGCCAACACCCCGGCGTTCATCAAGGGCGTCACCAACCTGCGCGGCGTGATTGTTCCCATCATCGATCTGCGGGTGAAATTTTCGCAGCAGAGCGTTTCCTACGATGAAAACACCGTGGTGATCGTGTTGAACTTTGGTCAGCGCGTGGTGGGCATCGTGGTCGACGGCGTCTCCGACGTGCTGTCGCTCACCGCCGATCAGATCCGTCCGGCGCCGGAGTTCGCGGTGACGCTGGCGACCGAATATCTCACCGGCCTCGGTTCGCTGGGCGAGCGCATGCTGATCCTGGTGGATATCGAAAAGCTGCTGAGCAGCGAAGAGATGTCGCTGGTCGACAGCGTGGCGAAAAGCGTCTGATTTCAGACTCAAGGGGCGGGGCGCCGCCCCCTTTAACCTTCACTTTCCCTGATCTGTCACGATGGCTTCAGCCGCGCCCGGAACCCCCACTAAAAATAGTTACTTTCCCGCATAAAGTTTTGCCGCACGGCGCCGATAACTCTCACATTCAACGTCATCAGAGCCTGTCTGCGCGGGCTTCAACAAGGGAAATCATGTTAAATCGTATGAAGGTGGTCACCAGCCTGTTGCTGGTGTTGGTGCTGTTTGGCGCCTTGCAGTTGATTTCGGGCGGACTCTTTTTCTCCTCGCTGAAAAGCGATAAGGAAAACTTTACCGTCCTGCAAACGATCCGCCAGCAGCAGCTGCAGCTGAGTGAAAGCCGCGTTGACCTGCTGCAGGCGCGCAACTCCCTGAACCGCGCCGGTATTCGCTACATGATGGATACCAACAAGATCGGCAGCGGCGCCACCATTGATGAACTGCTGGCCAAGGCGAAGGAAGAGCTGGGTGAAGCGGAAAGACACTACGCCGCGTACGAGAAAATTCCTCAGGACCCGCGCCAGGATCCTCAGTCGGCGGAACGCCTCAAGCAGCAGTACGATGTGCTGTACGGCGCGCTCTCCGAGCTGATCCAACTGCTGGGCGAAGGCAAAATCAACGCCTTCTTCGATCAGCCTACGCAGAGTTACCAGGACAACTTTGAGCAGAGCTACAACGTTTATCTGGAGCAAAACGGCAAGCTTTACCAAATCGCGGTCGACGGCAGCAACAGCTCCTACAACTCGGCCATTTGGACGCTGGTAGTGGTGCTGGTAGTTGTGCTGGCGGTGATCGTACTGGTCTGGACCGGTATCCATCACATCCTGGTGCGCCCGCTGAACCGCATGATCGACCACATCAAACAGATCGCCGCCGGCGACCTGACTCAGCAGATCGTCGTCAACAGCCGCAACGAAATGGGCGTGCTGGCGGCCAGCCTGAAACACATGCAAAGCGAACTGATCGAAACCGTCAGCGGCGTGCGCCAGGGTGCGGACGCCATCTACAGCGGCGCGTCTGAAATCGCCGCGGGCAACAACGATCTCTCCTCCCGCACCGAGCAGCAGGCCGCTTCGCTGGAAGAGACCGCCGCCAGCATGGAGCAATTGACCGCGACGGTGAAACAGAACGCCGAAAACGCCCGTCAGGCTTCACAGCTGGCGCTGAGCGCCTCCGAAACCGCGCAGAAAGGCGGCAAGGTGGTGGCCAACGTGGTGCAGACCATGCACGACATCGCCGGCAGTTCGCAGAAGATCGCCGATATTACCGGCGTGATCGACGGTATCGCCTTCCAGACCAACATCCTGGCGTTGAACGCCGCAGTGGAAGCGGCGCGCGCCGGCGAACAGGGCCGCGGCTTCGCGGTGGTGGCCGGTGAAGTGCGCAACCTGGCGCAGCGCAGCGCGCAGGCGGCGAAAGAGATCAAAGGCCTGATCGAAGACTCGGTCAGCCGCGTCGATATGGGCTCCGTGCTGGTGGAAAGCGCCGGGGAAACCATGGGTGACATCGTCAACGCCGTCACCCGCGTGACCGACATCATGGGCGAAATCGCCTCGGCTTCCGACGAGCAGAGTCGCGGTATCGATCAGGTTGGCCAGGCGGTAGCGGAAATGGACCGCGTGACCCAGCAGAACGCCTCGTTGGTGGAAGAATCCGCCTCGGCGGCGGCGGCGCTGGAAGAACAGGCCAGCATGCTGACCCAGTCGGTAGCGGTATTCCGCCTGAGGTCGGAAGGCCAGGAAGAGTTTAAAGCGCCTGTCACCAGCAAGGCGACGGTAACACCGGTAATCAATCATAAGAAAATGAACGCCAGCGATCTGCAGGATAACTGGGAAACGTTCTGACCGGTATCGGGCCTCTCTCGCAGAGGCCCTTTTCCCTACGTAGGCCGGTCGCCGGCCGGCTGCAAGGAGGTTCACAGTGTTTAACCGAATCCGTATCTCTACCAGCTTGTTCCTGTTGTTGATGACCTTCTGCGTTCTGCAGTTGGCCAGCAGCGGCCTGTCGTATTCCGCGTTTCGCTCCGATAACCACAACCTCGACATCATCACCCTCGGCAGCCAGCAGCGCGATTCGCTCAGCCTGAGCTGGGTGTCGCTGTTGCAGGCGCGCAATACGCTGAACCGCGCCGGCACCCGCGCGGCGCTGAAACTGCCGCAGGAGCAGGTGAACGAATTGATGAGCAGCGCCCGCAGTTCGCTGCAGAAGGCCGATCTCTATTTCAATCAGTTTATGGCGGTTGAACGCAGCAGTGAACAGCAGAACCAGCAGACGGCCACCACCAAGGCCAGCTACGAGCGGCTGCGCGGCGCGCTGCGTGAACTGATCGGTTTCCTGGAAAAGGGCGAGCTGCAGGCGTTTATGGATCAGCCGACGCAGAAAACCCAGGACCTGTTTGAGGCTGACTTCGTGCAGTACCTGCAGTTGGTCAACGGTGACATTAGCGAGGCTCGAGACGCCAACCAATTCTCCTTCACGCTGGCGGGCCTGATGCTGGCGGGGGCGGTCTTGATGCTGATCGTGGTGACCGGCAGCGCCATGTGGTGGTTGCGCACCATGTTGGTACAGCCGCTGAACCAAATCCGCAGCCACTTTGAACGCATCGCCGCCGGCGATTTGGCGACGCCGATTCAGGTGTATGGCCGCAATGAAATCAGCATGTTGTTCGCCAGCCTGCAACGCACGCAGCAGTCACTGATTGGCACCGTCGGCGCGGTGCGCGACGGTGCGGAGTCGATTCTGATCGGCCTGCAGGAGATAGCCGAAGGCAATAACGATCTCTCTTCCCGTACCGAGCAGCAGGCCGCTTCGCTGGAAGAAACCGCCGCCAGCATGGAACAGCTGACCGCGACGGTGAAACAGAACGCCGACAATGCGCGGCAGGCCTCTCAGCTGGCGCGCGACGCTTCGGCCACTGCGGCCAAGGGCGGCGAACTGGCCGGGGACGTGGTCACCACCATGCACGATATCGCCAACAGCTCGCAGAAAATCGGCGCCATCACCAGCGTGATCGACGGCATCGCCTTCCAGACCAACATTCTGGCGCTCAATGCGGCGGTGGAAGCGGCGCGCGCCGGTGAACAGGGGCGCGGTTTCGCCGTGGTCGCCGGCGAAGTGCGCAACCTGGCGAGCCGCAGCGCGCAGGCGGCGAAAGAGATCAAGCTGCTGATCGACGAATCGGTCAGCCGCGTCAAACACGGCTCGGTGCTGGTGGAAAATTCCGGCGCCACCATGCAGGACATCGTGCGTTCGGTGACGCGCGTCACCGACATCATGGGTGAGATCGCGTCGGCTTCGGATGAACAGAGCCGCGGCATCGAGCAGGTGACGCAGGCGGTGACCCAGATGGACCAGGTTACCCAGCAGAACGCCGCGCTGGTGGAAGAGTCCGCTTCTGCCGCCACCGCGCTGGAAGAGCAGGCCATTACCCTGGCCGACGCGGTCGCGGTATTCCGTCTGGCGGACGATAACTTCGTCGCGCCAGGTAACAGCAACAACGCAGTTTCACCCGTGGTAAAGGAAGCCCAAGATTGTCAAACCGCATAAGCAGCACGTTTTACTCCGGTGAGGCGGCATGAAACAGGCGCCGTCAACTTCTAACCGGGATACTGCGTCGATGTTGACGCAAATGGTGCAGCGCCTGCCGCTGTCGGACGTGCATTTTCGCCGTATCAGCCAGTTGATTTATCAACGCGCCGGCATCGTGCTGGCGGAGCATAAGCGCGAGATGGTTTACAACCGCCTAGTGCGCCGGTTGCGGCTGTTGGGATTGCACGATTTCGGCGATTACCTGGCGCTGCTGGAAAGCGATCCGAACAGCGCGGAGTGGCAGGCGTTCATCAACGCGCTGACCACCAACCTGACGGCATTTTTCCGCGAGGCGCATCACTTCCCGATCCTAGCGGAGCATGCGCGCTCGCGGCCGAACGGCTACAGCGTCTGGAGCACCGCGGCCTCGACCGGCGAAGAGCCGTATTCGATCGCCATCACGCTGAGCGATGCCCTGGGGCAGCGGGCCGGCAGTTGCCAGGTCTGGGCCAGCGACATCGATACGCAGGTACTGGAAAAAGCGGAGGCGGGCGTTTACCGCCAGGAAGATCTGCGCACCCTGACGCCGACCCAAATGCAGCGCTATTTTCTGCGCGGCACCGGTCCGCATCAGGGGCTGGTGCGCGTGCGGCCGGAGTTGGCGGCGCGAGTGAACTTTCAGCCGCTGAATCTGCTGGCGCCGGAGTGGGCGCTGCCGGGGCAATTCGACGCCATTTTTTGCCGCAACGTCATGATCTATTTCGATAAGGCGACGCAGGAGCGCATCCTGCGCCGCTTCGTTCCCTTGCTTAAGCCGGGGGGGCTGATGTTCGCCGGCCACTCCGAGAATTTCAGCCAGATCAGCCGGGATTTCTACTTGCGTGGGCAGACCGTGTATGGGCTGACCAAGGAGAGGTAATGAGTAAAATCAGAGTGTTATGCGTAGACGATTCGGCACTGATGCGCCAGCTGATGACGGAAATCGTGAACGGCCATCCCGACATGGAAATGGTGGCGACCGCGCCGGATCCGCTGGTGGCGCGCGATCTGATCAAAAAATTTAATCCTCAGGTGCTGACGCTGGACGTCGAGATGCCGCGCATGGACGGGCTGGATTTCCTCGAGAAGCTGATGCGCCTGCGGCCGATGCCGGTGGTGATGGTCTCTTCGCTGACCGGCAAAGGCTCGGAAATCACGCTGCGCGCGCTGGAACTGGGCGCGGTGGATTTCGTCACCAAACCGCAACTCGGCATTCGCGAGGGCATGTTGGCCTACAGCGAGCTGATTGCCGAGAAGATCCGCACCGCGGCCAGAGCGCGCCTGCCTCAGCGCTCCAGCAGCCCGGCGCCGGCGATCCTCAGCCATGCGCCGCTGCTGAGCAGTGAAAAACTGATTGCCATCGGCGCCTCCACCGGCGGCACGGAAGCGATCCGCCAGGTGCTGCAGCCGCTGCCGGCTACCAGCCCGGCGCTGCTGATCACCCAGCACATGCCGCCGGGTTTCACCCGTTCGTTCGCCGAGCGGCTGAACAAGCTGTGCCAGATCACGGTGAAAGAAGCGGAGGACGGCGAGCGCGTGCTGCCGGGCCACGCTTACATCGCCCCGGGGGACCGCCATCTGGAGCTGACGCGCAGCGGCGCCAACTATCAGGTGAAGCTGCATGACGGCCCGGCGGTCAACCGCCATCGCCCCTCGGTCGACGTGCTGTTCCGCTCGGTGGCGCAATACGCCGGCCGCAATGCGGTGGGGGTGATCCTCACCGGCATGGGCAACGACGGTGCGGCGGGGATGCTGGAGATGCACCGCGCCGGGGCCTATACCCTGGCGCAGAACGAGGCGAGCTGCGTGGTGTTCGGCATGCCGCGCGAGGCGATCGCCAGCGGTGGCGTCAGCGAAGTGGTCGAGCTGGACAGGATGAGCCAGCGCATGCTGGCGCAGATCGCCGGCGGCCAGGCATTGCGCATTTGATTTCAGTCCGCAGGGTCTTCCCGGCGGCGATATGACCCAGGTTCGCCGTGCGGCGGCCTGCGGTGTTGCATCATTAAACGGTTAACTATTTCAGGAGTAACAATGGCAGACAAGAACCTCAGATTTCTGGTTGTGGACGATTTTTCCACCATGCGCCGCATCGTCAGAAATTTGCTCAAAGAGCTGGGCTTCAACAACGTCGAAGAAGCTGAAGACGGCGCGGATGCGCTGAACAAGCTGCGCGCCGGCGGTTTCGACTTCGTGGTGTCCGACTGGAACATGCCGAACATGGACGGGCTTGAGCTGTTGCAAACCATCCGCGCCGACAGCGCGCTGGCCGCGATGCCGGTACTGATGGTGACCGCGGAAGCCAAGAAAGAAAATATCATCGCGGCGGCGCAGGCCGGCGCCAGCGGTTATGTAGTAAAACCATTTACGGCGGCGACGCTGGAAGAAAAGCTCAACAAGATTTTTGAAAAATTGGGCATGTAAGGAGAGGGCGATGAGAGACATTCCAATGCCTGCCAGCGATGCAGCGACCGCGGGAGAGATCATCTCCCGCATCGGCCAACTGACCCGAATGCTGCGCGACAGCATGCGCGAACTGGGGCTCGATCAGGCGATCGCCCAGGCGGCAGAGGCGATCCCGGATGCGCGCGACCGTCTTGACTATGTCGTAACCATGACGGCGCAGGCGGCGGAACGGGCGTTGAACTGCGTGGAGGCGGCGCAACCGCGCCAGGCGGAGCTGGAATCCGGCGCCAACGCGTTGAAAGGGCGCTGGGACGAGTGGTTCGCCAATCCCATCGAACTGGACGACGCGCGTTCTCTGGTCAATGACACGCGCCAGTATCTGGATCAGGTGCCGGGCCATACGGCTTTCACCAACGCCCAGCTGCTGGAGATCATGATGGCGCAGGACTTCCAGGATCTGACCGGTCAGGTGATCAAGCGCATGATGGACGTGGTGCAGGAGATCGAAAAGCAGCTGCTGATGGTGCTGATGGAAAACATGCCGGAGCAGCCGGTGAAGGAAAAACGGCCGAACGACAGCCTGCTGAACGGCCCGCAGCTCGACCAGAACGGCGTCGGCGTGATCGCCAATCAGGCGCAGGTCGACGATCTGCTCGACAGCCTCGGTTTCTGAGGCCTTTCGGGGCGCGCGACGGCGCGCCCCGAAAGTTGCGCAGCGTCGCGCAAAGATTGGTGTATATAGCGTTGCTATATACACTGTGGCGATTATAATTTGTACTCCAGTTAAAGGAGGTCGCCATGACGTTAGGTTCTGTCTTTACCAATAATCGGACGCAGGCCGTGCGCTTGCCTGCAGAGGTGCGTTTCCCCGATACCGTTTCTAAAGTGACCGTCCGCGTAGTGGGCAAAGAGCGCATTCTTGCGCCGGTGGAGAATACCTGGGACAGTTTCTTCTGTGCGGAAAATGAGGTGAGCGATGACTTCCTCGATGAACGTGCCGGGCAACACCAGCGCGAGCGGGAAGAACTTTGATGTTCAGCCATATGCTGGACACCAACATTGTTATCTATGTCATCAAGCGCCGGCCGCTGGAAATGCTGGAGGCGTTCAATCGCTATGCGGGCAAAATGGTCATTTCGTCGGTCACCTATGGCGAATTGGTTCACGGAGTGGAGAAAAGCGCGCGTCCGGCGGTTAACGCCAGAGTGGTTGAGGATTTTGTCTCCCGATTGGACATTCTCGATTACGGCGCCAAAGCGGCTTCGCACTACGGCAACATTCGGGCTGCGCTGGAACGTCAGGGAACGCCTATTGGCGTAAACGATCTGCATATCGCCGGGCATGCGCGCAGCGAAGGATTGATTCTGGTGACCAATAACCGACGCGAATTTGAGCGCGTTGATGGCTTACGGCTGGAAAATTGGCTGTAACGTCTCCCCCTTGATTGCCTCATCCCCTAAATAACCCGCCTTTTTCCCCGTTGTTCCCCCAATGACATCGCCAATTTTTTGGCATGCTGACCGCCATTCTTTACCCTCCCGACACAGGAACGGCGTTTCGTGGCTGAAGACAGCGATCTGGAAAAAAGCGAGGCCCCCACGCCCCACAGGCTGGAAAAGGCGCGTGAAGACGGCCAGATCCCGCGCTCGCGCGAGCTGACCTCGGTACTGATGCTGCTCTCGGGCCTGGCGATTATCCTGATGTCCGGCAGCAACATGGCGCAACAGCTGGCGGCGATGCTCACGCAAGGTCTGAACTTCGATCACGGCATGGTCAGCAACGATAAACAGATGCTGCGCCAATTGGGCATGTTGCTGCGCCAGGCGGTGCTGGCGCTGCTGCCGATCATGGCGGGGCTGGTGGTGGTGGCGCTCGCCGCGCCGATGTTGCTGGGGGGCATTTTGTTCAGCGGCAAGTCGATCAAGTTCGATTTGAAGCGGCTGAACCCGCTATCCGGGTTGAAGCGCATCTTTTCCAGCCAGGTGCTGGCCGAGCTGCTGAAAGGGATCCTGAAAGCGACGCTGGTCGGTTGGGTGACTGGCCTCTATCTGTGGCACAACTGGGCGGCGATGCTGCATCTGATGACCCAGCAGCCGCTCGATGCGCTGGGCAACGCGCTGCAGATGATTCTGTTCTGCGGTTTTCTGGTGGTGCTGGGGTTGACGCCGATGGTGGCGTTCGACGTGTTTTATCAGCTGTGGAGTCACTTCAAGAAGCTGAAGATGACCAAGCAGGATATTCGCGACGAGTTCAAAGACCAGGAAGGGGACCCGCACGTCAAGGGACGCATTCGTCAGCAGCAGCGGGCGATCGCCCGGCGCCGCATGATGGCCGACGTGCCCAAGGCGGACGTGATCGTCACCAACCCGACGCACTACGCCGTCGCATTGCAGTACAACGACAAAAAAATGAGTGCGCCGAAAGTGCTGGCCAAAGGGGCTGGCGAAATCGCCTTGCGCATTCGCGAACTTGGCGCGGAACACCGCATCCCGATGCTGGAGGCGCCGCCGCTGGCGCGCGCGCTGTATCGGCACAGCGAGATCGGCCAGCATATTCCGGCCACCCTGTATGCCGCGGTCGCCGAGGTGCTGGCCTGGGTGTACCAGCTGCGCCGCTGGCGGCGTGAGGGCGGCCTGATCCCGAAAAAACCTGAACGTTTACCGGTGCCGGAAGCACTGGATTTTGCAAAAGAGAGTGACTCTGATGGCTAATTTGGCCTCCCTGCTTCGTTTGCCGGGCAATTTTAAAGATACGCAGTGGCAGGTGCTGGCCGGCCCGGTGCTGATCCTGCTGATCCTGTCGATGATGGTGTTGCCGTTGCCGGCGTTTATCCTCGACCTGCTGTTTACCTTCAACATCGCGCTGTCGATCATGGTGCTGCTGGTGGCGATGTTCACCCAGCGCACGCTCGAATTCGCCGCCTTCCCGACCATCCTGCTGTTCTCCACATTGCTGCGTTTATCGCTCAACGTCGCGTCGACGCGCATCATCTTGCTGGAAGGGCACACCGGCTCCGCCGCCGCCGGCCGCGTGGTGGAAGCCTTCGGCCACTTCCTGGTGGGGGGCAACTTCGCCATCGGCATCGTGGTGTTCATCATCCTGGTGCTGATTAACTTCATGGTGATCACCAAGGGGGCGGGGCGTATCGCCGAAGTGGGCGCGCGCTTCGTGCTGGACGGCATGCCGGGTAAACAGATGGCGATCGACGCCGATCTGAACGCCGGCCTGATCGGTGAAGACGAAGCGAAGAAACGCCGCGCCGAAGTGACCCAGGAGGCCGACTTTTACGGCTCGATGGACGGCGCCAGTAAATTCGTGCGCGGCGACGCCATCGCCGGCCTGATGATCATGGTGCTGAACGTAGTCGGCGGCCTGTTGGTCGGCGTGGTGCAACATGGCATGGAGCTGGGGGCGGCGGCGGAAAGCTATACGCTGCTGACCATCGGTGACGGCCTGGTGGCGCAGATCCCGGCGTTGGTGATCTCCACCGCCGCCGGCGTCATCGTCACCCGCGTTGCGACCGATCAGGACGTCGGCGAGCAGATGGTGGGCCAGCTGTTCAACAATCCGCGCGTGATGCTGCTGAGCGCCGGGGTGCTGGGGCTGTTGGGCCTGGTGCCGGGCATGCCGAACCTGGTGTTCCTGCTGTTTACCGCCGCTTTGCTGGGCCTGGCCTGGTGGCTGCGCGGCCGTGAACAACAGGCGCCGAAAACGGTGGAAGATCCGGTGATGCCGGAGAATCCGCAGGCCGCCGAAGCCAGCTGGGCCGACGTGCAGTTGGAAGATCCGCTGGGGATGGAGGTGGGCTACCGGCTGATTCCGATGGTCGATTTTCAGCAGAACGGCGAACTGCTGGGCCGTATCCGCGGTATCCGCAAGAAATTCGCCCAGGACATGGGCTATCTGCCGCCGGTGGTGCACATTCGCGACAACCTGGAACTGCCGCCCGCCAGCTACCGCATCCTGATGAAAGGCGTCGAGATCGGCAGCGGTGAAGCGCAGCCGGGCCGCTGGCTGGCGATCAACCCCGGCAATGCCGTAGGCGATCTGGCGGGTGATAAAACCGTCGATCCGGCCTTTGGGCTGGAAGCGGTGTGGATCGACAGCGCCTTGCGCGAACAGGCGCAGATCCAGGGCTATACCGTGGTGGAAGCCAGCACCGTGGTGGCGACGCACCTCAATCACCTGATTGGCCAGTTCGCCAGCGAGCTGTTCGGCCGCCAGGAGACCCAACAGCTGTTGGATCGCGTGTCGCAGGAGATGCCGAAGCTGACCGAAGACTTCGTGCCGGGCGTGGTGTCGCTGACGACGCTGCACAAGGTGCTGCAAAATCTGCTGGCCGAGCGCGTGTCCATTCGCGATATGCGCACCATCGTCGAAACGCTGGCGGAACATGCCCCGGCGCAGAGCGATCCTTATGAATTGACCACCGTGGTGCGAGTGGCGCTGGGCAGGGCGATCACGCAGCAGTGGTTCCCGGGCAACGGCGAGATTCAGGTTATCGGCTTGGATACCCAGTTGGAGCGTCTGTTGCTGCAGGCGTTGCAGGGCGGCGGCGGTCTGGAGCCGGGGCTGGCCGATCGTCTGTTGGATCAGGCGCGCCAGGCGTTGCAGCGGCAAGAAATGCTCAGCGCGCCGCCGGTGCTGCTGGTCAACCATGCGCTGCGGGCCTTGCTGGCGCGCTTCCTGCGCCGCAGCCTGCCGCAGATCGTGGTGCTGTCCAACCTGGAGATCAACGACGATCGCCAGATTCGCATGACCTCGACCATCGGAGCGGCCTGATGAAACGCTGTCTGTTCGTATTTTGTTTGCTGGCTCCGCTCGCCGCCGGCGCGGTGTCCGGCTCCTGGGTGGCTGAAGGGGCGGGGGTCACGCTGGAACAGGGCGGGATGCGCGATGAATCCGCCGCTTTGCGGCCGCCGAACGCGCTGCCGGATGCCCATGCGCGCATCACCAGCGTCAGCTGGCGCTACCGTTTGCTGGGGCCGGAGCCAGTGGGGCTGCAGGCCCAGCTCTGCACGGTAAACCGCTGCATTCCACTGGGCGGCGGCAGCGGCAGCAGCAACGGTCTGCAGGGCGAACCGGCCAATGCGGAATTGCGCTTTGTCTATTACGTGCAGTCGCAAGGCGGGCTGAATCCGCCGCTGCGGGTGATTGGCAATCAGGTGATCGTCAATTATCAGTAACATCAGGCCAGAATTTGCAGGCCGTTGCGTTCCACCAGCGTCAGCAGTTTCATCGCGGCGGAGTTCGGTTGCGCTTCGCCGCGCTCCCATTTTTGCACCGCTTTTTTGCTGACGTTGAGATACAGCGCAAACACCGGCTGACTGACGTTTTCCCGTTCGCGCAGCGCGCGGATCTCGGCCGGCCCGAACTGTTTCACCGGCCGCAGGCACAGCATGTCGAAGGTGCGCATGGTCACGTCATCGACGAAACCGGCGCGATGCAGGCCCTGAACTTCCTGGTGGATCTCGGCAAGAATTTTACTCATCGCTTAGCCTCCGTAATTCCTTGTTGTTGACCAGCTGGTAGAGTCTGAATGGCGAATAATCCAGATACAGCGCAGCCAGATGTTTCAATCCCTGTAACTCATCCGCACTGATGTTTTCTCTCTCACTTTTGGCAAAGCCGCGCATAAAAAACAGGCGGTCTTCATCGCGAAAAACGATCAGTACCCGATAGCCGCCACGTTTGCCCGCACCAGCCCGAGCGATGCGCTTTTTGTATACGCAACCGCCAAGATTGGCATCGTACAGCTGATGTTGCATCTCTCGCGCCGCTTTCACTATCGTGGCGTCGCTAATGCGCTCGCGTGCGGCAAAACCCTGAAAGGTTTTGGTGAGATAAATGTCGGCCATTCGCTCTCCCTGCGAATCTATACCCGTTAAGGGTATATTTCAAGTGGTTTAAAAATAACCACAGGGTGACAAGCGGCCAAAGGGAAAGAAACAGCCAAATTCACGCCATGCGCAGCCTGACGCAAAGCCTTAAGTGAATTCAAAGAGTGATAGGGAGAAAATGCGACGGGATGCGCAGAAGCCGGTTAACGCATGCCCGGTGATAGGCTCACCGGGCAAATGAGTCAGGTCAGACGCCGATTTTTCTGCCGAGCAGGCTGCCGGCGTGCGACTGGCCGTCCGGGCCATACAGCGATTTGTTGTTTTTGCTGAGGATGGCCAGCGCCTGAGCGTTATGGTCGATCTGCTGATTGAGCAGCAGACCGTTATGCTGATTCTTTTCGCGCAGCGTTTGGCTCAGCAATTGAACGCGCTGCCAACGATCGGCCAGGGGCGCTTGGCTGGCATAGGGGGCGCGTTGCCCGCAGGTTTTTTCCTGCCCCAGGCGCTGTTGCTCGAGATAAGCGACCGTCGCCAGCAGTTGGCTTTTGGCATCGGTGACGCGCTGCAAGGCCACGCCCGGCAACTGGCCGGAGCACAGCAAGTCGTGCTCTTCCTCCAGCACGCCATTGAGCGCCTGCAGCGTCTCCAACAGTTTATCCAGCAGTTGTGCCAGCTTTTCCATAGTAATGACTTATCCTTTACCGCTACTCGCCGCGCGCTGTCAGTCGCGTCCGGCGATCCATTGAACATCGCTCTGCGCGTCTTGCAGCAGCGCATCGGCGATTTTGCCGGCGTCCATCTTCAGTTCACCGTTGCGGATCGCCTGTTTGATGGCCTCGACCCGACCCATATCGATATCCTGGGTGCCCGGCTGCATAAGGCGCGCCTGCGCCTCGCTCAGTTTGACCTGCGTGCCGCTGACGGCGGTTTCTGCCACGGCGGCCTTGCGCGGTTGGAGCGGGTTGTCGGCCGGGGTTTCACGCGGTTGCACAGTGGAAACCGGCTGTAACCGCTGGGTGCGATCGATACTCATGGTCCATCTCCGTTTACGCCGTGACCGCTTGCGGGCGACGACGCTGCAATGAAAGTGTTGCGGCCCTGGTGGCCAATAAAATGCTGCTTGCTTTGTCTTATCGGCAAGGTTGGCGGAACCTTTACTTTTTTATAACGTAATGCGGATCGCGCCGTCGTCCCCGACCACGCCGCTGACGATCTGCCCGGAGGCCATGCGTACCCGCACGCTGTCTTCGGCGGCGGCGTTGTTCATCGCCTTACCCGCACCGCTGATGCTGAATCCTTCGCCCTGTGCGTTGACCTGCACCGGTTGCCCAGCCTTGATAATCCAGGCGCGGCGCAGCATGGCGAGGGTCAGCGGCTGACCGGGGCTGATGTTGCGCAGGCTGACGGCGCCTAACGCTTTGCCCGCTTCGGTCAGCGCGCGCGGCGGCAGGGTATCGAGCCGGCCCTGTTTCAACGTCAGATCCGCCGCCGTCAACCGGCTGCCGGCGCTGATGCCGCGCGCCGAAACGAGATAGCGGCCGAACACCTGCACCTGCGTCTGGATAAAACGCCGCTCCTGGCCACAGCGCGCCGAAATGCTGACGTTGCCGCCGATCCGCGCGTTGGGCGACAGCGACAGCTGCGGCAGTTCGCAAGCGGGCCATTGGTTCGGCGGCGTGCGCACCCGCACTTTTACCTGTACCGGTTCGCCGCTGAACTTGCCTTGGATGAAGCTTTCGATTTGCGTCGCCAGATCGTCGGCGCGCGCGTTCAGACTGCACAGCAGGCCGATAAGCAGCAGCATTTTACCTTTCATCGTCATCTTCTCAAGCTTCATCGGGATACGCGTAAGTGTACCCGCAGCGCGCGCAGGCTAAGCAGATAAATAGCGCCCCATTTTGCGTTTATTCCCGCGATAGGGTGGCGCAGGGGGCGTTTATGCTGTCGACTCCAAATTCTAACCTCGCGGAGGGAGCATGCTCGACAAACTGGACGCGGCTCTGCGCTTTGGCCAAGAAGCGCTGAACTTGCGCGCCCAGCGGCAGGAAATTCTGGCCGCCAACATCGCCAACGCAGACACGCCGGGTTATCAGGCGCGGGATATCGATTTCGCCAGCCAATTGAACAAGGTGCTGGAACAAGGGCGCGTCAACGGCAACGGCATGGCGCTGAACCTGACGGCGGCGCGCCACATCCCGGCGCAGACCCTGCAGCCGCCACAGCTTGATCTGCTGTTCCGGGTGCCGGACCAGCCGTCGATGGACGGCAACACGGTGGACATGGATCGCGAACGCACCAACTTTGCCGATAACAGCCTGAAATATCAGACCGACCTGACGCTGCTCAACGGGCAGATCAAAGGGATGATGTCCGTGCTGCAACAAGGATAAGGCGCATGTCTTTACTGAATATTTTTGATATCTCCGGCTCGGCGTTATCGGCGCAATCCCAGCGCATGAACGTCAGCGCCAGCAACATGGCCAACGCCGACAGCGTGACCGGCCCGGACGGTGAACCTTACCGCGCCAAGCAGGTGGTGTTCCAGGTCGCGGCGGCGCCAGGGCAGCCGACCGGCGGCGTGCGCGTCGCCCAGGTGGTGGACGATCCGGCGCCCGAGCGCCTGGTGTATCAGCCGGGCAACCCGCTGGCGGACGCCAAGGGGTATGTGCGCATGCCGAACGTCGACGTGGTGGGGGAAATGGTCAACACCATCTCCGCTTCCCGCAGCTACCAGGCCAACGTCGAGGTGCTCAACACCACCAAGTCGATGATGATGAAAACCCTGACGCTGGGTCAGTAACCGGAGATTTCCATGGCTATCGCCGCAACCACCAACGAGTCGTTGGACAACACCGTCATCGGTAACAACAGCAAGACCACCAACAGCCAGGATCTGCACAACAGCTTCCTGACGCTGCTGGTCGCGCAGTTGAAAAACCAGGATCCGACCAACCCGATGCAGAACAACGAGCTGACGTCGCAGCTGGCGCAGATCAACACCGTTCAGGGCATCGAAAAACTCAACACCACGCTGGGGTCGATCTCCGGCCAGATCAACAGCAACCAGTCGCTGCAGGCCACTGCGCTGATCGGTCACGGCGTGATGGTGCCGGGCAACAATATTCTGGTCGGCAGCAAGGACGGCAAGGTCAGCACCACGCCGTTCGGCGTGGAACTGGAGCGCGCAGCCGATCAGGTGACCGCCACCATTACCAACGCCAGCGGGCAGGTGGTGCGCACCATTGAAATTGGCGGCCTGACCGCCGGCGTGCACGCCTTCACCTGGGATGGATCGCTGGATGATGGCACCACCGCGCCCGACGGCGCCTACAAAGTGGCCGTCAACGCCAAAGGCAACGGCGAGCAACTGGTGGCGCGCAGCCTGCATTTCGGCCTGGTGAACGGCGTGATCCGCGACGGCAACGGCGCCAAGCTGGATCTCGGCCTGGCGGGCAACGCCACCCTGGAAGACGTGCGACAGATCTTATAACCCTAAGCATCAGGCTCAATCGGACGATAGCCTGACCACTATTCGGAGAATAATATGGCCTTTTCTCAGGCAGTCAGCGGCTTGAACGCGGCAGCAACCAACCTGGACGTGATCGGTAACAACATCGCCAACTCCGCGACCGCGGGCTTCAAATCCGGCAGCGTCTCCTTTGCCGACATGTTCGCCGGTTCGCAGGTCGGGCTGGGCGTCAAAGTGTCCGGCATCACCCAGAACTTCAAGGGCGGCACCACCACCGGCACCAGCCGCGCGCTGGATGTGGCCATCAACGGCAACGGTTTTTTCCGCATGCAGGATAAAGACGGCGGCATCTTCTATACCCGCAACGGCCAGTTCAAGCTTGACGAGAACCGCAACCTGACCAACATGCAGGGCCTGCAGCTGACCGGCTATCCGGCGGCCGGTTCCCCGCCGACCATCCAGCAGGGCGCCAACCCGGTGCCGCTGAGCATTCCTGAAGGCATGATGAACGCCAAGGCGTCCACCTCCGGCGAGATGGTGACTAACCTGAAGTCCACCCATAAAGTGCCGGAGAACAAGACGTTCGATCCGACCAAGCAGGACAGCTACAACTACGTCAACACCATCACCGCCTACGACTCGCTGGGTAACGCGCACAACATCAATGCTTACTTTGTGAAGACCGAAGACAACAAGTGGCAGGTCTACACCCAGGACGGCAGCGCCGCGCCGGTTGACGCCGGCACCATGGAGTTCAGCACCAGCGGCAACCTGGTGAAAACCACCAGCACCAACGGCGCGCCGGGCGAGTTCAGCATGGTGATCCCGATGACCGCCAAAGACGGCGCGCCGGCGCAAAACTTCACCCTGAGCTTCGCCGGCAGCATGCAGCAGAACGTGGGCAGCGACTCGGTGAGCAAAGTGGCGCAGGACGGCTATGCCGCCGGTGAATACACCAACTTCCAAATCAACAACGACGGCACCGTCGTTGGGATCTACTCCAACCAGCAGACCCAGGTGCTTGGCCAGATCGTCATGGCCAACTTCTCCAACCCGGAAGGGCTGGCGTCGCAGGGTGATAACGTTTGGCAGGAAACCGGCGCGTCCGGCCAGCCGCGCGTCGGTCTGTCGGGCGGCGGCGGCTTCGGCAAGCTGACCAGCGGCGCGCTGGAATCTTCCAACGTCGATCTGAGCCAGGAGCTGGTGAACATGATCGTCGCACAGCGTAACTACCAGTCCAACGCCCAGACCATCAAGACGCAGGACTCCATCCTGCAGACGCTGGTTAGCCTGCGCTAATAGGATCGAGTTATGGATCACGCGATTTATACCGCGATGGGCGCGGCGCGCCAAACGCTGGAGCAGCAGTCCATTACCGCCAACAACCTGGCCAACGCGTCGACGCCGGGCTTTCGCGCCCAGCTCGCCGCGTTGCGCGCGGTGCCGGTCGACGGTCCGAGCCTGGCGACCCGCACCTTGGTGACTGCCTCGACGCCGGGCGCCGACATGAGCCAGGGCGCGCTGAACTACACGGCGCGCCCGCTGGACGTGGCGCTGCAGCAGGATGGTTTTTTGGCGGTGAGCCTGCCGGGCGGCGGTGAAGCTTACACCCGCAACGGCAACATTCAGATCTCCTCCACCGGGCAGTTGACGGTGCAGGGGATGCCGCTGATGGGCGACGGCGGGCCGATCGAGGTGCCGCCGTCGGCGGAGATCACCATCGCGGCCGACGGCACCATTTCGGCGCTGAACGCCGGCGATCCGCCGAACACCATCGCGCAGATTGGCCGCCTGAAGCTGGTGAAAGCCGACGCGCGCGAAGTGATGCGCGGTGACGACGGGCTGTTCCGCCTGACGCCGGAAACCCAACAGCTGCGCGGCAATCAGTTGCAAAACGATCCGCAGGTGCGGGTGATGCCCGGGGTGCTGGAAGGCAGCAACGTCAAGCCGATGGAGACCATGGTCGACATGATCGCCAACGCCCGCCGTTTTGAAATGCAAATGAAGGTCATCCACAGCGTGGATGAAAACGAACAGCGTGCCAACTCACTGCTCTCAGTGAGCTAAGCAGCAAGGAAATAACCGATGATTCCATCCTTATGGATTGCCAAAACCGGTCTGGACGCGCAGCAGACCAACATGGACGTGATCGCCAACAACCTGGCGAACGTCAGCACCAACGGCTTCAAGCGCCAGCGTGCGGTATTTGAAGATCTGCTGTACCAGACCATGCGTCAGCCGGGCGCGCAGTCCTCCGAGCAGACTACGCTGCCTTCCGGTCTGCAGATCGGCACCGGCGTGCGTCCGGTGGCGACCGAGCGCCTGCACAGCCAGGGCAACCTGTCGCAGACCAACAACAGCAAAGACGTCGCCATCAAGGGGCAGGGTTTCTTCCAGGTGATGCTGCCGGACGGCACCCAGGCCTACACCCGCGACGGGTCGTTCCAGATCGATCAGAACGGCCAGCTGGTCACCTCCAGCGGTTTCCAGGTGCAGCCGGCGATCACCATTCCGGCGAACGCGCTGTCCATCACCGTCGGCCGCGACGGTATCGTCAGCGTTACCCAGCAAGGGCAGACCGCCGCTCAGCAGGTGGGCCAACTGACGCTGACGACCTTTGTCAACGACAGCGGTCTGGAGAGCGTGGGCGAGAATCTGTATCAGGAAACCGAAAGCTCGGGCGCGCCGAACGAGAGCACGCCGGGGCTGAACGGCGCCGGTCTGCTGTATCAGGGCTACGTGGAGACCTCCAACGTCAACGTGGCGGAGGAGCTGGTCAACATGATCCAGACTCAGCGCGCTTATGAGATCAACAGCAAAGCGGTATCGACCTCCGATCAGATGCTGCAAAAGCTGACGCAACTGTAATCTGTCCTTGACGGGCCCGGCATGTCGCGCCCGTCATTCTCTTTCGTGAAACAAAGGCGATACCCGTGGTAACCACATATTCGATGGCAATCCTGCCGCGGCAGGGACAACGCTGGCTGGCGGGAATGGTGATGCTGACGCTGAGCGGCTGCGCTTATATTCCGCATAAACCGCTGGTGGACGGCGCGACCACGGCGCAGCCCGCGCCGGCCAGCGCGCCGATGCCGAACGGCTCGATCTTCCAGACGGTGCAGCCGATGAACTACGGCTATCAGCCGCTGTTCGAAGACCGCCGTCCGCGCAACGTCGGCGACACCCTGACCATCGTGCTGCAGGAAAACGTCAGCGCCAGCAAGAGCTCCTCCGCCAACGCCAGCCGCAACGGCGCCAGCAAGTTCGGCGTCGCCACCTCGCCGCGTTACCTCGACGGCCTGTTGGGCAATGCGCGCGCCGATATGGACATTTCCGGCGACAGCACCTTCGGCGGCAAGGGCGGCGCCAACGCCAACAACACCTTCAACGGCACCATTACGGTGACGGTCAACCAGGTACTGGCCAACGGCAACCTGCACGTGGTGGGGGAAAAGCAGATCGCCATCAACCAGGGCACCGAATTCATCCGCTTCTCCGGCGTCGTCAACCCGCGCACCATCAGCGGCAACAACTCGGTGACCTCGACGCAGGTGGCGGACGCGCGTATCGAATACGTCGGCAATGGCTATATCAACGAAGCGCAGACCATGGGCTGGCTGCAGCGCTTCTTCTTAAATGTTTCACCGTTCTAAGGATTGACTGATGCTGAAAAAATGGTTTATCGCGCTGTTCGTCGGGCTGGTGTGCTTGCCGGCGGCGGCGGAGCGCATCCGCGATCTGGTGACGGTGCAGGGCGTGCGAGACAACGCCCTGATCGGCTACGGCCTGGTGGTGGGGTTGGACGGCTCCGGCGACCAGACCATGCAGACGCCGTTCACCACCCAAAGCCTGAGCAATATGCTGTCGCAGCTGGGCATCACCGTGCCGCCGGGCACCAACATGCAGCTGAAAAACGTGGCGGCGGTGATGGTGACCGCCAAACTGCCGCCGTTCTCGCGCGCCGGGCAGAATATCGACGTGGTGGTTTCTTCGATGGGCAACGCCAAGAGCCTGCGTGGCGGCACCCTGCTGATGACGCCGCTCAAAGGCGTGGATAACCAGGTTTATGCGCTGGCGCAGGGCAACGTGCTGGTGGGCGGCGCGGGCGCGGCGGCCGGCGGCAGCAGCGTGCAGGTCAACCAGTTGGCGGGCGGGCGCATCAGCAACGGCGCCACCATCGAACGCGAGTTGCCGACCACCTTCGGCAGCGGCGGGGTGCTCAACCTGCAGCTGAACGACGAGGATTTCACGCTGGCGCAGCAGATCAGCGACGCCATCAACCGCCAACGCGGCGGCGGCACCGCGACGCCGCTCGACGCCCGCACCATTCAGGTGCTGGTGCCGCAGGGCAACAGCTCTCAGGTGCGCTTCCTGGCGGAGATTCAAAACATCACCGTCAACGTCGGCGCGATGGACGCCAAGGTGATCATCAACTCGCGCACCGGGTCGGTGGTGATGAACCGCGATGTGATCCTCGACTCTTGCGCCGTCGCCCAGGGCAACCTGTCGGTGGTGGTCGATCGGCAGAACACCGTCAGCCAGCCAACGACCCCGTTCGGCGGCGGCCAGACGGTGGTGACGCCAAACACCCAGATCTCGGTGCAACAGCAGGGCGGATCGCTGCAGAAGGTGAACGCCAGCGCCAACCTGAACAATGTGATCCGCGCGCTGAATGCGCTGGGTGCCACGCCGATCGATCTGATGTCGATCCTGCAGGCGATGCAGAGCGCCGGCTGCCTGCGCGCCAAGCTGGAAATCATCTGATGGCCGGCGATCTGATGGCGATGTCGGGCGCGGCCTATGACGCCCAGGCGCTGAACGGCCTGAAGCGCGACGCGGCGGCCGACCCGCAGGGCAACCTCAAGCAGGTGGCCCAGCAGGTAGAAGGCATGTTCGTGCAGATGATGCTGAAAAGCATGCGTTCCGCCTTGCCGCAGGACGGGGTATTGAGCAGCGATCAAACGCGGCTCTATACCTCGATGTATGACCAGCAAATCGCCCAGCAGATGTCGCAAAAAGGGCTGGGGCTGGCCGACATGATGGTCAAGCAGATGAGCAACGCCAACGCGGTGCCGAGCGAAACGGCGGGCCTGTCGCCGATGGCGCTGGACAACGAGGTGCTGCAAACGCTGCCGAACCAGGCGCTGGAGCAGATGGTGCGCCGGGCGATGCCGAAAGCCCCGCCGGCCGCCGCGCCGCTGTCGCTCAACAACGGCAACTTCGTCGCGCGCCTGTCGATACCGGCGAAGGTCGCCAGCCAGCAGAGCGGCATTCCGCATCAGCTGATCGTCGCGCAGGCGGCGCTGGAGTCCGGCTGGGGGCAGCGCGAGATCCCGACCTCAGACGGCACGCCGAGCTACAACCTGTTCGGCATCAAGGCCGGCGGCAGCTGGAACGGGCCGGTGACGGAGATCACCACCACCGAGTTCGAACAGGGCGCGGCGAAGAAGGTGAAGGCGAAGTTCCGCGTCTACGGCTCGTACGTCGAAGCGATCGCCGATTACGTCAAACTGCTGACCAACAACCCGCGCTACGCCGACGTGGCCGCCGCGCGCAGCCCGGAACAGGCGGCGCATGCGCTGCAGCGCGCCGGCTATGCCACCGATCCCCAGTACGCCAGCAAGTTGGTCAGCGTGATTCAGCAGATGAAGAACGCCGGGGAGCAGGCGGTGAAAGCTTACACCCACGATCTGAAAGATTTGTTCTAAATCCCCGTCATTCTTGACGCCGCAGCGGCGCCAATGAGTTAGGGGATCGGCGGCAATGGAGGCTGGCTGGATGCTGACCGCATTGCCGCTTTTTTTCCTCAAGTTCTTCTCATTTTTGCCGATAACCGAAACAGGCTGAGCGAACAGGCTCAGCAGCTCAATTAAGAACCCTGTGGGCCACCGGCGCCGCAGCATAAGGAATTCCGATGTCCAATAGCTTAATCAATACCGCGATGAGCGGGCTGAATGCGGCTCAGGTGGCGCTCAGTACCGTCAGCAACAACATCTCCAACTACAACGTGGCGGGCTACAACCGCCAGACCGCGATCCTGGCGCAGAACGGCGGCATGGCCACCATGAGCGGCTTTATCGGCAACGGCGTGACCGTCACCAGCGTCAACCGCGAGTACAACCAGTTCATCACCAACCAGCTGCGCGGCGCACAAAGCGCGTTCGGGGCGCAAAACGCCTATTACGAGAAGATTTCGCAGATCGACAACCTGTTGGCGAGCAAGACCAACCCGCTGTCGACCAACATGCAGGACTTCTTCACCAACCTGCAGAACCTGGTGAGCAACGCCGGTGACGACGCCGCGCGCCAGACGGTGCTGGGCAAGGCCAACGGCCTGGTGAACCAGTTCAACAACACCGATAAATTCCTGCGCGACATGGATAACGGCGTTAATCAACAGATCAGCGATACGGCGCAGCAGATCAACAGCTACGGCCAACAGATCGCCAAACTGAACGACGAGATCACCCGCCTGCGCGGCAGCGCCGGCGGCGAGCCGAATGCGTTGCTGGATCAGCGCGATCAGCTGGTCACCGAATTGAACCAGCTGGTGGGCGTACAGGTCACGCAACAGGACGGCGACGCCTATACCGTCTCCTTCGCCAACGGCTTGACCCTGGTGCAGGGCAGCAACACCTATCAGGTGGAAGCCGTGCCTTCCAGCAGCGATCCTTCCCGTCTGACCATCGGCTATAACCGCGGCAACGGCGCCAGCGAAGTGCCGGAAGGCCAGATCACCAGCGGCACGCTGAGCGGCGTGCTGAAATTCCGCAGCGAAACGCTGGACGGCGTGCGCAATCAGCTGGGCCAGTTGGCGCTGGCGATGGCGGACAGCTTTAACCAACAGCATCGCGCCGGCTTCGATCTGAACGGCGACGCGGGCGGCGACTTCTTCAGCTTCAGCGGCGGCCGGGTGGTGGATAACACCCGCAACACCGGCGACGCGTCGCTGTCGGTCTCTTACACCGATACCGGCAAGGTGAAGGCCAACGATTATCGCGTCGAGTTCGACGGCAGCAACTGGCAGGTCAGCCGCCTGCCGGACAACGTAAAAGTCAACGCGACGCCGGGCACCAGCGCCGACGGCAAGCCGACGCTGAACTTCGACGGGTTGGAAGTGAGCATCGACGGCAATGCGCAGGCCAAAGACAGCTTCACCGTGAAGCCGGTCAGCGACGTGGCGGGCAATCTGAAAGTGGCCATCACCGATTCGTCCAAGATCGCCGCCGCCGGTAAAGACGACAGCGGCCGCGGCGATAACGAAAACGCCAAGAAGCTGCTGGATCTGCAAACCAAAAACCTGGTGGACGGCAAGGCGACCCTGAGCGGCGCTTACGCCGGCATCGTCAGCGGCGTCGGCAACCAGACCGCTGCCGCCAAGGCCATCGCCACCTCGCAGGCCAAGATCGTCACGCAGCTGGGCGCGCAACAGCAGTCGATGTCCGGCGTCAACCTTGACGAAGAGTATGGCGAGCTGCTGCGTTTCCAGCAGTACTACATGGCCAACGCGCAGGTGATTCAGACCGCCAGCTCGCTGTTCGACGCGCTGCTGAATATTCGTTGATTTCATTGTTAATCGGCGCCGATAACGGCGCCGGTCGCTCAGAGTAAGGAACCCACAGCATGCGCATGAGCACCAGCATGATGTACCAACAGAACATGAACGGCATCACGGGCAACCAGTCGCTGTTCATGAAGGCGGCCGAGCAGCTTTCCTCGGGCAAGCGGGTGATCAACCCGTCCGACGATCCGCTGGCGGCGTCGCGCGCGGTGATGTTGTCGCAATCGCAGGCGGAAAACAGCCAGTACACGCTGGCGCGCACCTTCGCTCGTCAGAACGTGTCGATGGAAGAAACGGTCTTGGCCGGAGCGACCTCCACCATCGCGGACATGAAGGCGCTGATCGTCAACGCCGGCGGCACCGAAAGCGATAACGACCGCCAGTCGCTGGCCACCCAGCTGCAGGGGCTGAAAGATCAGCTGCTGAACCAGGCCAACAGCACCGACGGCAACGGCCGCTATATGTTCGGCGGATACGTGAACGACAAGGCGCCGTTTGTCGACAACGGCGGCACCGTCAGCTATCAGGGGGGCGACAAGACGGTAGAGCAGAAAGTGGACGCCAACCGCACCATGACCATCGGCCATACCGGCAACGCGGTGTTCATGTCGTTGACCAGCAACCCGAAGCCAGAGCCGGACGGCAGCGCGCCGGTCAGCAACATTTTCGAGAGCATCGACATCGCGTTGAATGCGCTGAAAATCCCGCTGCAGGGCGCCGACGAGGCCACCAAGCAGCAGGTGAACGATGCGCTGGCGAAAGCCAACCGCGGCCTGGACAACTCCTACAACAACGTGCTGAGCGTGCGCGCCGAGCTGGGCAGCCAGCTGCAGGAGATGGATCAACTGGACAGCATCGGCAAAGAGCGTGACATGACCAACCAGATCCAGATGAGCGCGCTGACGGATGCCGACCTGGCCGAGTCTATCTCGTCTTATTTCATGCAGCAGGCGGCGCTGCAGGCGTCGTATAAAACCTTTAGCGATATGCAGGGCATGTCGTTGTTCCAGATGAATCGTTAAGAGCAATACCCCGTTGCCTGACCGCGACGGGTTTCCCTTTAGTGCGCTTAGAAAATGCCCTCTCCGCCCCGCGGGGAGGGAGGCTTCTTGAAACCGGGCGCACTCGTTTGGCGCGTCGTTCGTTCTCCCACTACTGACTGAGCGACGCGCCTTTTTTTGTCTGCGTGTTCCCATTCACCTTAAGCCTTAGCGGAAAGGCACGCCGCGATCCCTATCGCCGCCGTTATTGCCGTCGCCGGCACCGCCCATCCGTTGCATTTCTTCTCTGGTCAGTTCTCTCAGCATAGGTCGATCTCCTGTTAACGCGACTTGGCGTTATTTTTAGGGACGTTGTTTTCGATTTGAGGCTTGCGGCTCTCATTGAACAGCCACCGTATTGGCGTATAGAGGCACTCGGCCAACTTCAATGAGCCAAATAAAGTAAACGGGATGATGACGAAACTATCGACGCCAGGCGGAAGAACAAATAATCCCCAGGAAAAACCCAGCGTATTTAAAATAGTGCTCATGATCAAAAGGGCGATGCTGCTGATGAATAAATCACTCAGCTGGAATTTTATCTTCATGTTTACACCGATTATATTTGGGTGAGGATTGCAGCGTGCTGTCTGTAAGGTTGCTTCCAATATAACGCTGGGGGGATAAGGTGGGAAATCTATTTTTCTTGTCAGTGAATAAATAAGAGATGTGAGTAAAGCAAATTATTAATGCATTACCTTTAAATTTAGCGTGGCAGCGAGGGCGACGTGCTGCATTATTTCATTCCTGACAATGAAATGCACAGGATGTCGACATGGCTTGCCGACGGGTGATCAATGCCGGTTACGGCAGGAGCCGGGTTGCCGTTCCGGTGCAGCGTCGAATGGCGCAGCAGAGGCCGGATACGGGCGCAACCCGGAATGTTTTGCTAAAAACCGTACGGGATTATTTCTTTTTCTTCACCACTTTCCATTTTTCACCGGCGGCCGTTTCGCTGATGGCAACTTTAAATTTGTTGCTTTTCCAGTGGGCCATGCCGAATAACCGGCGTGCTTTGCGGTTGCTTTTCGCTTTAATCATGATCTCGCTCCTGTAGTTAGCAAAGGTCGATGCTGCGCCCTGCAGCCGGCAGGCTGCCAGACGCATTTATTCAGGGTGTAAGTTATCTACCACGCATTTAACCCTGCGTGGCTGCGTTATTTTGTTTTTCTCTAACCAATAAGTTTGTATTATCGCCGCGGGTGACTGACGGGGTGCGGGCGATATTTTTTCTACCGGGTCTATTTTAAGTCGGGGTTTTATTTATTCAAGCCGCCGGAGACATTTGAACCTTAATCCGGATAAAAGCCGTTTCTCAGGCTTTTGTCCCAAGAAAGCGTTTTTATTGCCATTTTGTCTCAGGCGGAAGAGGGGGAAAGGAAGGTGCCGCACAGGGGCTCAGAAGGTCATGCCGCCGATCACCGCCGCCAGTCGATCGAACACTTCGCCGAACAGATGTTCGCAGAACGGCGCCAGCATCGGCATCATCATGCCCAGCGTCATGATGCCGAAGGTCATGGTGACCGGGAAGCCGATCACGAACACCGACAGCTGCGGCGTCATGCGGTTGAGCAGGCCGAGCGCCATGTTGAGCGTCAACAGCAGGCAGATCAGCGGCAGCGCCAACATCATGCCGTTGATGAAGATCAGCGAGCCGACCTGGGTTAACACCAGGAAACCGTTGCCGTTCAGCGGCTGCGTTTGGACAGGCAGGGTATGGAAGCTGTCAGCCAGCAGCGAAATCAGCCACAGATGGCCGTCGAAGCTGAGGAACAGCAACATCGCCAGCAGGTTAAGCAGGCGCGCCAGCACCGGCATGTTCGGGCCGCCGCTGGGATCGAAGAAGGTGGCGAACGACAGGCCCATCTGCATGCCGATCACTTCGCCCGCCAGGCGCACCGCCGCGAAGGCGAACTGCATGGTCAACCCCAGCGCCACGCCGATCAGTATTTGCTGAATCGCCAGCCACAGGCCGGCGGCGGAGAAGATGGGAATATTGCTGGCGGGCAGCGTCGGCGCGATCAGGATGACGATCAGCCCGCCAAGGCCGATTTTGACCTTTTTGCTGATTTGCTTTTCGCTGAATATCGGCGCGGTGCTGATCAGCGCCAGAATGCGCAGCAGCGGCCAAAAATAGTGGCTGAGCCAGACGGTGAGCTGGGCGCTGTCGAAAGTGAGCACGGTCAGCCGATCAGGGTAGGCAGGTTGCTGAACAGGGTGCGCATGTAGTCCAGCAACAGGTTCAGCATCCAGGGGCCGGCGATGATGATGGTGGCCACTACCGCCAGAATTTTGGGGATGAACGACAGCGTCATTTCGTTGATCTGGGTGGCGGCCTGCAGCAGGCTGACCACCAGGCCGCTGATGAGCGCCGCCAGCAGCAGCGGGGCGGCCAGCGCCAGCGCCACTTTCATCGCCTCGGTGCCGAGCGCCATAACCGATTCAGGTGTCATCTCGCTTTCTCCGGTCAGGGGTTACGAATAGAAGCTCTGCGCCAGCGAGCCGAGCAGCAGCTGCCAGCCATCGACCAGCACGAACAGCATCAGCTTGAACGGCAGCGAGATGGTGGCGGGCGGCACCATCATCATCCCCAGCGCCATCAGCACGCTGGCGACCACCAGGTCGATGATCAGGAACGGAATGAACACCGTAAAGCCGATCTGGAAAGCGGTTTTCAGTTCGCTGGTGACGTAGGCGGGCAGCAGGATGCGCATCGGCACCGCTTCCGGGCCGGCCAGCGGCGGCTGATTGGCCAGTCTGGCGTACAGCGCGAGATCGGTTTCGCGCGTTTGGCGCAGCATGAACTCGCGCAGCGGCTGCGCGCCTTTATCCAGCGCGACCTCCAGCCCGATTTTGTCCTGGCTGAACGGCAGGTAGGCGTCCTGATAGACCTTGTCGAACACCGGCGACATGATGAAGAAGGTCAGGAACAGCGCCAGCCCCAGCATCACCTGGTTCGGCGGCGCCGACGGCGTGCCCAGCGCGTTGCGCAGCAGCCCGAGCACGATGATGATGCGGGTGAAGCTGGTCATCATCAGCAGCATGGCCGGCAGGAAGGTCAGCGAGGTCAACAGCACCAGCGTCTGCACCGGCAGCGACCAGCTTTGGCCGCCGTTGGCCAGCGGCTGGCTGATCAGCCCCGGCAGTTGTGCAAAAGCCGCCGGGCTGATCAGCAGCAGGGCGGCAGGGAGCCAAACCGCCGGGCGGCGGACGAGGGTATGAAGAGTCGAGGTCATGCCGATTTTTCCGGGCGTTTCAGTACTTTTTGCATCAGTTGGCGGAAGTCCGCCGGTGTCGCCGCGTTGGTCTCGCCCTCGTCTTTCGGCGGGGCGGGCAGGGTGTGCAGCGGGGTGATCTGCTGGGCGGTGACGCCCAAGACCAGCAAGGTGTCGTCGATTTCCACCACCACCACGCGTTCGCGCTGCCCGACCTGGCAGCTGGCGCGCAGGTTGAGCAGTTTGTTGTTGCGCGCCTGCGGGGCGAACCCCAGCCGACGGAACAGCCAACCGGCCAGCAGGATCAGCAGCAGAATGCCGCCGAGCGCGCTGCTGACCTGCATCAACACCGAACCGGCCGGCAGGGCCGGCGCGGCGGGTTGTTGGGTGCTTTGCACGGTAACGGGCGCGGCGGCGGTCATCAGCGGCTCAGTCGACGCATGCGTTCGGACGGGGTGATGATGTCGGTGATGCGCACGCCGAACTTGTCGGCCACCACCACCACTTCACCTTGTGCGATCAGGTAACCGTTGATCAGGATATCCAGCGGTTCGCCGGCCAGGCCGTCCAGCGCCACCACCGAGCCTTGCGACAGGCGCAGCAGCTCTTTGATGGTCATCTTGGTGCGCCCCAGTTCCACGGTCAGCTTGACCGGAATATCCAGGATCAGGTCGATATCCTGCAGGCTGCCGAGCGCATCCTGAGCTTCCAGCGACTTGAACACCCCTTCGGTGCTCGCGCCGGATTTCTCTGAAGACTGCTGCTCGTTAAACGCATCAGCCCACAGATCGTCCACGGATTCCTTTCCTTCGCCAGACGGTTGCTTAGGATCACTCATTGGGCTGTTCCTCACTCAGAGCATTCAAAATAGGGTTAATCAAATGTTCAACACGCAGGGCGTATTGCCCGTTTAACGTGCCGTATTGGCTGGTCAGAACCGGTACGCCGTCCACATGGGCGATCAGGCGTTCCGGCTTGTCTATCGGTAATACATCGCCCGGTTGCAGCTTCAGGACTTTTGACAGCCGCATCGGGATATCGACGAAGTTGGCGGTAAGCGTAAGTTCGGAGTGCTGCACCTGCTTCACCAGCGTTTCGCGCCAGTGGCTGTCTTCCTGCCGCGAATTTTCCAGCGGCGGGTTGGTCAACAGCTCGCGCAGCGGTTCGATCATCGCGAACGGAATGCAGATGTTGAACTCGCCGGTCAGCGCGCCGATCTCCACCTGGAACGGCGTGGTGACCACGATGTCGTTCGGCGAGGTGGTGATGTTGGTGAACTTCACCTGCATTTCGGCGCGCACGTACTCTACGTCGATCTTGTAGATGGCGCTCCAGGCGTCGCCGTAGGCGTCCAGCGCCAGGCGCAGCATGCGCTTGATCACCCGCTGTTCGGTCGGGGTGAACTCGCGGCCTTCGACCTTGGTCGGGAAGCGTCCGTCGCCGCCGAACAGGTTATCGACGGCGATGAACACCAGGCTCGGCGCGAACACGAACAGGGCGGTGCCGCGCAGCGGATTCAGATGCACCAGGTTCAGGTTGGTCGGCACCGGCAGGTTGCGGGCGAACTCGTGATACGGCTGGATTTTGATAGGGCCGACGGTAATGTCCGGGCTGCGGCGCAGCAGGTTGAACAACCCCATGCGGAACTGCCGGGCAAAACGTTCGTTGATGATTTCCAGCGCGTGCAGGCGCTCGCGCACCACGCGGCGCTGGGTGTTCGGATCGTAAGGCTTGACCTCGCTCTCTTTGCCGACCACCGCCTCGGGTTCATCACCCGCGCTGTCGCCGTTGAGCAAGGCGTCGATCTCTGCCTGTGAAAGAATGCTATCGCCCATAGTGATTACCGCAGTATGAAGGCGGTGAACAGCACGTCGCTGACCACCTGCTTCGGTTGTCCCTTAACCAGCGGCGGGCTGAGCACGTCCTTAATCTGCGCCACCAACTGTTGCTTCCCTTGTTCATTGGCCAGCTGGCTCGCTTCCTGACGGGAGAGCAGCATCAGCAGACGGCTGCGCACTTCCGGCAGAAAATCGTTCAGCTGGCGGCGGGTACTTTCGTCCGGCAGACGCAGCGTGAGGCCGATGTACAGCACGCGATCCGGGTTGTTGTCCGGCGTCACCAGGTTGACGGTAAAGGTGTCGAGCGGCATGAACACCGGCGCGGCCGGCGGTTGCTGTTTGGCTGCGGCCGGTTCGGCGCCGTTTTTATGCTGTTGCAGCAGCCACCAGCTGTAGCCCGCGGCGCCACAGGCGACGACGCTGATCAACACCAGCAGGATGACCAGAAGGGGGCGTTTCGGTGCTGCCGGAAGGGAGTTCTGAGACATAGCGAAATCTAATTCCTGTTGTTCCACCCGCGGCCGGCGAGGCGGCGGGCATAGCGCGCGGCAAAGCCGCACGCATGACATGTAAAGGTATTATCGCGTCTATTGTGGCGTGCAATAGCCTGAATAGACGCGCAAATGGGTGCCAGCTTGGGCGTTTGCGGCGACTTAGGCGAAAATATCGACGCCGTTGACCGCGCTGGCCATACGCTGCAGCGTCGCCGGTGCGCTGACGCCCTCGGCGGCTGCGCCGTCAGCGCCATGATGTTCAGCATAGCTGGAACGGCCCTGGCCGTTGGAAGCCTGCTGTTGCGCCTGCTGCCAGTGCGGGGTGGACTCGCCGCCCACGCTGCTCTGCCCCAGGTTGATACCGCTCTCCGCCAGCGCGTGCCGCAGCTGCGGCATCGCCGCTTCCACCGCCGCACGCACCTGACCGTGCGCGGAGGCGATGTGCAGCTGCGCCTGCTGGTCGTCCAGTTTCAGCGTGATCTGCAAGGCGCCCAGTTCCTGCGGGTGCAGGCGCAGCTCGGCGCTCTGCTGGCCGTTGCGGTGGAACATCAGCACCTGTTGGTTCAACGCCTGCTGCCATTCCGGGCTGCCCAGCTGCGCGTTGAGCTGCGGAGCCGGCGGTGCAGTCACCAGCGCGCTGGCCGGAGCGGCCGTTTGCGTCGGGCTGGCGGCGGCCAGGGCGACAGCGTGATTGAGCGTCGGTTGCTGCTGCGCATCGTTCGCCGGCAGCGGCTGTGCGGCGTTTGCGCGTTCACCGCTGGTCGGCTGCGGGAGCGCCGCGGCAGCGTTGTCGCCATCGGTAGCCGGCGCTTTCGCGCCCGTCACCGCCGGGGCGGAGGCCGCCGACGAGCGCGCGGCGGTGTTATCACCGGCCGCCGCGATGTTCAGCAGGCCGTTGCCGGGCTGCAGCGCAGTGGCCTCGTCAGCGTTTTCCATCGGCAGCGACCGTTGGCCTTCGGCCGGTTGCGCCTGAGCGACGATCGCGGCCGGCAGCATGGCGTACAGCGCCTGCAGCGTCGCGGCATCCAGCTCTTTGGCGGCGACGATCGGCGGCTGCGCCGGTTTATCGCCGGCGGCGGGCGCATCGCCTTCAACGGCTTCAGAAGAAGGCGCGTCGGCTGAGGCTGACAGGTTCGGCAACAGGCCGCCGCGCTCGCCGAAGGTGGCCAGCAGCTGATTGAGCTGGTTGCGGCTCAGGGCCGGGGCGCGCTCCTCGTCCGCGCTCAGCGTGGCCGGCTGAGGTTTGCCATCGGCGGCGGGCGCGAAACGCGCGCCGAGCAGCTGGGCAAAAGCGGACGACAGCTGGCTTTCGTCCAGCGCCGAGGTCAGTTCGGTCAGACCGCCGGCGTCGCCGGGTAAGGCCAGGCCGGGCAGGGCGTTCAGATTCATGGGTTGATATTCCTTTGTGCGCTGCGTTGAGCGAATTCATCCATCAATTTTTGATCCCGTTTGTTCTCCTGCTGCTGCTCCGCGTTCATTGCGCGGGTATGCAGGGTTTCGAAAGCGTTCAGCCGCTGTTGTTTGTCTTGCCATTGCTTCACCGCGTGATCCACTTTCTGCCCCCACTGCAGCAGCTGCTGGCGGTGCTGGTCGATGGCCTGCTCCAGCGTGCCGATAAACTGCTGGTAGTTTTGCCAGCGTGAGCTGTCCATGCCGTCGCAGAGCGTATGATTCAGCTTCTGGCGGTATTCGTCCTGATAGTTGAGCAGCATCGACAGCTGTTGCTCCGCCGCTTGCTGCGCCTGCCGCACCTGACCCAGCTGTTGCGCGGCTTGCTCCACCGCATCCTGCGCCAGATCGCGCAGGGTAATCAGGGGGGATTGTGATTTCATCGCTGTGCGCCTCTGGTGACGTTAAACAATCAACTGCTGCAGCTGTTGACAGGCTTCATCATAGCCGCTGCGTTCGAAGATACCCTGCTGCAGGTAGGCTTCCATCTGCGGGTACAGCGTCATCGCTTTGTCCAGCAATGGATCGCTGCCCGCCGCGTAGGCGCCGACGCTGATCAGATCGCGGTTGCGTTGATAGCTGGCCAGCATCTGTTTGAAGGTGCGAACCCGGCGGTAATGCTCTTCGTCGATCAGCGACGTCATGGCGCGGCTGATTGACGCTTCGATGTCGATCGCCGGGTAGTGGCCGGCCTCCGCCAGCCGCCGCGACAGCACCACGTGGCCATCGAGGATGGCGCGCGCCGAGTCGGCGATCGGATCTTGCTGATCGTCCCCCTCGGTCAACACGGTGTAGAAAGCGGTGATGGAGCCGCCGCCGCTGATGCCGTTGCCCGCGCGTTCCACCAGCGCAGGCAGCTTGGCGAAGACCGAAGGCGGATAGCCTTTGGTCGCCGGCGGCTCGCCGATGGCCAGGGCGATCTCACGCTGCGCCATGGCGTAGCGGGTAAGGGAGTCCATGATCAGCAACACATGCTGCCCGCGGTCGCGGAAATCTTCGGCGATGCGGGTGGCGTAAGCCGCCCCCTGCATGCGCAGCAGCGGCGACACGTCCGCCGGTGCTGCGATCACTACCGAGCGCGCGCGGCCTTCGGCACCGAGAATGTTCTCGATAAAGTCTTTGACCTCGCGGCCTCGTTCGCCGATCAGGCCAACGACGATCACATCCGCCTGGGTATAACGGGCCATCATGCCGAGCAACACGCTCTTACCGACGCCGGAGCCGGCGAACAGGCCCATGCGTTGGCCGCGACCGACGGTCAGCAGGCCGTTGATGGTGCGCACCCCCACGTCCAGCACCTGCTCGATCGGCGTGCGCTGCAAGGGATTGAACGGCGCGGTGATCAGCGGCGCGCGGTAACCGGTTTCCGGCGAAGGCAGGCCGTCGAGCGGTTTGGCGCTGCCGTCCAGCACGCGCCCCAGCAGGGCCGGGCCGAGCGGCAGCTGTTTGCCGGCGCTTTGGCCTTCCGGCGCGATACGGGCGTAAACCCGCGCGCCCGGCACGATGCCTTCCACTTCTTCCAGCGGCATCAGGAATAGCCGCTGGCCGTTGAAGCCGACCACTTCGCTTTCCACTTCCTGCACTTCACCGGCGTCGTGCCGTTCGATGAGACAGGTCGCGCCGAGCGGCAGCTGCAGGCCGGTGGCCTCCAGCACCAGCCCGGTGGCGCGGGTCAGGCGACCGTAGCGGCGCACCGTCGGCGCGCGGGCGATGCGCTTTTCCAGCGTATCCAGAGAGCTCAGCCAGCGGCCGAGACGCGCAGTCATCAGACTTCTCCCGGTGCCGCCAGGCGGCACAGTTCATGCCAGCGCGTCGCCAGGCTGGCGTCGAGATCGCCTTCCTCGGCGCTGACCTTGCAGCCGCCCGGATGCAGTTCACCGTCCGCCAGCAGGCGCCAGCCGTGCAGGCTGAGGGTGACCCCCAGCTGCTGCTCGACGCGCGGGTAGTCGTCCGGGTGGACCCGCAGCTGCGGCTTGCCGTTGAACATCGGTTCCTGCTGGATCAACTGTTGGATCTGCGCGAGCAGGGCGGTGCCGTCGCACACCGGCGGCTGGCCCAGCACCTGTTTGGCGGCGGTCAACGCCAACTGCATCAACCGTGACGCGATCACGCTGTCGAGCGCGTCCAGCGTGTGCTGGAATTCGGTAACCAACTGCTGCCAGTGGGCGGTCAGCGGCTGTTGCTGCTGCTGCGCTTCCAGCAGCCCTTGCTGACGGCCTTCTTCCAGACCGGACTGAAAACCGGCCTCATAGCCTTTCTGCTGGCCGTCGGCATAGCCCAGTTGCTGGCCCTGTTGCTCCGCCTGCAGGCGCAGCGTCGCCAGCTGCTGCTGTAATTCGGCCTGCGCGTCCGGCGACGGATCGTCAAGTTCGAGATCCGGCAATGGCGGCAGGTCGAGAACCGGTTTCTGTTCGCCCAAATCGTTGAGCGACCAGGGCTGCCAGGGCAGGGTGTTAATGCGATCAGACATAGGTGTCCTCGCCGCCGCCGATGATCATTTCGCCGGTTTCCGCCAGGCGTCTTACCACCAGCAGGATGGCTTTCTGCTCGTTCTCCACCTGCGACATGCGCACCGGCCCACGGTTGGCCAGGTCGTCGCGCAGGATGTCGGCGGCGCGTTGTGACATGTTCTTGAGGAACTTCTCGCGCAGCGGCTGTTCGGCGCCTTTCAACGCGATCAGCAGCGACTCGCCTTCCACTTCCTGCAGCAGGCGTTGGATGCTGCGATCGTCGACTTCCACCAGGTTTTCGAACAGGAACATCTCGTCGATGATCTTCTGCGCCAGCTCGCCGTCGTATTCGCGCATCGCGTCGATGACCGCTTCTTCCTGCTGGGTTTTCATCAGGTTGATGATCTCGGCGGCGGTGCGCACCCCGCCCATTTTGCTGCGCTTGAGGTTCTGGCCGTCGAGCAGGTTGTTCAGCACTTCGGTCAGTTCCGCCAACGCCGCCGGCTGCACGCCGCCGAAGGTGGCGATACGCAGCATCACGTCGTTGCGCAGGCGTTCGTCGAACAGGGCCAGGATGTCCGCCGCCTGGCCGCGTTTGAGGTGCACCAGAATGGTGGCGATGATCTGCGGGTGTTCGTCGCGGATCAGATCGGCGGCGCTCTGCGGCTCCATAAAGTTGAGCGTTTCCATGCCGGTGGTGGTCTCGCGCGATTCGAGAATGTCTTCCAACAGGCTGGCGGCGCGCTCTTCGCCCAGCGCCTTGACCAGCACCGAGCGCAGGTAGTCGCTGGCGTTGACGCTCAGCGCCGCATATTGCTCGGCGTCGTCTTCAAACTCGGTCAGTATCTCGCCGAGCTGTTTGTGTGAAACCTGGCTCATGCCGGCCATGGTGCCGCTCAGCAGCTGTACTTCGCGCGAGGAGAGGTGTTTGAACACCTCCGCCGCGCGATCTTCACCCAGCGTCATCAGCAAGATGGCGCTTTTGTCGGTTCCGGTCAGGCTCATATCTCGTTACTCATCCATTGGCGGATTACCAGAGCGACCACGCGCGGGTCTTTGTCAGCCAGATCGCGGATCCGCTGGCTCTGGACTTCTGCGCTGACGCGCTGCTGCGATTTGCGACGCTGCGCCAGCTCCTCGTTGCTCGGTTTATTGCTGTCGGCCGCTTTGGCGGCAGGGGCGTTGGCGGCGGCGAGGGCGGCCTGTTGCGCCGCCTGGCGCTGTTGCAGCTGCGGCCGCACCAGTTTGCGCCACAGCAGCCAGGCCACCAGCAGCACCAGCAGATAGCGGCCCGCGTCGATCAGGCGATCGATGAACGACTGGCTTTGCCAGAACGGCAATTCACCGCCGGTCACCTGGCTGTCGGTAAACGGCGTGTTGACCACGTTCAGGGTATCGCCGCGGCTGCTGGAGTAGCCCATCGCTTCACGCACCAGCGCTTCGATCTGCGCCAGCTGTTCTTTGCTCATCGGCTGCGGTTTGCCGTCTTTATCCGCGCCGAGGTAGTTGACCACCACGGCGACCGACAGACGCTGCACGGTGCCGGCTTTTTGCTGGGTATGACGGATGGTGCGATCGAGCTCGTAGTTGGTGGTCGCGTCGCGACGGGTATTTTGCGGCACGCCGCTGGCCGCCGCGCTGCGGGTGGTCGCGGCGTTTTGCGTGGTGGCGTTGGCGTTATTGCCCGCCGCCGGCTTGGCGGTTTCAATCGGCGCGGTGGCCGGCGCGCTCGGTTGGTTGGATAGCGCGCCCGGCACGCCACCCACCTGCGGCCCGCCGATCTGCTCGCTCAGGCTGGTTTGCTGGGAGCGGATAGCGGCTTTGTCCGGCTGCTGGTTCGGCTGGTACTGTTCATCGGTTTGCTCGCGCGTGGCGAAGTCGATCTGCGCCGTGACCTGCGCACGCACGTTGGCGCTGCCGACCACCGGGGCGAGGATCGCTTCGATGCGGCGCTGGAAGCCGTTTTCCACTTCGTTGGCGTATTTCAGCTGCGAGGCGTTGAGATCGCGCCCGGTGCCGTCGGACTGAGTCAGCAGGCGACCGGCCTGATCGACCACGGTCACGTTGCCCGGCGGCAGACCGGCAACGCTGCTCGACACCATATAAACGATGGCGTTTATCTGGCCGTCGTCCAGCGCACGGCCGGGTTGCAGGGTGAGCGTTACCGAGGCGGAAGGGGATTTCTGTTCGCGCACGAACAGCGAAGGTTTAGGCAGCGCCAGGTGAACGCGGGCGTTTTGCACCGGCCCCAGCGATTCGATGGTGCGCGACAGCTCGCCCTCGAGGGCGCGCTGATAGTTAATCTGCTCGCTGAACTGGCTGATGCCGAATTTTTCCTGATCCAGCAGTTCGAAGCCGACGGCGCCGCCTTTCGGCAGCCCTTGCTGCGCCAGGCGCAGACGGGTTTCATGCACCTTTTCCGCCGGGATCAGCAGCGCCGCGCCATTCTCGGCAAAGCGGTAAGGGATATTCATCTGCGTCAACTGGGTGACGATGGCGCCGCCGTCGCGGTCGTTCAGATTGCTGTACAGCACGCGGTAGTCGGGGCTTTTCACCCACAACAGCAGCGCGACGACGATCGCGATCGCGGCGGAAGCGGCGACCAGCAACGGAATTTTCGGGTTGGCGCGCAGACGGTTCCAGATGGCCTGCAGGCCGTTGTCGCGGCTTTCGCCGGCGGTTATCGAAGCACTCATTTTAGGTCTCGTCCTTCAATGGCGCTCACGATCCCGTACGGGCCGCTGAGCAGCTCCCTGCCAGGCTGATGAACGGTATGGTTAGCGTTGTGTGACAAAACAGACTCCCTGATACACATATCTTCTAAATAGCGGCGCTCCCATTTCTGGGCAGGCCATTATTCGCCTTATCAGACAATTCCGATTGCCCGATAAGCCGGGTTTTTTGCAGTTAATTAACCGCTTTAGGTCCGAAAACGCTGTGCTAGGGTGTGCATCATTGGAGAAGTGCAGGGTGAAAACGTCACCCGGCGAGACGAGAGGATTGAGGACCAGATGGCGATTCAGGGCATTGAAGGGGTACTGCAGCAGATGCAGACCATGGCGGTTCAGGCCGGCAAGATGGGGCAGAATGCGGCGCCGCAGGGCGTCAGCTTCGCCAGCGAACTGACCGCGGCGCTCGGCAAGATCAGCGAGACCCAGCAAACGGCGCGCAAACAGGCGCAGGACTTCGAGCTGGGCGCGCCAGGCATCAGCCTGAACGATGTGATGGTCGATCTGCAGAAATCGTCGGTCTCTTTGCAACTGGGCGTGCAGGTGCGCAACAAGCTGGTGGCGGCCTACCAGGACATCATGAATATGCCGGTGTGATGAACGTGCCGACTATTTTTCGGTGAAATTTGGCTCGGCGCTGTTACCTTAGAGTGACGGCCAGTCCGACAATGCTGAAGCCGCAGCGCCAACCGAGGAAAAAAAACCAGCTATCGAAATAGCTGGCTGAAGGTGCGATAAAACATTTATGTCATGTAGGAGCGTCGACAGCCGCTCGAGGTGGCGTCAACGCGATTATCATATTTGTTATATTATAACAAATCAATGCTGTCGTGCGTTTGCTTCAGCCCGCCAATTCTGCGATCCGCCGGTGGGCGTTCGCCAGCCCCTGATCGCGGCCGTGCGGTTTCATATCCAGCCCTTCGGCATAGATAAATTGCACGTCGCCGATCCCCATCAGCCCCAGCACCGAACGCAGGTAGGGCGTTACGGCATCGGTCGGATGCCCGGCGTGCATGCCGCCGCGTGAACTGAATACCAGCGCATTGACGCCTTCCACCAACCCCACCGGGTAGGTGGCGGTATAGTTGAAGGTCATCCGGGCGCGGGCTACCAGATCGAACCAGTTTTTCAGCTGGGTCGGGACGTTGAGGTTGTACATCGGCGCGCCGAGCAGCAGAAGATCGCTCTCTTTCAGTTCGGCAATCAGCCGGTCGGAGAGCGCCACCGCCGCTTTGGCGCGTGGGCTGATGTTTTCCGCGCCGCGCAGCGCACCGAACAGCTCGCCGTCCAATACCGGCAGATCCAACGCCGTCAGATCGTGTTCGACGATCCGATCTTCGTGTCCTTTCGCCTTACGCGCCGCCAGATAGCGGTCAATCAGGTTATTGGTCTGCGAGTCATTTCCCATAATGCTGGATTTGAGTACCAGTATTTTTTTCATGCTGTTGTCCTCTGACGGTCATCTGTGGTTTTCACCGGGGATTCGGAATGACAGCAGGTTATCATTGCTTGAGGTTCACCAGTGGTGATAGGTTTTCACTAAATTGATTCCAATTTGGAAGCGTTAAGATGAAAAGCGATCTGAGTGCGCTGCCGGCCTTTGTTGCCGTAGCGGAAGGCGGCAGTTTCGCCGCCGCCGCAGAGAAACTGCATCTGACGCGCTCTGCGGTCAGCAAAATCGTGTCGCGTCTCGAGGCTCGGCTTGGCGTGATGTTGTTTATGCGCACCACGCGCAGCCTGAGCCTGACGGATGAAGGGGCGCTGTACTATGAGCACTGCCGACAGGCGTTGGCAAACATTCAGGCGGCGGAAAACCAGCTCGACAGCGGCAAGATGCAGGTCAGCGGCCGGCTTAGAGTCTCGGTGCCGGTGCTGTTCGGCCATTTGTGCATTGCGCCCGTGTTGACGGCGCTGGCGAATGAGCATCCCTTACTGACGCTGGAGATTTCATTCAGCGACCGCAGGATCGATCTCGTCGACGAGGGGTTCGATCTGGCGGTTCGCATTGGCGAGCTGGCGGACAGCGGCAGCCTGGTAGCCCGGCGCTTGGGCGAACACGGCATGCTGCTGTGCGCCTCGCCCGATTATCTGCAGCGCTGCGGTGAACCGAGAACGGTAGAGGCGTTAAGCCGACATCAGGCGGTGGGGTATCTGCATGCCGGGGCCGTGCTGCCCTGGCAGCTTCGCGGTGAAAACGGCGAGCTGCGGCCGTTCAGGCCACCGGCCAAGATGATGATGGATGACATGCAGGGGATCGTCGATGCGGTATCCGCCGGCGCCGGTATTGCCTGGTTGCCGGAGTGGCTGGTGCGCGAGCGCTTGATGGCGGGGACGTTGGTGGAGATCATGCGCGGTGAGCCCAGCCTCAGTTTCCCGGTGAACGTCGTGTGGCCCTATATGCCTTACCAGCCGCTCAAGGTGCGGCTGGCGGTAGACAAACTGGTGGCGGAGCTGCCGGGAAAATTGGCGCTTGCGGCACCGTGGGTATCGCATCGCTCATGGCCGGTGCCATAACCGACTAATGTACCGAATAGAGGGCAGAAAATGGTGCTGTCAGGTTTATTGAATGCGCAGGTGACCGTTTATTATTACGTGATTAGTAGGGTTATTATTCGAGGCCGGTCAATGAGCACGAAAAGCGAATCCAGATGGCGTCTGATCAGTATTTTAATGTTGACGCTGCTGGCGGTATTAATTGGCGTTCTGGTTAAACTGGACTGAAGTCTGACCAGACGATAAAAAGCCTGGCCGTTTTATTGTGCGGCCAGTAAACGCATCATCTCTTCTTCATTCAGTAAGGCTAACAGCCACAGCCCCAACAAAATTATTACCAGAGAAAATAATCGCTTTTCATTACGCATCATTTAATTCGCTGTTCGGCGGATGGGCGTTGCTTAGCGTATCTCAGCGTTGTTACAACCGTTAGGGACTTGTGTTAAATAAAGCCATTTTGTTGCGCGTCTATTTATGTTTCTCCGGCGGCCATCGCCTCAACGCCCTGAGAGCCGGGTTCCATAATCCTTTGATGGCCGCGAATGGCGGTAGGCGCGAAACCGAAGCGTTTGCGAAAACGTTCGGCGAAACGCGATGCGCTTTCATAACCCACATGTTGCGCGATGGCGGAGATCGGCCAGTCGGTCGACTGCAGCAGGGCCAGCGCGCTACTCATGCGCACGTCGATCATCAGATTGCGCAATGCGGTATTTTCCATCGACAGTTTGCGGCGCAACATCACTTCACTCATCGACAGGCTTTCCGCGACTTTGGCCGCCGTCCAAATGCTGTGCGGGTCGGTCGCCAGGCAGCGGCGCACGCGTTGCGTCAGATCCTTGGCTTCGTTGTGAATAAAGCGAATGCCGAATTGGGCCAGCCACAGCAGAATTTCCAGCATTTTATGCCGCACGATGATGGTGGGAAAGCGTTGCCGCAGCGTCAGCGCCAGACCGGTGGTTTCAAAACTGTGCTTGAGGGCGCAGGGCAGGTTGCGCAGCGCCAGGACGGCCTCGAACGGCATCGGCGCCGGCGTTTCCTCCGCCGGAGGTTGGACGGTGAGCAACAGGGGATCGCAGGTCAGCAACTGACAGCTGAATACGCCGTCTTCGGACGGGCCGTTAATAATGTCCACCGTTTGCCCGCCGTCGATAATCAACAGCTCGCCGGGATGAGCGACCACTTCGTGTTGTTGCCAGCGTACGCGCTTATGGCCTTGTTGTATCAGATACAGATGTGGTTGCTCAAAATAGACTGAAGGGAATAATAATTCAGTATGCTGAATGATGTGCGCTGAGGCGCCAATTCCAGGACAGAGATTAATTGTACGTTCCATCGATATTCATTTCGCAGCCATTATCTGAGAATATCTTTACGCTTTGATCAGCGTTGGAGCAACATTTTTCCATGGGCCGTGAAACACAGCGGCGTGTTTTATCTATCAAAAATCAATTTCCTGCTGAACAGAAAACGTCCGTGTCGGGATGATGTTTATCCATTAAAGTGAGAGCCAGGCTCGAAGCGCGCATTTTACCAATTACCCATAAACTGAATAATTCAAATGCCATAGATTAATATCCTAACGTAACCCGAGAGTAATAGCGCATAGTGCTATTTAATCCATTTTCGTCAGTATTGTCGATCTTATCGGACCTGTGGTTCCCCCAGCAACAGCGCACGATCATGAAACTGGCCGTAGGTATTGTTGACCACGTTCTGGCGCGTGGACTGTTCGATCAGCATCTTCAGCTCATCCATTCGCTGCTGTAACAGACGCTTGAGCTCGGTTTCGTTGTCGAGGATCTGTTGCAACTTATTGCGCAACATCTCCTGCAGCGCCATGGACGGGCCGGCTTGCCCGGTATAGGCGGCGGTTTTTTCCACCGCCGTCACGTAAGCGAATTCGAGCTCGACGAGCTCCTCCCAGCGCCCGGTTTGCGCCAGCGCGATCATCTGGCTGCTCAGGCTATAAATTTGTTGATAAGCGGCTAACAGCTGCTGTTGACGTTCCATTACACGGCGTCCTGCGAAGGTTGGTAGTTAGGGCCGATTTGGCGCCAGGCGTCGGCGATGTTTTCCAGCAGTTTAACCACTTCGGCGATCGCCGCTTCGTCGTTGTGCAGGTTGGCCTGCATCAGTCGACGCTTCATGTAGTCGTACAATGCCGCCAGATTTTCGGCGATCTCGCCGCCCTGCTGAGGGTCGAGGCCACTTTTCAGGCCGTTGTCGATGATATTGATGGCTTTGGACAGCGCCATGCCTTTGCCGGCGATATCGCCCTGGTTCATCAGGATGCGTGCGCGAAGCAGGGCGCTGAGCGCCCCGTCGAACAACATCACGATTAACTGGTGCGGGCTGGCGCTCATGGCGCCGCTTTCCAGACTGACCTGTGCATAGGCCTGAGTGCCGCTACGGTTATACATGCTGTTTTCTTTACCTTGTTAAAGGGTTACTTGAACTGTTGAGCCAAATAGTTACTGGTGCCGTTCATTTTCGACATCATGGTATCCAGCTGAACGAACTGTTGCTTATAACGATCGATGGTGTTCTGAATGCTGGCGGTGACCGTTGTGATCTGGCTGTTCAGGCGATCGAGGTTGGTGTTGATGCTTTTGGTCGAGTTCTCGATGATGCCGCCGGATTTGATGTAGCTCTGGATCTCGTTGTGGATCTCGGTGGCCATGCCAGTGTCTTTGCCGTTACCGACGAAGAAGTTGCTGACTTGATCCGGCTTCTCATCCATCGCTTTCTTCAGCTTGGCGCTGTCGATTTCCAGCTTGCCGGTTTTGGTGTTGGTGGAAATGCCGAGGTTGCCCAGGCCTTTTAACTCCGGGTTGTCCTGGGCTGCGCTCAGCGCGCTTTTGATCGACGACTGAATGCCGCGCAGGGTGTTGTCGCCCAGCAGCGGGCCGTTGGTTGGGTTTGGCGCTTCGCCGGTTTTCACCGGGGTGAACTTGGACAACGCGTTGAAGGTGTCCAGCAGCGAGTTATAGCTGTCGACCCACTCTTTGATCTTGTCGGTGGTGCCGGCGGTGTTGGTGCTGATCACCAAATGTTGCGGTTCATCGGTTTTGGTTTTGGTTTTCAGATCGATGGTGACGCCTTGCAGGGCATCGCTGATCGAGTTGGTGCTGCGCTTGATAGCGGTGCCGTTCACCGTCAGCTCAGCATCCTGCGGCGCGACCGTCTGCTTCATGGCGGTGCCGGTGCCGCGGGTAGCGTTGTAGTTCAGGATATCGCCCAGTTGGTCGTCGTTATCGACCTGCAGAGAAATCTTGTTGTTTTCGCCGGTGGTGGAGGAGCTGATCGCCAACTGATAGTCGTTGTCGCCGACGCGCATGATGCTGGCGGTGACGCCGGCTTTGGCGCCGTTGATGGCGTCGCGCAGCTCAACCAGCGAGGTTTGATCGTCGCTGAGCGGGATTTTGGTTTCTTTCGGCGGGTTGCCGGCGGTGATGGTCAGGGAGCGGTCTGTCACGCCTTCAGCGCCTAACTTAGCGCCCTGGTCGCTGACTTTCGCCTGGGTGGTCAGGGTTTGCGCCTGCGCCAGTTTGTTCACTTCCACCACATAGTTGCCCGGCACCGCCTTGGCGTTGGTGGTGATCTTGAAGGCGTCGTGTTCGGTGGCGGTGGTGGCCTTGAAGAAATCTTCTTTCGCCATCTCTTTGCTGAGATTGTCGAATTTTTCCAGTGCGCCTTTCAACGTGCCGTAACCGGTCAGCTGGGCGTTGTAGCTGGATTGCTTGGTGGTGTAAGGGGTCAGGCGCTGTTGTTCCGCTTTGGTCAGCTTATCCAGCAAGCCATTGAGGTCGAGTCCTGAGCCGAGACCTAATGAACTGATCGTTGCCATGAGTAATTCTCCTTGATTATGACTTTATTCGCTTTACGCGTTATCGGCCCAGTGGTGAAAAAGTTTACCGAAAAAAACAAAAAACCGATGGCGCAATAGAGGAGGGAAAAAGCGCGTTATTTCCGCCATTGCAACGGGCGCAAAAAATTTTAAAAAATTGCTAAAGGTTGTTAGGGGAGGGCCGATACCTGAGGGGACGGTGGTTGACGCCGTGGGCAAACAAGCCCGAACCTTTTAACCGTGTTGCGAAGAACGCAACTGACTCGTAAGGAAAGCAAACAATGGCACAAGTAATCAACACTAACAGCCTGTCTCTGATGGCGCAGAACAACCTGAACAAATCTCAGTCTTCTCTGGGCACTGCGATTGAGCGTCTGTCTTCCGGTCTGCGTATCAACAGCGCGAAAGACGATGCTGCGGGTCAGGCGATCTCCAACCGTTTCACCGCTAACATCAAAGGCCTGACTCAGGCTTCCCGCAACGCCAACGACGGTATCTCTCTGGCGCAGACCACTGAAGGCGCACTGAACGAAGTTAACGACAACCTGCAGAACATCCGTCGTCTGACCGTACAGGCGCAGAACGGTTCCAACTCTTCCAGCGACCTGAAATCCATCCAGGACGAAATCACTCAGCGCATGTCGGAAATCAACCGTATCTCCGAGCAGACTGACTTCAACGGCGTGAAAGTGCTGAGCAGCGATCAGAAGCTGACCATCCAGGTTGGCGCTAACGACGGTGAAACCATCGATATCGACCTGCAGAAAATCGACTCCACTAAACTGGGTCTGGATGGCTTCGACGTGACCAAAAAAGGTCCTAAACTGGGTGCAGAAGTTACCGGTACCGTGAACGTTGGTGGTAAAGATCTGACTGTTGACCCAATGGGTGCAGGTAAAAAGCTGTTCTCGGGTAAAGACGTTGATGGCAAAGATACTTTCTTTGTTGAGACTACTGATGCCAAAGGCGCCAAAACTTACAAATCAGCAACCATCGCTGAAGACGGTGCAACCGCAGGCAAGGCTAAAATCACCGAAGGTGGCGATGTTAAGATGTCCAACCCTCTGGAAACGCTGGACAAAGCACTGTCTCAGGTTGACGGCCTGCGTTCTTCCCTGGGTGCGGTACAGAACCGTTTCGATTCTGTGATCAACAACCTGAACAGCACCGTTAACAACCTGTCCGCTTCTCAGTCCCGTATCCAGGATGCTGACTACGCGACCGAAGTGTCCAACATGAGCCGTGCCAACATCCTGCAACAGGCTGGCACCTCTGTTCTGGCACAGGCTAACCAGTCTACTCAGAACGTTCTGTCCCTGCTGCGTTAATCGTCTCTCCCGATTAACTGTCGCAAAGAAACCCCGCTTCGGCGGGGTTTTTTTATGCTCGCGCACCGCGCGGTTATTACATGGCGCAAATAAAGCCCGTTTTGTGCGACTGTTCAGCCGATTGGCATTCTGCCCCCTACGCATAATAGCGCTGACTCTCTTATCCGCAGGTTTAAGACATAGTGAGCGATCTGTATACCGCCGAAGGCGTGATGGACAAAAATTCTCTCTGGTTGCGCTACGTGCCGTTAGTGCGCCACGAGGCGTTGCGCCTGCAGGTCAGGCTGCCCGCCAGCGTGGAGCTTGACGACCTGCTGCAGGCCGGGGGAATCGGGCTATTAAACGCCGTTGAGCGTTATGACGCCCTACAGGGAACCGCCTTTACCACCTATGCGGTGCAGCGCATTCGCGGCGCGATGCTCGACGAGTTGCGCAGCCGCGACTGGGTGCCGCGCAGCGTGCGGCGCCACGCGCGCGAGGTCGCGCAGGTGATGCGGCAACTGGAACAGCGTTACGGCCGCCCGGCGAGCGAAACGGAAGTGGCGCAGACGCTGAACATCTCGCTGGATGAGTACCGTCAAATTCTGTTGGACACCAATAACAGCCAGCTTTTCTCCTACGACGAATGGCGCGAGGAGCATGGCGAGAGCGCGGAACCGATGCTGGAAGGGCATGAGGAGGCCAACCCGCTGCATCACCTGTTGGAAGGCAGCCTGCGCCAGCGGGTGATCGACGCCATCGAGGCGTTGCCGGAGCGCGAAAAAATGGTGCTGACGCTGTATTACCAGGAAGAGTTGAATCTCAAAGAGATCGGCGCCGTGCTGGACGTGGGGGAATCCCGCGTCAGCCAACTGCACAGTCAGGCGATCAAACGGCTGCGCGCGCGGCTGGCGAACGATACCTGACGGCGGAGCGCCGCCCCCAACTCGATGACTCATGCGACAATCGGACTGCCCCTTATGCCAGGAATACTGTTGAAGAAACGGCCGCTTAGCCGTTACCTGAAAGATTACAAGCACAGCCAGACCCATTGCTCCCAGTGCGGCAAACTGTTGGACCGCATGGCGCTGGTGTTTCGCGGCAAGATAATCAATAAAGAAGCCATCGCGCGCATGGATCAGCCGATCGACGATGCGGTCTGGCAAAACGTGCAGCACGAGCTGACCGCGCTGTGCCGCTTTTGCAGCGAGATTTCCTGCAACAGCCACCCGAGTTATTTCGACATTATGGCGTTCAAGCAGTATCTGTTCGAACAGACCGAGATGAGCCACAGCACCATTCGCGAGTACGTGGTGCGGCTGCGCCGGCTGGATGAAATGCTGGTGGCGCGGAATTATCCGGCGGACAAATTCGCCAACAGCGCCAGTCATCAGCGCATCATCGACGATCTGCCTACCGCGGCGCATAACAACTACCGCATTGCGCTACGCAAGTACGATCAGTATCTCGCCTGGCAGCGCAGCTACTGAGACTTTCCCCGGCCGCTGGGCCGGGGTCTGCTGTTTCCCCCGTGATAAAGGATGATTATTCAGTTCACATCTGCTAAATCTATCGGTTATCAGATGTTGATATTCGATTCCCTGGGGGGAAGTAGTGAACCTGCAACAACAACTGGCGCAATTTCCGCGTCTGGATCTGGTTGGCGTCGCCACACCGCTGGAAAAACTGTCCCGTCTCTCCGATTACCTCGGCCGTGAAATTTACCTTAAACGTGACGATGTCACGCCTATGGCGATGGGCGGCAACAAGCTGAGAAAGCTTGAGTTTTTGGCCGCCGATGCGTTGCGGCAAGGTGCCGATACGCTGGTCACCGCCGGCGCCATTCAATCCAACCACGTGCGCCAGACGGCGGCGGTGGCGGCGAAACTGGGCCTGCACTGCGTCGCGTTGCTGGAAAACCCGATCGATACCCGCGCGGAAAACTACCTGACCAACGGCAACCGTCTGTTGCTCGGCCTGTTCAACGCCGAAGTGGTAATGTGCGAAGCGCTGCACGATCCGCAGCAGCAACTGGCGGAACTGGCGACGCGCCTCGAGGCGCAGGGCTTCCGGCCTTACGTGGTGCCGGTGGGCGGCTCCAATGCGCTGGGCGCGCTGGGATACGTGCAGTGCGCATTGGAAATCGCCGAACAGAGCCAACGCAGCAACGTGGCGTTCAGTTCGGTGGTGGTGGCGTCCGGCAGCGCCGGCACCCACGCCGGGCTGGCGGTGGGGCTGCAGCAGCTGCTGCCCGAAACCGAACTGATCGGCGTGACCGTCTCGCGCACCGTGATTGATCAACTGCCGAAGGTGGAACAAATCCAGAAAGCCCTGGCCTGTTCGCTGAATATCGACAAACTGGCGCCGATCGCGTTGTGGGATGATTACTTCGCGCCGCAGTACGGCATGCCGAACGAAGAGGGCATGGCGGCGGTGCAGTTGCTGGCGCAGCAAGAGGGGGTATTGCTGGATCCGGTGTACACCGGCAAAGCGATGGCCGGTTTGATCGACGGCATCGCCCAGCGGCGCTTCCGCGACGAAGGTCCCATCCTGTTTGTTCACACCGGCGGTGCACCGGCGCTGTTCGCCTACCATCCGCAGGTGTAAACACCGCGTGTTATTCCATTTTGAACTATATTTATAAGGTTATATTCCTTTATGCGGGCGGTTGCACTGTTAAAGTGCTGATATCAAAAAAGATAAACAACATACAGGGGTGTTTATGATGTTTGCGAAAGTTCGTCGTCAATGGTTGTTGGGCGTGGTGGGTATTGCGTTGGCCGCCGGTGTGACGACGCAAACCTACGCCGCCGATAACCTGCTGCAGCAGGTGAAACAGCGCGGCACGCTGATCGTCGGGCTGGAAGGTACTTATCCGCCGTTCAGCTTCCAGGGTGAAGACGGCAAGCTGACCGGTTTCGAAGTGGATTTCGCCAACGCGCTGGCGCAACATCTGGGCGTGAAAGCCAAGCTGAACCCGACCAAATGGGACGGCATGCTGGCTTCGCTGGACTCGAAACGCATCGACGTGGTCATCAACCAGGTGACGCTCTCCGATGAGCGCAAGAAGAAATATGACTTCTCCACCCCTTACACCGTTTCCGGCATTCAGGCGCTGGTGAAAAAGGGCAACGAAGGCACCATTACCAAGCCGGATGACCTGAAGGGCAAAAAGGTCGGCGTTGGCCTGGGCACCAACTATGAGCAATGGCTGCGCGAGAATGTGCAGGGCGTGGACGTGCGCACTTACGACGATGATCCGACCAAGTATCAGGATCTGCGCGTCGGCCGCATCAACGCCATTCTGGTGGACCGCCTGGCGGCGCTGGATCTGGTGAAGAAAACCGGCGATACGCTGGCGGTGGCCGGCCCGGCCTTCTCCCGCCAGGAGTCCGGCGTGGCGCTGCGCAAGAATAACCCAGAGCTGCTGGCCGCGATTGACCAGGCGATCGCCGAGATGCAAAAAGACGGCACGCTGGCGAAGATCTCCGAGAAATGGTTTGGCGCGGACGTAACTAAATAATGCACGAAAGTATTCAACTGGCGCTGGATTCAGCGCCATTTTTATTGAAGGGCGCCATACTGACGCTGCAGCTTAGCCTGGGCGGTATGGCGTTCGGCCTGTTGCTGGGTTTTCTGCTGGCGTTGATGCGCCTTTCGCCGCTTTGGCCGCTATCATGGCTGTCGCGCATTTACGTATCGCTGTTCCGCGGCACGCCGCTGATCGCCCAGCTGTTTATGATCTATTACGGTTTGCCGCAGTTCGGCATCGAATTCGATCCTTTCCCGGCGGCGCTGATTGGCCTGTCGCTCAATACCGCCGCCTACACCTCAGAAACGCTGCGCGCGGCGATTTCGTCGATCGACAAAGGGCAGTGGGAAGCCGCCGCCAGTATCGGCATGACCCGTTGGCAAACCCTGCGCCGGGTGATCCTGCCGCAGGCGGCGCGCACCGCCTTGCCGCCGCTGGGCAACAGTTTTATCGGCCTGGTGAAGGACACCTCGCTGGCCGCTACCATTCAGGTGCCGGAACTGTTCCGCCAGGCGCAGCTCATCACCTCGCGCACGCTGGAAGTGTTCACCATGTACCTGGCGGCATCGCTGATTTACTGGGTGATGGCGACCCTGCTTTCCGCACTGCAAAACCGTCTGGAAGCCCACGTTAATCGCCAGGATCAGGAGTAACGCATGAGTGCCATTGAAGTTAAGCAATTGACCAAGCAGTTCAAAGGTCAGACGGTGCTGCATGGGATCGATCTGGCGGTGGATGCCGGTGAAGTGGTGGCGATCATCGGCCCGAGCGGCTCAGGGAAAACCACCTTGTTGCGCTGCATCAACCTGCTGGAGGAGCCGGATTCCGGCACCATTCGCGTCGGCGATATCCTGATCGACGGCAGCAAGCCATTGAGCAAACAGAAAAATCAGGTGCGCGCGCTGCGCCAGCAGGTCGGTTTCGTGTTCCAGAACTTCAACCTGTTTCCGCACCGTTCGGTGCTCGAAAACATCATTGAAGGGCCGGTTATCGTTAAAGGCGAGGCGAAAGCCAGCGCCGAACAGCGCGCTCGCGCGTTGCTGGCCAAGGTGGGCCTGAGCGGCAAAGAGGCGGCTTATCCGCGTCGGCTGTCCGGCGGGCAGCAGCAGCGGGTGGCGATCGCGCGCGCGCTGGCGATGCAGCCGGAGGTGATTTTGTTCGATGAGCCGACGTCGGCGCTCGATCCCGAGCTGGTGGGAGAAGTGCTCAATACCATGCGTTCACTGGCGGAAGAGAAACGCACCATGGTGATCGTCACCCATGAAATGAGCTTCGCTCGCGACGTGGCCGATCGGGTTATCTTTATGGATCACGGCCGCATCGTCGAACAGGGCCCGGCCAAAGCGCTGTTCGCCAATCCGCAGCATCAGCGCACCCAGCAATTCCTCGACAAGTTCCGGAATCAATAAGGCGTCGGGGGCGTTTCCCCCGACTGCATTCACTCCGCTTTCAACCATTCGTTTCGCGCGGCGGCGGCGAGAAATCCGCTGCGGCTGCCGTATTTCGGATATTACCGAACCCGATAGTCAATGCGTCTCGTAGCGCTTTGATGCGGCCTTCAAGCAGAGTAATCCGTCTATGTTGTTATCGTCCATGAGCAACGCCCCACCCTGTAAGGATAACAAGGCGCTAACGGCCGATCGGCCTGCGGACAATAAAAAACCCTGCACAAGTGCAGGGTTTGCGTAGCTCTGAGCAAATCAGGCTGCAACGCGTGCAGCCTTGAGGATGCGTTAACCGATGGTCATCAGGCTGGCGTTACCGCCGGCGGCGGCGGTGTTGACGCTCAGGGAACGTTCGATCAGCAGGCGTTCCAACAGGATGTTGGTTTCACCGTGGGCGAAGCCCTGCACCGAGACGATGGCGCCGCCGCGCTGGGCGATCTGCTCGCACAGGGTGCGCAGCTGGTCGGCATCGCCGTGGTAGATGGCGGCGTCGAACTCGACCTTATCCTGCTGCCAGTCTTTGCTGAAGGCGATGCGCGCCTGCACATCGTTCGGCAAGCGGCGGAACAGATTGCGCTGCAGTTCCGCTTCCGGCCACAGCGCACAGCTGCCAACCGCCAGCACGGCGGCCAGCTGGATCAGCGCGTCGGCTTCGTTATCCGCCAGGCACAGCACGCGTTCACGCGGCAGCAGGGCATAGGTATTGCGCTCGCCGGTCGGGCCCGGCAGCGGACGTACGGTGCCGCCCTGGCCCAGTTCCGCATAGCGCTGCGCCAATGCCGCCAGTTCGCCGTGCTGGCTGGTGACCGCCCATTTCTCCAGCGATTGCAGCGCCCCCAACAGCTGCGGCCGCGCGGTGGCTTCCATCGGGCGCTCTTCGTCCTGGCGGTGCAGCGTACGTTGCAGCGCGTCGTCCGGACGGTTGGCCAGCAGACGGTACAGGTACAGCGGGCCGCCGGCTTTCGGGCCGGTGCCCGACAGGCCTTCGCCGCCGAACGGCTGCACGCCGACCACTGCGCCGACCATGTTGCGGTTGACGTACAGGTTGCCGACCTTGGCGCGTTCGGTCACCCGGGCGATGGTTTCATCGATGCGGGTGTGAATGCCCAGCGTCAGGCCATAACCGGCGGCGTTGATCTGATCGACCAGCGCGTCCAGATTGTTGCGCTGGAAGCGCACCACGTGCAGCACCGGGCCAAAGATCTCTTTCTGCAGCTCGTCGAAGCTGTCGAGTTCGATCAGCGTCGGCTTGATGAAGGTGCCGCGCGCCCACTCTTTCTCATCCTGCGCGCTGCCTTTGGCGGCCTGGTACACCTTGCGGCCTTTGGCGCGCATCGCCTGGATGTGGCGTTCGATGCCGGTTTTGGCTTCGGCGTCGATCACCGGGCCCACGTCGGTAGACAGGCGCTCCGGGTTACCCATGCGGCATTCGGCCATCGCGCCGCGCAGCATTTGCAGCGTGTGCTCGGCCACGTCTTCCTGAATGCACAGGATACGCAGCGCGGAGCAACGCTGCCCGGCGCTGTCGAAGGCGGAGGCCACCACGTCGGTCACCACCTGCTCGGTCAGGGCGGAGGAGTCGACGATCATGGCGTTCAGGCCGCCGGTTTCGGCGATCAGCGGCGTCGGGCGGCCTTGCGGATCCAGACGACCGGCGATGCTGCGCTGCAGAATGCCGGCGACGTCAGTGGAGCCGGTGAACATCACGCCGCGGACGCGGGCGTCGTTGACCAGCGTCGAGCCGACGGTTTCACCCTGGCCCGGCAGCAGCTGCAGCACGCCTTGCGGAATGCCGGCTTCCAGCAGGATGCGCACCGCCTGCGCGGCCACCAGCGGCGTTTGCTCGGCCGGTTTGGCCAGCACGCTGTTGCCCGCCGCCAGCGCGGCGGCGATTTGGCCGGTGAAGATCGCCAGCGGGAAGTTCCACGGGCTGATGCAGACCACCGGGCCCAGCGGGCGGTGGCTGTCGTTGGCGAAGTCGTCGCGCACCTGGCCGGCGTAGTAGTGCAGGAAGTCGACCGCTTCACGCACTTCGGCGATGGCGTTGTTGAAGGTTTTACCCGCTTCGCGCACCAGAATGCCCAGCAGGCTTTGCAGCTGGCTTTCCATCAGTTCGGCGGCGCGTTCGAGGATCGCGGCGCGTTCCGTCGGCGGCGTAGCGAACCAAATTGGGCCGGCGGCCGCGGCGGCGTCGAGCGCGCGGCTGACTTCGCCTTCGGTGGCTTCACGCACGTAGCCGACCACATCGCCCGGCTCGGCCGGGTTGATCACCGGCTGCTCCACGCCCTGATCCAATTCGGCGTCGATGATAGGTTCCGCGCGCCACGGATGGCTGGCGCTGGTGAGCAGGGCGCTGGAGAGCGAGGCCAGACGCTGTTCGTTGGACAGATCCAGACCGCTGGAGTTAACGCGTTTCTCGCCATAAAGCTCGCGCGGCAGCGGGATGCGCGGATGCGGCAGGCCAATTTGACCTTCGCTGGCCGCCAGCGCTTCCACGGCGCTGACCGGATCGGCCACCAGCTCGTCGAGCGGCAGGGTGGCGTCGGCGATGCGGTTGACGAACGAGGTGTTGGCGCCGTTTTCCAGCAGGCGACGCACCAGGTAAGCCAGCAGGGTTTCATGGGTGCCGACCGGCGCGTAGATGCGGCAAGGGCGGTTCAGTTTGCCGTCGGCCACTTTGCCCACCACCTGCTCGTACAGCGGTTCACCCATGCCGTGCAGGCACTGGAATTCATACTGGCCAGGGTAGTAGTTGTTGCCGGCCAGGTGATAGATGGCGCTCAGGGTATGGGCGTTGTGGGTCGCGAACTGCGGATAGATCAGGTTCGGCACCGACAGCAGCTTGCGGGCGCAGGCCAGGTAGGAAACGTCGGTGTACACCTTGCGGGTGTAGACTGGGTAGCCTTCCAGGCCGTCCATCTGGGCGCGTTTGATTTCGCTGTCCCAGTAGGCGCCTTTCACCAGACGGATCATCAGGCGGCGGCGGCTGCGTTGCGCCATGTCGATCACCGCGTCGATGGCGAACGGACAGCGTTTCTGATAGGCCTGGATCACGAAGCCGATGCCGTTCCAGCCGGCCAACTGCGGCTCGAAGCACAGTTTCTCCAGCAGATCGAGCGAGATCTCCAGGCGATCGGCCTCTTCGGCGTCGATATTGATGCCGATATCGTACTGACGTGCCTGCAGGGTCAGCGACAGCAGGCGCGGGTAAAGCTCTTCCATGACGCGTTCGTACTGCGCGCGGCTGTAGCGCGGGTGCAGGGCGGACAGCTTGATGGAGATGCCGGGGCCTTCATAGATGCCGCGGCCGTTGGAGGCTTTGCCGATGGCGTGGATCGCCTGCTGATAGGAAACCAGGTAGGCCTGGGCGTCGGCTTCGGTCAGGGCGGCTTCGCCCAGCATGTCGTAGGAGTAGCGGAAGCCTTTTTCTTCCAGCTTGCGCGCGTTGGCCAGCGCTTCGGCGATGGTTTCGCCGGTCACGAACTGTTCGCCCATCAGGCGCATCGCCATGTCCACGCCTTTGCGGATCAGCGGTTCGCCGCTCTTGCTGATAATGCGGTTCAGCGATCGGGACAGATTTGCTTCGTTATGCGTGGACACCAGCTTGCCGGTAAACAGCAGGCCCCAGGTCGCGGCGTTGACGAACAGCGACGGGCTGCGCCCCAGGTGCGAATGCCAGTTGCCGTTGCTGATCTTGTCGCGGATCAGGGCGTCGCGGGTCGGTTTGTCCGGAATGCGCAGCAGCGCTTCCGCCAGGCACATCAGCGCCACACCTTCCTGCGAGGAGAGGGAGAACTCTTGCAGCAGGCCTTGCACCATGCCGGCGCGGCCGTTTGCACTTTTTTGGTTACGCAATTTCTCGGCGATGCCATAGGCCATTTTATGAGTAGCCTGTGCAAGATCGGCGGGTAATCGCGCCTGTTCGAGCAACATCGGCACCGCTTCGGTCTCCGGGCGGCGATAGGCGGCGGTGATGGCGGCGCGGGTGACTGACTGCGGCAGAATTTGTTCGGCGAAATCGAGGAATGGCTGGTGTGACTCTTCCTGCGCTTGCGGCATAATGTCGTCCGCTTCAGGCTGGCCCGCTGCGGCCAGCGCTGGAATTTCAGGGATATCGGTACCGCTCTCGAGACGCTCGAGGTAATTAAAGATGGCCTGCTTGATGAGCCAGTGCGGCGTGCGATCGATGCGCTGCGCGGCGCTCTTGATCCGGTCGCGTGTTGCCTCGTCGAGTTTCACGCCCATTGTGGTAGTGCCCATGCCTGTCCAACTCCTGTGTTAGAACCTATCCCATCAGGCTAGACAAACAGCAGGCCGGAAAGCCTGTTGGGATAGGTTCGTGAGATGTGTGGGTTAAGAATGCAGACAATATCCTGCATGTTGCAACTTTGTGCAACCTTGTTAAATCAGGCTGATGAGCGAAGTGTGAGTTTCATCGATTTTTTAACACGGGCAGTTGGCATGAATGTTGCGTTATTGAGCGAATGCGGCGGGGTTTATTACGTCGCAGGCGCTTTACCCTGCGGTATATAAGGGTAATGGCAAGGTGCAACTCATTTTGCTTGTCGTGAGTGCAACCTTTGAGCCCGGTAAATGTGACGCAGGGTAAACTTTGTGTAACTTTGTTGTTAAATATCTTGTTGGTTGATGAAAGGCTCATCTAGGATAACCGACGGTCAACAATTACGGGCAGAAACTATTTTACCTGCACTCGCTCGCAGGCTGCGCCACGTTCCGGCGCGGCGGCCGGTGAAATGCATTGCGCGTGGGTTTACCGGCGCCGGCTTGGCCGGAGCGAAACGCGAATAATAATGAAAGTGGAGAATTAAATGACAATGAGCACACCTATGCTGGTGACCTTCCTGGTGTACATTTTCGGGATGGTGCTGATCGGCCTGCTTGCCTACCGGGCAACCAACAACTTTGATGACTATATTCTCGGCGGCCGCAGTTTGGGCAGCGTGGTGACCGCGCTGTCCGCCGGGGCTTCCGACATGAGCGGCTGGCTGCTGATGGGCCTGCCGGGCGCCATCTTCCTCTCCGGCATCTCCGAAAGCTGGATCGCCATCGGCCTGACCATCGGCGCTTACCTGAACTGGAAGCTGGTGGCAGGAAGGCTGCGCGTGCATACCGAAGCCAACAATAACGCCCTGACGCTGCCGGACTATTTCACCAGCCGTTTTGAAGACAACAGCAAGCTGCTGCGGGTGATCTCGGCCATCGTCATTCTGGTGTTCTTCACCATTTACTGCGCCTCCGGCATCGTGGCCGGCGCGCGCCTGTTCGAAAGCACCTTCGGCATGAGCTACGAAACCGCCCTGTGGGCCGGCGCCGCGGCGACCATCCTGTATACCTTTATCGGCGGTTTCCTGGCGGTGAGCTGGACCGACACCGTACAGGCCAGCCTGATGATTTTCGCGCTGATCCTGACGCCGGTGATAGTGATCTTCGCCGTCGGCGGCATCGATACCTCGATGCTGGTGATCCAGGCGAAGAACCCGGCCAACCTCGACATGCTGAAGGGACTGAACTTCGTCGCCATCCTGTCGCTGCTGGGTTGGGGCCTGGGCTACTTCGGCCAGCCGCACATCCTGGCGCGTTTCATGGCAGCGGATTCTCACCGCACCATCCGCAGCGCGCGCCGCATCAGCATGACCTGGATGATCCTGTGCCTGGCCGGGACCATCGCCGTCGGTTTCTTCGGTATCGCTTACTTCGCCAATAACCCGGATCAGGCCGGTAACGTGTCGCAGAACGGCGAACGCGTGTTCATCGAACTGGCGATGTTGCTGTTCAACCCATGGGTGGCGGGCGTGCTGCTGTCGGCGATTCTGGCGGCGGTCATGAGCACCCTGAGCTGCCAGCTGCTGGTATGCTCCAGCGCGATCACCGAAGACCTGTACAAGGCGTTCCTGCGCAAGGGCGCCAGCCAGCGTGAGCTGGTGTGGGTCGGCCGCGTGATGGTGCTGGTAGTGGCGTTGATCGCCATCGCCTTGGCGGCCAACCCGGAGAACCGCGTGCTGGGCCTGGTGAGTTATGCCTGGGCCGGTTTCGGTGCCGCCTTCGGCCCGGTTGTGCTGATCTCGGTAATGTGGTCGCGCATGACCCGCAACGGCGCGCTGGCCGGCATGCTGGTCGGAGCGGTGACGGTGATCGTCTGGAAACAGTACGAATGGCTGGGCCTGTACGAAATCATCCCTGGCTTCATCCTGGGCTGTCTGGCCATTGTGGTGGTGAGCCTGATGGGCCGCCAGCCATCCTCAACCATGACCGAACGTTTCGATCAGGCGGAAGCCGAATACAAAACGGTATAACGCCGTTTGATGTCAGTCGGCAAGGGGCGCGCAGAGCGCCCCTTCTTTTTGCCTGTTTGCCCGTCATTCGGCTGTAACACCTGGCGACATTTGATTAGAAAAAATCACGCTTGCGCCTCTTGTATTTCTTTTTGCCAGAATGATAATCACTCTCGTTGTATTTTACGTTTCTTTACATACTCGCCGCGGCTCATTTCGAGCCGGTTTTCTCTGCCGCCGCGGTCTTTTCAGGGGTGATTAGTTATGTTCGTTCCCTTTCTTATCATGTTCCGTGAGGGGCTGGAGGCCGCGCTGATCGTCAGCCTGATCGCCAGCTACCTGAAGCGCACGCAGCGCAGCCAATGGCTGGGCGCGGTGTGGATCGGCGTGATTGTCGCCGCGGCGCTGTGTCTGGCGCTCGGCATCTTCATCAATGAGACCACCGGCGAGTTCCCGCAGAAACAGCAAGAGCTGTTCGAAGGCATCGTGGCGGCGGTGGCGGTGCTGATCCTCACCTATATGGTGTTCTGGATGCGTAAGGTGTCCAAATCGGTCAAGGTGCATCTGGAAGGGGCTATCGATCAGGCGCTCAGCGCCGGTAAAGGGCAGGGGTGGGCGCTGGTGGCGATGGTGTTCTTCGCCGTGGCGCGCGAAGGGCTGGAGTCGGTGTTCTTCCTGCTGGCGGCGTTCCAGCAAGACGTGGGCGCCGCGGCGCCGATCGGCGCGGTGCTCGGCCTGGTGGCCGCCATCGTGCTGGGCATGATGATTTACTGGGGCGGGGTGAAGCTGCACCTGGCCAAATTCTTCAAATGGACCAGCCTGTTCATTCTGTTCGTCGCCGCCGGCCTGGCCGCCGGGGCGATCCGCGCCTTCCACGAAGCCGGCCTGTGGAACCACTTCCAGGACATCGCCTTCGATTTCAGCAACACCCTGTCGACCCATTCGCTGTTCGGCACCCTGCTGGAAGGCATTCTCGGTTACCAGGAAGCGCCGACGGTCAGCGAAGTGGCGGTCTACTTCCTGTATCTGATCCCGGCGCTGATTTTCTTTTTCCTGCCGCAGCGCGCGGAGCCGGCAGCGGCCCCGGCGCAACGTAAAATCAATCATTAATGTTTAATAGGGAATCTCGTATGTCTACTCCGTTATTTCGCCGCAAGGCGTTGCACGCAGCATTACTGGCTATCCCGGCGTTTGCGCTGAGCATCGACGCCTTGGCGGCGGACGTGCCGCAGGTCAAGGTTACGGTTAACGACAAGCAGTGCGAACCGATGCAACTGACGGTCCCGGCCGGCAAGACACAGTTTGTGGTGCACAACACCAGCCAGAAAAACGTCGAATGGGAAATCCTGAAAGGGGTGATGGTGGTGGAAGAGCGCGAGAACATCGCGCCGGGCTTTACCCAGAAAATGACCGCCACGCTGGAAGCGGGCGAATATGACATGACCTGCGGGCTGCTGAGCAATCCGAAAGGCAAACTGATTGTCACCGCCGCGGCCAACGGCGCCACCGACGGCAAGCCGAACGCGCTGGACCTGGTCGGCCCGATCGCTGAATACAAGGTTTACGTCACCAAAGAAGTCGATGGGTTGGTGAAACAGACCAAGCTGTTTACCGACGCGGTGAAGGCCGGCAACGTGGAGCAGGCGCGCAAGCTGTATGCGCCGACCCGCCAGCACTATGAGCGCATTGAGCCGATCGCCGAGCTGTTCTCCGATCTGGACGGCAGCATCGACGCCCGTGAAGACGACTACGAGAAGAAAGCGGCGGACCCGAACTTCACCGGCTTCCACCGTCTGGAGAAGGCGCTGTTTGCCGACAATTCGACCAAAGACATGAGCCAATATGCCGATCGTCTGTATCACGACACCGTTGAGCTGCAAAAACGCGTGAGTGAACTGACCTTCCCGCCGAGCAAAGTGGTGGGCGGCGCAGCCGGGCTGATCGAAGAGGTGGCAGCCAGCAAGATCAGCGGTGAAGAAGACCGTTACAGCCGCACCGATTTGTGGGACTTCCAGGCCAACGTCGACGGCGCGCAAAAGATAGTCAATCTGCTGCGCCCGCTGCTGGTTAAGGCCAATAAGCCGCTGCTGGACAAAATTGACGCCAACTTCAAAACCGTGGACACCATTTTGGCGAAGTACCAAACCAAAGAGGGTTATGAGTCCTATGAGAAGCTGACCGATGCCGATCGCAATGCGTTGAAAGGGCCGATCACCACGCTGGCGGAAGATCTTTCCCAGCTGCGCGGCGTATTGGGTCTGGACTGAGGCATACGGTTATGAGCAACAAGGCAGGCCCGAATAACGGGCCGCATCCGCAATCGCAGGGGGCGGCATCGCCTTCGCGCCGCCGTTTGCTGCAAGGGCTGGGGCTGGGCGCGTTGGCGCTGGGCGGCAGCCGCCTGGCGCAGGCGGCGGGTAACGCGGCGGAGCCGTTGGCGACGCCGCAGGATGAGCGCTGGCAGAAACAGCCGTTTTATGGCCGCCATCAGGCCGGCGTGCTGACGCCGCAACAGGCGGCGATGATGCTGGTGGCGTTCGATGTGCTGGCGACCGACAAAGCGGGGCTGGAGCGCCTGTTCCGGCTGCTGACCGAGCGCATCGCCTTCCTGACCCACGGCGGCAAGGCGCCGGAGGTGGACGCCAAACTGCCGCCGCTCGATTCCGGCATCATGGGGCCGGAGATTTACCCGGACAACCTGACCATCACCGTCTCGGTCGGCGCATCGCTGTTCGATGAACGCTTTGGTCTGCAGGCGCAAAAACCGCTGCGGTTGCAGAAAATGACCCGCTTCCCCAACGATGCGTTGGACGCCGCGCTTTGCCACGGCGACCTGCTGTTGCAGATCTGTGCCAACACCAACGAAACGGTGATTCACGCGCTGCGCGACATCATTAAGCATTCGCCGGATCTGCTCAGCGTACGCTGGAAGCGGGAGGGGTTCATCTCCGCGCACGCGGCGCGCAGCAAAGGCAAAGAGACGCCGATCAACCTGTTGGGTTTCAAAGACGGCACTGCGAACCCGAAAACCGACGACAAACCGCTGATGGATAAGGTGGTGTGGGTCGGCGACAACGTCGGTGAGCCGGCGTGGACGGCGGGCGGCAGCTATCAGGCGGCGCGCATTATTCGTTTTCGCGTCGAGTTTTGGGATCGCACGCCGCTGCAGGAGCAGGAAACCATCTTCGGCCGCGAGAAGCACAGCGGGGCGCCGCTGGGCATGAAGCGTGAACATGACGAGCCGGACTACGCGAACGATCCCGACGGCAAGGTGATCCCGATGGATGCGCACATCCGGCTGGCTAATCCTCGCACGCCGGAAAGCCAAAGCAACCTGATGCTGCGGCGCGGCTACAGCTATTCCCTTGGCGTCTCCAATGCCGGCCAGCTGGAAATGGGGCTGCTGTTCGTCTGCTATCAGGCCGATCTGGAGAAAGGCTTCCTGACGGTGCAAAAAAGGCTGAACGGCGAAGCGCTGGAGGAATACATCAAGCCGATTGGCGGCGGGTATTTCTTCGTATTGCCGGGCGTGAAAGAGGGTGGCGATTATCTGGCCAGCGGCCTGCTCAAGGCCTGAAGCCGGAATAACGAGGCGGGATCTTCCGCCTCGTTTTACGTTTGTCTTACCTGCTGCAGGGGGGGCAGTTAACGATGAAACGCAATTCAATGCTTTGCCAGCAGATAAAAAAACACCCATCTCCGCTGCTTTTGATTGCGCAAAATTTAATCGGGAAACCAAAGTGTCATTCGCGGATTTTAATTGTAATTCATTGATATTTATTGATTATAATTTTCTATGGAATAATGTCTTGGGCGTGATATAGTGTTTTTGCGTTAACTGAAAACAAAAGACATTAAATTTTTTTACATTTTAGTAACGCTGTGGGGTTGAATGTCATTATACTGTAATCATCTGGCGGTAGTTTTCACACGGTGCACAGCTTGAAGCTGTAAATATCACTGCGGGGATCGCTAATGGTAAAGTCCTTGGTTGGGCTGGAAAGAAAAAATAACACATCTCCCCTGATTTCTCGTTGTAACGAGGGTTCTCTCTCCGACTCTCTTTTACCGGCAACTCCGCACCCTTATCGCTACCGAATCTCATCACTTTTTACTCCACGTTTATTGATGCAGTCCGCGTTGTCCCGTGAAGACACGGCGCTTAAGCGTTGCCGTCGATTCACCTTGTCCCTTGGCTCTTATTGGCTCGGAGGAGGCCAAAACCTAATACGTGTGTGAAACATAATCGCGCGGCCTGGCCGTTGCGGTAGGTGAAACAAACTGTAAGGTGCCACTATGGGTAGACAGAAAGCAGTGATCAAAGCACGTCGTGAAGCGAAACGCGTTATTCGTCGTGACGCTCGTAGTCATCGCCAGCTGGAAGAAGAGTCTGTGACCTCGCTGGTGCAAATGGGGGGAGTCGAGTCTATCGGCATGGCGCGAGACAAGCGCGATAGCTCACCCATCGAGGCTAGAACCGAAGCTCAGGGTCATTACTTATCAGCCATAGAGAATAAGCAGCTGATCTTCGCCACCGGCGAAGCCGGCTGCGGCAAAACATTTATCAGCGCCGCCAAGGCGGCGGAGGCGCTGATCCATAAAGAGGTGGATCGGATTATCGTTACCCGTCCTGTTTTGCAGGCGGATGAAGACCTCGGTTTCTTGCCGGGGGATATCTCCGAGAAGTTCGCGCCTTATTTCCGCCCGGTGTATGACATTCTGGTGCGCCGTTTGGGCTCTTCCTTTATGCAGTACTGCCTGCGGCCGGAAATCGGCAAGGTAGAGATTGCGCCGTTCGCTTATATGCGCGGGCGCACCTTCGAGAATGCGGTCGTTATCCTGGATGAAGCCCAGAACGTGACCGCCAGCCAGATGAAAATGTTCCTGACCCGCCTGGGGGAAAACGTGACGGTTATCGTTAACGGCGACGTGACCCAGTGCGACTTGCCACGCGGCGTAAAATCCGGCCTTAGCGATGCCCTGGAGCGCTTCGAAGAGGACGAGATGATCGGCGTCATCCGCTTTGAAAAACAGGACTGCGTACGCTCCGCTTTGTGCCAGCGCACGCTCAACGCTTACAGTTAACCTACCCGCTACTGAAAAGGCCGCTTCGGCGGCCTTTTTCTTGCCTTGAATATCAGCACGGTCTATACAAAACAGATGGTTAGGTTGCACTACAGACAACTATAACTCTCAGGAAACTATCTATGTGTGGACGCGATGTGGACGCTAAACATGGATTTTTCCTCCTAGCGGATTATAGGAAATTGCATCCTGTAGAAAATCAGGTGCAAAGTGAGCGTAGCTCATTGTCTGTTCAATCCGAGCATGGCCAAGTATCCGCTGGAGCGTGATGATATTGCCCCCGTTCATCATGAAATGAGTTGCGAATGTATGGCGTAACGAATGGGATGCTTGCCCATGGGGTAGGTTAGGCTTGGTCGCCTTAAGGATATCTCTGAAAGTGCTGTAAGAGGCTTGAGGAAACAAGAGCCCAGACTTTTGAGATACGATCTCGTCGGATACCTCCTGAGAAATGGGGACGCTGCGCCGTTTACCGTTTTTCGTTTGCACAAAGGTCACGCGGTTGTGAATGACATGCTCCGCTTTGAGTTTCATGGCCTCACCCCAACGTGCGCCAGTACTAAGACACAAAATGGCCACCCGGCGGTTATCACCATCTAACGCCAGTAGCAATGCGCTTATCTCATCACGGTCAAGATAAGTCATTTCCGTATTGGCTTCTTTGAGCTTGCCGCTGCCACGAATCGGATGCTCACCACAGTAAAGCCCCGAGTCGACAAGGTCGGTAAACATCCCGCTTATCGCGGTCATTTCGCGATTAATGCTGGATGCTTTGATGCCTTCGGCTAGCCGCGCCGATCGATAAGCTGTAATACGAGATTTATCAATCTGAAATGCGGCAGGGTTGTCCATCATTCGCGTAATGCGCTCCAGTTTTCTTAGGTAGGACTGCCCGTGGTCATTGTTCTTGCCATGGTACTTCCACCACAATTTAACCAGCTCAGATAATGACCTTTTATCCGTAGGTTTTGAGAGCCATTCTTTGTCGTGATAGCTGACGGTTATGTACTTCTCAAAAGCTTGTGCTTCATGTTTCCTATCAAATTTCCGACGGATGCGCTTTCCGTTGCGCCCGTTCGGCCTAATGTCCACTTCATATCGACCATCTTCGAGCTTCTTAATCGCCATCGCGAAGCCCTCCAAGGAAGATTTTACTTTCAGGTATGTAGCAAGCCCTTACCCCAAAAGTGTTAAATAAATAACTTAGGTGAATGCTTAACCAATCTTTTGGTCTGAGTGCTGCGAGGTTGTTGCATCTTGCCCAAAGTGTGCGAGTGCCGGTGCTATTTGCCCGGATTCTGGGGAAATTCGATCACTCATAAACCACAATGTGTATTTTTCGAACCGAGGATGACTTAAAATTTTCATCGCAGCGTCTAATCCCATCCCTTTGGACCTTGTTTCATAACTAGATAGTGAACTGTATGGAACGCCAGTTAACTCACTGAATTCCTTCCTGTTCAGCCTTTCTGACTCTCTAATCAACTTTAACTTCTCTGCTATGTCTATTGACATGGGACTCCCTTTGCATGATTATTTGCAAATCGTAGTAATAAATCGTTTATGGTAGTAATTAAAGCTCTGTAAGCGACTATAAGTCCCTATAAGCAACTGATTACTACAATCGGAGAGGGTACCAGATGGAAAAGCAAGTAGTAAGGCTTTCTGATGCATTGCCGTATCAAGAATTTGCCAAAGTCATCGGCAAAACCCCGGAGGCTGTAAAAGGAATGATCGATAAGGGCAAGTTGCCAACGATTGAGATGCGTAATCCCGAGACGCCAACGGCGCGCGCAGAGCATTGGGTTTACCTTCCTGCGTGGAACGCGGGAATGAAATTAGCCTATGAGCGTCGCCCCAAAGAAATTCGTGATGGGTGGCTTCTATGGCTAGGACTCGGTGAGCCATTGTCTTGATTCCAGTAAAACAGGGGTAAGAACATGCAACAACCTATCTCCATTGTTCCGCTGCTGTGGAACCACCAGACGGCGCGCAAGACTGATATCACCATCACCCACGGTAAGGGCCGGAAAGGCATCATCATCCGTACCCGCCCGGCCAACCGCTGGATCTTCTCCATCAAATCAGCAATGCGGGGTTTTTCAAAATGACAGCTATCACCGCCGGTATTGTTCGCAACCAGCCCGCCGGGCTGCGTGCTTTGGTTGGGGAGCGCCTCGCCGCCCCTCGCTGGAAAAGCACCTGCGATTTTTATAATCAGATGATGGAGCGCGAGCGCCTGACCATCTGTTTCCATGCGCAGTTAAAACAGCGGCATGCTGTTATGCGATTAGAGGAAATGAATGACAGTGAGCGCGAGCGTCTTGTGTGCGCCATTGATGAACTTCGCAGCGCTTTCGCTACTTATCGTAAGCACGGTATCAGTAAATCTGGATTCATTGGCCGATTAACCATAAGCCAACGCCGCACTTTATTCCTGCATGCCGGGCTAACTGAGGTCGAGTTTAATCAGCCGTACTGGCGTATTGATGATGAGTCTTGTAAATGGCGCGAGGAGCTATTCAGGGCGCTGCGTGAGCTGTTTAATTTATTCGAATATGCACCGACCATATTAACGTCGGTTAAACCTGAAGCGTATTTTCATTAATTAACTCGCTTTAAATTTAAAGGCGCTTGATTGCGTCGGGCATCCTTTTATCTGGAGTTCTATATGCACATGTATAAAACCGTTGGCCAAGAAATGAGAAATAAGGCTGATGCGGATTTACGTAACTTCATGCTGAACAACGCTCGTGCGGAAGCAAAAGCAGATGCGGCCGTTAGTTTCTCCTCCCATCTTGACCGTTTGGCGACTCATGCGGCGGTTAATCATCTCTCATGTGTGGAAATCATCGAGCTGTTGCGTCAGGAGTCGGAGAAGTTTGACCACGAAGGCCGGGCGCACAAGCAGGGGTTGAACCATGGTTGAGCGGGAGTATGTGGAAATTAATAACGTATTCGCCATCGTGAAAATGGATGAGGGCGATTTTATTCTGGCCGAAGTAAAAATAGATAAAGAGACAAAAGAAAAATATTACCCGACCCGAGCCATCTACTCGAATGAGTTAAAGCTGGTTGCTGACCTTATTAATCTGTCGGTAAAGCGCGGTGTTTTTCTTAAAACCATTACCAGTCTTAGCGAGCTGATGAAGGAGTCGCATCGCATCGCAGAATTAGCTCAACAGGTACTCAATCAACTGAATAGTGAATCGGAGCAATAACGATGCCGGATTTAATGGACTTGGTGCAGCAGCGCCAGCAGGAAACTCTCAGCGCACAAGTTAATGCTGCGCGCATCAAGGGTGGGGTATCAGCGTCAATTTGTGAAGAGTGTGACCAAGCTATCCCCGCTGCACGCCGTGCAGCCTTTGTCGGTGTGACCCGTTGCGTGTCATGCCAGATCATCCACGAACAGCAAATCAAGCATTTCAGGGGTAATCATGCTGCGCATTCCTGTTGGTAAGGATTGGGTTATCACCAGTGATACCCATCAGTTCATTTTGAACAAAAAGAAGCTTGTTAAAACCGGTGGCAAGGCGGGAGAGGAGTGGCTCGACGCAGTTGGTTATTACCCGACTGTCTCTCAGTTGGTTTCCGGGCTAGTGCATTACCACGTTTGTGACTCAACCATCATCAGTATTGCAGATCTGGCCTCTGAGATTCATCAGGTTAGCAAGTTCTGCCAAGAAGCTTTCTGCATTCACTGTGAGGAGAAAGGAAATGGTATCTAAGCTGCACACAATGAATACGGAAAACTTCGCCAACAAGATAATTACCGAGGCATGTAGCGTGGAAATTGCCCCTGAATACACCCCGGCGTTTTTGCTGAATCGACAGGAGCAACCCAAGCAGGATACAAGTCTCCAGCAATTAGCGAAGACACAAATTCATTCCAATTTGGTGACGCAAGAAAAACAGAGGTGTTTAGCGGCAAATGAATCTTATCATTGCAAAAAAAACGTACCGTCTGAAGTGTGCAATCAGCAGCAACATGAATATCTGTCTCTAGCTCTGCCAGATAGCCCGTCTTTTCCCATTCAAATCTTTGGGGCTTCGGCATTTGTTGATACACGATTCTTAATGAGGTCTGAATTGCTTCTTTCCATTGCTCGCGCGGTGGGGGAGCTTTGGGGAGATTCCACTCCATCTGAAGAGCAAGATTTCTTCGATCTTTTTTTGATAAAGGCCAGCGCTCTTTTACTCGAAGCGGTGCGCACTGACAAAGAACTTCGCAAATCTCAATCAAACGATGTGCAGGAGCCAGAATAAATGACTTTGGCTTTGTATCTATATCTTCAAGGAATTTCAGGTTGTCAGCATAGTATCCCGCTGAACCCCTGTAACTTAACGTCTGCTTGTCTTCCATGCCGCCTCGTTCTGAACGTCAAATGATCGGGAAGCAATATAACCAAAATCTTGTTAACCATAAACAAGAGATAACGGTCAAAAACTTACCTATTTCCTTCCATGGACACCTCATTCCATGCGAATCGTTACTTTATCCGGACAGCGATGCTGCTGTTCTCGCTTATGCTTACCCGGGCGCAACACTGCGTCCGGTACTGCCCGGCACGGCAAGACCCCTTACCCGTGAGCAACACGCTCAGGGGCAAGCTGTTTTGCGTAAAATTCACGCCTTACCCCATTTCCTCAGCAGTATCTTTCTTGGGCGTCACTCTTTCTTGCTGAAAGAGCAGGGGCTGCATGCGGCGAATAAGTGGCTCGTCCTCCAGTTTGAGCGCCGTATCTGGCCGCGCATTGAAATCGTTAATGAGAAAAATGCGATGAACCTTAACGCCTCGCCATGCTTTATGGCTGAGGTGGATAATTATGCGTGTCTGCCGGGTATGGGAGATAAGGATTTGCGGCGTTTTGCTGACCGTATCGCTGGGCAGTTACTACAAAATTATGACCGTTACTGCGAGGAGTTTCTTGCTGCAAATGACGGAGATAATTCCTTGCTGCTGAGTAACAGCGTACAGGCTGTGTTTTATGGGCGTATCGCATGTATGGCGCGAGTCTTTAATATCACGCCAATGCACTGGAAAAAATACTGTAAAGGCAAGCTGGACGCGCATTCGGCTGTAGCCAGTTTGTCACGGCTAGCTAACGCGGAGTGGTGGGAACGCCAGTTGAAAGCGCAACGCACACGCTGGCGCGAGGCGCTACTGATTGCCGCCGGTGAAGTAAACCTAAAAAAATACCCATACGCGAGCAAGCAGGCGATTAGGGAAGTGCAGACCCGGCGGCTCGCCAATATGGATTATCTGAAAGGGTGCGATCTGGAGAATGTCGCTACCGGTGAACGTTTTGACCTAATTGATAAGGTCATGGCGAGCATTTCTAACCCGGAAATCCGCCGTAAAGAGCTGATGAGCACCATCGCAGGGATAGAAAAATATGCTGCCAGCGAGAGTCACGTCGGCATGTTTATCACTATCACTACCCCGTCTAAATATCACCCGACGCGCGTTGTTGGCAAAGAAGGGGCTGAAAAAGTCCAGTTTAACCACAATTGGGATTCAGAGGCTTTTTCACCGAAAGACGGCCAGCGTTATCTGGTGCGCATCTGGAGCAAAATGCGCACCGCGTTTAAAGACAACGGCCTGAGCGTTTACGGTATGCGTGTCGTTGAACCTCACCATGACGGTACGCCGCACTGGCATATGATGCTGTTCTGCGAGCGTAAACAGCGCCAGCAGATAATCGACATCATGCGTCGGTATGCGCTGAAGGAAGACGGTGACGAGCGCGGTGCAGCAAAGAATCGGTTTGAAGCCAAGCACATGAATAAAGGCGGCGCTGCGGGGTACATCGCTAAATACATCGCTAAAAATATCGACGGTTATGCGCTCGACGGCCAAATTGACCACGATACCGGCAAACCGTTACGCGATATGGCCGCTGCGGTGACCTCATGGGCGTCAACATGGCGCATCCCTCAGTTTAAGACTATCGGAATCCCTACCATGGGAGCTTATCGAGAATGCCGGGCCGCCTGTTTACGCCACATCAGCCTTGCTGAAACTTTTGATGAGCGTGTCGAGGCTGTGCGCGCGGCTGCCAGCGCTGGAAATTTTGCCGCCTATATGGCTGGACAGGGAGGCGCAAACGTCCCGCGCGACGTGCAGACCGTTCGAGTCGCGCGCAAGGTGGCTGATGAGCTGAACGCTTATGACGAAGAGGTGCAAAAGGTTGTCGGCATCTTTGCACCGCACCTTGGCGCGGGTCATATCCACGAAACCCGAACAACAGAATGGCGCATTGTCCGCAAGGCCATTGACCTTGATGTTGATCCTTTGACTTTAAAAAGCGCCTCTGGCGCGCCTCGGAGTCCTGTCAATAACTGTGGGGAGGTTCAGCGAGAACCTGAGCCAGATATGCAGGTAGCAACGCCTGAGTATGTCACGGCGGTGATGAATTTGATTGAGGGAGGGGATGTTAGCTGGAATGACGCGGACGTAGCCAAGACGATAAGAGACGCTCTAAGACAACAATTATCTAAGAATAATCACCAAAACGTAGCTCTGGTAAACCAACATGATTCGAGATTGGTTTGTCCTTCTTTAGAGGGATCTAGCGAGTTAAACATGAATTATTGATGAATAAATTTTTCGTGGTTTGTAAAGAGCCATCTCTTGTTTCAGTGAGTAGCCTTGCTGAATACGTTGTTTGTCTTTGATTATCATAATACATCTGGTTTTTATCATTCAAATGTGTTATTGATTTGCTATCGTTGGGTGGAGTAAAAAAATGAAGAATGGTCTGATGGAAAAACAAACATTTGTATTGGAAGATAAACGAGTTGATTGCCTCTCTATTATTCACGCAACTAAATTATCTGAGTATTTGGGATTCGCTGAAAAGGCATATGAGGATAAAGGGGGAATAGCTGGACAAAGAGCTCCTCTTAAAACTAAAACAGCCCAAACTATACGAGAAAGAATGGTTGCTGATATTGTGGAGGGGGCTGTTTTACCTCCGATTGTTATCGGTGTCATTGTTGATAATGATACTTATGATAGTATCAAAAAAGTTTATGATGAAAAATCGTTCGATACTTTGAATGCAAGTATTGATAAGTCGTCATTATCAATAATTGACGGAATGCAAAGAACTACAGCCTTACTGGAAGCGGTAAGGCAGAGTGAGGATGTAAGAAATAAAAGTATCAGAATAGAATATTGGTTTTCAAAAAGCATGAATAGTTTAATATACAGGATGTTGGTTTTAAATACAGGGCAGGTTCCTTGGGATATAAAAAGACAACTTGATACAATTTATGATTCTATAATTAAAGATTTAAAAACATCCATACCTAATTTAGATGTTAGATTGATTGGGCAGTCGAGCAGAAGAACACAGGCAGGTCAGTACCAAAGTAGTAAGCTGATTGAGTATTTTTTGTGTTTCTCTTCGAGAAAAACTGATATAGACCTTAAGGAAAAAGTTTCAGAGGATTTCGCAAGAATGGATGCGATTGAGTCTACCTCGGATAATGATTTCTTGACGAACTTCAAAGAAGTTCTGAACTTAATGGTGGGTTTAGACCATGAATTTTCAAGATTTAAAGACGCTGCGCAAGATGGCCGGGTTAAAGTTGGTAAGGATATATTCACTAGTATCCCCGCAGGGGTTGGGTTTGTAGCTGCGGCTGCGACATATATCTATGGCCCCCCGGGCTTTAAATCCTCCAAGGAGGAAAGTGATAGGTGTTGTCAAGATCTTATTCTTAAAGTTGGGAATTTAATCGATAAACTCAAGAAGCTTAGTGAGAAAGAGTTAGGTGATTTTTTACAGTTCCCGCTTTTAAATGAAAAGTTAAGTGCTAAATCTAACAAGATTGGTCAGTATGAAAGAGAGTTTTATTTTAAAGCGTTTGAGGCCTGCTTGAAGTATATAGAGCGACTTGAAGATTTCGGACCTTGCTGGCAGGCTAAGTAATGGCATCTATTATCGATAGTGTTAATTATATCTTTGATACTCTATGTGAGGCAGGGGGAGGGGCGTCTTCTCGAAAAAAAATGAAGCCAGCTTTACCGCCCAAGGAGGAGCTTGCATGTTTCAAACGTTTGCGCTTCACTAAAAGTGAAAGTGTCAGTATTCTTAATGGTATTACAGTTATTCATTTTCAAGAAAATATAACCGAATCGGATGGTTCTATTCGACTAATAGACTATTTTGCAATAAAAAATATTTTGCCATCCGAGTTTAAAAGTGAATTATGTGATACGTATTTCAGTTTAGTTGATTTTTCTGAGTCTTTTTTCGTTTTCCTATGTCCAATTTTAAATTTAAGGATAAAGAAAGATATTTCATCGGATTTTATTTCGAATGAGTTGCTTTTTCAACAGGATGATCCTTTGTATTCTGGTCATAATCTTAATGAATTGATTGGGTATTTTGAACCGGTTACTATTTTTCGTCTTGAGGATTTATCTACTAAATTTGATAAATCCTTTCGCTCATGTGCATACTATATAGTCAGTAGTTGTGAGAGGCTTATTACATTGCCTTTAGCCGAGGTTACTATTAGTAAGTTAAAGGGGCTGTTTGTTGCTAATGAGAAGATGCCTAAGGATAATATTTATCTTTCCTTGACGTCTTCACATTTAAAACATTGTTTCTTGGAGTTGTATAGATGTATTGAGTGGCTTTATGTCATACCTAGAAGTAGAAAGCTTAAAGGAGCTATTGAATACTCTAAGCCTGCTTATGAGTTGGCTGTTCACTGTGTTGATAATCTGTCTTGGAGAAGAAAGGAAGAGGATTCCCTTTCAAAATTGATTTCGGATATACTTAAAAATGATGAAGGTGTTAGCTTTAAGTTGTTGAGTTGCAATTTCTTTAAAGATATTCCTCCTGATGTCGATAACATAGCTAAGCATTTATATTCTTTTAGGAATCAGTTTGTTCATCAGTTTGCATCTGTTAAAGAAAAAGATGTATCAGAAGACGACCTTGTGGACGCTATTGATCTGATTTCGGATATAATAATTCACGCATATGCATTATATGACGTTGATATTGTTGTTTGGGCTGAAAACTGAGTTTCCAATCACAATGTTATATGGGATTGAAAATATCGAGCCTATTTTGTCTTACTAGTTGTTTAGATTATCTTGCATATGTATGCATGATTTTGCATGTGATGAATTATCAATAATTTATTTTGTCGCGCTAGTACTGGCGCGGCTTTCGCCGTTTCAGGCAACTGCATTAAAACCGACCCATGAAGCGGGCAGGCGTGGCGGGGATAGCATTGCGCGCAGGCATGTATTTAATTATCAGAATTGACGGCGTTAGCGCGTCGTGGTGGCGTTCTGTTGTGCTGGTTTGATTCGCGGGTATGTACGAGCGAGAGGGCCGTGGTGGGCGTGAGAGGGCGCTTGGTGGCAGGTATAAAAAGGCCGCCAATCCGGCGGCCGGTTTATCATTCGTCGTCGTTGTCGAGGCTGTATTTTTTAAACCGGATGACCTCGACGCCGACCCAGTCATTCACTTCTTTGATGCGCTGCTGGAGCGGTGTCAGCTCATTGCGGACAAACACCTTTGCGGCCTTTTCCACGTCACCCACTGACCCGACGTTCTCCGGCTTGCCGCCCATCAGCTGGTAGGGGATGCGGTGGGCGTCCAGCAGGTCGGCGGCGCTGACCTTTTTGATGTTGAAGAAATCATCCTTTGTCGCCACCTCGCTGAGCGGCACAATCTTGATACCGTCGGGCTTCCCGTTCGGCGCGTAGAAGAACAGGTTTTTAAAGTTCCCCATGCCTTTAGAGTCGCTCATCGCTTCGCGCAACGCCTCAACATCGGTATTGTTTTGCGCTGCGTCGGTGACATACATGATATAGCCCGCGTGTGCGCCGTTCTGATAATACTTGCGGCGGAACAGCGTGGCGGACTCATTCAGCCACGCGGAGTTGAGCGCCGACAGATATTCCGGCATCCCATACAATTCTTGATTGATGTCCGGCTCCAGCAGGTGAAAAACGCTGTCGGGCGCGAACGGGTGCGGCTCAGCGAACGATTGCACGAACCAGTAAACGCTCGGGTCAACGCCGCGCCGGGTGTATTTGGCCGGGGAGGTCTCCAGCTTCAACAGCTTGCCGGTCACGCTGAAACGCTTTTCTAAAAAGGCGTTGCCGAACACCAGATAATCCAGCACAAACCGGCTGAAATCCTGCTGTGATAGCAGTGGGTGCGGGATGTAGGTGCTCGCCAAAATATTGCGCTTCACGTAAATGGGCGAGCTGTGATGCACGGCGGCGCGCAGGCTTTTTGCCAGCCCGGAAAAGCTGACGGGCGGCTCAACCCATTTACCGTTACCGACGCATTCCGTGTAGTCCAATATGTCACGGCGATCCAATACGGCCGACGGCTCACCAAAGGTGAACGCCTGCATTTTCTGGTCCGCCTCGGTGGCGGCCAGATTTCCTTTTGCCTTGCGGCGATTGCGTTTGCTCATCGGTTGAAGTCCAGAATGGATTTAGACGGTTGGCCGTTGGCGGCGGTCAACGGTTCATTCAGCAGGGCGTGCATGGTGGCCCACGCGACATCGGCGTGACTGGCTTCTTCGCTGCGGCTCGCTTCGTAGGTCATGCCCCTGCCGCTGGCTGTCATGGTTTTGCGGATGGCCATAAACGATTTGGTGATGTCGGTATACGCGGTGTCGTACTCGAGCCTGCCGCTGCCGATGGTGTCTTTCGCCTTCAGTACCATGGCGGTCTTGACCTCGGCGCTGTAGCGGATTTCGCGGGCGGCCGGGTAGAATGCGCGCACCAGTTGGAAAACGCCTTGCCCGATGCCGGTGGCGTCGATACCGATGTATTCCACGTTGTATTTTTCGGTCAGCCTGCGGATGGATTCGGCCTGCGTGGCGAAATCCATGCCTTTCCACTGGTGGCGCTCCAGTATGCGGAATTTGCCGCCGGTGACCATCGGCGGGGCCAGCACCACGCAACCGGCGCTGTCGCCGGAGTGCGCCGGGTCATAGCCGACCCACACCGGCCGGTCACCGAACGGTCGGCCTGCATAGGGGTTAACGTCCGTCCATTCGACCAGACTGTCGACCATGCAGCCCTGCAACTCCTCAAAGGGGAATACTGACGCGCTGTCGTCGACAAATTCGCACATAAACAGGTTGCGGAAGTCCTCGGCGCTGTTCTCCCGCTTCAGCACGTCGAGGTCAAACAGGTTACAGCCGCCGCGCAGGGCGTCCTCAATGGTGACGATTTGCCGCCACTGGCCGTCATCGCACAGCTTCCCGGCCGCTAACGCGCTGTGGCTGATGTCGATCTCGACGTGTTCGCTGGCGTTTTTGCGACCCTTGTTAAACACCTCGCCGGACCAGAAAGGAAACGCGCCATGCCCCAGCGTTGACGGGGTGGAAAAGTAGGTCGACCGGAGGTGTTTTTGCGAGGCCATGCCGGAGGCGACTTTGCGCAGTTTCTGGAAGTTGGGGATCCAGAAAATCTCATCGACCAGCAGGTCGCCGTTATGGCTTTGCGCAGTGTTGGAGTTGGTGCCGAGAAAAATCAGTTTCGCGCCGTTGTTACCGAGCACAATTGGGTCGCCGGTCAGCTCAACGTCAACCCGCCGGGCAAACTGAATGATGTACTCCCGAAAGACATACGCCTGCGTTTTGCTCGCGGAAAGAAAAATCTGGTTGTGGCCGGTTTTCAGCGCGTGCAGCAGTGACTCGCGGGAAAAATAAAATGTGGCTCCAATCTGGCGCGATTTGAGGATGTCGCGAATACGATGCTCAAGCCCGGCCTTGTGCCAGCCGAGTTGATATTCGAAAGACTCGTCATAAAAAATCTCCTCCAGCTTCGCAATCGCTTCCTCGCTGAAATAGTTCTTTGTCGGCTTTTTGCGCTCGCCTTTGTTGCGGTTGGCGACGTTGGGATTGAGGTCGGCTTCGTTGCCGGAGTTCATGTAACGGCTGACGCGCGCGAGGCGCTCAATCTGGCGGCCCAGCAGGTCAATTTCTTTGTAGTCGCTGCCCTCTTTTTTTGTCTTGAGAACGAGCTGCACCATTCGCGCTTCAATGCTGGATTCAACGCGGGAAATCGGCGCGATATCGTCCCATTTTTCCCGCTGCTTCCAGCTCTGCACCGTGGGCGCTTTTTGCTTCAGCATTTCGGCGATTTGCTTCACGGAGAAGCCTTGCCAGTACAGCAAGGCGGCCTGCCTGCGTGGGTCGCTGAGTAAGGATGTGTCTGTCTGGATTTGCATGGTATGCCCTCATTTGCATGACGAGGGCAAGGCTACGCAAGCCACGCTGGGCGTGCGCTAAGGTGTTGTTGTCTAGGGGATAGTCCGTCGGCAGTCGCTGGCCGCGAGGGTGGTCAGTCGGGAAACTAGCCCCGACCTTAACCACTCAGGACAATGGCACATGGCAAAGAAAGTATCGAAATGGTTCCGCATCGGCGTCGAGGGTGACACCTGCGACGGCCGCGTGATTGACGGCAACGACATTCAGGAAATGTCGGAAATCTTCGACCCGCGCGTCTACGGCTGCCGCATCAATCTGGAGCACATCAAGGGACTGTTTCCCAACGGCGATTTTAAGCGTCTCGGCGACGTGGTCGAGCTGAAAGCCGAGAGGATTGATGACGACTCCATCCTTAACGGCAAATGGGCGTTGTTCGCCAAAATGACCCCGACCGACGAGCTGGTCTCCATGGTCAAAGCGAGCCAGAAAGTTTACACCTCCATGGAAATCCGTCCGAACTTTGCCAACACCGGCAAATGCTACCTCATCGGTCTGGCGGTTACTGACGACCCGGCCAGCCTCGGCACCGAATACCTCGAATTCTGTTCCCGCGCCAAAACTAACCCGCTGGCCGGTAAAAAAGCCGAGCCGGGCGATCTGTTCTCGGTGGCGACTGAGGTGCTGCTCGAGTTTGAGGAACAGCCTGACAGCCTGCTGACCAATCTGACCGAGCGCGTGAAAAGCATGTTCAGCCGCAAACAGGCCAGCGACGACGCGCGCTTCAGCGATGTGCATGACGCAGTCACCGCCGTCGCCGAGCAGGTGCAAACCAACGGCGACAGCGCCGAGCAGCGTTTTGCGCAGCTTGAGCAGGAAATCGCGGGGCTGAAAGGTGAGGTGACGACCGGTCAGGAAGCGCTTTCCGAGCTTCAGGCCGCGCTCGATACCACCGAAAACCTGAACCAGCAGCGCCGCCCGAAAGCGCCCGGCGGCAATGGTGAAGACAGCCTGTTGACCAACTGCTGAGAACAGTCAGGGCGGGGCGTATGGCGCGCCGCTGTGAGATGACCCGAATTTATCGAATCAGGACAATTCAATGAAAAAAACAACCCGCTTTAAATTTAACGCCTATCTGCAACAGGTTGCCAAGCTGAACGGCATCACGGACGTCGGCGACGTCGGCAAAAAATTCAGCGTAGAGCCGTCGGTGACGCAGTCGTTGATGAACGTCGTGCAGGAGTCTTCCGAGTTCCTGACCCGCATCAACATGACGCCGGTTGCCGAGTTGAAAGGCGAGAAGGTCGGCGTGGGCGTCAATGGCTCGATTGCCAGCACCACCGACACCGACGGCGGCAAAGAGCGCCAGACCGCTGATTTCACCTCGTTGGAGTCCAATAAGTACGAGTGTCAGCAGGTGAACTTTGATTTCCATATGCGCTATAACCAGCTCGATTTATGGGCGCGTTATCAGGACTTCCAGTTGCGCATCCGCAACGCCATCGCCAAGCGTCAGGCGCTGGACTTCATTATGGCCGGGTTCAACGGCATCAGCCGCGCCGCTACGTCTGACCGAGCCAAAAACCCGATGTTGCAGGATGTGGTGGTAGGCTGGTTGCAGAAATACCGCAACGAAGCCCCGGCGCGCGTGATGAGCAACATCACCGGCGAGGATGGTGCGGTGATTTCCCCGGTCATCCGCATCGGTAAAGGGGGCGATTATGCCAACCTTGACGCCGTGGTCATGGACGCGACCAACAACCTGATTGCGCCATGGCATCAGGAATCCCCTGACCTCGTGGTGATTTGCGGCCGTAAGCTGCTGGCCGACAAGTACTTCCCGCTGGTTAACCAAGCGCAGCCGAACACCGAGGCGATGGCCGCCGACGTGATTGTCAGCCAGAAGCGCATCGGCAACCTTCCCGCCGTCCGCGTGCCGTTCTTCCCGGCCAACGCGATTATGGTCACCACGCTCGAGAATCTGTCGATTTACATCATGGATGAGAGCCACCGCCGCCATATCGAAGAGAACGCCAAGCGTGACCGCGTCGAAAACTACGAGTCGATGAAAATTGACTACGTCATCGAGGACTACGCCGCCGGTTGCCTGATTGAAAATATCGAGCTGCTGCCTGCGTCGACAGAAAAGTCGGACGTACGGGTATCCAAAGAAGACCCGCAGTCAGCGGGGGCCGATATCAGCGCCTTGGCTGACGCTATCGTGCTGGCCGTGAAAGGGGCGGCCGCGCAACCTGCGCCAGCCGGTGAGGAAACGCCAAAAACTGAAGGCGAGGCGTAACCATGACGAGTCCCGCACAGCGTCACATGATGCGGGTCTCGGCCGTGGAGGCTGCGCAGCGGGTGGAGGACCCGCTGCGCCATGCCACCGCCTACGAGCAAATGCTCGTCAAACTGGCCGCAGACCGCACCAAGCTGAAACAGATCCATTCCGTCGAGAAAAAGGCTGAGCACAAACGCGCCATGTTGCCGTTCTACGCGCCTTGGGTGGCCGGGGTATTGGCCGAAGGGCGGGGCGCGCAGGACGACATCCTGATGACCGTCATGCAGTGGATGCTCGACGCCGATGACATTCCCGGCGCGCTGGAAATTGCGCCTTATGCGCTGAAATACCGTCTTAAAGTGCCGAACAACAAGCGCCCGGTGGCGTACTTGCTGGCCGAAGAGGTGGCGCTGTCGGCGGAGCGCAGCCGCAAGGCGGGCAACCCGGCCAAGATGGATGACCTTCGCGCCGCCATCGAGATGACGGCCGCCGAGGATATGCCCGACATGGTCAAGGCCAAACTGTTCAAGGTGACCGGCCTGATGTTGAGCGACTGCGGTGACTATGCGCAGGCGCTGGAGCACCTCGAGCGCGCGATGCAGCTCGACGGTCATGTCGGGGTGAGAAAAGAGATCCAAAAATGTGAGAGCGCCCTCAAGCCGAAGCCGGCGGCCGCCGCCAAAAGAACAACCACGCGCCCGCGTAAGGCCGCCACGCCGGCCAAGCGCGGACGCCCACGCAAGGCGGTAAAAACCGCCGGTTAACAGAACGCGCCCCGCGCCGGGCGGCACGGCGGCCGCGAGCGTCTTTTGACGTATCAAGGCCGTCGTCCACCGCCCCCTATCTTTTGAGGTCGTCATGACGACAGTGATTATGCGTAACCCGATTAAGCCGCCGGACGAGCCGACGGCCATTATCCCGCAACCAGCTGTACCGGAGCCGGTGATTAAAAACACGTTCTTTTTCCCGGATGTTGACCCGAAACGCATTCGCGAGCTGATGCGTCTTGAGTACACGGTCTCGCCGGAGCGTCTGCGCTTTGCCATTCGCAGCGGTATCTCGGAGACGAATGCCGAGCTGTATCTCTATCGCGAGCAGCAACTCGCCGCCGGTTTCAAAACGCTGGCCGACGTACCGGCCGACGAGGTCGACGGCGAAAGTGAGAAGTGCTTTCACTACCTGAGTGCGGTCTGTGCCATGACAACCGCCACGCTGTACGAGCGCTACCGGGGTGCGGATGCCAGCGCCAAGGGGGACAAAAAGGCCGACAGCGTCGAGGTGTCCATTGATGAGCACTGGCGGGATATGCGCTGGTCAATCGCCCGGTTGCAGGGTAAGCCGCGCTGCATTGTCGGGCAAATCTGATGAACGCCGTCGCGCTTCAGGGGGACACGCTAGACGCACTGTGTTATCGCGTCTACGGCCGCACCGCAGGCGTGGTCGAGGCGGTGCTGCTGGCGAATCCGGGGCTGGCTGAGCGGGGTGTCATCCTGCCGCATGGCACGGTGGTCACGCTGCCGGTTATTTATACCGCCCCGGCATCCGAAACCGTTCAGCTATGGGATTAACCATGGAGAAAGTCACATCGTTCATTGCTTATGCCGTCGCGGTACTGCTGGCATGGGTCGGAAAGTATTCCGCGCAGGACATCGCACTGATTGTCGGTGCGGTGGTCGGCGTCGGCACCTTTGTCACCAACTGGTACTACCGCCGCAAAAGCTATTTGCTGCTGAAAAATGTCGGCATTCGACGGGAGGTTTTCGATGAAATCAATCGTTAAACGTTGCAGCGTCGCCGTCGTGCTGGCGCTGGCGGCGTTGTTGCCGGATTTTACCCGGTTGCATACGTCAATGGCGGGCCTTGAGCTGATTGCCAATCTGGAAGGGTGCCGCCTGAGTCCGTATCAGTGCAGCGCGGGCGTCTGGACGAGCGGTATCGGCCATACCGCCGGGGTGAAACCCGGCGGGGTTATCACTGAACGCGAAGCCGCGGTCAATCTGGTGGCCGATGTGATGCAGGTTGAGAAACGCCTTGCGCAGTGTATGCCGGTGACCATGCCGCAGCCGGTCTATGACGCCGTGGTCAGCTTTGCGTTCAACGTCGGCACGGGCGCTGCGTGCGCGTCAACGCTGGCGCATTTCATCAATAAAAAGCAGTGGCCCGCCGCGTGCAATCAGCTTCCCCGCTGGGTATTTGTCAACGGCATCAGGTCTGCCGGGCTGGAGAATCGCCGGGCGCGCGAGTTGGCGCTGTGTATGACGGGGGCATTATGAGTCGCGGTAGTAAGCTTTTTCTGGCGTTGGTGTTGCTGGCGGTCATTGCTTTGTTGAAATGGCAGGTTATTACGCTCGACGACAGTCTGGATGCCGCGAAGCTGGAAAACGTCAGGGTGGCGGCAGCGCTAACCGAAAGTCGCGCAGCTATCGCTGCGCTACAGGACAACGCTCTGCGCAACGAGCGCGAACAGGTCATGTTGCGCCAGCGCATCGCCGCCGCTGACCAGTTGGCCACCCGTCGCAATCACACCATTACGAGGCTGCTCAATGAAAATGAAGCGCTGCGCCGCTGGTATCAGTCTGCTTTGCCTGATGACGTTATCCGGCTGCATTCCCGCCCCGACTTCGCCACCCCCGACGATTATTTACGCTGGCTGTCCGAAGGTCAGCAGTTGCCCGCTGCCCGGCAGCAACCCGAAGACCAACGGTGATTTAAGCGCCGATATCTTCAATCTTGAGCGCGCGCTGGCAAGCTGTGCGCTTCAGGTTGAGACCGTGAAAAAGTGTCAGGAGGAACTCGATGTTAAAGCCGAAAAGTCTGCGCCAAGCGCTTTATGACGCGGTGCCGAAGCTCAGGGCGAACCCGGATATGCTGCGCATATTTATCGACAGCGGTGTCATCGGGGCAACGCTGGCCGCCTCCCTGTCATTTGAGAATCGCTATACGCTCAATGTGATAGTCGAAGATTACCCGGATGATGTGGATTTGTTGCTGGTGCCGATTGGGGCGTGGTTGCGGGAGAATCAGCCCGATATCATGACCACGGACGAGGGTAAGAAAAAGGGGTTCACCTACTTCGCTGACATCAACAGCGACGACAGTTATGACATCAGTATCAGCCTGCAACTGACCGAGCGCACGCTGGTAAAGGAAGTTGACCGGGCGCTGCACGTGTCCCATGTGCTGGAGCCGCCGCTGCCTGAGCCGGTAGCACGTCCGATGGAGCTTTACATTAACGGTGAGCTGGTGAGCGAGTGGGATGAATGAGCTTAAGCCTTTTGATGACAAACTCGCCGGGCTGATTGCCGGGCTATCGGCTTCCCGCCGTCGCGAGATGGCGGCCGAGATTGCCAAGCGGCTGCGCATCAGTCAGCAGCAGCGCATTAAGCGCCAGCAGGCACCGGACGGCACACCGTATGCCGCCCGTAAGCGGCAGCCGGTTCGTAGTAAAAAAGGGCGAGTTAAGCGAGAGATGTTCGCTAAACTGCGCACCCATCGCTACATGAAAGCCAAAGGCACCGCTGATGAGGCGCTGGTCGAGTTTGCAGGGCGTGTGCAGCGTATCGCGCGGGTGCACCAAGAGGGCTTGCGTGACCGGCCCAACCGCCATAGCAGGGACGTGCAATATGACGCGCGGCCGCTGTTGGGTTTTAATCTTAATGACAGGCAAATAATTAAAGATGTTATAATTTCATTCTTAAGCCTATGAGCTTAGGTGGCACTCAATCAATTGAGTGCATTATAAAACTCTAGGCTTGAGATGGTTTAAAAAACCTGTATTTGATAAGGGCAAGTTTGCGATTTGGATAAGTGTCTCATCGATGTGCTTTTTCTTGCTTTTTGTGCTTTACTATTTTTGTTTTTCGTGAGTGAATTTGTGTTAGGTGTTTCCCAGTATGAGTTACACCAATTTTTTTCATTGCACACATAGCCAATAACATTAACGCAAAGATTATAATAACAGCCATTACTTTGAAGGCGAGCTCATGATATACAGGTCGAGTTATAAAGATCAAAATTGCATTGGCAAAAGCCATGCATATCCAAATGGAGAGTATGTAAATGGCAACCCACTGATTTATTTTAGATACGGATTGTTTACTTGGCCCTGTCACTACCTTGTCTATGCAATCATTGAAGTCTTTTCTTGCTCTGCTGTTTGGTCTTTCGAGAACCGTTTTGTAGAGGGGGCCAGTGATTTCATCTTCAAGAAGATCGAGGTGATTTTCCCAGTTTTCTTGCCAGTATTTACTCCCTCGGTTAACTAAGTACCATGAGTATGTGAATACAACACCCATGGATGAAATTAGTAGCAAATAAATGTTTTTAAGGGGGGTGGATGCTGCTGTGGATAATGCAAAATAACCTGCAAAAGTAACAGCAATTATTGCCCAAAAATAAGTGGCTCTTTTCCAATACATTTCAATTTCAAACTTTCTAATGTCCGATGCTTGTGCAAAAGCCATTGATTGTTTCTTGCTCGGAGCTGATGAGTCTTTGTAAATGTCAAAAGCAAGGTTATAAGATTTCTCGTCCATGCGGTGTCCATTTTTTTCTGACGGCGTTGTAGTGAAAAGCATACAACATCCTCAGATTTCGTTGTAGATCTTTATCGTCCATCCTTTCCCCTATGAATACACTCGAATCGATTTCAGAACTTGCGCGCGCCGTGCGCGACCTCATCCGCATTGGTGTCATCGTAGAAGTTCAGTACACGCCGCCGGGCTGCCGCGTTCAATTGGGTGGCAATACGACGGACTGATTGGTAGTGGCTGGTCAGCCGCGCCGGAGGTACGCGCACATGGTGGGTTCTCCATCGGTGAGCAGGTGCTGGCGCTGGGGGGAGCTGGATATGGTCTTTGTGTTGCCTATTATCAACTACCAAGAGGGCTTGTGTGGCCGGTCCAACCGCCATAGCCGCGACGTGCAATATGACGCGCGGGTCACTATTAGGGTTTAGCAATGCTGACCGGCAGAATGCGGAAGATGTTATCATCTCCCAATTGAACGAGTAACGCGTTAAAATCAGTGGTGATCTACTCGAAGGATTGATAGCGAGATGAGTTTGACGGCAAACATTGCTGTCTGGAAAAAGGATAATAGGAATGAAGTGTGTGCTTTTTCTTACTTTCGTAATTCCAACTTTATGGTCTTTGCGATGGTTTCAATTTGATAATCCGATAGATATGCTTGTCAGTATGTATCGGGATACTCTTCCTAGTGTGACATGGGGACTCGCTGTTTTGTATCTTTACGATTTTAGTATGGCGATGTTGAAAAAGAATTCACCGTACATGATTAGATTCCACAAACATTAAAAAAAGATTTCATTGTGCTTTTTTTACTCTCAGTGTTTACTGTTTTCATTTATTCGTGTTCTCCTCAGAAATTTAATGCTGTGAGTTTAGATATCAGTATGGCAGGGTTCAGTTTTATAGTTATGGGTAATCTAGGTTTGTTACGTCTTTTTAAGTATAAAGTCGGGGCAATAAAATACCCTAAGCTATCAGTCTTCGCTATTTGCTTGATGCCTATAGCTCTCTCCCTTTATTTCTTGAGTGTGCCGTTGAATGTTACTAATGGTGTTTATGAAAGATCACGTGCACTTTGGAGTCAGATAACAGTCTTTTGTTTTTCCATTTCTATTTTTTCTTCTCGAGTCAAATTATCTTATGGATAGTAAAACCATTGAGCCATCGCCGGTGATAATGGATTTGCTTAAGCGTTTAAAACCAGCGAGTAATCTATATGAGATGAGTGCGAATGCAGCTGAGTTATGGGGGGTGATGGTGAAGAAGGAAAAGACCAAATTCAGCATTCAATTAAGAGGAAATAATAAAGGGAAGATGAGGGGGAAGCATTAGGTGTGTTAACTTGGAAATGTGCTGGCAGTTTCACTGGCAGCACACAATTAAATCTGATGTTCTTTTTTAGCGAAAGATAGAAGTTTATAATTACTTTCACTACTGATACGGACATAGCAAGGTTCGTGATTGAAACAAACTTGGCTATCTAACTTTAGGTCTAAGCATGAGTGAAGGGTATTGAAACCTTAACTCAGATATTATATTAGAAAGCTGTATTAAAATTTAAGAGATCAATGATGAGTAATTTTAAAATGACATTGCATTTACTGATTTTCATCTCTTCATTTGAGTGTTCTTTCACCCAGTGAAAGCTGGGATGTACACGCTCTGCATGAATAAGTTTGTTTCTCACATAATAAAGATATTTTAGACACATGAATGCAACCACTTCTATATCACTATTCACATTTGTGTTTTTTTTCTGTTCAATATGAGTGCGTACAGTTTTTAAGACCCCTTCATTGTCTAGGAAGTTCTGTCGAATTGATAAAGAGTCTTCAATTTTTTTAATCAACCTAGCATCAGAAATGCGTGTAATGAAACCACATAGAGACTTACTCTGAGCCTCGGTTCTGAAATCATTTAGAATCATATTACGCCAGTTAACAATGGAAAATATATTATCATGAGTCATTGAGCTAACATAATCTGTAGATAAAGGGTATTTAGAAGAGGCTGCTAACATATGAGCACGTAATTTTTTAAGGCATTCGAAATCTTGGGTGAAGTTTTCCTTAAGCTTATAGATGGAGTTGAAGCATTTCCATAATGCTTCAAATTGCTGAAATGGTTCGGGTGATGAACATGAACTAATAAGGTGTGTTACTGCATACAATAAAGAACGTCCCTTGCTGTTTTCTTCAAAAATAGTTGCAAGTTCTACTTTGTTTATTTTCTTTAAATAATCAAATCCATTGTCTGAGGTGACAATCTGGCGAACGTTCGATTTGATGATGGTTTGTGATTCTTGAATTTTCCCACTTAAATGCCTAGTTATTTTTATGCTGGTTATTTTATTGGGCATACCTACACTTGCATAGTAAAATGCCAGTGACTTTGATATTTGATGGTTCATTGCTGTATTGACGTTGTGAATAACATCTGTGATTGAAGTCTTTTTGCTTCTGTATGCTGTGATCTTTATTAATTTCTCTTTTATTACAATTTTATCTTTTAATCTTGAGTTATTAGTATGGGGGTATTCAACGTCAAAAATCCCGATTTGGTCGTTTGTCTTGGACGAGATTCTTATTGATATATCGTACTTGTGATTTCTGCTCATATGTTCCTCAAGTTATAACATCAACATCGCGAATTTATAAAATATTATAAATCTAAAAGAAGTCTAAGTCTCGTAAGCAGATCATCTTTCTATGTGATTTTCTGCTGCCTTTAGTTGGCAAGATAGGGCAAGTGACCCATCAAACGGACCACAAAATTTTAGATATCTGATGTGCCATTACATCCGTACTCTCTACTTATGGCAAAGAGCTGCCTGGCAGGTTTGGTTCTGTGCCATAGATGTGTCCAGTCAAATCTGAGGGCATATTAGGATTAGCTGCATCTAACAGAATAGGCATAAGACTGTTGTTTCCCCTGCCAAAGCACGCACGTCAATTGCCGCTGGATCTCTTCAGCGGCATCCTTTCCCCCCATGAACACACTCGAATCTATTTCAGAACTTGCGCGCGCCGTGCGCGACCTCATCCGCATTGGTGTCATCGTAGAAGTTCAGTACACGCCGCCGGGCTGCCGCGTTCAATTGGGTGGCAATACGACGGACTGGTTGCAGTGGCTGGCCTGCCGTGCCGGAGGTGCGCGCACATGGTGGGCACCCTCCATCGGTGAGCAAGTGGTAGTGCTGGCGCTGGGGGGCGAGCTGGATACCGCCTTTGTGCTGCCTGCTATCAACTCCGACGATTTTCCGGCACCGTCAGTATCGCCGGAGGCATATCACACCAGTTTTCCCGATGGTGCAGTCATCGAATATGAGCCCAAAACCGGTGCACTGAGCGTTACCGGTATTAAAACGGCCAATATCAGTGCGCAAGTGGCCGTCGACGTTTCTGCGCCGAAAGTGACGATTATCGCCAGTCAAAAAATCACGCTTGATACGCCGGAGGTGGTCTGCACCAACAAGCTGACCGCCGACACGCTGGAGCTGAAAAAGGGCGGGAAAATGTCGGGGAATATCGAGCACTGCGGGGGTACTTTTAAATCCAACGGCGTGCAGGTGGATAAACACGGCCACGGTGGTGTGCATCGCGGCGGAGACTGGACGGAGGGAACCCGATGACCGTGCGATATATCGGCATGAACCGGGATACCGGCCAGACCCTGACGGACAGCGAGCATATCAGCCAGAGCGTTCGCGACATCCTCATTACCCCTGTCGGCTCTCGAGTGATGCGGCGGGAATATGGCTCGCTGTTGTCTGCCCTGATTGACCAGCCGCAAAGCCCGGCGGTGAACGGGCAGGTGATGGCCGCCTGCTACATGGCAATCCTCAAATGGGAGCCGCGCATCAGGCTGACGTCCATCACCTTCGAGAAGACCTTCAGCGGTCAGATGTTCGTTGACATTACCGGCGTGCGCCAAGACATCACCGGCGGCACATTTTCGTTAACCGTTCCACTGAGCTGACACCATGGCCACTATCGATTTAAGCCAACTGCCCGCGCCGAACGTCGTTGAGCCGCTGGACTATGAAACCCTGTTTGCCAGGCGCAAAGCGACGCTGATTTCCCTGTACCCGGCCGACCAGCAGGAAGCTGTTGCCCGAACTTTGGCGCTCGAGTCGGAGCCTATCGCCAAGCTGCTTCAGGAAAATGCATATCGGGAGGTATTGCTACGCCAGCGCGTTAACGATGCCGCCAAAGCGGTGATGCTGGCGCACGCCACCGGCGAAGACCTTGACCAGCTCGGCGCGAACTTCAACACGCCGCGACTGGTGATTGCTCCGGCGGATGAGAGCGCAATTCCGCCAACACCGGCAGTTATGGAAGCGGATGAAGATTACCGCCTGCGCCTGCAAGACGCGTTCGAGGGGATGAGCACGGCAGGTTCGGCCGGTTCCTACCGTTTTCACGCCCGCTCGGCCGATGGTCGGGTGGCTGATGTGACGGCAATCAGCCCATCACCGGCTAACGTGACCGTCACCGTGTTGTCACGGGACGGCGACGGCACCGCAAGCCCCGAACTGTTGCAGGTTGTCCGCGACGCGCTGAATGACGAGGACGTGCGTCCGGTTGCCGATCGCGTCATTGTGCAATCGGCCAAAATTGCCCCTTATGTCATCGAGGCCGTTTTATACCTGTACCCCGGCCCGGAGGTTGCGCCAATCCTCACTGCGGCAAAACAACGTTTACACAATTATGTGCTGACCATGCGCCGCTTAGGCCGCAGTATCCGGCGTTCCGGCATCATCGCGGCGCTGACCGTGGAAGGTGTTGAACGTGTTGAAGTTGCCAAACCGGCCACCGACATCGTGCTTGATAAAACGCAGGCGGGCTACTGCACCGGCGTGAACATCACACCGGGGCGCGCCGATGACTAATCGCTTATTGCCTGTTGGCTCCTCGGTGTTGGAAGTCGCCGCCGCTGCCGCGTGCGCCGAGCTGGAGCGCGTGCCGGTTCCCCTGCGTGACCTGTGGAACCCGAAAACCTGCCCGGTGCACCTGCTACCTTATCTGGCGTGGGCGTTCTCTGTCGATAGATGGGATGAGGCGTGGCCGGAGGACGTCAAGCGGGGCGTGGTATCCGCTGCGTTTTACATTCACCGGCACAAGGGCACCATCGGTGCCGTGCGCCGCGTGGTGGAGCCGCTCGGCTACCTGATTAACGTTATTGAATGGTTTCACACCGACGGCGCCGATCCGCCCGGCACCTTCCGGCTCGATATTGGCGTGCTGGAAACCGGCATCACAGAGGAAATGTATCAGGAAATGGAGCGCCTTATCGCCGATGCCAAGCCCCTGAGCCGCCACCTGATTGGCCTTAACATTTTGCAGGATATCCCCGGCCGGATTTACACCGGTGCGGCTGCCATTGATGGTGATGTCATTACCGTTTACCCCGGATAAGAGAAAATCATGAGCAAATACAAAGCGATTATTACCACCGCCGGGGCGGCCAAGATTGCCGCCGCCAGCGCGGGCGGCACGCAGTTGAAAATCGTCTCTATGGCCGTCGGCGATGGGAACGGCACGCTGCCGACGCCCAGTCCGGCGCAAACAAAACTCGTCAACGAGAAATACCGCGCGGCGCTCAACGGGCTGACCATCGATAAGGCACTGAAAAATCACATTCTGGCTGAGATGATTATCCCTGCGAACGTCGGCGGCTTCTGGCTGCGTGAGATGGGGCTCTATGATGAGGCCGGGACGCTGATTGCCGTCAGCAACATGGCGGAGAGCTACAAGCCGAAGCTCGAAGAGGGCAGCGGCCGCACGCAGACGCTGCGTATGATTTTGATTGTCAGCAGCACCGAGGCGATTCAGGTGATTGCCGGTGGTGATACCGTTCTGGCGACAAAAGACTATGTTACCGACGCGATTACTGCGCATGAGAAAACCCGCAATCACCCCGATGCCAGCACCACGGCGAAAGGGCTGGTACAGCTGAGCAGCGCGACAACCAGTACCGACGAAACGAAAGCCAGCACGCCCAAAGCGTTAAAAGCGGTCAACGATGCCAGCATGAAGAAGGCCGCGAACCTCTCAGACCTGACCGACAAGGCCGCCGCGCGCGGCAATTTGGCGTTAGGTACGGCCGCGACGAAAAACGTCGGGGTAGAGGGTGGGCAACTGATGGAGGTCGGCGCATTTGGATTGGGAAGCGGCTCACGTCACCGGGAAGATGCGTATTGCAATCAGGCTGAAATCTACCGGGTTAATAGTTCGTCAAAAAATACGCCGGGCGGAGATGTTTATGGCGTGCTTAGTTTGCCCTGCGATGGTGGGCCGTCGGGGGCGTATATGGCGGTACAAAACAACGGCAACGCATTCTTTGGCCGTTCGAATATCCCCAGTAATGGGGTGGTGTGGTTTCAGGCTTATACGACGAAGTTTAAACCGACGGCGGCAGACGTTGGCGCATGGAGTAAAACAGAGTCCGATGGCCGATTTGTGAAACAGACCGGCGACACGATGAAAGGGGCGTTAACTCTGCCGCGTATCGTATTCCCGAACGAAAATACCGCCAATGCTGACGATGACTTAAATCGCGAAAATGGCTTTACCGTTGAGTCACTGGTCGCCAACACCAACAAAGGGTATCCCGTGCCGGGCGGCATGGGGGTGTTGTTTACCGGGAAAGTGAACGAGTTCCGCAATGTGCAATTTGCCGTAGGCTCCGGCGATATGGCGTTTTATTTGCGCTCGATGCGAAAAGACAACTCGGCTTCGCTCCGCTGGGCACGAGTTTATACGACGGACTACAAACCGACGGCGGCTGACGTTGGCGCGCTGACGGATGCGCAGGCCGCGCAGAAATACGCGCTGCGCTCTATCAAGGTGAACGGTAAGCCGCTGTCCGCTGATGTGAATTTGCTGGCCGGTGACGTTAACGCGTGGAATAAAACCGAATCAGATGGCCGCTATCTGGCGAAGACTGGCGGGCAGCTAACCGGGACGCTAAAGACCAGCGCGGAGATCCAATCTACCCATATTGATAATTATCGCATGGTTGGCGGCGGGTTCGGTTCCTTCTGGCGCAATGACGGCAACCGGCTTTATCTGCTGCTGACAAACGAAAATGACCAATACGGCACATTCAACACCCTGCGTCCGTTCTCTGTGGATGTCAGAACCGGCGCCGCCGCTTTTGAGTCGGGTATTCATATCGGCGGTAAATGGCCTGCGATCACCACCTCCAGCGGGACGACGTGGCACCCTGACGGTAACGTTCAAGGCAGCTGCTGGGGCGGATACCTCAGCAACTGGCTTAATCAAAATATCTCGGCTGCGCAGAACAATGCGCAGAACTGGGCGTATCAGAATCTGGTTCAGGGCGTGCGCATGGCCGGGCGCACGGTTATCGCGGATACCGGCGGCCGCATCGATTTACCGTCGGGCTGCGTTTATACCGGCATGTCCGGCTCAAACTACAACCCCTCAATCTGGGGCGCTTATTCAGCGGTTCAGGTGCTGATTAACGGCACATGGGCAACAATTGGAACGGTGTAAAATGCAACACATTAAGAATTTGAAGAGATACACGCCGGAAGAGTTATTCCTCGGTGAGAACGTGATTTATCTTCAGGATGAAAACGGTATTGACTGGTACGCCGCGCAAAAATTGTTTTCGCCGGACACCGTAAAACTGGCTTATGACGAAAGCGGCATTATCTGCGCGATTAACAGCGATGTGTCGATGCTGTGGCCGATTGGCTTATCGGTTATTGAGCTGAACCCAACGAAACTACCAAAGCGCTGTCTGGCTAATGGTGAGTGGGTGTTTGACGGTAAGAAGGTGAGCCAGCGCATCTATTCCGTTGAAGAAAGGATGGCGAGCGCTGAAGCCAGAAAAAATGAATTGCTGGCGAGCGCGGGTAAGGCTGTCGCGCCGCTTCAGGATGCTGTTGATTTGGATATGGCGACCGAGGAAGAAAAAGCGCTGTTGGCGGACTGGAAAAAATACCGTGTGACGGTGAATCGTCTTGATATGTCAGCCCCGGAGATTAACTGGCCAGTGGTTCCCGGCCTCTAAGAAAAAAAGCCCGCAGCGATGCGGGCTTTTGTATTTGCGGCTTTCCCTGATGTTGCCGCGTCTACTCTTCGACCTTACCCCGCCCGGCTAAAATCCGTCCAATTGATTGCATAGATCAATGCGGCGTTATTGATCGGCGCAAACGATCGTCATTCCCGCCAAGCTCCCCAATCCGGCCCGGTCTGTTGTCTGGTCGGCCTTCCAGCGCCCACCGCGTGCGGCCGGGTGCGTCGGGCGTCATCATGCCTGCACCTACTCACCATGGAGCAAGTTAATGGGCGATTATCATCACGGTGTGCGCGTCGTCGAAATTAATGACGGCACGCGCGTCATCTCTACCGTATCGACGGCTGTCGTCGGCATGGTCTGCACCGGCAAAGAGGCCGACCCGAAGCTTTTCCCGCTCAACACCCCGGTACTGATTACCGATGTGATTGCCGCTGCCGGTAAGGCCGGGAAATCCGGCACGCTGGCGAAAGCGTTGTCAGCCATTGGCGACCAGTGCAAACCCGTGACGGTTGTTGTGCGCGTCGAAGAGGGCAAAGATGCGGCGGAAACCACGTCAAACATCATCGGCGGCGCTGACGAGAACGGCCGCTATACCGGCATGAAAGCCTTGCTCACAGCACAGGCCGTTACCGGTGTGAAACCTCGCATTCTGGGCGTGCCGGGGCTGGATTCGCTGGAAGTGGCGACGGCGCTGGCCGGGATTTGCCAGCAGTTGCGCGCGTTCGGTTACATCAGCGCGTACGGCTGCAAAAGCATTTCCGAGGCCATCGCCTACCGCGACAATTTCAGTCAGCGCGAACTGATGCTCATTTGGCCGGATTTCCTCGCGTGGGATACCACCGGCAACGTCAGCACCACGGCTCATGCCACCGCTCGTGCGTTGGGGCTGCGCGCCAAAATCGACACGGAAACCGGCTGGCATAAGACGCTTTCTAACGTCGGCGTCAATGGCGTGACCGGCATTTCCGCCAGCGTGTTCTGGGATTTGCAGGCACCCGGCACCGATGCCGACCTGCTCAATGAGGCCGGGGTCACCACGCTGGTGCGTAAAGATGGTTTTCGCTTCTGGGGCAACCGCTCTTGCTCTGATGACCCGCTGTTCCTGTTCGAAAACTACACCCGCACCGCGCAGGTATTGGCTGACACCATGGCCGAGGCGCACATGTGGGCGGTGGATAAGCCCGTCACCGCCACGCTTATCCGCGACATTGTCGAGGGCATCAAAGCCAAATTCCGTGAGCTGAAATCCAACGGCTACATTATCGACGCGGATTGCTGGTACGACGAATCGGCCAACGATAAAGAGACCCTGAAAGCCGGGAAACTGTATATCGATTATGACTATACCCCGGTTCCACCACTGGAAGACCTGACCCTGCGCCAGCGTATCACCGATAAATATCTGGTGAATCTGGCCGCTGGCGTCAACAGCTAAGAGGATGCGTTAAACCATGGCACTCCCGCGCAAACTGAAGTACCTCAACCTGTTTAATGACGGCCTGAGCTATATGGGCGTGGTCAGCTCTGTGACCCTGCCGAAACTGACGCGCAAGCTGGAGAACTATCGCGGCGGCGGTATGAACGGCGCTGCCCCGGTCGATATGGGGTTAGACGACGATGCCCTCAGCGTCGAGTGGACTATCGGTGGTTTCCCCGATGACCAGCTCTGGGCGCAGTACGCCGCCGCCAGTGCCGCATCGGTGCCGCTGCGCTTTTGCGGTTCTTACCAGCGCGATGACACCGGCGATGTGGTCGCCGTTGAGATTGTGCTGCGTGGCCGTCACAAAGAGTTTGATTTTGGCGATCAGAAACAGGGCGAGAACACCGAGACAAAAATCTCGACGCAATGCACCTATTTCAAGCTGACCGTCGACGGCAAAGAGCGCATCGAGGTGGACACCGTCAACATGGTTGAACGCGTGAACGGCGTCGACATGTTGGCGCAGCACCGTCGCAATATCGGGCTGTAATCACCGGGCGGTCGGCAGGTCCGGCCGCCATTCCCCTGACTGAACTGGAATCACATCATGAAAGATGAAAACATCATCGCCATAACCGAAAACCCGAACGTCGTGAAGTTGGATACTCCCGTCAAGCGCGGCGAAACCTTTATCGATACGGTGACGCTGACCAAGCCCAACGCAGGCACCCTGCGCGGCGTCGGGCTGGCCGCGCTGGCTAACTCTGAAGTCGATGCGCTGATTAAGGTGCTGCCGCGCATGACCTATCCGCCCCTGACCGAAAGTGAAGTCGCAGCGCTGGAGCTGCCTGACCTTGTGGCGCTGGCCGGGAAGGTTATCGGTTTTTTGGCACCGAGTTCGGCACGCTAGATTTTCCTGCCGGTTTGTCGGTTGATGACCTGATGGCGGATATCGCGACGATTTTTCACTGGCCGCCGTCAGAGCTTTACCCGATGACGCCGCAAGAACTCCTCAACTGGCGCGACAAAGCGCTACACCGAAGCGGACAAACGAATGAGTAACAACGTCAGGTTGCAGGTGCTACTCAAAGCCGTTGACCAAGCGAGCCGCCCGTTTAAAAGCATCCAGACAGCGAGTAAATCGCTGTCTGCACAAATCCGCGACACACGGCAAAACCTCAAAGAACTGAGCGCACAGGCCGGGCGTGTCGAGGGATTCCGCAAATCGAGCGCGCAGCTTGCCGTCACCGGTCAGGCGCTGGCAAAGGCCAAGCAGGAAGCCGCCGCGCTGGCGGTGCAGTTTAAAAACACCGAGAAGCCGACCCGCGCACAGGCGCAACTGATGGAGGCGGCCAAACGCTCGGCCGCCGAGTTGCAGCTCAAATATAACGGGCTGCGTCAGTCGGTGCAGCGTCAGCGCCAAGAGCTGGCGCAGGTCGGGATTAACACCCGCACCCTCGCCGCCGACGAGCGTCGCCTGAAATCCTCCATCAGTGAGACCACCGCCCAGCTCAACCGCCAGCGGGAGGCGTTGTCGCGCGTCAGCCAGCAGCAGGCAAAACTCAGCGCAGTGAGCCAGCGCTATCAGGCCGGAAAGCAACTGGCGGGCAGTGTGGCGGGCGCGGGCGCTGCGGGTGTCGGTGCCGCAACCGTGGGCGGTTTTGCGGCCAAAAAGCTCCTGACGCCGGGGTATGATTTTGCGCAAAAAAACTCTGAGCTACAGGCTGTGCTCGGCGTGGCAAAAGACTCGGCTGACATGGTGGCGCTTCGCACGCAAGCGCGGCAGCTTGGTGATAACACGGCAGCGTCGGCGGATGACGCTGCCGGGACCCAAATCATCATTGCCAAAGCGGGCGGCGACAAAGATGCGATCACCGCCGCGACGCCGGTCACGCTCAATATGGCGCTGGCCAACCGTAAAACCATGGAGGAAAACGCCACTCTGTTGATGGGGGTGAAATCCGCTTTTGGGCTGACAAACGACAAAGTCGCGCACATTGGTGATGTGATTTCGCAGACCATGAACAAGAGCGCCGCCAACTTCGAGGGACTCAGCGACACCCTGACCTATGCCGCGCCGGTGGCGAAAAATGCCGGTATCAGCGTCGAGGAAACGGCTGCCATTGCCGGGGCGCTGGCGGATGCCAAAATTACCGGCTCTATGGCCGGTACGGGGAGCCGCGCAGTGATTACCCGGTTGCAGGCTCCCATGGGTAAAGCGAATGACGCATTGGGCGAGCTGGGCGTCAAAACCGCCGACCGCAAAGGCAATATGCGGCCGCTGTTCACCATCCTGAAGGAAATGCAAAGGAGCTTCGATAAAAACAAGCTCGGCACCGCCCAGCGCGCGGAGTACATGAAAGTCATCTTCGGCGAAGAAGCGTCGTCGGCCGCAGCGGTGCTGATGGGGGATGCGGCTTCCGGCAAGCTTGACCGCCTGACCAAGTTGCTTCGGGAGTCTGACGGCAAGACGGAGGAGCTGGTTAAAGTCATGCAGGACAACCTCGGCGGGGATTTGAAAGAGCTTCAGTCCGCCTATGAGGCCATCGGCATCGACATGTATGACCAACTGGAAACGCCTTTCCGAGAGCTGACAACCCGCGCGACAAAGTTCCTGCTGAAAATTGACCTTTGGATCAAAAACAACAAAGAGCTTGCCGGGACGCTGGCCAAAGTCGCGCTCGGTGGCCTTGCGATTGTCGGCACTCTGGGGGCGATTGGTTTGGCATCGTGGCCGGTCATCATGGGGATTAACGGCATCATTGCGGTTGCTGGCGCGCTGGGGACGGCCTTTAGCGTGGTGGGCGGGGCCATCATGGCGGTGCTCGGCGCGCTGACATGGCCGATTGTGGCGGTGGGTGCGGCCATCGTGGCCGGTGCGCTGCTGATCCGCAAATACTGGCAGCCTATCAGCGCCTTTTTCAGCGGCGTTATTGAGGGGCTTATCAGTGCATTTGCGCCGGTTGGCGAGTTGTTCAGGCCGCTGAAGCCGGTTTTTGACTGGCTCGGCGAGAAGCTAAAGGCGGTCTGGCAATGGTTCAAAGATTTAATCGAACCGGTGAAGTCGACGAAGGAGACCCTCGACAACTGTAAAAACGCCGGGCTGGCGTTTGGCCGCGGATTGGCCGACGTGCTGATGCTGCCGCTCAGGGCATTCAACAAGCTGCGTCAGGGCATTGATTGGGTGCTGGAAAAGCTTGGCGTCATCAATGCTGAATCCAGCGACCTCGACAAGAAAGCGCAGAAGGCCAATGACTACGCCAACGGGGCGAACGGGCGCGGGTATTCCCCGTCGGGTGGCTTGCTGACGGGCGGTTATGTACCGGTTACGGCAGGGGGCGGGAAATCTTATGTGGATAACAGCGTCAATAATTTCCACGTCGGCAGCCAGCACCCCGGCGGAGCCAGCGTGGCGGAAACCAAGCGGATGTTGCTGGACGTGGTGGAAGAACGGGAGCGCAAGCGCCGCGCGGCGCAACGCTCAAATATGGCGATGGATTAAGGGGTTGTGCTGATGATGCTGATTCTTGGGCTGTTTGTGTTCCAGTTGCAGACGGTGCCGTATCAAACGCTGGCGCGCTCGGTAGATTATCGCTGGCCGTCAAACAGCCGCGTCGGCCAGCGGCCTGCGCTGCAATTTCTCGGCGTGAATGAGGAAAAAATCACGCTCTCCGGCGTACTGCTGCCCGAAATCACCGGTGGCAAAATCTCGATGCAACTGCTCGATGCGATGGCGGCCGAGGGCAAGGCGTGGCCGCTGCTGGAAGGGACAGGCACCATTTACGGCATGTTTGTCGTGAACAGCGTCAGCGAAACCCGCACGGAGTTTTTCTCCACCGGCAGCGCCCGCCGCATCGAGTTTACGCTCACGCTCACGCGCGTGGATGAATCCTTTACGGCCATGTATGGCGATTTGCAGGCGCAGGCCGAGGGGATGCTCGGTCAGGTGAGCGAGCTGGCGGCCAAGGCGGGGAACATGGCGGGAGGGCTGTTCCAATGATTACCGGGATGACGCTGGATGCAGGGGCAACCATCGCCCCGGCGTTTATGCTCAAGATGGGCGATAAGGACATCACGCACGATATCAGCTCCCGTTTGCTCTCCCTGACGCTTTCGGACAACCGCGGATTTGAGGCTGACCAGCTGGATATCGAACTGGACGACGCCGACGGTCAGGTCATGATGCCCGGCCGGGGCGCAGTGCTCTCGCTTCATCTTGGCTGGCAGGGTGCGCCATTGTTCAACAAAGGCAACTTTACCGTCGACGAGATAGAGCATCGGGGAACGCCGGACACGCTGACTATTCGCGCCCGCTCCGCTGATTTTCGCGGTTCGCTCAATGCCCGCCGGGAGGAGTCTTATCATGACACGACACTCGGTGCGGTGATTGGCAAAATTGCCGAGAGGAACAAACTAGCCGCCCGCGTTGCGAAAGAGCTGGCCGGGATTAAAGTCCCGCATATCGACCAGTCGCAGGAGTCCGACGCCAAGTTTTTGACGCGACTTGCCAGCCGTAACGGGGCGGAGGTGTCGATAAAAGCCGGGAGGTTGCTATTTATCCGGGCCGGTAATGGCGTGACCGCCAGCGGTAAGCCGATACCGCAGACGACCATCGAGCGCCGCGACGGTGACCGACATCAATTTGCGATCGCTGACCGGGCCGCGTATACCGGCGTTACAGCGAAATGGCTGCACACCAAAGACCCGAAGCCACAACAGCAGCGGGTCAAGCTCAAACGCAAACCGAAGCCGCAGCACCTGCGCGCGCTGCAACACCCCAAGGCTAAGCCGGTTACTGCCAAGAAGACGGTGGCCAAGCCGAAAGAGGCGAGGGAAGGGGAATACATGACCGGCGAGGCCGATAATGTGTTTGCCATCACTACAGTCTACGCCAGCAAGGCGCAGGCGATGCGCGCCGCACTGGCGAAGTGGGACAAGCTGCAACGTGGTGTGGCGGAGTTTTCTATCAGTCTCGCCATGGGGCGTGCAGATTTATATCCGGAAACACCGGTAGCGGTGAAGGGGTTTAAGCGCGTCATAGATGAGCAGGCGTGGATAATCACTAAGGTGACCCATTCACTCAGCGATAGCGGCTACACGACGGCGTTAGAGCTTGAGGTGAAGCTTTCTGATGTGGAGTACGAGGAGGAAATTTCACAAGATTAAATCGATAATAATTAATTGATATTAAAGACAAAAAGTCTAAAATCACTTTATCAATGTTGAATGGTGGAGGTGATAAATTATGTTTCATTGCAATATCTGCGGAACTGCTGCACACGCTCGTTCAAGTCGTTATCTCAGTGAGAACACCAAAGAGCGTTATCACCAGTGTCAGAACATCAATTGCAGTCATACATTTGTCACCATGGAAACCATCGAGCGCACCATTATGAAGCCCGGCCATGTGGTGCCGGTATTGCCGCACCCAAACAATTACGGTCAGCAAAGCATGTTGATGTAACAGAACGAAGAAGCCCCGGAAATCCGGGGCTTTTTTTCGAAGTGTGGTCAATGCGTGGACACGCTTCGAAGTAAATCCTTTTACTTCAAATGACTAATGTATCTTTGCTAGGCCGCTTCGGCGGCCTTTTTTATCGCCGCCTATTTACCATTGCGTTTAACCTTTGTGTAAATTATTGTGGTTTTTTGTATAGATTTTCCTTGAATTAGCGTCAATGATTAATGAGTTCCAGATTGGCGCGCAATTTGCGTGCGGCGCCAAAAGGACACTATCTGGGGTGTGCGCCGCGCGGCGCATAACGTGTGGGTTCTTTGATGCGATTCAAACATGAAATACATCATTCTGCTTTTGCTTATTTTATGCGTCGTCTATGTGCATTACCGCGGGCGGGTGCGCTACAACGTGTGGCGGCAGCTGTCTGACCATTCCACCTTTACCGCACCGTTGAACGTCTTCATGTATCTGTTTTCCCGTGTGCCGACCACGCCGTACCTGAAGCCGGAGCAATTTCCTGAGCTGACGGTACTGCGGGAGAACTGGGAAACCATCCGCGACGAAGGACAGAAGCTGATGGAGATCCAGCAGATCAAAGCGTCCGATCAATTCAACGACGCCGGTTTCAACTCGTTCTTCAAGACCGGTTGGAAACGCTTTTATCTGAAATGGTATGAGGACAGCCATCCCTCCGCCATGACCCTGTGCCCGCAGACCACGGAACTGCTGCGCAGCCTGCCTTCGGTCAAGGCGGCGATGTTCGCCGAACTGCCGGACGGCAGCCGGTTGCCGCGCCACCGTGACCCTTACGCCGGTTCGCTGCGTTATCACCTGGGGCTGATTACCCCCAATGATGACCGCTGCTTCATTGAGGTGGACGGTGAGCGCTACAGCTGGCGTGACGGTGAAGGGGTGATGTTCGATGAAACCTATCTGCACTATGCGGAAAACCAGAGCGGGCAGAATCGCCTGATCCTGTTCTGCGATATCGAACGGCCGATGCGCTACCGCTGGGCACAGGCGGTGAATCACTGGCTGGGGCGCAACCTGATGAGCGCCGCCACCGCGCCGAATGAAGAGGGCGATCGCACCGGCGGCGTCAACAAGATGTTCAAATACATCTATGCGATACGCCGGGTGGGGAAACGGCTGAAGGCCTGGAACCGCACCGGCTATTACATCATCAAGTGGATTTTGTTCGGGGGGATCGCCGCGGCGATATTCTTCTCGGTATAACGCAGGCAGGGGCGCACAGAGTGCGCCCCTTTTTGATCAGGCGAAGATAGTCATCATGTAGGCGGCGAACAGCGCCAGGTGGGCGGTGCCGTTCAGCACGTTGGTGCGGCCGGTCGAGAACGACAGCTGGCACAGCAGCAACACCGTCAACATCACCACGATATGCGGCGTTTGCAGGCCGAAGATCAGCGTCTGCCCGGTCAGGGTAGCGATGATGGTCACCGCCGGCACCGTCAGGGAGATGGTCGCCAGCACCGAACCGAAGAACAGGTTCATGGCGCGTTGCACCTGATTGTTCAACACGGCGCGCAGCGCGCCCAGGCCTTCAGGCGACAGGATAAGCAGCGCCACCAGGAAACCGGTGAACTGCGCCGGTGCATTCATCTTGGTCAGCAGGCCTTCGAGCGGATTGGCGTTGAACTTGGTGACGGCGATAACCGCGATCAGGTGCACGATGAGCCAGGCGGCGTGCCATGCGCTGCTGTGCGAAGAGGGCTTGCCGTGGTGCGGATCGCCATCGTCGTCTTCATGCTCGTACACGAACAGGCTCTGGTGGGTTTTGGTCTGGATCACCAGGAATACGCCATACATGGCGGCGGAGATCAACGCCACCAGCAGCGCTTGCCCGGTGCTGAAGTTGCCGCCCGGCAGCGCACTCGGGAACACCAGCACGATCACCGCCAGCGGGAAAATCGCCATCAGGTACTGTTTGATGCCACCGAGGTTGACGTACTGGGTGGCGAACTTGCGCCCGCCGAGCAGCAGCGCGAAGCCGACCAGGCCGGCGGAAACGATCATGATGATGGAGTACAGCGTGTCGCGCATCAGCGCCGGCGCGGCGTCGCCGGTGGCCATCAGCGCGGAAATCAGGCTGACTTCGAGGATCACCACCGACAAACTTAGGATCAGCGAGCCGTAGGGTTCGCCCAGTCGGTGGGCGAGCACGTCGGCGTGGCGCACCACGCTGAAGGCGCTGCTGAGGATCCCCACCAGCGCGAGAATATTGATGCCGACGATCAGCGGAAAGTTAGCGGTGCTGCCCCATAAATTCAACACCACCAGCGCGGCGATGGGGAAGATCAGCGAGTATTCGGTGTGGCGAGATTTGGTGGATCGGCCAGGATCGTGTTGCGACTTCATGAGGGTGGCACTCCTTCTCAAACAGCGTAGCCCGTCAGCGCCGGTCGCCGTGATGCGGCAACTCTGCGTTTCCAGTAGGTATTTTATATTAGGATACACCCGCGGCGCCGGTGTGATGTTGTTTTTATCTGAGAAAGCAATTGCTTGCTTTATGTGATCAGAGTAACAAAAAAACCGCACGGAGTGCGGTTTTATTTACTTACTTTTACGCAATAACGTCAATTTACAACGTTAGATTTGAGAAAAGTCGTGTTTACTTATTTAGTGCGTGGTTAATCAAGGAAAATACGACCGCTAGTCGTCAATATTATCCATGATTTCATGCCGTTTATTGTGGTATCCCTCTTCATTTAGCCCTTCACGCCAGTAAGGCACGGCATAAAGACGATTACGATCGCATTGACGTTCGCGGCGCAGGTAACGGCGCAGCTCCACCACCAGGCGATCTTCACCGGCGAGCCAGAAGTGCGCTTCCCCCTGCGGCAGGGACTGCGCGCGGAACCGAGCGATCAATTCGTCGGTTTTCTCCGTGCCGCCGACGATCCAATTCACCTCAACGCCGGCAGGTTTTTCCAGGTCAATCACGTCGGCAGTGCTGTCGACGCGGATGAAAGCGCGCCCGGCGCCGTGCGGCGGCAGGTTTTCCAGCAGCGCGGCCAACGCAGGCAGCGAGGAAGGATCGCCCGCCAGGCAGTAGAAGTCGGCGGCCGGCAGCATCGGTTTGGGGCCGCCTGGATTGCTGATGCCGATTTTATCGCCGATTTTCGCCTGGCGCGCAAAGTCGACCGCCGGTCCCAGGTGATCGTGAATGGCGAATTCGATGTCCACTTCCGCCTGTTCCGGGCGCACGGCGCGAATGGAATAGGTGCGCACGATCGGGCGCACGGCATCCGCAGCCCAGCGCGGGCCGTTTTCAGTCAGCGTCGGCAGATCCGGCTGCGTTTGGCCGGCGAGCGGCAAAAAGACCTTGATGTGCGCGGCGGCGGCGTTGGCCGGGTAGTAGCGCAGATCGGGCGCGGTAAAGGTGATGCGGCGCAGGTGCGGCGTAATGTCCTGTACGGCGCTGACGGCGATCAGGTAGGGGGCGCGTGAGCGAGGGGCTTCGGTAGTCACGAGGATCTCCTTATAGTTCGTTTGGCGGTGAGTATACCATGCCGTTTGATAATGAGAATTGTTTGCTCATTGAGGCGCAACCGCGTGTGAGCTAGGCTTAAGGTTCACGCAATACGCACGGGAGGACGTGATGCCATACCAAGACACGAGCGACTTGCCGGACAATGTAAAGCATGTGCTACCGGAACATGCGCAGGCGATCTATAAAGAAGCGTTCAACAGCGCCTGGCAACAATACCGGGATCCCGACGATCGGCGCGGTGACGACAGCCGGGAGGAGACGGCATAAGGTGGCCTGGGCGGCGGTCAAGCAAAGCTATCGCAAGGGCGACGACGAACGCTGGCATAAAAAGTAACGCCTTTATGCCCCGGTAAAAAACGCGCAGACGTTATGCTGACCTCGGCAATTAATATTATTGCTGCTCAGTACAAATACTTTTCCACGTTAACGCCGCTTTGCAACTTGATTGCGTGGCGGGAAAAGAATATGGTCATTATTAATCGGCGCGGTTATTGAATTAATAAAATTCCGCACCAAAAAATAAAATTGCAAAGGTTCAGTAGTGGCGAGGGAGGACGAGAAATCGTATTCCCGGGAGGTTGTAACAGTGTTAACGCGAGATTTTCTGCAAAAAGCGGATTGCAAAACCGCCTTTGGCGCTATTGAGGAGTCGCTGCTGCTGACGCCTGAACAGCGCGCAGCCTCGTTGGAATGCACGTTATCGCGCCGGCCGGATCACAGCCCGGTATGGGTATTCGGTTACGGTTCGCTGATGTGGAATCCGGTTTTCGAATCTGAAGAAGTGCGGCCCGCCATGCTGCAGGGCTGGCATCGGGCGTTCTGCATGCGTTTGACCGCCGGGCGCGGCACGCTGCATCAGCCGGGGCGCATGCTGGCGCTGAAAGAGGGCGGTCAGACCACCGGATTGGCGTTTCGTCTGCCGGAAGGTAAGCTGCGTGAAGAGCTGGAGCTGCTTTGGAAGCGCGAAATGGTGACCGACTGCTACGTGCCGACCTGGTGTGAACTGCAGTTGGATGGCGGAGAGACCGTCACGGCGCTGGTGTTCGTGATGAACGCGCAGCACCCGTTGTTTGAAGCAGACACCAGCCACCAGGTGATCGCGCCATTGATCGCCAGCGCCAGCGGCCCGCTGGGTACCAACGCGCAATACCTGTTTGCGCTGGATAACGAGCTGAAACACCACGGCATGCAGGATGATTGCATCGGCGATCTGGTGCGCTATGTACAGCAGTGGTTGCAACAGAACCGCCCTGGCGCTTTCGGGGCCGAGGCTACCGCCTGAGGCGTTAGCAGGGCAGCAGACACTGAAGGGCTCAGCATGCTGAGCCTTTTTTCATATATCTAATACCTCTATTTAATAACTTTATTCTGCATGATGACTTAAGGCTCTTTATTTGTGTGGTTATTTATCTCATTATTTTTAAAGCCATTCATCATTTTCCCCCGTCCTCACCCCCCGAGAGCCACGATAAATAATTCACTTAGTATTAAATTGCATAAGTAAAGGTTATTTCTTATTTGTTCAGCCCCGCAGGACTCCGTATCAATATGGCAGACGCTACTGCAAGTAACAGGGAGACGGGGATGAACTTTCAACAATTAAAAATTATTCGCGAATCGGCGCGCTGCAACTACAACCTGACCGAGGTCGCCAATACCTTATTTACTTCGCAGTCCGGCGTTAGCCGGCATATTCGCGAGCTGGAAGAAGAGCTGGGCATCGAAATATTCATTCGCCGCGGCAAGCGGCTGTTGGGCATGACCGAACCCGGCAAAGAGCTGCTGGTGGTGGCGGAGCGCATTCTTAACGACGCGAACAACATCCGTCGCCTGGCGGATGTCTTCAGCAGCAACGATTCGGGGCAGCTGCATATCGCGACGACGCATACCCAGGCGCGCTATAGCCTGCCGGGGGTGATCAAAGAGTTTCGCGCGCTTTATCCACGGGTGCGGGTGGTGCTCAATCAGGGCAGCCCGGAGGAGATCGTTTCGATGCTGGCCGCCGGTGAAGCCGATATCGGCATTGCCAGCGAACGGCTGATGAGCGACGAGTCGCTGGCGGCGTTCCCCTACTACCGGTGGCATCACACCATTCTGGTGCCGGAAGGGCACGAGTTGACGCGGCAGCCGCAGGTGACGCTGGAGATGCTCAGCACCTTGCCGTTGATCACTTACCGCCAGGGCATTACCGGCCGCGCGAAGCTGGATGCGGCGTTCAAATCAGCGGGCCTGACGCCGGACATCGCGCTCAGCGCGCAAGATTCCGACGTGATTAAAACCTATGTCGAGCTGGGGTTGGGCGTGGGCGTGCTGGCGGACATGTCGTATGAAAAAGAGCGCGATCGCGGGTTGGTCAGCCTCAACGCCGAGCATTTGTTTGAACCCAATACGGTCTGGCTGGGCCTGAAACGCAGCCAGCTGCAGCGCAACTATGCCTGGCGCTTTATTCAGCTGTGCAACCCGACGTTGTCGCTGACCGAAATCAAAGACAAGGTGTTCTCGTCGCAGCTGGATGCGGTGATTGACTACCAGATTTAACAACACGGGATTGCCCTGCAGGATCGCTCGCGGGCTAATGCATGGTCAGTCATCGGTACGTTCGATAAGGTGACGCTTGCTTTTTCTGAACGGGCCGATGGCTTCCCATTCCGGGAGTTCTTCGGCTGGACGTGGGTTAGCCATCTCCCAGCGATGGTATTGACGTAAAATCTCGATGGCGATGCGTTTTTGCTCTTGAATGGAGAGCGTGGGGTCGGTCAGATCCTTATTTTCCATTTTGGCTTCCTTGCTGCTCGTTATTTATACGCACCTTATCACATCTGGCACCGTATTTTTCCAGCGATTGTATGTACTTTTTCAGTGCGTTGAAGCTGGTTTTACATGTCATGGTGCCGGGTATTACTTCAAAGGCGGCCTGACGTGTATACAGTGCTAACACGCGATGATTAATGGCGTGGCTGATAAGTATGTCCGGCGGATACGCCGGCGTCAGCCCCTGCTCTTGCAGGTTCAGCCCATACAGATATAGCGCCTGCAAGCAGTTGCGCAGCATATTGCCTTTCAGGGGATGTTGCGTTTCGCGCAGGGAGAAATTCTCCAGCGCGACAAGTTCGATAACGTTCTCCGCCTGGAGATAACGGCACAGGCAAAAGCCGGCGCGGCTCAGCGGGCTGGCTATTTGCCGGTAGACAAAAGCGAAACTCATCGGCATTTGGACATGATATTTAAACAGAGAGCGCCAATTTAACGTATGGCCGTTTTTTCTGCCTTTTTGCCAGCGCCGGTCTTGTACCGTCAGACGAGTCATAAACAGATTCGACTCAAGCAGCACGCTGTTCATGTCTGCCAGCGTTTGCTCTATCGCTCTCTCATGCAGGAGTGAGCAGCCATTTTCTGATGGATGGTTTGCCATTTGCCCGTCATTTGGGTGACTGAGCTCACGTTAGTCACCCGATGAAACAGACTCAAACCCCGACTTTCATCGCTGCGAATCGTGCTGCAAAGACAGTAGGCAATTGCCGCGACGTGTCGCGAGAGTGCGACCTGCCGCGCAATCCTTGCCCTAATAATCAAAATCCCATCTATATACATAAAAAGAATATCTATAGTGATTTAAGTACCTTCAGCTGCCGATCGTGCTCGCATACACTCGCAAAATTATTATAAATTCCATCCGCTTGGAGAGTTTCAGATGAAAGCGCTCGTTCCTTCTTTGCTGTTTTTGGCCGTGGCGGCCAGCGTTAACGTACAGGCGGCGACGCCGGCCAACACGCTGGTGATCGCGCAATCTATCGATGACGTGGTCAGCTTTGACCCGGCCCAGGGATTTGAGTTAACCACGGTGCAGTCGTTCAACAGCCTGTATCAACGTCTGATCCAGTCAGATCCGCACAATCCCATCGATCTTAAACCAACCCTGGCCAGCAGCTGGCAGGCCGGCGCCGACGACCGCAGCCTGACTTTCAGCCTGCGCCCGGACGCCAGGTTCGCCAGCGGCAATCCGCTGCGGCCGGAAGACGTGATCTTCTCGCTTTCACGGGTGGTTAAACTCAATCTCGAACCGTCGTTTATCCTGACGCAGCTGGGCTGGAACGCGAAGAACGTGGAGCAACACCTGAGCAAGGTGGACGAGCACACGGTAAAAATCAGCTGGAGTGAGAACGTCAGCCCGGCCTTCGTGCTCAGCCTGCTGTCGGCGCCGGTATCCTCGATCGTCGACGCCAAAGAGGCGCTGGCGCACCAGCAGGGCGACGATCTGGGGCATCAATGGTTGAACAGCCACTCCGCCGGCAGTGGCCCTTACAAAATCCGCACCTATGTGCCGCACGAAGTGGTGGTGCTGGACGCCAACCCGGGCTCGCCGGAAGGGGCGCCGACGCTGAAAACCATCCTGATCAAAAACGTGCCCGATCCGGCGGCGCGCCGTTTGCTGATCGAGCAGGGCGATGCCGATATCGCACGCAACCTGGGGGCAGACCAGATGGCGGCTCTGAAGGGCAAGCCGGGCGTCAAACCGCTGGCTATTCCTTATGCTTCGCTTTATTTCCTGCAGTTCAACGCCAAGGCGTCGCCGGCGCTCGGCAATCCGGCGTTCTGGGAGGCGGCGCGCTGGCTGTTCGATTATCAAGGCATCGCCGACGATCTGCTGAAAGGGCAGTTCCAGAGCCATCAGGCATTCCTGCCGGACGGTTATCTGGGCGCGCTCAAAGATAGGCCGTACAGCTTCAATCCGCAGAAAGCCAAAGAAATACTGGCCAAGGCGGGGCTGAGCAACGTCAGTTTCCGTCTGGACGTCAACAACCAGCCGCCGTACCTGGACATCGCTCAGGCGTTGCAGGCCAGTTTTGCTCAGGGCGGCGTGAAGGTCGAACTGGTGCCGGGCATCAGTTCGCAGGTCTCCACCAAGGTGAAAGCGCTTAACTACGATGCGACGCTGACCTCCTGGGGGCCGGATTACTTCGACCCTAACACCAACGCCGCAGCCTTCGCCTACAACCCGGAAGACGGCAGCAAGACGCTGGCCTGGCGCGCCAACTGGCAGATCCCGGCGCTGAGCAAGCTGACGCTGGCCGCCACTGCGGAAAACGACACCGCCAAACGGGTGGCAGACTACCAGCAACTGCAAAAACAGGTGCAGCAAAGCTCGCCGTTTGTCATCGGCCTGCAGGCACGCAGCCTGATTGCGGTGCGTGACAACCTCAAGGGCTATGTGCAGGGCATCAACCCTGACATGGTGTTCTACAGCAAGGTCAGCAAGTAATGGCCGCTGACCTGTCCGCCGGCGCCGGGGCGGCCCGGCGGTATTGGCGCTGGGGCGGGCGGCTGCTCGGCGGCGCGCTGTCTCTGGCGCTGACGTTGCTTGGCCTGCTGCTGTTCACCTTCATGCTGTCGCACCTGGCGCCGATCGATCCGGCGCTGCAGGTGGCGGGCGATCACGCCAGCGAAGCCACCTATGCGCAGGTGCGGCACGAGCTGGGGTTGGATCAGCCGCTGCCGGTGCAATTTTGGCGTTACCTGGTGCACCTGGCGCACGGCGATTTGGGCATTTCGCGTATTACCGCGCAGCCGGTGTTGAGCGATCTGTTGCGTACCTTCCCGGCGACGGTGGAGCTGGCCACCTGCGCCATTATCCTCGGCGCCCTCGGCGGCATTACGCTGGCGTTTCTGGCGGTGCTCAAACCGGGCAGCTGGCTGGATAACGCGGCGCGTCTGCTGTCGCTGATCGGTTATTCGGTGCCGATTTTCTGGCTGAGCCTGCTTGGGCTGTTGCTGTTCTACGCCACGCTGCATTGGTCGGCGGGGCCGGGGCGGCTGGACGACATTTACTTGTACAGCATGGAGCCGCGCAGCGGTTTCGTGTTGATCGACAGCTGGCTGTCCGGCGATCGTGAAATGTTCTACAACGCCATCGGCCACCTGTGGCTGCCGGTGGTGGCGTTGGCGCTGCTGTCGATGGCGGGCATTACCCGGCTGCTGCGGGCGGCGATGCTGGAAGAGTGCAACAAGGAATACGTGACGCTGGCGCGTTCCAAGGGCGCTGGCCGCCTGCGCATTCTGCTGCGCCATGTGTTTCCCAATGTGCTTGGCACGCTGATCACCGTACTGTCTCTCTCCTACGCCAGCCTGCTGGAGGGCGCGGTATTGACCGAAACGGTGTTCGCCTGGCCCGGCGTCGGGCGTTACCTGACCTCGGCGCTGTTTGCTGCCGACACGCCGGCGATCCTCGGCGCCACGCTGCTGATCGGCACCTGTTTCGTGCTGTTGAATGCGCTGGCCGACGCCTTGACCTATTTAGTGGATCCGCGAACTCGATGAGCCAATATCTCTCTGAACACGAACCGCAAAGCGAGCCAGCCGTCGGTGACCGCCGCGGTCGGCGGTTGACCACGCTGACGCTGGGCGCGGCGCTGGTGGCGATCCTGATTGTCACCGCGCTGCTGGCTCCGTGGCTGGCGCCTTTCGATCCCAATCTGCAGCATATCGAGCTGCGGTTACTGCCGCCTTCGGCTGCACATTGGCTGGGCACCGACGGCTTTGGCCGCGATTTGCTCTCCCGCGTGATTTACGGCGCGCGGCCGACGCTGATCCTGGTGTCGCTGATTCTGGTGTTGACCATTCCCATCGGCCTGCTGGTCGGCATTTGCGCCGGTTACCTCGGCGGCTGGGTGGAGCGCATTTTGATGCGTCTGACCGACATTTTCCTGTCGCTGCCGAGTCTGGTGATCGCGCTGGCGTTCGTGGCGGTGATGGGGCCGGGGCTGATGAACGGCGCGCTGGCGCTGGCATTGACCAGCTGGCCGGCCTTTGCCCGCCAGGCGCGGGCCGAAACCCTGGCGCTGCGCCGCAGTGACTACCTGGCGGCGGCGCGCATGCAGGGTATCAACGGGTTGCGGCTGATGGTCGGCCACATTTTGCCTTTGTGCCTGCCGAGCGCGGTGGTGCGTGCGGCGCTGAGCCTGGGCGGCATCATCCTGTCCGCCGCCGGTCTGGGGTTCCTCGGCATGGGCGTCGCGCCGCCGACCGCCGAATGGGGTTCGATGGTGGCCGAAGGCAGTAAAGTGATTTTCGACCAATGGTGGGTCGCCGCCGCACCAGGCGGGGCGATCCTGTTCGCCAGCCTGGCGTTTAACCTGCTGGGCGATGGCCTGCGCGACAAAATGGATCCTCGTCATGGGCACTGATAACACTTTATTGACCGTCGAACGGCTGGCGATCGGCGTGCCGGGGCCGCAGCCGGCGGCGCTGGTGAAGAATATCTCGTTCAGCATGGGGCGGGAGCGGCTGGCGCTGGTCGGCGAGTCCGGTTCCGGCAAGTCGTTGACCGCGCGTGCGCTGATGGGGCTATTGCCGCCGCCGTTGCAGCTGCAGGCGCAGCGCCTGACGCTGGGCGATGAAGACTTGACGCGCCTGAGCGAACGCCAGTGGAGCCGTCTGCGCGGCGACCGGGTGGCGATGGTGATGCAAGATCCCAAACATGCGCTGAATCCCAATCAGCCGATCGGCCGTCAGGTGGAGGAGCCGCTGGTGCTGCATGCCAAGCTGAGCCGCGCCGAGCGGCGTGAAAAGGTATTGGAGATGCTGGCGGCGGTGGGGTTGCCCGATCCGGCGGCGCTGTGGGGCCGTTATCCGCATCAGCTCTCCGGCGGCATGGGGCAGCGGGTGATGCTGGCCATTGCGTTGATCAACGATCCGCAGCTGTTGATTGCCGATGAACCGACTTCGGCGCTGGATCACCAGATGCGCGATCAGGTGCTGCAACTGATAGACAATCTGGTGGCGCAACGCAACATGGGGCTGATCCTGATCAGCCACGATTTACAGCAGGTGGCGCACCACTGCGAGCGGGTGCTGGTGATGTACAAAGGCGAGCTGTTGGATCAACTGCCGGCAGCAGAGCTGGCGCAGGCCACGCATCCTTACACTCGCACGCTGTGGGCGTGCCGGCCGAGCCGCGAGACGCGCGGCAAACCGCTGCCGGTGCTGGACCGCGCGCTGTTGGAGACGTTGAAATGAGCGTAATCGCACTGGAGAACCTGAGCGTCAGTCACCGCCAGGGCTACGAGCTGCGCACCGTGGTGCATGAGGTTAACCTGCACATCGAACCGGGTGAGTGTTTCGGGCTGGTGGGGCCTTCCGGCTGCGGCAAGTCCTCGTTGCTGTGGGTGCTGGCCGGGCTGAATGGCATCTGGCAGGGCGGTTTTGAGCTGCTGGGGCGGCGGCTGCAACCGGGGCAGGCATTTACCGGCGAGCTGCGGCGTGAGGTACAGATGGTGTTTCAGGATCCCTATGCTTCGCTACACCCCAAGCACCGGCTGTTGCGTACGCTGTCGGAGCCGCTCAAGCTGCTGCAGGAAAGCGATATCGAACGCAAGATCAGCGCGGGCTTTCGCCAGGTGGGGTTGGATCCGCGCCTGCTGGATCGCTACCCGCATCAGCTGTCGGGCGGCCAGCGGCAGCGCGTGGCGATCGTGCGCGCATTGTTGCTGCGGCCTAAGTTGTTGCTGCTGGATGAACCGACTTCGGCGTTGGACATGTCGGTGCAGGCGGAGATCCTCAATCTGCTCAACGAGCTGAAGCAGGCGGGCGATCTGACCATGGTGCTGGTCAGCCACGATGCGGACGTGATTGACCATATGTGCGATCGTTCGGTGGCAATGGCGCACGGCCGCATCAGCATTTAAACCTGTGCCCGCCAACGCGGCGGGCATATCCATCTTGGTAATAAATAAAGCAATTTATCGTCGTTCTTCTGTTAATTCTTACCCCCTACACTCGAAAAACAGCGCAACCGCGTGATTGTGGAGAGTGTATCGATGAAACGGTTAATTCCAACCTTATTGTATGGCGCGCTGGCGGCCGCTTTTGGTGCGCAGGCTGCCACCCCGCAGGATACCTTGGTAGTGGTCAGTTCGTTGGAGGGCATTATCAGCCTCGATCCGGCGGAGAGCTTTGAAACCGTCAGTTCGGCCAATCTGGTCAATCTCTATCAGCGCCTGGTGGCGCCGGATCGCGCCGCGCCGCAAAAGCTGGCGCCGGACGCCGCAGGCAGTTGGCAAGCGGGCGCCGATGGCCGCAGCCTGACCTTTACCCTGAAACCGCAGCAGCGTTTCGCTTCCGGCAACCCGCTGCGGCCAGAAGATGTGATTTTTTCGCTGGTTCGCGCGGTGAAGCTGAACAAGGCGCCGTCGTTTATTCTCGGCGAGTTTGGCTGGACGCCGGATAACGTTGAGCAACAGCTGAAGAAGGTGGGAGATAACCAGGTGCAACTCAGTTGGCCCGCCAACATCGGCAGCGAGTTGGCGCTGCGGCTGCTGACGGCGAATGTGGCTTCGATCGTGGATGAAAAGCTGTTGAACGAGCACGCGCAGCAGGGGGACTACGGTAACGGCTGGCTGCGCAGCCATTCCGCCGGCGGCGGCCCGTATCGGGTGAACAACTATGTGCCGCATGAAGCGCTGCTGTTTGGCCGTAATGACTACGCTCCGTCGCCGGCAAGGTTGAAAACGGTGTTGTTCAAGAACGTCAGCGACGCCGGTACCCGCCGTTTGCTGTTGCTGAAAGGGGATGCCGACGTGGCCTACGATCTGGGGGCCGACCAGTTCGACTCACTGCGTAACGCGTCTGGCGTGCGCATTGAGCAGGCCGATGCGCCCCGGATCTATTACCTCGGTTTCAACACTGGCAGCAAAGACAATCCGGCGCTGGGCAATCCGGCGTTATGGCAGGCGGCGCGCTGGCTGGTCGATTATCAGAGCATCGCCGAGCAACTGCTGAAAGGGCAATATCGCGTGCATCAGGCCTTCTTGCCGCAGGGATTGGACGGGGCACTCGACGATCGGCCGTTTAAGCTCGACGTGGACAAAGCCAAACAGATCCTGCGCGATGCCGGCATCGCCGAAGGCACGCGCATCGATCTTATCGTCATCAACCAACCGCCGTATACCGACATCGCGCAGGCGCTGCAGGCCAGTTTTGCGCAGGCCGGGCTGCGGTTGGATATCCATCCGGTGGTAGAAAGCGATCTGTGGGGCAAGATGCGCGGCCGCGATTTTCAGGCGATCTTCACCTACTGGGGCGCCGACTACCTGGATCCGAACACCAACGCCAGCGCCTTTGCCTATAACGTGCCCGGTGGGCCGAAAACCCTGGCCTGGCGCACCCAGTGGAACATTCCCGCCATCAGCGCGGAAACGCGCGCCGCGGCTGCGGAAGGGAACAGCGCCGCGCGCAGCGCACGTTACGTCACGTTGCAACGGGAACTGCAGGCCAGCTCGCCGTATGTGGTGGCGCTGCAGGGGCAAACGCTGGTGGCATTGCGGGACAACGTCGAAGGTGCCCGGTTGGATATCGCCAACAGCATGCTGTATCTGGATCGGGTCAGCAAGTAGCGGGCCTGTCCGAGCTTTCTGTCGCACCAAAGGCCAACGGCGAGTGAAATCGCTGGCTATTGCTACCTCGGATCGCGAGATGTTGTGTCAGGGTGAAATAAAATGAAATTTCATAACGCGCTCATATGACGGTGATAGATTGGCACTGAAAGGCGGCGTTGTTGACGCCTTTCACCGCGGCCGTCCGCAATGATGCGGACACATCACGTCAGGAGATATTATGGACAATAACGAAAACGCTTCAGGAGCGCGCGCAGCAACCTTGATCGCCACCGGTGAGGTTGTTACGCCGGAACAGTTTTATCAAGACAGCGACGGAAGCAACTGGGGGCCGGCGATCAACAAAGCGGCGGCGGCGGCGCTGCAAGCCGGCGGTACGCTGTCCCTTGGGCAGCGGGTGTATACGGTCGCCGGACACGTACTCATTCAGACGACAACGGACATCTACGGCGGCATCGGTTTGCGGGTGGTCGGATTGGGACGGGCGACCAAAATTGTCAAGACGGCGGACAGCAGTTACACCAACGAACAGGGCGAAACGAAGAAAGCGGTGATCGTGGTGAAAGGCTTCGCCAATCTGACGCTGCACGGCTTGACGTTGCGGGATGATACCGGCGTAGACGACACTCACGGCGTGTGGTTCAGCGATCGCAATATGACGAAGTTTGATATTCGCGACATCTACACCAAGGTCGGCGGTTATTCGCTGTTTGTCTCGGGCGACATGTTCATTAACTGGCTGGTGAACGTGCAGATGGAGGCAAACGCCAATCGCCCGGGCGATGGGGTGCTGTGGATGGACAAGTCCGGCACCACCAATTTTATAGACGGCCTCTACGCCGCTCGCGCCAAGGGGACTGCGTTCAGAATTTCAGGGTTTTACTCTACTATCGGCTCGTTGGCTGCGGATGACTGCATCGGCGATATCTACTCGTTCAAAGATTTTAACGGCACGATCAATTCGTTGGGCTGCGAGAACCGCAACACGCAGCGCGCCGCCAATGTCAGCGTGTTGTCCACCAACTTTGCCCAGGGCACGATAGGCAATATCAATATCCAGGACGCGCAGAATGTGGAGAGCGGGAGCGTGTTGTGCCGATTCATCAACGAATCTCGTTGGGACATCAGTCAGTTGACTCTTTACAGCGGTTCGAAGACGCAGTTCCCGGCGGCGATCGCCGCCTGCAGCAACAATACCGAGGTAACCTTCAGTAACGTATACAACGGCGGCGTTCCGGTGGCCGGCAAAAGCACCGTCGACGTTACGTCGTTTTTAAACGGGGTCGAAGCGATGTACAGTCTGGGCGAGCGGGGAATTGCTCCTTCCGCCACCAGCAACCATTTGCCGCGCAATATCTCGAAACAGCAATCGTGGACTTTTTTAGGCACCCTGACCGCGCCGGATCGGCAACCTACAACGCGCATTACTCTTCAACAGGGCGTAAGCACCAAGGTGCTGGCGTGCGATTTATATATCACGTTCGATCTGTCTTCGCAGGCGACCGCCTTTGTCGTCAATAAAGGCAGCTATAGCGCGAAAGGCGCCTTTATGTTGCGGCGCACCGGGCCGTTAAGCTGCGAAATATATTACCGCGTCGAGAAAGATTTCGGCTTTGGCAGTTATCAGGTGCAGACTACGCGCGGCAGCTACTGGCGGCCGGACGGCGTTTCATTGAGCACGCCACCCGCCGATGCGTTGGAAATCCGCAGCGATGAGGTGTTATCCACCACCAGGCTCGCAGTGATCCAGCCACTGGCCAATCCGACAACGGCCAGCACTGCGGAAGTGGCAGGATTGCTCAATCGGCTGATCGAGACACTGAAGAACTAACCGAATAACGCCGGCGCGTTCTGGCCGGCGTCCATCAAGAGCAACAGCCAGCCGGCGGCCGCCAAGGCGATGCCGAAAGGTTGCCGCGTTCGCCAGGCGCGGCGGTTGCGACGGCCGCGCGTCAATGCCATGCCTAATCCGAACATGGCCGCCAGACAGACCAGCAGCGGCAGCATCGTCCAACCGAGCCAGGCGCCCAGCGCCGCCAGCAGTTTGAAATCACCCTGGCCGATGCCGTTACGCCGCCGCACCTGCCGATAAAGCGCGTTGAGCAGCCACAACCCCCCGTAGCCGGCGGCGGCGCCGATAACCGCGTCACCCAGCGTCGCCCAGCGAGCGTCAAGATTGCACAACATTCCGCCCCACAGCAGCGGCTGGGTTAACCGGTCCGGCAACCACCGGTGGCGCCAGTCTAGCCAGGCAAGGGCGATCAGCAGCGCCGCAGCCGGCGGCAACCACAGCCGGTGTGCTGCCGGCAGGTCGAAGGGCAGCGCCGTCAACGCCAAACCGAAGGTCGTCAGCAGCAGGCTACGGCGGCGCAATTGCGGTGGGTTGGCGCGCCCGGCCGCCGTTCGCTCCAACCGGGTGATGAGCGCGAAGGCGACCACACCTGCCGACAGCAGCGCGGTGAAAAACAGCGCGGGCCACAGTAAGGAAAGAAACATCGGGGCTCCATAAGTCGTGAAATGGATGTTTAAAATAACGGCAAAATGCGTATTTCATCGGGGTGAAATGCGGTGGGCTGTGAGGAATGCGCAGTTGTACGCATCGCCACTTCACGTATTGCAGAGTGAGGCAATGTCATGCGCGGAGGCGCGCAACAGCGGGGTGTTGCGCTTTTTATCGGCAAAATCGGTGCTGAAATGGTGTGAATTCACCTGGCGGCCGGAATGGATCGGTAAAGGGCGTAAGTGACGGCGTCACTGGAGAGTGATTGGGGTTTATCCTATTGTTTCTGTTCGTCAAGCCGTTAGGCTTTAAGGGAGAGGCGCCCCGGCCTGGACGGGGCGTAGGGTTTCCAGATCTGCCGCGGGAAAGGCGACAGCAAAGCAGTGGGTTGGCCTGCTCCAGGAGGGAGGGGGGCCAACGGTGCCATGAAAGACGAAATTCAGGCGGGACTCATCAAAACCAAAAAACGACGCTGGCACAGCCGCCAGGCGGTGTGGCTGGCCGGGGCGCTGGTGTGGCTGGCCGGCGCGGCACCCGCCTGCGCCGAATCCCCGCCGGCACCGGAGAGCGTTGTCTCTTCCGCACCGGCCGCCGCAGATCCGGCCGCGAATTTGCCCGAACTGGGCGGCGCGCCCGATGACGCCGCGCGCGAGAAGCAGTGGGCCGAGATGGCCAAGCAGTTCGGCGAAAAAGATCTGAATAACGTTTCCCGTCAGCAGATGCGCAGCCGCGCCGAGGATTATCTGCTGGGCCAGGCGACCGGCGCGCTGCAACAGCAGGCGCAGGAACTGTTGTCGCCGCTGGGCACCGCACGATTATCGCTGAAGATGACCGGTGAGGGGGACTTTACCGGCAGCAACGGGCAGTTATTCAGCCCGCTGTACGACGTCGACGGATTGCTGACCTACAGCCAGATCGGCTGGCTACAGCAAAGCGCCGGGGCGCTCGGTAATTTCGCGCTGGGGCAGCGCTGGATCGCCGGTGACTGGCTGCTGGGGTACAACACGGCGCTCGACAGCGATTTCGCCCGGCAGCGCAATCGCGGCAGCGTCGGCGCGGAGGCCTGGGGAGACTACCTGCGTTTCTCCACCAACTATTACTACCCGCTGTCGGCGCTGGCGCAAAAGTCTGGCGATGGCGTGTTTTTCAGCCGTCCGGCGCGCGGTTACGACATCACGACGCAAGGCTATCTGCCGTTTTATCGCCAGATCGGCGGTTCGCTCAGCTATGAGCAGTATCTCGGCGATAATGTCGATCTGTTCGGCAGCGGCAAAAAACAAAACGATCCGCGCGCGATGCAGCTGGGGCTCAATTACACCCCGGTGCCGCTGGTGACGATGAAGGCGCTGCATAAGATTGGCGCGGGCGGGCAGAGCCAGGATCAGATCGAGCTGGCGCTGAGCTATCGGCTCGGGGTGCCGTTGGTGAAGCAGATTTCGCCGGAGTATGTGGCGCAGGCCAAGTCGCTGCGCGGCAGCCGCTACGATCCTATCGAACGCAAGAACGTGCCGGTGCTGGAGTTCCGCCAGCGCAAAACGCTGCAGGTGTTCCTCGCTACGCCGCCGTGGAGCCTGCAGGCGGGGGAAACCGTGCCGCTGGTGCTGGAAATCAAGGCATTGAACGGGATTTCTCACGTCAGTTGGCAGGGGGATACGCAGGCGCTGAGCCTGACGCCGCCGCACAATGCCAACGATCCGCAGGGCTGGACGGCGATCGTGCCGCCGTGGGACGATGCGCCGGGCGCCGCCAACAGCTACCGGCTATCGGTCACGCTGGAGGACGATAAACAGCAGCGCGTGACGTCCAACTGGATAGAGCTGAAAGTGGCGCCGCCGCTGACGGCGACCGCCGGTGATGACGCGGGCCTGCCGCCGATCAAAACCCTGACGCCGCCGCCGATCCCGGCGCAAACCGGGCCGCTGTACGGCGGCGACTAACCGTTTTTGCCCTGCAGCACCCACACGGCGGCCTCGACGCGGGATTTTAGCTTCATCTTTTTCAGCAGGTGTTTGACGTGTACCTTGACGGTGCTTTCGGTGATGGTCAGGCGGCGGGCGATCAGCTTGTTCGGCAGCCCCTGGGCGATCAGCTTCAGAATATCCCGTTCGCGCGGCGTCAATTGCTGAATATCGCGATCGGCGCTGGGGCGGTTTTCCCGCAGGCTGGCGGCGAGGATCGGCGTCAGCGTTTCGCTGAGCACCATCTGCCCGGCCGCCGCCTGATGCAGCGCCTTCAGCAGATCCTCCGGCTCCATGTCTTTCAACAAATAACCGTCGGCGCCGCGTTTGAGCGCGCTGACGACGTCGTCTTCATGGTTGGACACGCTGAACACCACAACGCGCCCCGACAGGTCTGTCTGGCGCAGGCGATCCAGCGTTTCCAGCCCGTTGATGCCGGGCATGTTGAGGTCGAGCAGGATCAGATCCGGATCGTGCTGCTCCGCCAGCGCGACCCCTTGCTCACCGTTGCTGGCTTCGGCGATGACCTGCAGGCGAGCGTCCATGCCAATCAGCTGTTTTACGCCGTTGCGCAGCATCGGGTGGTCGTCGATCAGTAAGATGGTGGCGGCGGTTTCTGTCGTCATGGTGTCTCCGTTAGTCGATGGCGTGGTTATCCGGCGTGAAGCTGACTCGCACCTCGGTGCCGCCGCCGCTGCGCGGTAAAATGTCGCAACGGCCATGCAGGCTCTTGGCGCGATCGCGCATGATGATCAAGCCGTAATGGTCGGGGCGGGATGTTTCGGCCGGCAGGCCGCGTCCGTTGTCGCATACGCTCAGGGTCACTTCGCCCCGTTTGTTGATGACCTGAATGCTCACCTCGCTGGCGGCGGCATGCTTAAGGATGTTGCTGAGCGCCTCGCGGGCGATCTGCAGCAGATGAATGGCCTGGTAGGCGGGCACCGTGCGCGGCCCCAGTTGGTAATCGAGGCTGATGTTCAGGCCCAGTTTGGGATTGAACTCCGCTACCGTCGATTGCAGCGCCGCCAGCAGGCCCGGTTCGGTCAGCTGCAGGCGGAAGGTGGTCAGCAGCTCGCGCAGCTGGCGATAGGCGCCGTTCAGCTCTTCGCGCATCTGCTGCACCAGCGCCTGGCTGGCGGACGAGAGCGTTTCGCCTTGCATCTGCAGGCAGGCGATCTGCATTTTCAGGCAGGAGAGCGATTGGGCGATGGAGTCGTGCAGCTCGCGGGCGATCGCCGCCCGTTCTTCCATCAGCATCAGCTGCTGCTGGTGGTCTACCTGACGTTCGATGGCCAGCACGCTGGTCAGTTGCTCCACCAGAGTGTTGACCAGCTGGCGGTGCTCATCGTTCAGCGGCTGTTGCGGCGCATGTTGCGCCACGATCACGCCATAGTCGCCAAGTTTGTCACTCAGGCTCCAGCTCAGCGACGGGTTGTCGGGATGCTGGCGGTCGCTGTCGTGCAGGCAGGCGCTGCACACCGGATTATGGCAATGCTCCGGCCGCAACGGCTGGTTGCCGCTCAGCTGCAGCAGCGGCTCCCGGCTGTCGTTTTCATACAGCCGCACTTGAATGGCGCGCAGCGGCGTCAGGATTTGCAGTTGGTTGAGCAGCGGCGTCAGGCGGCTGCACAATGGCTCGCTGGCGTGCAGCAGGCGGCTGGCGCGATAGAGGAAGCTCAGCATCTGATTTTTTTGCTGCAGGTCCGCGGTCTTCTCGGCTACGCGCTGCTCCAGCCCGCTGTAGGTGGCCGACAGTTCGTCGGACATGGTGTTCAACGCGCCGCCGAGCGACGCCATTTCATCCTGATGGCCGCGCTGCGCGAAGCGGCGGCTAAAGTCGCCGCGGCCCACCGCCAACGCCATTTCCACCAGCTGCCGCCACGGATGCAGCAACCGGCGGCGCAGGTAGCAGGTGGTGCCGATCAGCAGCAGCAGGGTCAGCGCGATAAAGCCGGCCTGCACCAGCGTCACCATCAGCAGGCGGCGCTCGGTTTGCCTGTCGATATCCGAGACCAGCTTATCCAACAGCTGCACGAAGTGCGCCACCTGCGGCGCGGCGTCGGCCGGGCGCTGCGCGCTGCGCAGGCGAGGTTGCAGGGTCTGTTGCCAGTAGTTGCGCAAGGTGTCGAAAGGTTGCGTCAACCCTTCCTGTTCCACTGAACGCTGCAGGTCGGGGCTGTTTTCGTCGCGCTCCAGTTCGCGGATCAACGCTTCATGCCGTTCATCCAGCGGCACCTGCGCCAGCAGACGGTAGCTTTGCATACGCAGCGAGCCGGCCTTGTTGATGGCATGCGCATTGCCCTGAATGCTTTGCGACATCCAGGCGGAAATCCCCATGCCGGCCACGCCCAGAATGCCCGACAGCAACATCAGCAGGGCGACCTGATTCACGATCGAAAGCGGGGCCAACAGGCGTTTCATAAGCGCGGGTTCCTGGCATTTGGCGCCGCTGAAGCTCAGGGGCGAAGGCGGCGACGGGGTAAACAAGTAACGATTCAGCCGTATTTTTGATTATCCCTGAGCATAACCCCATACCTCGAATGAAGTACCCATTAGTTTCCGGCGGGGTGGCGAAGCGGTGAGGATGACGAAGTGGTTCTTTATAATTTATTGATTATAAATGATTTAATTTTTATCCGGAATGTACCCCTAAGGGGATGAAGGCGCTATTTGTGCCGCCAACTACTTGCATTCGGGTTGATATACATCAACTTTGCCGCCGGGGCCGCCCCCTAGGGTGTCGGAATAATCCCCCGTGTCTGAGGTTTTTATGTCGCAACTTGCAACGCCTTCATCAAAGAAAATCGGTGCGCTGATTCAGGATTGGCATCCTGAAGACAGCGCCTTTTGGCAGCAGCGTGGCCATCGCATCGCCACCCGCAACCTGTGGATTTCCATTCCCTGTCTGCTGCTGGCCTTCTGCGTCTGGATGCTGTTCAGCGCCGTCGCGGTCAACCTGAACAAGGTTGGCTTCAACTTTTCCACCGATCAACTGTTCCTGTTGACAGCGCTGCCGTCGGTCTCGGGCGCTATTTTACGCGTGCCGTATTCCTTCGTGATCCCGCTGTTTGGCGGCCGTCGCTGGACCGCTATCAGCACCTGCTTCCTGCTGGTGCCGTGCTTGTGGCTGGGATTCGCGGTGCAGGACAGCAGCACGCCGTACAGCGTGTTCGTCATCATTTCCCTGCTGTGCGGTTTTGCGGGCGCCAACTTTGCCTCCAGCATGGCCAATATCAGCTTCTTCTTCCCGAAAGCGCGTCAGGGCGGCGCATTGGGTCTCAACGGCGGGTTGGGGAATCTGGGCGTCAGCGTCATGCAACTGGTCGCGCCGCTGGCGATCTCTTTCAGCCTGTTTGGTCTGTTTGGCGGCACGGCGCAAGATCAGGCAGAAGGGGGGCAGCTGTGGCTGGAAAACGCCGCCTGGATCTGGGTACCGTTCCTGCTGGCTGCCACCTTGGCGGCCTGGTTCGGCATGAACGATCTGGCGGCGGCCAAGGCATCGCTGCGCCAGCAACTGCCAGTGCTCAAACGTGGGCATTTGTGGATGCTGAGTTTGCTGTACCTCGCGACCTTCGGTTCTTTCATCGGTTTCTCCGCCGGTTTCGCCATGCTGTCGAAGACGCAATTTCCGGAGGTCGTGATCCTGCATTACGCTTTCTTTGGGCCGTTCCTCGGGGCGCTGGCGCGGCCGGTCGGCGGTGCGCTGTCTGACCGTTTCGGCGGCGTGCGGGTGACGTTGATCAACTTTGTGGTGATGGCCGTGTTCGCCGCGCTGTTGTTCCTGACCTTGCCGACGGCGGGCGAGGGCGGTTCGTTCATCGCCTTCTACGGCATCTTTATGGTGCTGTTCCTCACGGCGGGGCTGGGCAGCGGATCGACTTTCCAAATGATCGCCGTCATTTTCCGTAAAATCACTGTCGATCGCGTGAAAGCGGCTGGCGGCAGTGACGAGAGCGCACAGCGTGAAGCGGTGACGGACTCCGCCGCCGCATTGGGCTTTATCTCGGCGATCGGCGCCGCAGGCGGCTTCTTTATTCCCCAGGCATTCGGTACCTCGCTGGCGCTGACCGGCTCACCGGCGGGGGCAATGAAAGTATTCCTGGTGTTCTATATCTTGTGTGTGGTCATCACCTGGGCGGTGTATGGCCGCAAGAAAGCGAGCTGATCGTGTGCCTCGAGGGCTGCCCGTTAAACTGGTGACGGGCGGCCTGGCGGGGCACCTAGTTTTATGCCGAATTTCATGTTGCTCTATATGTCTTCTTCAGTTGATGCTGCGTAGTTTTTTCCTTTTAATATCGTACTTTTCGTTTTTACTACACCATTCTCAAAAATAATCTGTTTTTGAAACCTTGTTCTGTTTTTTAGAGAGAAAAGTAAAACATCATTTTAAAATGATGGCGAGTGGGAGGATATTGAAAGTACTCTCCGATCTTGTTTGCCAATGTGGAAATATTTCTCTTTTTTGGCTTTGCGGTTATTAAATGACCGCCAGTTATGTTGATTGAGATAAATCTCATTTCTTATTGATGGCGAGTCTTTCGCTATTCTAACAATAGGATTAGGCTTAAAAATCGCATGCTGCACGCAAATTTCACTATTTCATCGATTTGAAAACTGATTATTAAGTTTTTCTTTTTAATAACAATTGGTTATATTGGGTTTATTTGGTTTCACTCTGGCGGCAAGGTTATTTCATTTGGTAGAAAAATCATTCACCCAGTGTTCATCGAAGCTGCCATCAAGGGAATGAAAATGAAACCAGAAATAGACGCTGGTATGAAGTGATTAAATTTTTTCATCTTTGACTTTACATTTAATTTCTTGAACATTTTTTCATGTTTCTATACAAAGTGAGCAGGGCAGGTATAGAAAGGAAACTAAATTGAACTTTGAGAAAAAAATAAGGATTAGGAATCTTGACGTATTAAATCTCTCCGGGCAGAAATTTCGCATGCGCTGGAAAGAGTCTCAGATTCTGTCACTGCTTATCGCGAGATCGCCAGAATTGGTTACACGAACGGAAATTATAGAAAATATATGGAAAGGAACTTACTGCTCAGATTCAACTATAAATCAAACAATTAAGTCTATCAGGCAAAAAATTGGCGATGTCGATCACACCATTATCAGAACTATTCCCAGGCTCGGTTATAAAGTTGAAAATAAAAGTATTTTCCAGTTTACAGAAGACACCGAAGAACTAAATAACGATGAAACCTGGAATAATACATCGATAGAGAATGAATCTCTTCAAGCGGAATATTCTGAAAATACGGAGGAGATCGAGGAATCGGATAATGATAAAATGGCTAAAAGCGATGAGGAAATTAACGCAGAAGCAGAGCATGTCGCTTCGTATCTGATGGCGAAGAATAAAACAAGGAAAAGACATTTTTCTCCACGTCGCCGCGCTTTTGCGCTCAGCATGCCGTCGCGCACGCTTAAGGTTGCGATCTGTCTGTTGATTTCTTTATCGATACTGGCTATTTCGTTGTTCTCTTATATGTTAGGCAACCAGGCAAGACTCATAGCGACTAATGATATCAGGAATGATACCCGCGTGGTTCTAACGCTGGTGTTGAATGAGCCTGGTGTAAACAACGGAAAAGTAATGATTTGCGTGTATCAGGGCAGCAACCACGATACGGCGAAAATGGAGTGCGCCGACGTTAATAATCCGCAATTTAAGAAATCAGTGAGCGGCGTTCCGCTTTCTTTATCCGTAGGCCGGGCGGACGTGCTTGATGCGAAATATAGGAACCTTAAATATCAAGTTTATTATGATGTTGGGGATTGATCGTTGTTTGGATTTCATTTTTTTCATTGGGCCACAGCCGCCGTTACGTTGATTTTACTATTTGTTATTTGAAATGCAGAGCATGTTTATTCAGTCTGAATTTCGGAATCATGGCGCATAACAGGCATAAGACGCATGGCACCGCCGCGCAGATGGGGCGGTATGGCAATCGCTGATGTGTGCCCGAAAGATGTTGCCTCATGGATAAAGAGAACGGTGGTAACACATTAATGAGCAATCCCTGGGGAAGTGTGATTAATGATTTTTCGCTTATGTTGTTCTCAATTTTTCCGCAGATGAATGTTTAAGTGTGATTTGAAAAAAGCCGGTGCGTATTTATGTTTGGCGGATTTCTCGCACGGAAAAGCGTGGGGAATGCCGATCGATCACGACGAGCAAAAGGCATATTGGGGGCAGATTCCCAAGGGCGGTAGCATGCATTTTTTTATAAGAAAAATAACGTGGCCAAAGAAAAGCGTCTTTGGGTTTTCTGGGTGAGAAAGAACGGTGGAAGAAAGATTATCGGCGTTATCGGGCAGGCGTTTACGGCGAAGAATGCGCTTTCCTTATCCGGCAAGGCGCACAGAAGGCGCTGCCGGGGTCTTCACCGGCGCATCATGTCTTGCATATCATTGATATGCGGTCTGTACTTGGCATAAGCGAAGCGTTATTGTTGGCGCTTAAAGCGGTTGTGGATTGTTGTGGAATGTGGATATGACCAAAAGAACGAAAATAAGCCTGGGTCGCATTGCACCCTGCCGCGTTGGCATTAATTCTCAGTTTTTTAATGAGACCATCGCCATTTTCCCCCCCTCCCGTTGCGGGTGCGATTAGAGATGAAACGGACGCTCACCAATGCACTCTGGTTGATGCTTGAACGCCTTTCTCTCAGCGTTTCGGGCATTTTCGTGTCTATCTATGTGGCGCGTTATCTGGGGCCTGGCCAGTTCGGCGTCCTGAATTATCTGTTGGCGACCATTGCAGTGTTGGTGCCGCTGGCTCAGCTCGGCGCCGACAGCGTCATTTTCAATCGCATTGCGCGCCGGCCAGCCAGCGGGATGCACCTGATGATGGCCTCCATACGGCTCAGGCGGCGCGTGTTTTTGTTGGGTGCGTTGCCTGTGTTGGCATGGCACGTGTTCTCTCACAATAATACCGACGTTTTGATCCTGTTGCTGATGCTGGCAAGCGCCTATTTTTCAGTACAGGACGTCTACAAAATTTATTACGACGCCACCTTAAAATCGAAACGCAATACGCTGATAAACAACTCGGTTTTGCTTTTGTCCATCGCATTGCGCCTGATGTTGGTTCATGCCGAGCTCAGTCTGGCGTGGTTCGCGATTCCTTACGTTGTCAGCAGTGCGATACCTTATTTCCTGCGCCGTTGGATGTTCCACCGTGAGGTGCGCGGGCGATTGGCGCCGGTCAAGGGGCGGAAGCGACAACGTTATGAGCGTCATTTGTTCAGCGTTGGTTTGCCGCTGGCGGTGTCGAGTTTGTCGATTGTCATTTATACGCGCATCGATCAGATCATGTTAGGTGGCATGCTTGGCGAGCAGGCGGTCGGTTGGTATAGCGCGGCGCTGACTCTGGCGCAGGGGTGGTCTTTTGTGCCGATGGCGATGATCACCTCGCTTATGTCGGGCATTGCCGGCTCGCGTCAAGCGGCGGAACAGGAATATCGGATCCGACTGCTTTATGTCATCGTGATGGCGCTCTCTCTACCGGCTCTGTTGGTGTTTATCTATTTTCCGTCGCAGATTATAAACGTACTGTACGGCGATGAATATTTGCCCGCTGCCGGCGTGTTGGCCGTGTGCTCATTCACCTCTTTGGTGTCCGTATTGGGCACCGTTTCGTACAGAAGCATCGTCTTGTTTTCAGGATACCGCTTCATCGCCATGAAAATGCCGATGGTGGCGGTGATAAATATCCTGCTGAACCTCCTGTTGATTCCCCGCTATGGGTTGATGGGCGCGGCTGTTTCAACGCTATCGGCGGAGTTCATGTCGGTCTTTGTTCTGAATTATTTTTTCCAAAAAGGCAAGATTACGCGCCTGCAGTTAACGGCGTTTAGCTGCGTGCCTGTTTTCATCCGCAGACTCAAGACAAAATAAAGTGAGTTCGCTTTCATCACGCCGCCATGCAAATTGGCGGCCTGTACGCACACTCTTTAATTCTGATTAAGGAGGTTATTTACTCATGGCACCCAATGCCGCTTAAATTCTTTTTGCCATAAATAGCGCAATTTCCGTTATTTGTTTCATCATATCTTTATAAAGAACAAGGAGTCATCATGTTGCAACAACTTGTAAGGCATCTTTATAAGCATGTCCCGGACACGCTATATCATAAGATGAAATACGTTATTAACTTTAAACGGCTCCCCCATCTTTCCAATCCGGTTTTTTATAATGAAAAAATAATGAGACGAAAGATTTATCCAAGAAGGATATACACGACTTTATCGGATAAATATAAAGTAAGGGAATTTATCGCCGGACTTTGGGGTGAGCATTATCTGATTGACCTGTATGCGCAGGGTACTGAACTGACCTACGAAATGTACCAGCGCTTGCCGGACGCTTTCGTGCTTAAAGCGAATCACGGCTGCGGATTTAATAAGCTGGTTTTCGACAAACGCCAGGCCAGTTACGGTGAGCTTTACGATCTTTCTTCGGGTTGGTTGAACACGAATTTTTATGATCAGGAACGAGAAAAACACTATCAGGATATTGAGCCGAGAATATTGGCTGAGCGGCTTTTGCTGGATAATGGCGATGTGCCTAAAGATTTCAAGTTCCACTGCTTCAACCGTGAGGGCGAGGTATGCATTTTCATTCAGGTGGACTATCAGCGTTTTGGTGCCCACCGGCGTGACGTATTTGACGCTGATTGGAATAGAACGAATATTCGCATTGATATCGAAAACAGCGAGATACCGGCGCCGCGGCCAGAATGTTTTGACGAAATGATTCATTTGGCGAAGCTCACCGCGAAGCAATTTTCCTACATCAGGGTAGATTTTTATCAAGTGGAAGGGCGGGTGTATTTCGGCGAGCTGACTTTTACCCCGGGCGCCGGCCTTTGCCATCTCATGCCACTCAGTGCCGAAAAGGAATGGGGAAGTTACTTTAAAGATTGATGAAGCACTGGATTTTATCGCCTGCCGCCACGATGTTCGGTGAATGAATAAGATGAAGGCGCGGAACGTCTCGGCCGCGCCTTCATTTGCTGCCGTTCGCCCGCCGGGGGCGACGCTGATATTTCGTTCAATGAAAACACCATACGCTTTATTCGTCCATTTATACCTCCAAATACCCCCGCCTGCCGCCATCCATTCCCGAAGCCTGATTAAATGTATCATTTGTTCTTTTTTATCAGCTGATTACCTATGTTTTCGCGCTTATACTTTAGTGGTATTCGTCGCATTCGCCGCGCCTCTCTCACCGCTTTCTCTTGATCGCAATCAATTTGCCGCCGCTTGGCCGTCAGTAGGCTGGCGGCAGATTGAGCATGTCTTCTTATAACGATAAGGGCCTTCAGGAGCATTCCGGATGAGCAAATTTTTAGACCGTTTCCGCTATTTCAAGCAGTTGGCGGAGCCTTTTTCTGGCGATCACGGCCAGACCTTGAACACCAACCGCGACTGGGAAGACGGCTACCGCAGCCGTTGGCAGCACGACAAAGTGGTGCGTTCCACCCACGGCGTGAACTGCACCGGTTCCTGCAGTTGGAAGATCTACGTGAAGAATGGTCTGGTGACCTGGGAAACCCAGCAAACCGACTATCCGCGCACCCGCCCCGATCTGCCCAACCATGAACCGCGCGGCTGCCCGCGCGGCGCCAGCTACTCCTGGTACCTGTACAGCGCCAACCGGCTGAAATACCCGCTGATGCGCAAGCGGCTGCTCAAACTGTGGCGCGAGGCGAAAGCGCAGCACAGCGATCCGGTCGAGGCCTGGGGATCGATCGTCGGCGATGCGGAAAAAGCCAAGAGCTACAAGGTGGCGCGCGGCCGCGGCGGTTTCGTCCGCTCCAGCTGGCAAGAGGTCAATGAACTGATCGCCGCCGCCAACGTCTACACCGCCAAAACCTTCGGCCCTGACCGCATTATCGGCTTCTCGCCGATCCCGGCGATGTCGATGGTGTCCTACGCCGCCGGCGCCCGCTACCTGTCGCTGATCGGCGGTGCCTGCCTGAGCTTCTACGACTGGTATTGCGATTTGCCGCCGGCTTCGCCGATGACCTGGGGCGAGCAGACCGACGTGCCGGAGTCCGCCGACTGGTATAACTCTTCTTACATTATCGCCTGGGGCTCCAACGTGCCGCAGACGCGCACCCCGGACGCCCACTTCTTTACCGAAGTGCGTTACAAGGGCACCAAAACCGTGGCGGTGACGCCGGACTATGCCGAAGTCGCCAAGCTGTGCGACCACTGGCTGAATCCGAAGCAGGGCACCGACAGCGCGATGGCGCTGGCGATGGGGCACGTGATGCTGAAAGAGTTCCATCTCGATCGCGAAGTCGGCTACTTCCGCGACTACGTGCGCCGCTATACCGACATGCCGATGCTGGTGCTGCTGGAGCCGCGTGAAGGCGGCCACTACGCCGCCGGCCGCCTGCTGCGCGCCGCCGATCTGGTGGACGGACTGGGCCAGGAAAACAATCCCGAGTGGAAAACCGTCGCTATCGACAGCCGCAGCGGCGAGCTGGTGGCGCCGCAGGGCTCCATCGGTTTCCGCTGGGGCGAGAAGGGCAAGTGGAACCTGGAACAGCGCGAAGGCCAGGCGCAACAGGAAGTCGAGCTGCAACTCAGCCTGCTGGGCATGCATGACGACGTTGCCGAGGTGGGTTTCCCGTACTTCGGCGGCGCCGACAGCGAGCATTTCAACAGCGTGGCGCTGGACGAAATCCTGCTGCACAAGCTGCCGGTGAAACGCCTGCGGCTGGCGGACGGCAGCGAAGCGCTGGTGACCAGCGTGTATGACCTGACGCTGGCCAACTATGGCCTGGAGCGCGGGCTGGGCGACGCCAACTGCGCCGCCGACTATGACGAGGTCAAGGCTTACAGCCCGGCCTGGGCCGAGCAGATCACCGGCGTGTCGCGCCACAACATCATCCGCATTGCCCGCGAATTCGCGCAAAACGCCGAGAAGACCCACGGCCGTTCGATGATCATCGTCGGCGCCGGCGTCAACCACTGGTATCACATGGACATGACCTACCGCGGCCTGATCAATATGCTGATCTTCTGCGGTTGCGTCGGCCAGAGCGGCGGCGGCTGGGCGCACTACGTCGGCCAGGAAAAACTGCGGCCGCAAACCGGCTGGCTGCCGCTGGCGTTCGGCCTCGACTGGCAACGCCCACCGCGCCACATGAACAGCACTTCGTTCTTCTACAACCATTCCAGCCAATGGCGTTATGAAACCGTCGGCGCCGATGAGCTGCTGTCGCCGCTGGCGGACAAGTCGCGCTTCGGCGGCAGCCTGATCGACTTCAACGTGCGCGCCGAGCGCATGGGCTGGCTGCCGTCGGCGCCGCAGCTGGGCGCTAACCCGCTGCGCCTGGCGGAGCAGGCCCGCGCCGCCGGCCAATCGCCGGTCGAATTTACCGTCGACAGCCTGAAAAACGGCGCGCTGGGCTTTGCCGCCGAGCAGCCGGACAATCCGCAGAACTTCCCGCGCAACCTGTTCGTCTGGCGCTCCAACCTGCTGGGCTCTTCCGGCAAGGGCCATGAGTACATGCTCAAATACCTGTTGGGCACCGAAAACGGCATTCAGGGCAAAGATCTCGGCCAGCAGGGCGGCGTGAAGCCGCAGGAAGTGGAATGGCGCGAGCAGGGCGGCGAAGGCAAGCTGGATCTGGTGGTGACGCTCGATTTCCGCATGTCGAGCACCTGCCTGTATTCCGACGTGGTGCTGCCGACCGCCACCTGGTACGAAAAAGACGACATGAACACCTCCGACATGCACCCGTTCATTCATCCGCTGTCGGCGGCGGTCGATCCGGCCTGGGACTCGAAGAGCGATTGGGAGATCTACAAAGGCATCGCCAAGGCCTTCTCCGAGGTGTGCGTCGGCCATCTGGGCCAGGAAACCGACGTGGTGACGCTGCCTATCCAGCACGATTCCGCTGCCGAACTGGCGCAGCCCTACGGCGTGCAGGACTGGAAGAAAGGAGAATGCGAACTGATCCCCGGCAAAACCGCGCCGCACATCATCGCGGTGGAGCGCGATTACCCGGCCACCTACGAGCGTTTTACCTCCCTGGGGCCGCTGCTGGACAAACTGGGCAACGGCGGCAAGGGCATCAGCTGGAACACCCAGACCGAGGTCGATTTCCTCAAGCAGCTTAACTACGTCAAGGCCGACGGCCCGGCGGCGGGGCGGCCGAAGATCGAGAGCGCGATAGACGCGGCGGAAGTGATCCTGTCGCTGGCGCCGGAAACCAACGGCCAGGTGGCGGTGAAAGCCTGGGAAGCGCTGAGCAACGTCACCGGCCGCGATCACCGGCATCTGGCGCTGAACAAGGAAGACGAGAAAATTCGCTTCCGCGACATTCAGGCGCAGCCGCGCAAAATCATCTCCAGCCCGACCTGGTCTGGCCTGGAGGATGAACACGTTTCCTATAACGCCTGCTACACCAACGTGCACGAGCTGATCCCGTGGCGCACGCTCAGCGGCCGCCAGCAGCTGTATCAGGATCACGAGTGGATGCGCGCCTTCGGCGAAAGCCTGCTGGTGTACCGGCCGCCGATCGATACCCGCGCCGCCCAGCCGCTGCTCAACAGCAAGCCGAACGGCAACAAGGAGAAGGCGCTGAACTTCCTGACGCCGCACCAGAAGTGGGGTATCCATTCCACCTACAGCGACAACCTGCTGATGCTGACGCTGTCGCGCGGCGGGCCGATCGTCTGGCTGAGCGAAGACGACGCCAAAGATCTGGGCATCGCGGACAACGACTGGATCGAGGCCTTCAACGCCAACGGCGCGCTGACGGCGCGCGCGGTGGTCAGCCAGCGTATCCCGGCCGGCATGACCATGATGTACCACGCACAGGAGCGCATCGTGAATCTGCCGGGCTCGGAGATCACCAGCCAACGCGGCGGCATCCACAACTCGGTGACCCGCGCCTGTCCGAAGCCGACCCACATGATCGGCGGCTATGCGCAGCTGGCCTACGGCTTCAACTACTACGGCACCGTCGGCTCCAACCGCGACGAGTTCGTGGTGGTGCGCAAGATGAACCGTATTGATTGGTTGGACGATGAAGGCAACGACTACGCGCAGGGCAGTCAGCAGGAGAACCACAAATGAAAATTCGTTCGCAAGTCGGCATGGTGCTGAATCTGGACAAGTGCATCGGTTGCCACACCTGTTCGGTCACCTGCAAGAACGTCTGGACCAGCCGCGAAGGCATGGAATACGCCTGGTTCAACAACGTGGAAAGCAAACCCGGCGTCGGCTATCCGCACGCCTGGGAAGATCAGGAAAAATGGAAGGGCGGTTGGATCCGTAAAATCAACGGCAAGCTGGAGCCGCGCATGGGCAACCGCGTCGGCGTGCTGGCGAAAATCTTCGCCAACCCGGATGTGCCGGCGCTGGACGACTACTACGAGCCGTTCGATTACGACTACCAGCATCTGCACACCGCCAAACAGGGCAAACACCAGCCGGTGGCGCGCCCGCGCTCGCTGATCACCGGCCAGCGCATGAACAAGATCGAAAGCGGCCCGAACTGGGAAGAGATCCTTGGCGGGGAATTTGAAAAGCGCTCGCAGGACAAGAACTTCGACAACCTGCAGAAGGCGATGTACGGCCAGTTCGAAAACACCTTCATGATGTATTTGCCGCGTCTGTGCGAGCACTGCCTTAATCCGGCCTGCGTCGCCACCTGCCCGAGCGGGGCGATTTACAAACGCGGCGAAGACGGCATCGTGCTGATCGACCAGGACAAGTGCCGCGGCTGGCGCATGTGCCTGACCGGCTGCCCGTACAAGAAAATCTACTTCAACTGGAAGAGCGGCAAGTCCGAGAAGTGCATCTTCTGCTACCCGCGCATCGAAGCCGGGCAGCCGACGGTGTGTTCGGAGACCTGCGTCGGCCGCATTCGTTACCTCGGCGTGCTGCTGTACGACGCCGATCGCATCGAGCAGGCGGCGGCGGTGGAGAACGACAAGGACTTGTATCAGAGCCAGCTCGATATCTTCCTCGATCCGCATGACCCGGCGGTGATCGCTCAGGCGTTGGCGGACGGCGTGCCGCAGGGCGTCATTGAAGCCGCCCAGCAGTCGCCGGTGTACAAAATGGCGATGGACTGGAAACTGGCGCTGCCGCTGCACCCGGAATACCGCACGCTGCCGATGGTGTGGTACGTGCCGCCATTGTCGCCGATTCAGTCTGCCGCCGACGCCGGCGAGCTGGCGCACAGCGGCGTATTGCCGGACGTCGAGAGCCTGCGCATTCCGGTGCAGTATCTGGCGAACCTGCTGACCGCCGGCGATACCGAACCGGTACTGTTGGCGCTGAAGCGCATGCTGGCGATGCGCCACTACAAACGGGCGGAAACCGTCGACGGCGTAGTGGACACCAGCGCGCTGGAGCAGGTCGGTCTGAGTGAAGCGCAGGCGCAGGAGATGTACCGCTACCTGGCGATCGCCAACTATGAAGATCGCTTTGTGGTGCCGTCGAGCCACCGCGAACTGGCGCGTGAAGCCTTCCCGGAAAGCAAAGGCTGCGGCTTCAGCTTCGGCGACGGTTGCCACGGCAGCGACGGTAAGTTCAACCTGTTCAACAGCCGCCGTATCGATGCCATCGACGTGACCGCGAAAACCGCGCGGCCGGAGGACGCCTCATGATCAGCCTGAAAGTGATCGCCCGCCTGCTGGATTACCCGGAGCAGGCGCTGTTTGACCATCAGCAGGCGCTGATCGAAGCATTGGAGCCGGCCAGCGAGCTGGATCTGCACCACAGCGCGCAGCTGATTCTGTTTATCCGCCGCCTGTGCGCGCGCCCGTTGCTGGACGCGCAGGCCGATTATTGCGAACTGTTCGATCGCGGCCGCGCCACCTCGCTGCTGCTGTTTGAACACGTGCACGGCGAATCGCGCGATCGCGGCCAGGCGATGGTTGACCTGATGGCGCAGTACCGCGCCGCCGGGCTGGAGATCGACAGCCGCGAGCTGCCGGATTTCCTGCCGCTGTACCTGGAGTATTTGGCCAGCCGCAACGCGGCGCAGGCGCGCGAAGGGCTGCAGGACATCGCGCCGATCCTGGCGCTGCTGGGCGCGCGTCTGCAGCAGCGTGAAAGCCCGTATGCGGTGCTGTTCGATTTGCTGCTGGCGTTGTCCGGCAGCGAGGTGCAGGCGCAGTCTCTGGAGACGCAGGTGGTGCAAGAGGCGCGCGACGATACGCCGCAGGCGCTGGATGCGGTGTGGGAAGAGGAGCAGGTCAAGTTTCTCGGTGAACAGGGCTGCGCCTCCGCCCAGCAGACGGCGCACCAGCGGCGCTTCGCCGGCGCGGTGGCGCCACAGTATCTGGATCTGACGGATGCGTTAACCGGAACCAAAGGACGCTAATCATGCAATTTTTGAATCAGTTCTTCTTCGACATCTACCCTTATCTGGCCGGCGCGGTGTTCCTGATCGGCAGCTGGCTGCGCTACGACTACGGGCAGTACAGCTGGCGCGCCGGCTCCAGCCAGATGCTGGATAAAAAAGGCATGCGGCTGGCGTCCAACCTGTTCCACATCGGCATTATCGGCATCTTCGCGGGCCATTTCCTCGGCATGCTGACGCCGCACTGGATGTATGAAGCCTTTCTGCCGATCGACGTGAAGCAGAAGCTGGCGATGATCGCCGGCGGCGCCTGCGGCCTGATGACGCTGATCGGCGGCGCGCTGTTGCTCAAACGCCGGTTAACCAACCCGCGGGTGCGCGCCACCAGCAGCTTCGCCGACATCCTGATCCTGACGTTGCTGGTGGTGCAGGTGTGCCTCGGCCTGCTGACCATTCCGTTCTCCGTCCAGCATATGGACGGCAGCGAAATGATGAAGCTGGTGGCCTGGGCCCAGGCGGTGGTGACCTTCCACGCCGGCGCCTCTGCGCACCTGGAAGGGGTGGCGCTGATCTTCAAGCTGCACATGGTGTTGGGCATGACGCTGTTCGTGCTGTTCCCGTTCTGCCGCCTGGTGCATATCTGGAGCGCGCCGGTGGAATACCTGACCCGCCGTTACCAGCTGGTGCGCAACCGCCGTTGAGCCTGACCTCGCCGCCGCTGATCCCCAGCGGCGGCGCTATTCCGATAATTCGCCCGCCGTCTGCCCATTCTCCCCGCCATGTCGTAAACTGAATATCTCAGTCATGTTACGCTTATGCTTGCGCCGACGGACGTCGGCCCGTGGTAGCCGATAACAAGAGATACCGCCTTGATGAAAGGCATTTTGGGATATAAAAACCGGGGATGATCCGCGTGGCCTTCGCGCCGTGCGGGATAATCGCTTTATGGATAGTCAGGTTAATCAATAACAATAATGACCACTCAATTTCGCTCACCCGAGCCGCTGCCTCTGAAAATCATCGCCACCGGGGCTGCCTTGCCGCCCAACCGCGTGGCTTCTTCTTCGCTCGATGCCCGCCTGGGGAAACCGGCCGGTTACGTTGAAAAACGCTCGGGCATCGTTTACCGCTATCATGCCGCCGACGACGCCAGCCAGGCCGAACTCGCCGCCGCCGCGCTGCAAGACGCGCTGGCTCGCAGCGCCCTCCCGGCAGCCTCCATTGACCTGCTGATCTCCGCCTCGGCGATTTCGGTGCAGGCGCTGCCGTGCACCGCCGCGCATATTCTCAAGGTGGCGGGGCTGGCGCCGGGCACGCCGGGCTTCGACATCAACAGCAGCTGTGTCAGCTTTATCTCTGCGCTGCAGGTGGCGGCGGGGCTGCTGAACGCCGGAACGTATCGACGCATCGCCATCGTCTCGGCGGATCTCGCTTCACGCGGCATCGACTGGCAGCACGAAGAGTCGTCGCTGATCTTCGGCGACGGCGCCGCCTGCGCCATCGTGGAACGCGGCGACGGCGCCAGCGGCATCCTCGCCAGCCTGGTGGAAACCTATCCCGCCGGCAGCGAACTGTGCGAAATCCGCGCCGGCGGTACGCGTCGCAACCCGCGCGCCGGCATGTGCGAGCAAGACTTCCTGTTTCATATGCAGGGCAAGCCGCTGTTCCGCCAGGCGTCGGCGCTGATTGAGGATTACCTCGACCGGCTGCTGAGCGCCAGCGGCCTGACCCTGGCGCAGATCGCCACCGTGGTGCCGCATCAGGCCAGCCATTTGTCGCTCGAACATATGCGCAAGCGGCTGCATGTCTCCAGCGAGGCGCTGGTGGATATCTACCGCCACCACGGCAACCAGGTGGCGGCCTCTATCCCGACCGCGCTGCATGCCGCCGTGACCACCGGGCGCTTTAACCCCGGCCAGCCGGTGATGCTGATCGGCACCGCCGCCGGGCTGGCGCTGGCCGGCATGGTGTTGCTGCCATGAGGGTGCTGGTGACCGGGGCGACCAGCGGGCTGGGGCGCAACGCGGCGGAGTGGTTGCTGGAGGCCGGGCATCAGGTGCGCGCCACCGGCCGCGATGAGCGGGCCGGCGAAGCGTTGCGCCAGCTGGGCGCCGAATTTTACTCGCTCGATCTGGCGCAGGCCACGCCGCAGCAGTGCCGGGAGCTGGTAACCGACTGCGAGTGGGTGTGGCACTGTGCGGCCAAGTCTTCGCCCTGGGGCAGCAAAGCGGAATTTCACCGCATCAACGCCGCGGCGACGGACAAGCTGGCGGAGGCGGCCGGGCGCTGCGGCGTGCGGCGCTTCGTGCATATCTCCACGCCGGCAATCTACTTCGATTTTCAGCCGCATTACGATCTTGACGAAGGTTACCGCGCCCGGCGCTTCGCCAATCACTATGCCGCCAGCAAGTATGCGGCCGAACAACGCCTGTTGGCGCAGGCGAAGATCTATCCGCAAACCACCTACATTATGCTGCGGCCGCGCGGCCTGTTTGGCCCGCACGATCGGGTGATCGTGCCGCGGCTGTTGCAGCAGCTCGAACGCGATCGCGGCGTGCTGCGGCTGCCCGGCGGCGGGCAAGCGCTGCTGGACCTGACCTTTGCCCCCAACGTGGTGCACGCGATGGACCTGGCCAGCCGGCAGCGCGGGTTGCCGTCCGGCGCCGTTTACAACATTACCAACCACCAGCCGCAGTGGTTGGCGGAGATGCTGGATGCGCTGCTGCGTCAGGAACTGGGGCTGCGCTACCGGCTGCAGGCCGTGCCCTATCCGTTGCTGCATACGCTGGCCGGCGGCATGGAGCTGTGGGCGACGCTGAGCGGCAAGGAACCGCTGCTGACGCGCTATAGCGTGGCGGCGGTGCATTTTGACATGACGCTGAGCCAGACCCGTGCGATCGAAGAGCTGGGCTATCAGCCGCGTTATTCGATGGAAGAGGGCATTCGTCTGACCGGTGAGTGGTTGCGGCGGCAAGGAGGCGGACAGCATGGCTAAGGTCACCGTTTTTGAAGTGGGTTACTGCACGCATATCGGCTGCATGGCGCTGCGCGGCGCCGGGTTCCGGGTGTGCAAATTCCCGGCGCGCGCCTATCTGCTGGAGGTGGGGGAGCGCCGCTGGCTGTGGGATACCGGCTACGCGCATTATTTTCAGCAGCACACGCAGTCGGGGGTGTTCAGCCTTTATCGCCGCATGACGCCGGTCTATTTCGATCCCGCCGAGTCGTTGGCGCATCAGCTGCGCGAAGCCGGTTACGCCGAGGGGGATATTCAGGCGCTGATCGTCTCGCATTTTCACGCCGATCACATCGCCGGGCTGCAGGATTTCAGCCAACTCGACTTTATTTGCTCCGGCGAAGGCTGGCGGCAAACCCGCGGGCTGCGCGGTTTCGCGGCGCTGAAGCGCGCCTTTATTCCCGGCCTGATCCCGGCGGATTTCGAGAGCAACCTGCAGTTTATGGAAGCTTTTCCCTCTGTGGCGTTACCCGCGCTGCTGGCGCCGTTCGAGCGTGGCTATGCGCTGCCGGGCAGCGAAGGGCAGATCGTGCTGGTGCCGCTGCCGGGGCATGCGGCCGGCCATATCGGCGCCTTTATTCTCACCGACGCCGGCTGGACGCTGCTGGCCAGCGACGCCGCCTGGTCGCCGCAGAGTTACCAGACGCTGCGCGGGCCTTCGCGCCTGGCCAATCTGGTGATGGACGATGCGGTGGTTTACACCCGCACGCTGGAGCGGCTCAACCAGCTGTGGGCGGGCGGCCAGGTCAACATTTTGCTGTGCCACGAGGGGGACCTGTGATCCCGTTCATGACCCTTTGGCACTATTTCCGCGCCCGGCGCCTGCGCTTTGGCGATCGTACGGCGCTGGAGGCGCATCAGGCCCGGCAGCTCGCGGGCTTTGCCCGTCGGGTGCTGAGCAAGAGCCCCTATTTTCAACGCTTCAGTCGCCGGCCGTTCGCCGAATGGCCGCAGATGGACAAGGCGCTGATGATGGCGCAGTTCGACCGGATGAACACCGCCGGGCTGCAGCGCGATGCGGTGCTGGCCTGCGCGCAGCGCAGCGAGGCGGATCGCGATTTCACGCCGAAGATCGGGCGCTACAGCGTCGGATTGTCGTCCGGCACCTCCGGGCAGCGCGGCGTGTTTGTCGTCAGCCCGCGCGAACAGCAGGTGTGGGCCGGCGGCATGCTGGCGAAGATGCTGCCGGACGGTCTGTTGGCCGGCGAGCGCGTTGCGCTGTTTCTGCGGGCGGACAATAATCTCTATCACAGCGTGAACAACCGTTGGCTGAGCCTGGCGTTTTACGATCTGCTTGCACCGTTCAGCGAGCATTTGCCCGCATTGGAACGGCAGGCGCCCAGCATCATCGTGGCCCCGGCGCAGGTGCTGCGCGCCTTGGCGCTGGCGGTGCTGGCCGGGCAGGTGAAGTTGCCGGTCAAAAAAGCGATCTCGGTGGCCGAGGTGCTTGAAGAGCAGGACCGCCGCCTGCTGCTGCAGGTATTTCCGGCGGTCGGCGAAGTGTATCAGGCCACCGAAGGATTTCTTGCCGCGACCTGCGCGCACGGTACGCTGCATCTGAACGAAGAGTTTTTGCATATCGAACCGCAGTGGATCGACGAACGGCGTTTTACGCCGTTGATCACCGACTTTACCCGCAGCACGCAGCCGATCGTGCGTTATCGGCTGGATGATGTGTTGGTGCTGCGCAAGGAGCCTTGTCCGTGCGGGCAACCGACGCGGGCGATCGCCCGCATCGAGGGGCGGCGTGACGATCAGCTGATGCTGCCCGATGCGCAGCGGCAACCGCAGGCGGTGTTCGCCGATGCCTGCAGCCGGACGATCGCCAATGCACTGCCGTTAACCAGCGATTACCGGCTGATCCAGCATGGCGAACGGCGGTTGGAATTGATTGCCGATTGCAGCCAGTCTGAATTGGCGCACTGCCAGGCGCAGCTGATCGCGCTGTTCGCTCGCCAGGGCATCGCCACCGAGCGCCTCGAATGGCGGTTGACGGCGCAGGCGGTGCTGCCGCAGTTCGATCGCAAGCGGCGGCGCATCGTGCGTCAGGCGGAGGAAGCATGAAAAATACGCTGTTCAGACTAGGGCACATGTTGCTCGGCTGGGGGACGGTCGGGGTGGTGTATAGTCTGACCGATCGCCTGCAGGGGGCGGGAACCCTGTTGCCGCCGTCGGCGCTTGACCGGGCGATCCCGTTCAACCCGGCGGCCATATGGCTCTACCTGTCGTTCTTCCTCATCGTCCCGGCGGGCTATCTGCTGGCGCCGCTGCAGCGGATCACATGGCTGACGCGGGCGATGCAGCTCACCGCGCTGGGCGCCGGGGCGGTTTACCTGCTGTGGCCGACCACCATAGCCTATCCACAGAACGATGGCGTCGGGATCAGCGCGCAGCTGCTGGCGGCGTTAACCCAGGTGGATTCGCCGCAGAACTGCCTGCCTTCGTTGCATATGGCGCTGACGGTGCTGGCGGTGTGGGCGCTGAGCGACGGCGAGCGCAAAGTGCGCACGGCGTTGTGGATGCTGTGGGGCGCGGCGATCGCGTTCTCGATTCTGCAACTGCGCCGCCATTTGTTTGTCGATTTGGCCAGCGGCGCGCTGCTGGCGCTGTTTGCCGGCTGGCTGGCCCTGCGCATGAAAACCCTGCGCAGGCGCGTGGTTAAAGGAGAAATGGGATGAGCGATCTGGCGTTGCCGATAGTGTTCATGCTGTTCATCGTGGTGGCCGAGGCGGTGGCGCTGCAGTGGGGGCGTCGCGAGCCGGTCAACTGGCACGATCTGGTGTTCAACCTGAATTCCGGCCATATCATGCTGTGGCTGTTCCGCGGGTTGGAGATCACCTGTTACGGCTACGTGGCCGCGCATTTCAGCCTGGGGCTGCTGGACGCCTGGCCGCCGCTGTTGATGTGGCTGTTCGCTTTGCTGGCGTGGGACTTCGGTTTCTACTGGCTGCACCGTCTGCATCATCGTTTCCGCCTGCTGTGGGCGGTGCACGTGGTGCACCATCAGGGCGAGCATTTCAATCTGTCGCTGGGGGTGCGCAACTCCTGGTATTCGTCGTTGACGTCGATCCCGTTCTTTTTGCTGCTGGCGCTGGCGGGCGTGCCGCTGTCGGTGTTCGTTGCGGTCTCTATTTTTCACTACAGCATCCAGCTGTTTAACCACAATGCGCTGACGCCGAAGCTTGGCGTGCTGGAAAAAATCCTGGTCACGCCGGCGCATCACCGAGTGCATCACGTCAAGGACATGGCCTATTCCAATAAGAACTTCGGCGGCAGCTTTATCTTCTGGGACAAGCTGTTCGGCACCTTCTGCCCGGCATTGCCGACCACGCCGTTCAGCTACGGCGTCGGCGGCGACAGGCCGTCCGCCAACCCGTTCTGGGCGAGCAATCTGCCGTTCCTGCGCTATTTCCGTCTGGCCTGGCGCCCGGCGCCGGGCCGGCCACGCGACCGCCGTTCGGCGCTCAGCGTCTTCAGCGGCGCCATGCTGTTGTTCTCGCTGGTGGTCGGTTACGTCTACCAATACGGTTACGGCTATAGCGGCATCAGCTGGCCGCAAATGGCGCTGTTGGCGCTGCTGGCGTTGGGATCGGTGGCGCTGGGCGGCATGACGGAAGGGCGGCGGTGGGCGAGTGCCGTCTGGCTGCTGATCGCGCTGGGCATGCCGCTGCTGTTTATCGGCTATCTCGGTTGGCCGCAGCGCTATTGGCATATCGCCATGGCCTCCGTGGCGTTGCATGCCCTGTGCGTCGCGTTGGGCTGGGGAAGAGTAGCCGCACCGGCCGCCGTGGAGGAACCGCATGGCTGAATCATTGCCGCCGCTGCGTTTTCCCGCCGATGGCGAACAGGCCTTCCACCGCGATCTTAAGCGCGCGGCCCACGCCTGTCTGGCGGGCGATCATCGCTATGCCGATGCCGCGCGATTGGCCAAGGCCGCGCTGTTGCTGGCGTTGTGCGTCGGGTTTTACGCGCTGAGCCTGCTGCAGCATCAGCCCTGGGCGTTTTTCCTCTGCTATTTCCTGTTCGTGACCATGGGCATGCTGCTCAATGTCAACGTCAACCACGATGCTTCGCATAACGCTTTCCTGCGTGCGCCCTGGGCCAATCGGCTGGTGGGGCGGTTGGTGACGCTGCCGCTGGGCGTCGATCCGGACTACTGGCGCACGCGGCATGTGGATTACCACCACGTTTACGCCAACGTCGAACATTACGACCTGGATACCGAAGAGAACGGCTTTTTCCGCCAGACACCGTTCCAGCGCTGGCGACCGCATATGCGTTATCAGCATCTGTACTGGCCGCTGATCGCCGCGCTCTCGCTGCCCTATATCGCCTGGATTTTCGATTGGTCCGATCGGCTCGATAAAACGCCGCTGCGGGAAAAACGCGTGCTGGCGGGGCGCGGCGGTTGGGCGCTGTTCGTGCTGTGCAAGCTCGCGCATCTGGCGCTGGTGCTGGTGGCGCCGCTGGTCGTGGGCCACTTGCACGGCATCGGCTGGGGCTGGGTGTTGCTGGCCTACGCGCTCAGCCAGATGTGCGCCTCGCTGCTGGTGGTGTTCTTGCTGCTGGGCACCCATTGGGCGCAGGCCGAGTTTTACCCGGCGCCGACGGGCGACAGCATGCCGCAAGGCTGGTATCGGCACAATTTCGCCACCGCCTGCGACTGGCAGCCCGAACCGCGCTGGCTGGAGCATCTGACCGGCGGGCTGAACTATCACCTGACGCATCACCTGTTCCCCGGCTGGAATCATCGCCATTATCCGGCGCTGGCCGCTGCGGTGGCGGAGGTGGCGCAGCGGCACGATATGGCGTACCGCTGCATCGGCTATCGCGAACTGCTGGCGCAGCAACAGCGCTTCTTGCGCCTTATGGGACAGCCATGAAACCGCTGCGTCCGTTAGCCTATCGGCGCGACGACAACGGGTTGCACCGCGCGCTGATGCAGGCCGCCCAGCATTATCTGGCGACCCACGGCGATCACCGTTTCGCCGACGGCGGCATGCTGGCGAAGGTGGCGCTGCTGTTGGCGCTGTGCGGTCTGTGTTACGGGCTGAGCCTGCAGCAGCATAACGGCTGGGCGTTTTTCGCCTGCTATTTCGGTTTTATCTTTATCGGCATGTTCCTGACGGTGAACGTGGTGCACGATGCCTCGCACAACGCGTTTTTCCGTCGCCCCTGGGCCAACCGCGGGTTGAACGCCCTGGTGAGCGTGCCGCTGGGGTTGGATCCCGACTGTTGGCGCGTGCGGCATGTGCTGTTCCACCATGCCCATAACAACATCGAACATTACGATCCCGACATCGACGCCAACGGCGTGCTGCGGCAAACGCCGTTCCAGCGCTGGCGGCCCTTTATGCGCGCGCAGCGTTACTATTGGCCGCTGGTGGCGGCGCTGACTTTTCCGTACTACATCTGGCTGTTCGATTGGTTGGACAGGGCGGGCCGCACCCGCGTGGCAGCGCGCATGGCGCAGCAGGGCGTACGCGGCTGGATCGGGTTTCTGGCGGGGAAGGCGGCGCACCTGCTGCTGGCGCTGGCGATCCCATGTTGGCTGCTGCCGCCGGCTATCGGCATCGGGCAAATTCTGCTGGTCTATTTGCTGAGCCAGATGCTTTCTTCACTGCTGTTCGTGATGCTCATCATCGGCACACACTGGGCCAAGGCCAACTTCTACCAGGCGCCAGAACAAGGCGCAATGCCGCACGGCTGGTATCATCATGTGTTCGCCACTACCTTCGACTGGCTGACCCGGCCGCGCTGGCTGGGGTACTGGCTCGGCGGGGCGAACCTGCATTTGACGCATCATCTGTTCCCGCACTGGAGCCACCGCCATTACCCGGCGTTGAGCCGCATTATCGGCGAGGTGGCGCCGCGTTTCGGCATCGACTACCGGCTGCTTGAGCTAGAGGAAATGTTGCGTCTGCAGCAACGCTTCCTCAGCGCGATGGGGCGCAAGCCGCACTAGCGTTGCATGCGGGTTATGCGAGGCGTTACGCAGTTCACTAATTGAACGATATTTACCCTTCCAGTAGACTTTCCCCTGGTGAATCAACGGCCACAGGAGGTGGAGTATGCGGAGTTTACCGATTCGGTTATCCAATGAAATCGACGACAGTTTGAACGATATTGCCCGGCGTCACGGGATGGCCAAAACCGACGTCATACGCCTGGCGTTTGCTTTAATGACGATTGCCGACCGTGAGTGGATGAAACAGGATGGTTCCCGCCTCGGTATCGTGCGTGAAAGCGACGAGGGGCTGGAGGCAGTCGCCGTGGTGGTGGGGATTTTTCCATGAAGCCGCAACATGAGCGCCCGCAGCTCGATGCTGAAAGGTTGTATTTGGATCCTTCGCTGGTCTTCGACGAAATGGAGCGGCTGCGCCTGGCGCGCCAGGTACTGTGCGGGATATTTGCGGTCAGCGTGGGCGTCTTTGCCGCCCACGCGTATTGGGACAAAAACGAAGCGCTCGGTCAAGTGTTCGAGCTGGTGAAGATCGGCGCCTTGCCGCTGGTCACGCTGGTGGTCTCTTTTTACTTTCCCAACAGCGCGTCCAGATAAGGCGCCGCGTTAATGCGACTTCATGCCCGCCGCGGTCATCAGCAGGCGGAACAGTGAGGCGACCACGAACAGCCCCAGCACGCTGGCGCTCCAGATGATCACCAGCCAACCGATGCGTTTCCACCAGGGCGCCGGAACGGCGGCTGCCGTTTTATCTTGCATAGCGTCCTCCCTCCTCAGTGATAGCCGTGCTCATGGCTGATCTTGCCGCGGAACACGTAGTAGCTCCAGAAGGTGTAGACCAGGATGATCGGGATGATGAACAGCGCGCCCACCAGCATAAAGCCGAGGCTCTGCGGCGGCGCGGCGGCGTCCCACAGGCTGATGGCCGGCGGGATCAGGTGCGGCCAGATGCTGATGCCAAGCCCGCTCAGGCCGAGGAACACCAGCAACAGCGTCAGCATGAACGGCGAGTAGTGCGCGCCGCGTTTCACCCCGCGCTGAATGCCCCAGGCGCTGAGCAGCACCAGCAGCGGCACCGGCAGCAGCCAGAACAGGTTCGGCAGCGTAAACCAGCGGGCGGCGATTTCCGGATGCGCGATCGGCGTCCAGATACTGACTGCGGCCAGCACCAGCAACAGGATCGCCAGCAGCGGCGTCGCCAGGTAATACATGCGCGCCTGAAGATCGCCGGCGGTTTTCATCACCAACCAGGTGCAACCGAGCAGGGCGTAGGTTACCACCAGCCCCAGCCCGCAGAACAGCGCGAACGGCGTCAGCCAGTCCAGCGCGCCGCCGGCGTAGGTGCGGCCTTCGACCGGGAAACCGTTGATCACGGCGCCCACCACCACACCCTGGCTGAAGGTGGCGAAGAGAGAGCCCCAGATGAACGCTTTGTCCCAGATATGGCGCTTCTGCGGCGTCGCCTTGAAGCGAAACTCGAAGGCCACGCCGCGGAAAATCAGCCCGATCAGCATCAGCGTCAGCGGGATCGCCAGCGCGTCAAGGATCACCGAGTAGGCCAGCGGGAAGGCGCCGAACAGCGCCGCACCGCCCAGCACCAGCCAGGTCTCATTGCCGTCCCACACCGGGGCGACGGTGTTCATCATCAGATCGCGATCGCCGCTCTCTTTCACCCACGGAAACAGGATGCCGATGCCTAAATCGAAACCGTCCATCACCACATACATCATGGTGCTGAACACGATGATCACAAACCAAATCAGCGGAAGATCGATACCCATGTTCAGCTCCTGTCGTCCAGAGTGTCGTTGACCGCGGACAGCGGACGCGCCGGGCGGCCCTCGGTATTGTCTTCTTGGTGCTCATGCGGCTGCGGCCCTTTGCGGATCAGGCGCATCATGTAGGAGTAGCCCACGCCGAATACCGAGCAATAGACGATGATAAACGCCAGCAGGCTGATGCTCATGTGCAGATCGCCGTGCGCGGAGACCGCATCCTTGGTGCGCAGCAGGCCATACACCACCCACGGCTGGCGGCCGATCTCGGTGGTGAACCAGCCCGCCAGCAGCGCCAGCAGTCCGGATGGGCCCATCCACAGAATGAAGTACAGGAACGGGCGCGACTGATAGAGCCCGCCGCGCCAGCGCAGCCACAGGCTCCACACCCCGGCCAGGATCATCAGCATGCCCAGCCCGACCATGATGCGGAACGACCAGAACACCACGGTGGAGTTGGGGCGATCCTCCGGCGGGAAGGATTTGAGCGCCGGCACCTGCTCGGTCAGGCTGTGCGTCAGGATCAGGCTGCCGAGATAGGGCACCTCCAGCTTGAAGCGGGTCTCTTCACGCTGCATGTCCGGCCAACCGACCAAGATCAGCGGCGTGGCTTCGCCCGGCGGGTTTTCCCAGTGGCCTTCGATGGCGGCGATCTTCGCCGGCTGGTGTTTCAGCGTATTCAGGCCGTGCGCATCGCCGATCAGCGCCTGCACCGGCGCGACGATCAGCGCCATCCACATCGCCATCGACAGCATCTTGCGCATCGCCGGCGTATCGCGGCCGCGCAGCAGGTGCCAGGCGGCCGACGCGCCGACGAAGAACGCCGAGGAGAGGAAGGCGGCGGTGGACATATGCAGCAGGCGATACGGGAAGGACGGGTTGAAGATCACCTTCAGCCAGTCGACCGGCACCACCTGGCCGTTGATGATTTCGTGTCCCTGCGGGGTCTGCATCCAGCTGTTGGAGGCCAGGATCCAGAAGGTGGAGATCAGCGTGCCGAGCGCCACCATGCAGGTGGCGAAGAAGTGCAGCCCTGGGCCGACGCGGTTCCAGCCGAACAGCATCACGCCGAGGAAACCGGCTTCGAGGAAGAAGGCGGTCAGCACTTCGTAGGTCAGCAGCGGCCCGGTAATGCTGCCGGCGAACTCGGAGAAGAAGCTCCAGTTGGTGCCGAACTGGTAGGCCATCACCAACCCGGAAACCACGCCCATGCCGAAGTTAACGGCGAAAATCTTTGACCAGAAATGGTAAAGCTCACGATAGGCTTCATTGTGCGTTTTCAACCATAATCCCTCCAGCACCGCCAGATAGCTGGCTAAGCCGATGGTGATGGCGGGGAAGATGATATGGAAAGACACGGTGAAGGCGAACTGTATTCTGGCGAGTTCCAGTGCATCAAGACCCAGCATGGCGCCTCCTAGGGTTGAACATAAATTAACCTCTTGAGTATAGCTGTCATTTTTATGTGAAAAGCTTGGCGTGAAGTTAATCACGAAGTACAGTGACTATAATAGTGACAGTTATTTTACTTTTTCATATAACAGTTAATGGTTATGACCCGATACGAACAGCTTGCGCAGCAGATTAGAGAACAGATCCAGAACCGGGTGTGGCGGGCGGGCGACAAGCTGCCTTCGCTGCGCGAGAGCGGCAAACGCGCCGGATTAAGCTTGATGACGGTGGTGCAGTCTTACCAACTGCTGGAGAGCCAGGGGTGGATCGTCGCCCGGCCGCAGTCGGGTTACTACGTGGCGGCGCGCCCGCAGCCGCTGCCTCAGCCTTCGCGCGGCGAGAAACTGTTGCTGAGCGAGCAGGTGGACATCAACGCCTTTATTTTTGACGTGCTGCAGGCCTGCAAGGATCCGGACATCGTGCCTTTCGGTTCGGCCTTTCCCGACGCCACGCTGTTCGCCCAGCCGAAGCTGGCGCGGGCGCTGAGCAGCGTAGCGCGCAAGTTCACGCCGCACAGTTCGCTGGCCAACCTGCCGCCGGGCAACGACGCGCTGCGGCGGCACATTGCCCAACGTTATGCGCTGAGCGGCATGCAGGTTGCGCCGGACGAAATCGTTATCACCGCCGGGGCGATGGAGTCGCTCAGCCTCAGCCTGCAGGCGGTGACCCAACCGGGCGACTATGTGGCGATCGAGTCGCCGGCGTTTTACGGTGCGCTGCAGGCGCTGGAACGGCTGCGGCTGAAGGCGGTGGCGATCGCCACCCATCCGCAGGACGGCATCGATCTGGACGCGTTGCAACAGGCGGTGGAGCAGTATCCGATCAAAGCCTGCTGGCTGATGACCCACTTCCAGAACCCGCAGGGCGCCACCCTGCCGGAGGCCAACAAACAGCGTCTGGTGGCGCTGCTGCGCGAGCGGCAGATCTCGCTGATCGAAGACGATGTCTACGGCGAGCTGTACTTCAGCGCCGAACGGCCGCTGCCGGCCAAGGCGCTCGACAGCGGCGGCCAAATCCTGCACTGCTCGTCGTTTTCCAAATGCCTGGCGCCGGGTTTTCGCGTCGGCTGGGTGGCGGCGGGGCGTTATGCGCAGCAGATCCAGCGTTTGCAGCTGATGAGCACCGTTTCCACCAGCGTGCCGACCCAGATGGCGCTGGCGGATTATCTGCTGCACGGCGGCTACGACACTCACCTGCGGCGGTTGCGCCGCCTGCTGGCCCAGCGCCAAAGCGCGATGCGTCAGGCGATTGCCCACCATTTCCCGCCGACTGTGAAAGTCAGTCAGCCCGACGGCGGTTACTTCCTGTGGCTGGAGCTGGATCCGGCGCTGTCGTCGATGGAGCTGTACCAGCGGGCCCTTTCCCGGGGTATCAGCATCGCGCCGGGGCGCATGTTCACCACCGGCGACCATTTCAACCACTGCTTCCGTCTCAACGCCTCTTTTGAATGGAATGATCGCTTTGAAGAGGCGATCAAAACCTTAGCCAAACTTATCCGGGGGCTGGCGGCGGCCGGTTGAGCCGCGTTTTCCACGCCGCTTCGCCCCAGAAAAATTCATAATGCTTTTTTCGGCAATGGAATGCCGGTTTCGTTGTTAGACAGCCCTCCAGCCGCCCATTACTCTGCGATAAATTTTGTCACATTTTTATCAACGGGTAGACGAGGGGCAGTGGGTGAGTAGAATAAAAAACAAGCTAAACAAACTGTTGCGTTATCGGTTGACGCCGCTGGCGTTGATCTGCGCGCTGGGATTGAGCGCCGGCGCGCAGGCGGAAACGCTGGCCGAAGGCATCACGCCGGCCAGCGACGCCAGCCGGGTGCCAGCCGCCGCCAAGCTGCGCAAAGACACCGTGGTGGCGGGCATCTCGGAACCGCAGGGGATTTTCAACCCGTATCTGTTCACCAACGGCTGGGACGAGAACGTGACCGACGTGATCTTCAGCCGCCTGATCGGCCTGGACAGCCAGGGCAAGCCGGAAGGGCGTCTGGCGGAGTCCTGGCAGGTCAGCCCCGATAATCTGACCTACACCATCAAGCTGCGGCCGAATCTGGTCTACAGCGACGGCTCGCCGCTGAAGGCTGACGATATCGCCTTTACCCTGACGCTGTTGCACGATCCGGCCTATGACGGCGACACTGACATCACGCCGGCGCACATTCAGGGCGGCGCCGAGTATAAAAACGGCACCGCCGCCGGCATCAGCGGCCTGAAGGTGATCGGCGATCGCACCATTCAGATCGTCACCACGCAACCGGGCGCTACCACGCTGCAACTGATCGGCGGCCCGGTGCTGTCGCGGGCTTACTACGGCAAAAACTATCAGCGGGGCAAGCTCGACGGCGTGCGCGCCTTGAACGGCAAACCGCTCGGCAACGGCCCCTATATTTACGACAAGTACGTGCCGGGGCAGGAGATCCGCTTCCATGCCAACCCGAACTTCTACCTCGGTACGCCGCCGATGGCGCGCTTTATCTACCGCGTCACCAACCCGGCCACCAACTTCCAGCTGTTCCAGACCGGTGAGACCGACTACGACGCCTTTACCGCCAAGCCGGACGATATCGAACAGCTCAAGCTGCTCGGCTTCGCCAATATCAACCTTTACAGCTCGAGCGATTACAGCCGCATCGACTTCAACCTCAAGCGTCCGGCGCTGCAGGACAAGCGGGTGCGCCAGGCGTTGATTTACGGCCTGGATCGGCAAAAGCTGATCGCCGTGGTGTATCAGGGGTACGGCAAGGTCGCCAACCAGCCGATTTCGCCGATCTCCTGGGCCTATGACGCGAACGGCATCAATCCTTACGCTTACGATCTCGATAAGGCCAAAAAGCTGTTGGACGAGGCCGGTTGGCAGGTGGGCGCTGACGGCATCCGGCAGAAAGACGGTAAAAAGCTGGAGCTGACGCTGCTGGTGACCAAAAAGCTGATCAACGACGCGCTGGTGCCGATCGCCAAGGATAACTACCGCCGGCTCGGCGTGGTGCTGAAACCGCAGGTATTGGATTTCAACGCGCTGCTGGCGCAGCGCAAGGCGGGCAATTACGACCTGGCGTCTCTCAGCACCAGCACGCTGAACGATCCGCACGACGGCGTACGCGATTTCATCAGCCGCGAGAGCGAGACCGGCTATCACAACCCTCAGGTGGACGGGCTGATCGCCAAAGCCAATGCCACGCTGGATATCGCGCAGCGTAAGCCGCTGTACCATCAGCTGTATCAGGCGCTGGCGGACGATCCGCCGGTGATCCTGCTCGGCAACCGCGAGATTTTGAGCGCCAGCAGCGCGCGCGTCACCGGCTTTAAACCGGATATCTACAACGGATTGGTCGGCAGCCTGCCGAACGTCAAACCGGCGCCGTAACGCCCTGACGCCGCCGCGCCATTCCGGGCGGCGGCGATGGAACCCGCGATGAGAAATTTTATCCTGCGTCGTCTGCTGCAGACGATCCCGATGCTGCTGTTGGCTTCCTTGCTGATTTTTTGCATTTTCGCCCTGGCGCCCGGCGATTTTATCGACGGCAACATCAATCTGACCGCGCAACGCGCCGCCGAGCTGCGGGCGCTGTACGGGCTGGATCAGCCGTTGTTCAGCCGCTATCTGCACTGGCTTGGCCGGCTGCTGCAGGGCGACCTCGGCTTTTCACTGCAGTACCAGATCCCGGTCAGCACGCTGCTGAACCAATACATCTGGAATTCGTTCCTGCTGGCGGCGGTGGCGATGGTGTTGTATTGGGGCATCGCGCTGGCGGTGGGAGTGATCTCGGCGATGAAACCCTATTCGCTGTTCGATCATCTGATCACCGTGGCGGTGTTCGCCGCCATGTCGTTTCCGACGTTCTTCCTGTGCCTGTTGCTGATCAAATGGTTCGCCGTCGATCTGCACTGGCTGCCGGCGGGCGGCATGCTGCGCACCGGCAGCGAGGCGAGCGGGCTGGCCTGGGCGCTGGAGGTGGCGGCGCACCTGCTGTTGCCGGTGCTGGCGCTGGTGATGCTGCAGGCCGGCAGCCTGACGCGCTATTTCCGCGCCAGCATGCTGGAGGTGATCCGCATGGACTATATTCGCACCGCGCGCGCCAAAGGGCTCAGGGAGAAAACGGTGATCCTCAAACACGCGCTGCGCAATGCGCTATTGCCGATCATCACCCTGCTGGGGTTCGAGCTGCCGGGATTGTTCTCCGGCGCGCTGATCACCGAAAAAATCTTCAACTGGCCGGGCGCCGGACACATCCATATCGATTCGCTGGCGGCGCGTGATTACCCGGTATTGATGGGGTTCACGTTGTTTCTGGCCGCCTTGACCATTCTCGGCAATCTGCTGGCGGATATTCTGTACGCCTACGCCGATCCACGCATTCGCTTGAGGTAACACGATGTTGGCTACGTTGTTTTTCGGCCGCCGTCGCCGCTGGCGCCAGGCGCAACTGCCGGCGCTGGCGCAACTGTCGCCACCGCCCGCAGCGCAGGCCTGGCGGCGGCTGCGCCGCCACCGGCCGGCGATGATTTCGCTGGCGTTGCTGGTGCTGTTGGCGTTGCTGTGCCTGATTGGGCCGTCGTTGTCGCCGTGGCGCGACGATGCCGGCGATGTGCTGAATATCAATCAGGCGCCGAGCGGCGCGCACTGGTTGGGCACCGACTTTCTCGGCCGCGATATCTGCACCCGGCTGCTGCTGGCGGGGCGGATATCGCTGACCATCGGCCTGGTGTCGATGTTGCTGTCGGTGACGCTGGGCTACGTGCTGGGGGCGCTTTCCGGTTATCTGGGCGGCGTGGCGGACCGGCTGATCATGCGCTTCGCCGATCTGCTGATGACCATTCCCGGCCTGCCGCTGTTGATCATCATGGGCGCGATGCTGACCGAACTCGACGTGTCGCCGGACTACCGCATCTACATGGTGATGATCATGCTTAGCCTGCTGGGATGGCCGTCATTGGCGCGGCTGGTGCGCGGCCAGATCCTGTCGCTGCGCGAGCGGGATTTCATGCTGGCCACCGAGGTGCTGGGTCTCTCCACCCGGCGACGCCTCTTCGGCCATCTGCTGCCCAACACCGTACCGATTCTGGTGGTGGTGGCCACCATGGCGGTGGCCAACGCCATTCTCAGCGAATCGGCGCTGAGTTACCTCGGGCTGGGCGTGGTGCCGCCGACACCGTCGTGGGGCAACATGATGGACGCCGCCAACAGCCTGATCGACTTTCAGCGCCGGCCCTGGCTGTGGATGCCGCCGGGGCTGGCGATCTTCGTCACCGTGGTGGCGATCAATATCCTGGGCGACGGCCTGCGGGACGCGCTCGATCCGAAAATGAACGGAGTAACACGATGAGTCAACCGCTGGTGGCGTTCGACCGACTGTCGGTGTCGTTTCAGGGCGAGCAGGGGCCGGTGCGGGCGGTGCAGCAGGTCAGTCTGGAACTGCAGGCCGGGCAAACGCTGGGGATCGTCGGCGAATCGGGCTGCGGCAAAAGCGTGACCGCCATGGCGCTGATGGGGCTGTTGCCGCAGCCGCTGGCGCAGGTAGACGGCGGCGAGATTCGTTTTGAAGGACAAAACCTGCTGTCGCTGCGGGCGGCGCAGATGGCTGATTTGCGCGGCAACCGGCTGGCGATGATCTTTCAGGAGCCGATGAGCGCGCTCAATCCGGTGCTGACGCTCGGCGAACAGCTGCTGGAGCCGCTGATTCGTCATCTGGCCCTGTCGCCGAAAGCGGCCTGGCGTCAGGCGGTGCAACTGCTGGAGGAAGTGGGATTGGCGCGCGCGGAGGCGCTGATGCGCTGCTACCCGCACCAGCTTTCCGGCGGCATGCTGCAGCGCGTGATGATCGCCATGGCGATAGGGTGCCGGCCGGCGCTGCTGATCGCCGATGAACCGACCACGGCGCTCGACGTCACGGTACAGGCGCAAATCCTGGCGTTGCTGCGCGAGCAGAGCCGGCGACACAATATGGCGATGATCTTAATCACCCACGATCTTGGGGTGATCGCACAAATGGCGGATCGGCTGGCGGTGATGTACGCCGGGCGCGTCGTCGAGCAGGGAACGACGCGGGAAGTGCTGGCCGAACCGCGGCACCCTTATACTCAGGGGCTGATCGCCTCGCGGCCGGTGCCGGGGCAGCGGCATCGCCGTTTGTACTCCATTCCCGGCCAGGTGCCGGATCTGGCGCGGCTGCCTGAACACTGTGCGTTTGCCGAGCGTTGCGCGCAGGCCACCGCGCGCTGCCGCGACGGCATCCCGCCGCTGTACGGGACTCAGCAGCGCCAATCCGCCTGCTTCCTCAACGCCGGAGGGCGCCTGCATGTCGACTGAACCCTTGGTGGAAGTGAAAGGATTAAAGAAATATTTCCCGCTGCGCGACGGGCTGTTCGGGCGAACCACCGGCCAACTGAAGGCGGTGGACGACGTCAGCTTCAGCATTCGCAAGGGCCGCGTTTTCGGGCTGGTGGGCGAGTCCGGCAGTGGCAAAACCACCGTCGGCCGCACGCTGCTCGGCCTGCACGATAAAACCGCCGGTGAGGTGATGTTCAAAGGGCAGGCGCTGGATAGCCTCAGCAAAGACGCGCTGCGCGCCCTGCGGCCGAAAATGCAGCTGGTGTTTCAGGATCCGTACAGCTCGCTGAATCCGCGTCTGCGCGTGGGCGACGCCATCGGCGAAGCGCTGTTGCAGCATGGCCTGGCAAGCAAGGCGGAACTGCGCGAACGGGTGCTCGATACCCTGGCGATCTGCGGGCTGTCGCCGCAGCATTACGGGCGGTTTCCACATGAGTTTTCCGGCGGCCAGCGGCAGCGCGTCGGCATCGCGCGCGCGCTGATCCTGCAACCGGAATTTGTCGTCGCCGATGAACCGATATCGGCGCTCGACGTGTCGATTCAGGCGCAGATCATCAATCTGTTTTCCGATTTGCAGGAAAGGCAGGGGGTGACGCTGCTGTTTATTTCGCACGATCTCGGCGTGGTGGAGCATCTGTGCCAGGACGTGGCGGTGATGTATCTGGGGCAGATCGTCGAGAGCGCCGACCGCGATTCGCTGTTTCGCCAACCGCTGCATCCCTACACGCAGGCCTTGTTGGCGGCGGTGCCGACGCTGGATACGCACCGTTCGCCGGCGTGGGTGGCCGGGGGCGAAGCGCCCAATCCCGCCAACCCGCCGCGCGGCTGCCGTTTCCATCCCCGCTGTCCGCTGGCCACGGCGCAATGCCGTGAACAGGCGCCGCATCTGCGCAGCGTGGCGCCCGGTCATCAGGTGGCTTGCCACCTGGTCGGTTAGCGTCAGGACAGGTAGTGCTTCAACGCGCGCCCGGCCTGGTGGATCGCCGAATGCACCGCCGGGACGTGGGCGAGCGGGTTCAACAGGCCGTAGTCGTGGATCAGGCCGTTGTAGCGGGTGGCGGTGACCTCGACGCCGGCGGCGTCAAGCAGACGCGCGTAGGCTTCGCCCTCATCGCGCAACACGTCCAGTTCGGCGGTCTGCACCAGCGCCGGCGGCAAGCCCCGCAGCTGTTCCGGCGTGGCGTTGAGCGGCGAGGCGTAGATCTCTTTGCGCTGCGCCTTATCGGGCGCATAGCTGTCCCAAAACCACTTCATCATGTTGCGAGTCAGGAAATGGCCTTCGGCAAACTGATGATAGGAATCGGTATCAAAGTGGGCGTGCGTGACGGGCCACAGCAGGATCTGGCAACGCAATGCCGGTATGCCTTTCTCTTTGGCCATCAGGCTGACCACCGCTGCCATATTGCCGCCGACGCTGTTGCCGACCACCGCCAGCCGTGACCCATCGACATTGATTTTTTCGCCGTACTCGGCCACCCATTCCGTGGCGGCGTAGGCCAGATTAATCGCCTGAGGGTAATGCGCTTCCGGGGAGCGGGGGTAGTTGACGAATACCGCCGCCGCGCCGGAGCTGTAAACCAGATCGCGTACCAGTCGTTCATGAGTGGGGAAATCGCCCAGCACCCAGCCGCCGCCGTGAAAGAACATGAATACCGGCAACGCCTCCTTGACCCTGGCCGGCCGCACCAACTGCAGCAGAATATCCTGGCCCTCAACGTGGATGGTTTTCTCGCTGATTTCCACCTCGCGCAGCGGCACCTCGACGCTGCGTTGCACGTCCTCCAAAACCCTGCGCGCTTCTTTGGGCTTCAGCTGATCCATGGGTTTACCGCCACCGGCATTCAGCGCGTCGAGAAACGCGCGGATGTCGTGTTGGGCGTGCGGCTGGCTGAGATCGACGGTTTTCTTGGGCATGGTGGCTCCTTGTGCGCAGAAGAGAAGGGGCGGTCAGGATCACAGTGTAGTCGCTGGCGTACAAAGCACGAACCGCGGTCAGCGCGGCTCCTTTTTCGCGAGTATGGCGGGTGGCGCCTCTGCGCCGCTGCCGCGTTGCACCATGCTGGCGCGCCGCTGCACCCGATGGGGGCAAAAAGTGTGATAGCGAGCAAATTGGGGGAAATTATTTTTGCGAGCCCGATCAGAAATCCTGAAGTTTTTCGTAATTGAATAGGATTTCGCACGCAATGATGATTTTAGGCCTTATTTTTTAATTTATGCATTACCAATGCATAGAAAATGAATAAATATTCATTATAAGCCGTTGTTTTAACGTAAAAAATAGCAAAATCCGGCAAAAATCCCGTTTTGGCACGATAGCTGCTCTACACTCTTTATCAAACGACATGTATTTTAACTGCTCGTTAACATTTACTCCCCGCTCAGGGACCGGATATACGCCATAAATAGTGAAAAACCGATTTTATGTAACAGATTTGTTTCTAAATCAGCGGTAAGGGACAGCATTTTCTCCGCCGCGAAAGTCGGTTTTGAACAACGGTTTTTTTGCATTGTGGCGGTCTAACCGGGCTTGAGCGGCCCTTACAGTCAAAATTCAGCCTTTGCTGAGATTATGAGGTCACTATGGAACAGCCAATCGCAGTTACCCGCCAGTCTTTCGATGACTGGATGGTCCCGGTTTATGCCCCTGCCGATTTTATTCTGGTGCGTGGCGAAGGATCGCAGGTGTGGGATCAGCAGGGTAAGTCTTACATCGATTTCGCCGGCGGCATCGCGGTTAACGCGCTGGGCCATGCGCACCCGGCGGTCAAGGCGGCGCTGGTGGAACAGGCGGGCAAACTGTGGCATCTGGGCAATGGCTATACCAACGAACCGGTACTGCGTCTGGCCAAAAAACTGATCGACGCCACCTTCGCCGACAAGGTGTTTTTCTGTAACTCGGGTGCAGAAGCCAACGAGGCGGCGCTGAAACTGGCGCGTAAACACGCGCACGACCAGCACGGCGCCGGTAAAGATCAGATTGTGGCGTTCAACAACGCGTTCCACGGCCGCACGCTGTTCACCGTTTCCGCCGGCGGCCAGCCGAAGTATTCGCAGGATTTTGCGCCGCTGCCGGGCGGAATCACCCACACGCCGTATAACGATCTGGCCGCAGCGGCCGAGCTTATCAACGATCGCACCTGCGCGGTGATCGTCGAGCCTATTCAGGGCGAGGGCGGCGTGCTGCCGGCGGAGGCCAGTTTCCTGCAGGGGCTGCGTGAACTGTGCGATCGTCATAACGCGCTGCTGATCTTCGACGAAGTGCAGACCGGCGTCGGCCGCACCGGCCATCTGTATGCCTACATGCAGTACGGCGTGGTGCCGGACGTGCTGACCACCGCCAAAGCGCTGGGCGGCGGCTTCCCGATCGGCGCGATGCTGACCACCGATGCGCTGGCGAAAACGCTGGGCGTCGGCACCCACGGCACCACCTACGGCGGCAACCCGCTGGCGACGGCGGTGGCGGGGGAAGTGTTCTCCATCATCAACACGCCGGAAGTGCTGGAAGGCGTCAAACAACGTCACCAGTGGTTCATCGACGGGTTGAACGATATCAACCGTCAGTACCCGATCTTCGCCGAGATCCGCGGCGGCGGTTTGCTGATCGGCTGCCAATTGAAGAAAGATTATGCCGGCAAAGCGAAGCAGATCACCCAACTGGCCAACGAAGAAGGCGTTATCGCGCTGATCGCCGGTCCGGACGTGGTGCGTTTCACGCCGTCGCTGATCATCCCTGAGCAGGATGTGAAAGAGGGGCTGGCGCGATTCGCGCGCGCCGTGGCGCGCATTTGCAGCTAATCAGCGGGCTGCGCCTTCACCGGCGCAGCCTGATTCAGAAGAGGTTCGCATTATGATGATTATTCGCCCTATAGAGCGTCGCGATCTGGCGGATTTACTGACGCTTGCCGGTAAATCCGGCATCGGTCTCACTTCACTGCCGCAGAATGAAGATACCTTGTCGGCGCGCATTGAGCGGGCGTTAAAAACCTGGCAAGGCGAACTTCCGCAAAGTGACCAGTGTTATTTGTTCGTGTTGGAAGACAGCGAGCGCCGGCAGGCGGTGGGGGTCTGCGCAATTGAAGTGGCCGTCGGCCTGGCGGAACCCTGGTACAGCTTCCGCGTCGGCACGCAGGTGCACGCCTCCAAACAGCTGAACGTCTATAAATCGGTGCCGACGCTGTTCCTCAGCAACGACCATACCGGCCATTCGGAGTTGTGTACGCTGTTCCTCGATCCGGATTATCGCCACGGCGAGAACGGCAAGCTGCTGTCGAAGGTGCGTTTCCTGTTTATCGCCGCGTTCCGTGAACGCTTCTCCCGGCGCCTGATCGCCGAGATGCGCGGTTTCTCCGATGAAAACGGCCGTTCGCCGTTCTGGGAGAGCGTCGGTCACCGTTTCTTCTCCATCGAGTTCGCCAAGGCGGACTACCTGAGCGGCACTGGGCAAAAGGCGTTTATCGCCGAGCTGATGCCGAAACACCCGTTGTATGTCGATTTCCTGGCCGAAGATGCGCAGAAAGTGATTGGCGAAGTGCACCCGCAAACCCTGCCGGCGCGCCGGTTGCTGGAGGCGGAAGGCCTGAGTTATCAGGGCTACGTCGATATCTTCGACGGCGGCCCGACGCTGGAAGCCGAGATCGACCATATCCGCGCGGTGAAGCAGAGCCGCCTGGTGAAAGTGGTGCTGGATGACACGCCGATGCGCGCCGATGCGCCGGTGCATCTGGTGGCCAACGACAACTATCAGAATTACCGCGCACTGTTGGTCAATGCCGATCTGTATGACGACCGCCTGCATATCAACGCCGCCACCGCCGCGGCGCTGGGCGTCGAGCAGGGCAGCCCGGTGCGGGTGCTCCCCCTTATTGCACAGGAGAAAGCATGATGTCCCATCCTGCTCTGTTGATTAACGGCGTCTGGCGGCAGGGCCGCGGCGCCGAGTTCGGCAAGGCCGATCCGGTCGGCAACCAGCCGCTGTGGCGCGCTAACGCCGCCGACGCCGCCGACGTCGCCGCTGCCTGCGAAGCCGCGCGCGCCGCGTTCCCCGCCTGGGCGCGCACGCCGTTCGAGCAGCGCGAACAGCTGGTGAAACGCTTCGCCGCCTTGCTGGAAGAACATAAACAGTCGCTGGCGGAAACCATCAGCCGCGAGACCGGCAAACCGCGCTGGGAAACCCTGACCGAAATTCAGGCGATGATCGGCAAGGTGGGCATTTCACTGCAGGCCTATCAGGCGCGCACCGGTTTTAGCCAGACGGCGATGGCCGACGGCGCTTCGGTGCTGCGCCATCGCCCGCACGGCGTGCTGGCGGTGTTCGGGCCTTACAACTTCCCCGGCCATCTGCCGAACGGCCATATCGTGCCGGCGCTGCTGGCCGGAAACTGCGTGGTGTTCAAGCCGAGCGAACTGACGCCGCTGACCGCCGAGGAGACCCTGAAGCTGTGGCTGAAGGCCGGTCTGCCGGACGGGGTGATCAATCTGGTGCAAGGCGGCCGCGAAACCGGCGAAGCCTTGGCGGCCAGTGCGGATATCGACGGTCTGCTGTTTACCGGCAGCGCCGGCACCGGCTACCATCTGCACCGCCAATTGGCGGGGCAGCCGGAGAAGATCCTGGCGCTGGAGATGGGCGGCAACAATGCGCTGATCGTCGACGGTTTCGAGGATCGCGACGCGGCGGTCAACCTGGCTATCCAGTCGGCATTTATCTCCGCCGGTCAACGTTGCACCTGTTCGCGTCGCATTCTGGTGAAGCAAGGGGCGGAAGGCGATGCCTTTATCGCGCGTTTGGTTCAGGTGGCGGGCGAACTGCGCGTCGGCCGTTGGGATGCCGAACCGCAGCCGTTCATGGGCGGGGTGGTGTCGGCTGCCGCGGCGGAAAACATGCTGAAAGCGCAGCAGCGCTTGCTGGCGTTGGGCGGCAAATCGCTGCTGGCCATGCGTCTGCTGGAGCCGGGCAGTTCGCTGCTCAGCCCGGGCATCATCGAGCTGACCGGCGTGGCCGGCGTGCCGGACGAAGAGTACTTCGGGCCGTTGACCACCATCGTGCGTTACCGCGATTTCGACGAGGCTCTGCGGCTCGCCAACCAGACGCGCTACGGCCTGTCGGTGGGATTGGTCTCGCCGCAGCGCGAGCTGTTCGAGCGGCTGTTGCTGGAAGCGCGCGCCGGCATCGTCAACTGGAACAAGCCGCTGACCGGGGCGTCCAGCGCGGCGCCGTTCGGTGGCGTGGGGGCCTCCGGCAACCATCGCCCAAGCGCCTTCTATGCGGCGGACTATTGCGCCTGGCCGATGGCTTCGCTGGAAAGCGAAAGCCTGTCGCTGCCGGCGACGCTCTCGCCGGGCTTGTCGTTCCGTTAATCGTCTGCGGCGGCGCGATGGCGCTGCCGCACGCTATCCCCAGGGGATAAACATGTCAGGATATGAAGTCAATTTCGACGGTTTGGTGGGGCCGACGCACCACTATGCCGGGCTGTCGTTCGGCAACGAGGCATCGACGCAGCATCAAAACAGCGTATCGAACCCGAAGCTGGCGGCGAAACAAGGTTTGCTGAAAATGAAGGCGCTGGCCGATCTCGGTTTCCAGCAAGGGGTCTTGCCGCCGCAGGAGCGGCCGCATTTGCCGATGCTGCGTCGCCTGGGTTTCAGCGGCAGCGATGAGGCGGTGCTGGCGCAGGCGATGCGTCAGTCGCCGCGCTTGCTGTCGGCGCTCAGCTCGGCATCGTGCATGTGGACCGCCAATGCGGCCACCGTGTCGCCTTCGGCGGACAGCGCCGACGGCAAGGTGCACTTCACCGCCGCCAACCTGAACAACAAATTCCACCGCGCCATCGAAGCGGAAACCACCACCGCCGTATTGCGGGCGATGTTCAGCGACGATCGGCATTTCGCCCACCACGAGGCGCTGCCGCAGGTGGCGTTGTTCGGCGACGAAGGGGCGGCCAACCATAACCGTCTGGGCGGTGATTACGCTAAGCGCAGCGTGCAGGTGTTCGTCTATGGGCGTCAGGAGTTCGGCGGCGAAACGGCGCCGGCGCGTTATCCGGCGCGCCAGACGCGCGAAGCCGGCGAGGCGATCGCTCGCCTGCACCAGTTGGATGAACAGCATACGGTCTTCGTGCAGCAAAACCCGGCGGTGATCGATCAGGGCGTGTTCCATAACGACGTGATTGCGGTCAGCAACCAGAACGTGCTGTTCCATCATCAGCAGGCGTTTTACCGCCAGCAACAGGCGCTGGATGAAGTGCGCCGCAAGATGGCGACGCTGGACAGCGAGCTGGTAGCGATCGAAGTGCCGACAGAGCGCGTCTCGGTAGCGGACGCGGTGGCGACCTATCTGTTCAACAGCCAAATTCTTACCAAACCGAACGGCAAGATGATGATCGTCGTGCCGGAGGAGTCGCGTCAGCACGCCGGCGTGTGGCGTTACCTCAACGACATGGTCGGCAGCGGCGGCCCTATCGATGAAATCCGCGTGTTCGACCTGCGTGAAAGCATGCGCAACGGCGGCGGCCCTGCCTGCCTGCGGTTGCGGGTGGCGCTCAACGAACAAGAGTTGAGAGCGGTCAATCCACGCGTGATGATGAACGATCGGCTGTTCGCAACGTTGAACGAGTGGGTCGATCGTCATTACCGCGATCGCCTGACGCAGGATGACCTGGCCGATCCGCTGCTGCTGCGCGAAGGGCGCGAGGCGCTGGATGCGCTGACGTCGATCCTCGGTCTCGGCGCCATTTATCCGTTCCAACGCTAAGGGAGGCAGCATGATCGATCTACTGCCCCTGACGCTGGAAGGGAACGAACCCGTCGAATGGCAAGGTGAAATACCGCAGCTGCGGTGGCGCTGGCAGGGGGAAGGGGTGCTGGAGCTTACGCCGCGACAGCCTTACCGCCAGGCGATGGTGATGTCGGCGGGCGTGCACGGCAATGAAACCGCGCCGATTGAACTGCTCAATCAGCTGGTCGGCGATCTCCTTGCCGGCCGGTTGCCGCTGACGGTGCGACTGTTGGTGGTGCTGGGCAACCCGGCGGCGATGCGGGCCGGCAAGCGTTATCTGCACAGCGATATGAACCGCATGTTCGGCGGCCGCTACCGCAACTTCGCCGCCAGCGGCGAAACCGTGCGCGCGCAGCAGTTGGAGCGTGCGCTCGCCGCCTTTTTCGATGGGGAGCAGGCGGCGCGTTTCCATTACGATTTGCACACCGCCATCCGTGAATCGCGTTTGCCACGTTTCGGCATTCTGCCCTTTCAGAAACGCCCGTACAGTGAGCCGATGTTGAAGCTGCTGGATGCCGCCGATCTGGATGCGTTGGTGGTACACAGTGCGCCGGGCGGGACTTTTAGCCATTACTCCAGCGAACATCTCAATGCGGCGAGCTGTACGCTCGAGCTGGGCAAGGCGCGGCCGTTCGGCAGCAACGATCTGCAGCAGTTCGCCGCCATCGATCGCGCTCTGCGGGCGGCGGTCAGCGAAGGGGCGCTGCCGACGCGTGCGGGCGCCGAGATTCGGGTTTTTCGTGTGATGCACTCGTTGATCAAGCACAGCGAAGATTTCAAACTGCATCTGGACGATGACACGGCCAACTTCACCGAACTGCAACCGGGTATGTTGCTGTGCGAGCAGCCGCAGGAGGACTATCGCGTGGGCCAGGAGGGGGCGTGGATACTGTTCCCTAACCCCAGTGTGGCGTTGGGCCTGCGTGCCGGCATGTTGTTGAGCGAAGTTTCCCGCTCTACGCTGTATTGATTCATCCACGGTGGCGCCGTCAGCGCGCCGCCGTTATTCCTTTCATTATTTTAATCTGCTATTTCCCGCTATTTTTATTCCCGTAAGGCGAATTTTATTCGTCACTAATCCGCGTCTTTATGCGAATGAATAGAAGGCAGTGTCAGGTCGTTATCTGAAAGCCTTAATTGCCTGGTGAGTTTGTTAAGATAAAAATGTGAAATAAGTAACGTTTTTAATAACCATGCTAATCTTATTGTTACCTTTGAATAGCGCAGAAAGCACGCAAAACGAAACCGAATTGCACTATCTTGGTGCAATGCACCGTTTTGGTTATAACTTATGTGATAAAAAATTCTTATATTCAATGAGTTGAGTGATTTCTTTTTTGACATATTCGGTTACAAATAAACATGCTTTCTCCTCGTTGTTTCATGAACTTTTTGATTTTAAGTTTTGATTCATGATGCTAATGTCACATCACCCCGGCATTAGGGGAGCTCATAAAATACCAAAAGATAAAATCACAGCCCAAATTATAAATTGGGCGTGACGGGCAGGGTTCTAATTATAATATCTAGGAAAATAAATGATGAAACGCAGTGTATTAGCCTTAGCTGTCGCCCTCGGGGCGATCACCTCCTTCGCCAACGCGGCTGAAATCTACAATAAGGATGGCAATAAACTCGACCTGTACGGCCGCGTTAACGCCAAGCATTATTTCAGCGACAGTAAGTCCAACGACGGTGATATGACCTATGTTCGCCTGGGCTTCAAAGGCGAAACGCAAATCAATGACCAGTTGACCGGCTACGGCCAGTGGGAATACAACGTCCAGGCCAATCACGACGAAGCGCAGGGCACCGCCGGCACCAAAACGCGTCTGGGCTTCGCGGGGCTGAAATTCGGCAACTACGGTTCTTTCGACTACGGCCGTAACTACGGCGTGGTGTATGACGCCGAGGCTTACACCGACATGCTGCCGGAATTCGGCGGCGACTCCTACAGCTATACCGATAACTTTATGACCGCCCGTTCCAACGGTTTGGCCACCTACCGCAACCGTGATTTCTTCGGTTTGGTGGAAGGCCTGAACCTGGCGCTGCAGTATCAGGGTAAAAACGACGGTGACGGCCGCAGCGTGACCAAGCAAAACGGCGACGGTTACGGCCTGTCTCTGGACTACCAGGATATCGGCGGTTCCGGCATCGGCGTAGCGGCGGCGTTCTCCGATTCCAACCGCACCAGCGCTCAGAAAGCGCTGCAGTATGGCAAGGGTGACAGCGCTACCGCCTGGACCACCGCGGTGAAATACGACGCCAACCAGGTTTACCTGGCTGCGATGTATGCCGAAACCCGTAACATGACGCCGATCAGCGTCAACGGCACTTCCGGCTTCGCCAATAAAACGCAAAACTTCGAAGTGGTGGCTCAGTATCAATTCGAGAACGGCCTGCGTCCTTCCGTGGCCTACGTGCAGTCCAAAGGCAAGGATATCGAAGGGATCGGTGATGCCGACCTGGTGAAATACGTGGAAGTGGGGGCGACTTACTACTTCAACAAAAATATGTACACCTACGTTGATTATCAAATCAACCAGTTGAGCGACGACAACAAACTGAAACTGGCTAACGATGATATCGTGGCCGTCAGCTTGACGTATCGCTTCTAAGCGGCTCCATTCATTGTTATCAGTCAGCAACAGGGACACTGCTGCCTGATAATGAAAGGTATTACCTTCTTCCTGTGTCGGGAAAAAGCGGCTTGTCCTTCATAGTGAAAGCTCGGATGAGGTTATCGCGGGCAATGGGGGGCAAGCCTTCCTTGTAATGCGCATCATGCTCTAATCCGCACGGCTGATTATCGGCAAATTTTGACCGTCATGTCCCCTTGGTCATCGGACTGAACATGGCGATTAGCGCTGATGACACCGAAAAATGTAAAGCTGGGGCTGAGGAGCGTACGTAACTATTAGAGATTATTTACTAAATCTTTACACATGAGATTCTGGTGATAGTATGAGAAGCTTGGTATCCATGGGGTCATAAGAATGTCCACTTCTCTAGTGTTTTTTTTCGCTTTTTTATTAGCGATAGTATTAAGTTACATTACTGTATCAATTAGCAAATTCACCCCGTTAAACATCAGACTCCCCGAAGGGCGTCGGTCTGGCTGCATTGATGGCCTGCGCGGCTATCTGGCGTTAATGGTGGCCGCACATCATTATTTTATATTTTATGGCTGGCTGCAAACTGGGCAGTGGTTGCCACCAAAAATTAATTTTATAAATAACTTCGGCAAGGTTGCTGTTTGTTTATTCTTCATGATTACTGGTTATCTTTTTATTGGGAAAATTTACAAAGATAAACAGGCGTCAATTAAAATCTCTTGGGCTAAAATCTATATATCTCGGATATTTAGAATTTTCCCACTGTACCTTGTGGCTGTTGCCGTGACGATACTTTATACGTTCATCGTGCATGGGTATCAGTTGAATGTAACGTTGCCCCAGCTTGCAAAAGAAATTGTCAGTTGGTTGCTTTATATCGGTGACTCGGTTAATGGCGATCCTGATGCAAAAAGAATCACTGCCGGCGTGACCTGGACCTTAAAGTATGAATGGCTTTTCTATCTTTCGTTACCATTGCTTGCCGTTTTTTTCAGTAAGAAAACCACCACTGCGTTGCTTGTAGTGCTGGCAATAGCTATTTATTTCAGTGGATTACATGTTAAAGGGATTGATTGCAAATATATTATTTTCTTTGTTCTCGGTGGTTTAGCCTTTGCGATAGAGCAACGTTATGGTGAAGTGCTGCGTTCCGTCATAAATAATTCAGCGATATCAATGATAAGTGTTTTTGCTATATCTTTTGCGGTGTTTTTTGTTAAGGATCCGCTCGGGTTGTTGGGTGTGATGAGTATGTTTTTATTTTTTGTTCCTGTTGTAATGGGGAACTCTGCTTTCGGTTCTTTGTCCGGGGTTGGAGCAGTCAAGTTAGGTGAGATTAGTTTTAGTCTCTATCTGCTGCATGGCATTTTAATGTATACAATCTTGGTTTTCTCTATCGACAGCAGCCAATTAGGTAGTATGAACGGCTATCTTATTTTTATGCCGTTAGTTATGAGTGCGTTAGTCATTCTTTCATTGATTACGTACAAAATGATAGAAAAACCGTTTATTAATTTTGGCAGAGCATTGGTTAACGGGAACAGTTTAAAAAAAAATCTGTCGAAGGTCCGCTGAGATACGGGACATATCGATAAGGGCCAAAATGCGATGAAAAACGCCAATCAGTGTAATCTGATTGGCGTTTTTTATTACTGCTTACATGCGCGGTTTTACAGTAAGAAATGCTCAATCTCTACACAACGCGAGTGGGTTAGCCTTTGGGCGCCAACCCAACCAGCTCAATGGCGGAACGCAGTGCGGCGAAACGTTGTTGATCCTGCTCACGCTCTATTTCGGTCACCAGCTGTGAAAGAATATTGCCGCCGGATACTCTTTTATGGTTTTTGATTAACTGCAACACTGCGTCGCCTAACGCCAGGCTGACGTCGCGCAGCAGAGTTTCATATTGCTCGTTGGAATGAGCTGATACTGGCATGACCTTTCTCTGTCTCTCTCTTCTTCGGGAGCCGCAATTTAGCAAAACAGCGGCCTTATGCCTCGGAGGAAGACGAAGTTTCTGATGAAATCAGAAATTCCTCAGTATCGTGCGGGAAGGGGATTAAAAATCCGAATATTCGCTGGCTGGCAACCAGAAGCCGTCGATAAACTCTTCCATGGGATAACAACCGGCATGTCGCAAGTTCTGTTCCTTCATCGCGACCAGGCATTGCGGCTCGTCGCGCAATATATCGACCACCATTTCACTGCAGCCGCCATCCAGATAACAGACAAACATCACCAATGCGTACATCGTCGCACGCCTCCTTCGTCGAGTTGCCTTGTCTGCAACAGTGTAGGTAGAAAAGCGCGATTTTTCAGCATCATTGCACGATTAATCGCCATGGAAACGCCGCTGACGACACTTTCGGAATACTCTACCCGTTTCTGACGCCCTGAGCGGATGGCATATCCTTTTGTCGATGCTAAGCTTAACAAGCCTTACTTAAACGCATTACTGCAACCATCAAAAGGAGTGAATATGGGCTTGTTTAACTTCGTCAAAGAAGCGGGCGAAAAACTGTGGGATACAGTCACCGGCAATGCCTCCGCCGAAGATCAAAGCGCCAAACTCAAGGAGCATCTCGATAAGAGCGGCCTGCCGGGCACCGACAAAGTGAATGTGCAGGTGGTCGATGGTAAAGCCGTAGTGACCGGCGACGCCGTCAGCCAGGAGTTAAAAGAGAAGATCCTGGTGGCTATCGGCAACGTGGCGGGTATCAGCGGTGTGGAAGACAAGGTGGCGGTAGCGCAATCCGACGCCGAGAGCCGCTTCTATACCGTGAAGAAGGGCGATACGCTGAGCGCGATCTCTAAAGAGATGTATGGCAACGCCAATCTGTACAACAAGATTTTCGAAGCCAACAAGCCGATGCTGTCGAGCCCGGACAAGATTTATCCGGGGCAGGTGTTGCGTATCCCGCAATAACGCGTCGGTTTACCCTGGCCCGGTTACGTACCGGGCTTTTTTTTGTCCTCTGCAATCCGCGTCTCTTATTTCCTTGCGCTCTCCATGCCAGTTACATCTCCCCTGTGTACTTGCTCGCTCACCGGCAGGCGCGGTGTTGACCCTGATGGGGAAAATTGATAGCGTCATCCCCCGGTTGAGGCCGGAGCGACCAAGTCAGCGACGTTGGCGCCTTATTCTGAGGGGATGTTTTGCCCCGCCAAACAGCAACGCAGCAGTTGAACGAGTGAAAACCGATTTAGTGAAACAAGAGCGTAACGCCTCAACGGATAAAAATTATCGAGAAACCTTGGGTGATGCGCAATTTGCGATCGTCGTGTTGGCGGTGGCGTCCTGCTCACTGATTATCTTTACGCTGGCGGTCACGCTGTGGGTGACCTGACGCGATTAACTAGGGGAGATAAAATGGAGCCTAATCTCCATGATGAAACCAAACTGCTGGCGATCATCGGCCTGTTGGTGTCCGTGCTGCTGGTGGTATCAATTCTCTTTGGCGTGACCTATTTCTCCGATCTCAGGCACGCGCATGACGAGATAGACATCAAGAGCTGCTATATCAAAGCACCCTGAACCGCGCGAACGTGCCTGAGCGTCGCCGCTCTGTGGGGGCTGTCCTGTGTTAAGCTTGGGGGATTCCCCTTGGCGAATCGGCGCCATTCAGGAGGTCTTTGCGATGAGTCAGTCACGTCCTACGCTCTTTTCACCTTCACGCGAATGCCCCGTCGTTGACGGCGTGCGCCAGATACAACGTATTGCCGTGCGTAATGCCGAAGTGGGGGGCATCCCGATCAACCGTGCGTTGCCAACTCGGGAGCGGCGCACCGTCGGCGCCTGGTGTTTTCTCGATCACGCCGGGCCGACGGTATTCAACGGCACTTCGCCCGGCATGGATGTGGGGCCGCATCCGCACATCGGGCTGCAAACGTTCACCTGGATGATCGAGGGTGAGGTGCTGCACCGAGACAGCCTCGGCAGTGAACAGGTGATTCGCCCAGGGCAGGTTAATCTGATGACCGCAGGGCGCGGCATTGCGCACACGGAACAGTCGGTGGGCGAGCAGCGGCGGTTGCATGCCGCACAATTATGGATCGCGCTGCCGGCCGAACATGCCGACATGGCACCACGCTTCGATCATTATCCTGATTTGCCGCAATGGCAGAATAATGGCGTGAATCATCGTTTGTTGGTCGGGGAATTTGGCGCTTATCGTTCACCGGTGTTCACTCTTTCGCCATTAATCGCCATTGATCTGGAATGGGAAGAAGCGGCAAGAATCGAATTGCCGTTGCGCGATGATTATGAAATTGGCTTTTTGCCCCTTATTGGTGCGTTTGAACTTAATGGTGAAACTTTTTCACCTGACGAATTCGCCTATTTAGGTGTGAAGAATAACTCTATTGGGTTAAATGCGCGAAAGGGCAGCCGGGGATTATTAATCGGTGGAGCACCACTGAACGAAGAGATCCTTATCTGGTGGAATTTCGTAGGACATACCAAGGCTGAAATTACTCGGGCTCAGCATGATTGGGAGCAAGAGGCGCCGCGTTTCCCGGCGGTTGAAGGTTATTCTGGTGAGCGTATGACCGCACCACGCCTGCCCTGGAGCGATGTTTGATAGCGTTAGGATATAATCACCGCGATTATTCGGCTTATTTCGCTCTAATAAGGCGCAATTAATGTGATCGCGGCTCCAGCTTTTACGACAATATAAGGTTTCTCGACGGAAAAGTGATCTGGCGCATATAATGACAACGAGAAGAAGTTTAGGATATTCCTCAGGAAGTCAGGTTGTCTCCCATTAGTCAGATGTCAGTGAGGTCATTATGAGCCAGGTACTCTATCGTGCAAGACTGTCCCATGTCGTGGTTGCCACGGCGCTGTTTTGGGTCTCTGTCGCGGCATTGTTGGTCGCCGTATTAAACTAACCTCAAAAAATGACTCCTGCATAAACCCGCTTCGGCGGGTTTTTTTATCTCCGCCGATGGGTAGGCGAGCGAAGGCGTTTATAATTGATGGCATCTTCAATAAACGACTGGAACCATCATGAAGTTCTTTGCCGATATTTTGCTGCTGCTCATCGCAGCGCTCCATCTTTATATCCTGGTGCTGGAAATGTTCCTGTGGCGTACGCCCCTCGGCAGGCGCGCATTCGGCACAACGGCGGAGTTCGCCGCAGCCACGCGGGTGTTGGCCGCCAATCAGGGGTTGTACAACGGCTTTCTGGCGTTGGGGTTGGTATGGAGCTACTGGCGTGGGGATATGGCGCTGCAGCTGTTCTTTCTCGGGTGTGTGCTGGCGGCCGGGGTGTTCGGCGGGTTGAGCGCCAGCCGCAAAATTCTGTGGGTGCAGGCGCTGCCGGCCGCGATCGCGATGCTGGCGGTCTGGGGGGCGCGTTAACCCGCCGACTTGCGGCGAGCTTCAGGCGGATTTTTGGTGAATGACGTGCAGCGGCGGATCGATGTGCAGATCAACGCTCAAATCCTGGCGGAAATCATAGGGTGTGATATTAAAACGCTTTCTGAACATGTAGGTGAAGTGGGACTGTGAACCGAAGCCAAAGTCCAGGGCGATGTCGAAGATCGACGCTTCACTGCTGCGCAGTTGATAGACTGCGCCGGCCAGACGGCGTTCGCGAATGTATTTACCGAGCGAAATCCCTGTCGCTTCTTTGAACAGCTTCTGCATGTGCCACAGCGAGTAGCCGGAATACTCGGCCAGCTCTTCGAGATGGATCACTCGTCCGAGGTGAGTTTCGACCCATTTGCTGAGGGCGCAGACCAACGAGAGGTGGTGTTCTTGTATCATCAGTGCGTCAGTGTGAGACCTACATAGCGGTGAAGTATACACAACTTGCCGCCGTGGACAAAAATGCCGCCGGTGACGGGGGACAATTATTCGGAAAAACCGTTTGACCGCCGCTTGTCAGCCGAAAGGAAAAACGGCTAATCTGAGACTGCCGCCGCCGCGGTGGGGGACGCAAAGAAAGCCGCAGCAAGAACCGCCAAAACAGAGTCAGCCGTAACAACTCAACGTTGATGGGGTGATCGCATGTTAATGACAGTGATTATTACTCTGGTTGTAATCGTGGGCGTCGGCGCTTTTATGGCGACGCCGGTGATGAGCATGAAGAATGCGGAAGGTGTGGGAGGTGAAGAACCGTGAGAGCAAGAAGACATGCACGCCGCTGAGCGGGGCGGGCGCTAATCGGGAAAGCCTGGGTCAGAAACCCGGGCTTTTTGTTGCGTAACCGCTCAAACGTTTTTCCGCTCGACGGTTTCCTCTCCCCAATAAAGCTGGTCGGCGGTGGTTTTGGCAAAGGCCTTCTCCAACGCCTCATCACTGCCTTCTTCCCAGATTTTCTGCGCCAACACTTCATCGTTCCCTGCCAGCTCAAAAATGGCTTCGGCGATTTCCACCGAAGTTTCACGCACTGTCGCCCAGGATTTCACATTGTGATTCGCCATAACTTTCTCCTGTTGGTTGTGGCTTGCGGGTGGTTTTTACCACCGCCATGCAGCAAGTATAGGCCAATCCGCCGCAGGCTTTTGCCCGCCGGTGCGCAGAATGGGGAAAAAGACGGGGAGTGCGGGCAATGGCGCGGACGCCATGCTATTCTGTGCGGCGTTTGAATCAAGAAGGAAATTTATTATGTCTGACATGCTGAGCAACGAGCAGGAACTGGCTTCCGATCTGGTCGCTTGCCAACTGGTCATCAAACAGATTCTGGACGTTATCGACGTCATTGCGCCGACCGAAGTGCGCGACAAGATGGCGGGTCAGCTCAAAAGCATCGATTTCTCCACGCATCCTGCCGGCGCCGATCCGGTGACCCGCCGAGCGATTGACAAGGCGATTGCGCTGATCGAGATGAAGTTTACCCGCAACTGAGGCGGGGCCGCCGCAGAGCGGCGGCGTCGGGCGGTGGCGGTTAATCCACCACCGTTTCGATTTTCTTGAACAGCGGGCAGTCGGCTACGCCGATGAAACCGTTGTCGCCATTCACGTACTGGGCGATCGCCACGTTGCGCGCCGTCAGGTATTTGCACTGCAATCCCAACCCGCCAACGTTTTTGTTGCTGCCGATCAGCACGCCGTAGCCCGAGATCAAAAAGCCGCCGTAAATGACCGCCAACACCAATACCCACTTAATCAATTTGCTCATCGTATTTCCTCGTTATCCCTGAGGGGGCATCTAGCCACGGCGCCTATGCGAGGGCAAGGGTAACAGTCTGAAAACCGGGCGATAGCCAGAAATCTAAACGGAAAGTTAAACTTCGTTTAACTTCGCTGTGATAACATGCGCGATAGATTACCAAGATAACAATGAGGCTGCTAAATTTGTTACGAAAAAAAATCCTCGTGATAATGACGGCCGTCGCTGCCTGCCTGTTTTTCTACCTGCTGGCGCTGGACAGCTATTGCGACGATGGTGGAAATTTTGCGTTGGGCATCTGTTCGGTGACCCGCTTCGTGCCCTGGTAAGCAATTTTTGGCAGGGATGTTCGCACGGCTGCCGCGAGTGTTAAGATGGCGGCCTGAATTTCGCAGTAGATAGGGTTGTCCATGTACGATTTAGGTTTTGGCCAGAATGGCCTGTTGTCGCTGGCCCTCGCCGCCGTGGCGTTGCTGGCCGGGCTGTGGGTCTGGTTCCTGGTGAACCGCGCCAGCGTGCGCGCCAATGAGCAGATTCGCCTGCTGCAGGAGATTGCCGAGCAACAACGCCAGCAAACGGCGCTGTTGAAGCGTATGGCGCACCGCGCCGGCGCAGACGGCGCCGCTGCTGCTGACGACGATCTCAACCCCGCGCTGGATTTCAAAGGTTTCATCCCCGAACGCTGAGCATGATGCCCCGGCCGACGGCAGCGTCGCCGGGGCGCCTCAGTAAAACACCATGTCCTGATACGGCTTTTCCCGGCATGCCGCCAGGCGGCTGGCCAAATCGCCGGCATGGATCTCCAATTGATGCCCATCGGGATCGAGAAAATAGAGTGATTCACCTTCGCTGCGATTGCTTTTCCACTCTTCGACGCCGGCCTGGCGCAACCGCTCGCTGACCTGCTCAATGTGTTCCGGCGCGACGCTGAAGGCGTAATGGGTGTAATCGCGCTCACGTTGTTGCATGCGCGTTTCATCCAGCGACAGGCATAGCCACAACGGCCCTAACGACAGATAGGCGCCGCCTTGCCAGCGGGCGTGCGGGATAAATCCCAACAGATGACGATAAAAATCGAAGCTGCGATCGATATTGCTGACGGCGAGCGTCAGATGGTTAAGGCCGGTCAACATGCATGCGTTCTCCGGGCGCTGAATAGGGAGAAAAGTTTACGCAGACGCTAAGGAAAGATAAAGGGGATAAAGCATTAGTAGAGATAATGTGAAAACCGGCGGCGCTGTCATAAAACTGTCGTACAGACATCGTAATGTAGCGCGAACCTTACGAAAGATGGATGAAGCCGATGATTAAATGGTACGAAGAAAGCGATGCCGAAGTGAACCGCAGCATTGCGCTGTTGACCGGAGAGAACCCGGACAAGTGGTATCCCTACGGTGGTGTGAAAGGTAAAGATTACTGCAAGAATCCCTCCGATGCCTGGCCGATCATTTGCGCCAACAAAATCAGTCTGAACCCCGACAACCAAAGCGACAGCCCGCAGTGGCAGGCGCGCATGAGCACTCAGGGCGGTGAATGGCAGGCGGACAGCGCCAGCCCGCTGCGCGCGGCGATGATCTGCTTCCTGATGAGCCGACAGGCTAACTGAGTCGAACAATACCGGTGATTGGTAAGAGTTTCTCCTTTTTCTAATAACAGAGCTGTCGTTGGCGGAGGCTGTTTATGAAGCGCATTATCAAAGGTGATAAAAACTTGTCTCATCTGGTGATTGCCCATGCGGCGATCGATCGTCATGCCGAAAGCTTCGGCCAGCGCCGTCAGGGCTGGCCCTCGACCTACCTGATAAAATATCAAAACGATCGCGTGGCGGTGGAAGTGGTCACGCGTAGTCAATCTTATGTCGCCACGCTGATGATCGGCGCGCGCAATCTGACCAAACTGTGCGGTATGCCTGGCTAAACGCTGCCGTTATCCGCTTTCTCGCGGTAAAAAAATCGCGCTCCGGCCTGCCGTCTCGGGGCGCTTCTCCTTGATGCTCACGGGGTTAAGTGTTAAAAAGCCGCCCGCAGATACATTTATTGATTGGTGAAATCTTGGCCGATAACGGCAAGGGTATACGCCATATGAGGATAAGATGGGCGGTCAGCATCAGGATACTCCGCTAAAACGCGGTTTAAAAAACAGACACATACAGCTTATTGCCCTTGGGGGCGCCATCGGTACCGGTTTATTTCTCGGCATTGCGCAAACCATTAAAATGGCCGGCCCCGCCGTGCTGCTGGGCTACGCCATCGGCGGTTTTATCGCGTTTTTAATCATGCGCCAGCTGGGTGAAATGGTGGTGGAGGAGCCGGTCGCCGGCTCTTTCAGTCACTTTGCCTATAAATACTGGGGCGATTTCGCCGGCTTCCTTTCCGGCTGGAACTACTGGGCAATGTTCATTCTGGTCGGCATGGCGGAATTGACCGCCGTCGGCATCTACATTCAGTACTGGTGGCCGGAGATCCCCACCTGGGCCTCCGCCGCGCTGTTTTTCGTGCTGATCAACCTGATTAACCTGGTGAACGTGCGCCTGTACGGCGAAACCGAGTTCTGGTTCGCCATCATCAAGGTGGTGGCGATTGTCGGCATGATCGTCTTCGGCGCCTGGCTGTTGGCCAGCGGTAACGGCGGGCCGCAGGCCAGCATCACCAACTTCTGGCAGCAGGGCGGCTTTATGCCGCACGGCTTCTCCGGGCTGGTGATGGCGATGGCGGTGATCATGTTCTCGTTCGGCGGGCTCGAGATGGTCGGCATCACCGCGGCGGAAGCCGCCGATCCGCGCCGCAGCATTCCCAAAGCCACCAATCAGGTGGTGTACCGCATCCTGATCTTCTATATCGGCTCGCTGACCGTGCTGCTTTCGCTCTATCCGTGGGGGCAAGTGGTGGAGGGCGGCAGCCCGTTCGTGCTGATCTTCCATGCGCTGAACAGCAATCTGGTGGCAACGGTGCTCAACGTAGTGGTATTGACCGCCGCGCTGTCGGTCTACAACAGCGGCGTTTATGCCAACAGCCGCATGCTGTTCGGGCTGGCCAGCCAGGGCAATGCGCCGCAGATGCTGACGCGCGTGAATAAACGCGGCGTGCCGGTGCTGTCCATCGCGCTGTCGGCGTTGATTACTTCAATCGGCGTGCTGATCAACTACCTGATGCCCGGCAAGGCGTTTGAGCTGCTGATGGCGCTGGTGGTGTCAACGTTGGTGATCAACTGGGTGATGATCTGCCTGGCGCACCTGAAGTTCCGTGCCGCCAAGAACCGCCAGGGCGTCATCCCCAGCTTTAAGGCGCTGTGGTATCCGTTCGGCAACTACCTGTGTCTGGCGTTCCTCGGCCTGATTCTGGTGATCATGTATTTCAGCGAAGGGATCCGCATTTCGGTGCTGCTGATGCCGGTATGGGTTGCGGTGCTGTGGTGCGGGTTCATGCTGACGCGCCGTAAAGGCGCCAAGCGTTAATCTGCGTGCTGCGGAGGCGTATTGCCCGCCTCCGCTTCTTTTCTCGTTAGCCGCGCGGCATAAAGGCGCGGCTCTCACCGTGACCCCGCCCCAGCAGTTTCCGGCACAGCAGCAGCAGGGTGCTGATGACGTCGATGGCGACTACGCTTAGCATCAGCAGAGTCAGCATGAAGAACCCAAGCAGCGAACCGCCCAGCAGCACCAACGGTGCAGGCACGCGCAGCCGGCGCAGCTTCATGGCGAAATACATTTTCCAGTATTGCTTCTGCGCCAGCAGCGCGCTGCGAATACGACGCCCCAGGCCGATGCCTGATTTGCGGGATGTAGAACGACTCATAACTTCTCCTTTTCTGTATGCCCTACAAGTCAATCACAAAGATCTTAAGAGAGTCTTAACGGGCTCTTGGCGGCCCTGGCTTTCCACCGGAGTGAGACAACAGCATACGGCAAAAGGTCCCGAGATGCAGCGCACGGCTGACAAAGTGCGAGCTTCATCGGGTTTGTTACACTGAAAGTCATGCCCGTGCAGGGCGCTGTGGTCGGGAGAAAAGGCAGGATGAAAAGAATCAACCGTTATTACGACGCGGCCAAGGCGCATCATACGCCGGAGGGATTTCGCAACCTGGAACCTTCGCGGCGTCAGGAGGGCGATCTTCGGCGTTGGCAAGATGAACGCAAGCGGCAGGGGTTGCCCAGGCCACCGCAGCAGGGTTACGCGCAATTTACCCAGCGCTGGTGGCAACCTGCCGATCTCAGTGGCAGCGACGACAGCGTCTGGTGGTTGGGGCATGCCTCGATGCTATTGCGATTGAGCGGCCGCTATATCCTGATCGATCCGGTATTGTCCGAACGTGCATCGCCGCTGAGCTTTTACGGCCCAAAGCGCAGAACGCCGCCGCCGTTGACGGTGGGGCAACTGCCGGCGGTGGATGTGGTGCTGATCTCCCATAACCATTATGACCACCTCGACAGGCGCACGGTGCGGCAATTGGCGCGGCGTTTCCCACAGGCCGAGTTCATCGTGCCGTTGGGGTTGAAGCGCTGGTTTCGCCGCTACCGGCTGAAGGTGCATGAACTGGACTGGTGGCAGAGCCTGTCACTGGGCGAGCTGACGGTCTATGCCACGCCGGCGCGGCACTGGAGCATGCGCACGCTGTGGGATCGCAATCGCTCGCTGTGGTGCGGGTGGGTGATCCACCATCCGGCGCTACGGTTTTATTTTTCCGGCGACAGCGGTTATTCGGAACGGCTGGCGGAGATCGGTCAACGGCTGGGGCCGTTCGACGTGGCTGCGTTGCCGATCGGCGCCTATGCGCCGCGCTGGTTTATGCAGGAGCAGCATATGGATCCGCAGCAGTCGGTGGCGCTGTATCGCGAACTGAATCAGCCGCGAGCCATTCCCATCCATTGGGGAGTATTTGAATTGGCGGATGAATCGCTGGACGAACCGCCGCAGCAGCTGAACCTGGCCCTGAGCGAGGCGGGGTTGGAGCAGCATCAATTCCTCCCGCTGAAGATTGGCGAGCGCATCGCGTTGCAGGGCTCATCGCCTGCGTTACCTAATCACCCGGCGGCGCAGCGGGATGAATAAAGTCAATGGTTTGAAAGCGCAGCTGTAATTAGCAGAATTGATAAGTGCGGGTGGTAATTCAAATAACCCCCGTATTTTCAGGATTTAATTCAACGTTGAATTTTCGTTATTGATAAGATTATTCCGGCTATTGAGGTTAATGACATTCGGATTATTTATGATGAAACCACAGACAGCGGAAGATGTGCCGGCGCTTTGCATGCTTATGCATCCGTTGTGCAGGGCGGAGACGTCGCCGCCGACCCGTGCGCCGTTCTCGACAGCGCCGTTTGGCGGCAGGGCGGAAAGCCGATGATGAATGGGCTTTTCGGCGGTAAATGGTCGGAGGAGCGATGAATAAATTGGCCCCCGTTCATCGATATTCAGATGTTGCATATCAAATTCCATAAAGATTCAAATTTTTTAACGCTATAAGCGGCAAAAAAGCGGAAATGGTGAGACGCAAAGGCGTCAAGACGATGAAAGTTTTGTTAAAACTCCAGCAGAATGCGGGGTCTGGCGCAGTGATTTTGGCAAGCAGAAAATAGCCGATGCTTCAACATCTTTTGGCCTATTTAAGCAAATGTGGCGCTCGACCGTTTCAAATATGTGCGACATGTCGTTCAGTGATTAAAAATGGCTTGCCATCGCATACAGAGTATGTGATAACGCATCTGGGTAAAACGAGGTACAGTTCTGTATATGTGTGGCATTTTCAGTAAAGAAGTTCTGAGTAAAGACGTTAGCGTTGAATACCGCTTCTCTGCCGATCCTTATCTTAGTGCCTCAAGCAGTAACGACTCTAGTTTGTCTATGTAACGCCCTCGGGCGGTTTAAACAATCCAAAGGAAATACTCAAGATGGCAAAGATCAAAGGTCAAGTTAAGTGGTTCAACGAGTCTAAAGGTTTCGGTTTCATCACCCCGGCTGACGGCAGCAAAGACGTGTTCGTACACTTCTCTGCAATCCAGGGTAACGGCTTCAAAACCCTGGCTGAAGGCCAGAACGTTGAGTTCGAAATCCAAGATGGCCAGAAAGGCCCATCTGCAGTAAACGTTACTGCTATCTAATCAGCGTCAGCTGTACAAAAAGCCCGCCTTCGCGCGGGCTTTTTCGTTTCCGTCATCCGGCGGCGATGATGATGCCGGCGTACTGGTTGCGGCCTTTGATCCCCGGATGCGTCGGATCCTGCGCGCGCCGGTGGCTGTTGCGGCGATAGCTGGTGTATTTGAAGCGCTGCGGCCGCTGTGGGTCGACGTCCGGCGTGCAGATGGTGCAACTGCCGGCGCGGTCAACGGCGGCGAAGCCGAGCGCCGCCAGCTTGTATTCGGCAATTGCGGCCAAATCGAGATGCCGGTAATGCGGGCTGATCAACGTGGCGGGCAGCGGCAGCCGCTGTTTAAAACTCTCCACCAGCGCTTCATCGACTTCGTAGCAGCACGGGCCGGCGGCAGGGCCGATGGAGACGACCCAATCGGCGGTGTCGCCGTCCTGGCGAATGCGTGCTGCCATCTGTTCCAGAATGCCGTCCAGCAGCCCGCGCCAGCCGGCGTGCACCGCAGCGATGGCGCCTCCGTCACGGCGGCTGAACAGCACCGGCAAACAGTCCGCCGTCAGTACGCTGAGCAGAATGCCGGGCTGGCGAGTATAGAAACCATCGGCCTCGCCGCATGCCTGCGCCGGCTGCAGCACATCGACGATGCGGGTGCCGTGCACCTGTTTTTTTTCCGGCAGCGTGGCGCTGTAGGGCAGCAGATGCCCGGGCAGCAGCGCGAGTTTGCTGCCGAAGCCGTGCTGAATGTGGGGCACCGCATCGAGCAGCGCGGAACGATCGCTCATAAGTTATGTTCACCTGCATGAGAAAACAGACTCTCAGTGTAGCCAGCTTTTTCCCCGCTTGACTAGGTGTTGTTGGCGGCGAAAGCGAGCGGGGATGCGCCTTGCATCAAGCCGACGCCTTCTTTAGACTAGCCGCGCCCTGTCTTTCTGGAAGCCCATTCATGTCTTATCACTGCCCCCTGTGTCATCAACCGCTGCATTTTTCATCACAACACTGGCGTTGTGACGGCAATCATCAGTTCGATCAAGCCAAAGAAGGCTACGTGAATCTGCTGCCGGTGCAGCACAAACGATCGAAGCAGCCGGGAGACAGCGCGGAAATGATGCAGGCACGGCGCGCGTTTCTCGACGGTGGATATTATCAGCCGTTGCAAGCGCAGGTAGCCGAGTGGCTGGATTCGGCGCTGGCGGCCGATGCAGGCGCGTTATTGGACATAGGCTGCGGGGAAGGGTATTACACCGCCGCCGTGGCCGCACGGCTGGCCCAGGAGCGCAATATGGCGTTCTATGGGCTGGACGTCGCCAAGGTGGCGATCCGTTATGGCGCCAAACGTTATCCGGCGGTCTCGTTCTGCGTCGCCTCCAGTCACCGTTTGCCGTTCGCCGACGGGGCGCTGGACGCGGTCTTGCGCATTTATGCGCCTTGCAAGGCGGAGGAGCTGGCGCGGGTAGTGAAACCGGGCGGCGTGGTGCTGACGGTTTCGCCGGGCCCGCGTCATCTGTACCAGCTGAAAGAGCAGGTGTACCAGCAGGTGCAGCTGCATGCCGAACAGGATGAACAGTTCGACGGATTCGACTGCGAGCGCAAAGAGGCGCTGGCCTATACGATGACCCTACCGGGCGCGCAGGCCGCCAATCTGCTGCAGATGACGCCGTTCGCCTGGCGCGCTACGCCGGAGGTGCAACAGCGGTTGGCCGAGGGCGGCGAGTTTGTGTGCGAGACGGATTTCGTGTTGGCGTTGTACCGACGTCGCGCTTAAGGGGCCTTGAACTCAGAAACAAAAAAACCTGCCGCGGCAGGTTTTTTTTGCAGTTCGGTCGCCTCAGGCCAGGTAGCCGAGGTGCTCCAGCAGGATGTTGACGCCGATGCCGATCAACACCACGCCGCCGAGAATTTCGGCGCGTTTGCCCAGCAGCGGGCCGATAAAGCGGCCGATCATCATGCCCAACGTTGCCATGATCATGGTGGCGCAGCCGATGGCCATTGCGGTGTGCACGATGTTCACCTGCAGGAAGGCCAGACCGACGCCGATCGCCATGGCGTCCAGGCTGGTCGCGATAGCGGTGGCCACCAATATCCAGAAGCCGTGGCGTTTGACCTTCTCTTCTTCGTCGGGCCTGTTGCGCACCCCTTCGACGATCATGCGCATGCCGAGAATGAACAGCAGCGAGAAGGCGACCCAGTGATCCCATTCCATGATGTATTGGCTGGCGAACAGGCCGATGGCCCAACCGATGAGCGGGGTGATTGCTTCGACCACGCCGAAGATCAGACCGGTGCGGATCGCTTCGCGAAAGCGCGGCTGATGCAGACTGGCGCCTTTGCCGATAGAAGCGGCGAACGCATCCATGGACATGCCGAAAGCGAGAATAAGCGTTGCTGAAAGGTTCATGTGAAATAGCCTCGGCCGGGTGGCTCCATATACACGTAACCCACCCCCAACCAAACGACGGAGTTACGTGTCTATGGTCTCGCCAACCTTACCTGGCTGCCCGCACCACGTTTCATACGGCGAAACGAGTATGTTGATACGGGCGTTTCTGGCGTTTTATTCTCCAGAAACCGGCTACTCCCCAATGACGGCGCAACCATACCATATTATTTTCGGTACCGACAACTTTATTCTGGCGCGATTTTTGTTCTTAATTGAGACTCGTTTTCATTAATCTGATTTCATGTGGGAATATAATGTAGACGCGGGTAACAATGTTGCAGAAATAATAGTCAGAAATGAAATGGCGCTGCCGATTAATTATCCACAGACAGCGCAAGGTTTGAGCGAGAATAAAATTAATTTTCCATTATTTATTGATTATCAACGAAAAAGTTGTATATCTTCTCCAGGTCATCCAGGTGTGTCACCTGAACCAACAGCCGGCGCTGCTCCAGGTCGATGGCCAGAATGCCGTCCTCCGATAAATTCATGGCTTTAATGCGGTTATATTCGACAAAAACATTGGCGAAGAAAAAACCGTGCGCTTTAAACACCATTTTGGGCGAGCGGATATAAGCAATATAGATGGCGAGCAGCGCCAAAGAAATAAGCAGATAAGTGGTTAATAGCGCGCCGTTGGCGGTGACGTTACGGTAAATCAGAATGGCGATCAGGCCGACGAAAATCAGGCTGTCGAGGCGGTTGCGGCGTTTGAGCGGCACTTTGAGCCGCGTTTTGCCTTTCAGCAGATCCATGCCGAATTCGTCGTACAGCGAATACAGCAACAGCAGGGCGATAAACAGCATCAGTACGGCGTCGGTCAGTGACATCTCTTGCTCCACACATAAAAAAGCCGGGGGTTGCCCCCCGGCCGTTTCGAACGATTACAGGCCCAGCAGGCCAATCCAATAGCCAAAGATACCGATGACGAAGAAGCCGATGATGATCCACAGCGCGTTGACTTTCTTGCGCAGCAGCCACATACAGGCGAAGGTCAACAGCAGCGGCACCAGGCCCGGCATCAGCTGGTCGAGGATGGTCTGCACCGTGGTGACGTTGGTATGCCCGGTCTGGTCGGTTATCTTGGACACCACCAGCGGGATATTCACGTGCGTCCACTTGTTGACCAGCGCCCCCATGACAAACAGGCCGAGAATGGACGCTCCTTCCGTCAGTTTCTGCAGGAAGCCGCCGCCCATGTCGTTGACGATATCCACCCCTTTACGGTAACCGTAGGCCACGCCGTAATAGCGGGTCAGCAGGCGCACCAGGTTGAACAGCACGAAGAACAGGATCGGTCCGAGCAGGCTGCCGCTCATGGCAATGCCCGCCCCAAGCGCGGCGAATACCGGCCGCACGGTGCCCCAGAAGATCGGGTCACCGACGCCCGCCAGCGGCCCCATCAAACCAACCTTGATGCCGTTGATTGCGGCGTCGTCGATCGGTGCGCCGTTGGCGCGTTGCTCTTCCATCGCCATGGTTACGCCGAGCACCGGCGCCGCCACGTAAGGGTGGGTGTTGAAGAACTCAAGGTGGCGCTTGATCGCCTGTTTGCGATCGTCATTGTTTTCCGGATACAGGCGGCGGATCACCGGCACCATCGAGAAGCAAAAACCCAGCGCCTGCATGCGTTCGAAGTTCCATGAACCCTGGAACAGGTTCGAGCGCAGGAATACGCCGCGAATATCGGCCGGCGTGAGTTTCTTTTGAGCAGTTGTATCAACCATTTCTCTCACCTATTCCTAGTCGAGTTCGTTATCGAGATCGTTCGCGTTAGCCGGGCCGGCCTGGACAACCTGAGACTTGTTGTATTTCGGGCTGAGCTGGATATACAGCACGGCCATCACCACGCCGATGACGCCGAGCGCCACCAGGTTGAAGTTGGTGAAGGCGGCGGTAACGAAACCGAGATAGAAGAACGGCATCAGGTAGCCGGCGCGCATCATGTTAATCACCATCGCGTAACCGACCACCACGATCATGCCGCCGGCGATGTTCAGGCCGCTGGTGACCACTTCCGGGATCGAGTTGAGCAGGGCGTGCACCCCGGCGGTGCCCACCGAGATGGCGACGATGACTGCCGGGATGGCGATACGCATTGCCTGCAGCAGCAGGGCGCCGACATGGATCCAGCTGATGGCGCGCAGGCTGCCGCGCTCCGCCGCGCTGTCCGCTGCGTGCTGGAAGGCCACGGTGAGGGTTCGCACAATGATGGTTAACACCTGGCCGGCCGCCGCCAGCGGAATGGCCAGGGCGATACCGGCGCCGACGCTTTGCCCACCGGCGATGACCAGGATGGTCGAGATGATGGACGCCAGGGCGGCATCCGGCGCGACCGCCGCACCGATATTCATCCAGCCAAGCGCGATCATTTCCAGCGTACCGCCGATGATGATGCCGGTTTTCATATCGCCGAGAATGAAGCCGATCAGGGTACAGGCGACCAGCGGACGGTGGAACTGGAACTCGTCGAGGACGGAACCCATCCCGGCGATACAGGCAACGATAAATATCAGCACAATCTGAAGAGTGGTGATCTCCATTGCACTTCTCCTATGACCAAAAAAGCTCTGAGTAAAATAATCAGCGGCTGGCGCCACTAATTGAGTTTGTTAATCAGGTCCATCATTTTTAGCCGGCTGTCGGACGAGACCTTACGCACCTCCAGCTCGATACCGCGATCGTTCAGTTTCTTAAACGCTTCGATATCTTTTTCATCGACGGAAACGGCGTTGTTCACCTGGGTTTTCCCCTGGCGGAACGCCATGCCGCCGATATTGACGGATTGAATATCCACGCCGCCCTCCACCAGACGCCAGACGTCGGTCGGATTGGTAAACAACAGCATCACGCGGTCGTTGGCGTATTTGGGGTTGTTCCAGACGCGGATAGCCTTCGCCACGTCCACCACGTGGGCGGTGACGCCCGGCGGGGCCACCTGAGTCAGCAGGGTTTTGCGCACATGATCGGCGGCGACTTCATCGCTGACGACGATAATGCGGCTGACATTGGTCTCTTTGGTCCAGCGGGTAGCCACCTGGCCGTGGATTAAGCGATCATCGATGCGCGCCAGGCCGATTTTCATGTGGTCGTTCGGCCCCAGCGGCGCCTGAGGGGCAGCGGCTTTGGCGACGGGCGCCACGGTTTTTGCAGGTTCTTCCTGCGGTTTTTTCAGCGCTTTCACGCCTTCTCGGCCGGTTTCCAACGCCAGCGCCACCAGTTCATCGAAAGCGGGGTTGTCGTCCCGCGCCATGAAGGTTTCCACCAGCATCGGGATGTTGACCCCGGTGACGACCTCATAGTTTTCTTTGTCGACCGCAATGCGGCTGGCGGCGTTGAACGGGCTGCCGCCCCAGGTATCCACCAGGAACAGCACGCCGCCGCTGGTATCCAATCCACTGATTTTTTCGTTGTATTTGACGATTAACGTTTCGGCATTCTCACCGGGAACGAAGTCTATAAAGGCGACGTTGTCCTGCTCGCCCAATAGCATCTCCGCCGTTTTCAGCAGTTGTTCCGCTGCAGCCCCGTGTGTGCCGATGATAATAGCTATTGCCACTCGCTACCTCCTCGTTGAACTCCAGACGCGGTTTGTGTCGTTTCTCCGCGCCGTCTTGGCAGTCACTTCCGCGGTTCAGATACATTATGGTAGAAAAAAAGAAACGCACGCCTAACATTTCTCACGCAGTATCAAATGCCTGTGCGTGATACTTCACGAACGCGAGATTTATTTTAGTGAGTGAAAAAATATTTTTTGTGACGCTGCTCCGCTATTGAATGCTCGGAGAAATCTTAGCTGTCGCAGACGATATGGCGTGGTGTCACCCTAAACCGCCGTTGAAAAAGCCGCTTTGTCCCCCAGAAAAATCCTGATACAGTAATTTCCTCTTTCATCACTAAGGAGTGAAGGGCCTCAGCCCTCCCTATGGACTGTCACCGAAGTAACTGTTTTTCCAGGTTTCACCCGCCACCTGCTGGCGTTGCATATGCTGTTCGGCCCTTCGGCCATCTCCCGGTAATCCCATCCCGTCACTTTGCTATTGTCGACTGCGCCCATGCAGCGGCGGCATCGTCATGTCTGAGCGGCGTGCGCTCATTCCCACTTTTTTCTGGAGTCTGATATGGAATTTTTAATGGACCCCTCTATTTGGGCGGGGTTGCTTACGCTGGTGGTGCTGGAAATCGTGCTGGGCATCGACAACCTGGTGTTCATCGCCATTTTGGCCGACAAGTTGCCGCCGAAGCAGCGCGATAAAGCGCGCATCATCGGCCTGTCGCTGGCATTGCTGATGCGTTTGGGCCTGCTGTCTGTTATCTCCTGGATGGTAACCCTGACCACGCCGCTGTTCAGCGTCGGCGATTTCAGCTTCTCCGGCCGCGATTTGATCCTGCTGTTCGGCGGGGTATTCCTGCTGTTCAAGGCCACCATGGAGCTGCATGAACGGCTGGAAGGGCAGACGCACCAGGATGGCGCCAACCGCGGCTACGCCAAGTTCTGGGCGGTGGTGGTGCAAATCGTGATCCTTGACGCGGTGTTTTCGCTCGATGCGGTGATTACCGCCGTGGGCATGGTGAACGATCTGCCGGTGATGATGGCGGCGGTGGTGATTGCGATGGCGGTGATGCTGCTGGCGTCCAAACCGTTGACCAACTTCGTCAACGCGCACCCGACCATTGTGGTGTTGTGCCTGAGCTTCCTGTTGATGATCGGTCTGAGCCTGATCGCCGAAGGCTTCGGCTTGCATATTCCTAAAGGCTATCTGTACGCCGCGATCGGCTTCTCGATCCTGATTGAATTGTTCAATCAGATCGCGCGTCGCAACTTTATCAAGCATCAGGCGCGTCGCCCGATGCGCGAGCGCACCGCGGAAGCGATCATGCGCCTGATGGGGCAGCAGCGCGCGCAGCAGGCGGACGATGCGGTCGCCTTGCCGCGGGATGAAACCTTTGCGGCGGAAGAGCGTTATATGATCAGCGGCGTGCTGACGCTGGCCTCGCGCTCATTGCGCAGCGTGATGACGCCGCGCACTGACATCTCCTGGGTCGACTGCGAGCGCTCCCGTGAGGAGGTGCGCGCACAGTTGCTGGATACGCCGCACAGCCTGTTCCCGGTGTGTCGCGATTCTGTGGATGAGATCGTCGGCGTGGTACGCGCCAAGGATCTGCTGGTGGCGCTGGAGCAAGGGGACGATATCGCCGAGTTTGCCGCCCGCACGCCGCCGATCGTGGTGCCGGAAACCATGGATGTCATCAAGCTGCTGGCGGTGCTGCGCCGCGCCAAAGGGCGTCTGGTGGTGGTCACCAACGAGTTCGGCGTGGTGCAGGGGCTGGTGACGCCGCTGGATGTGCTGGAAGCGATTGCCGGCGAGTTCCCGGACGAAGATGAAACGCCGGATATCGTGGCGGAAGGCGACGGCTGGCTGGTCAAAGGCGGGACCGACCTGCACTCGCTGGAACAGGCGCTGGCCTGCGATGACCTGGTCAGCCCAACCGCAGACTACGCCACTCTGGCGGGGCTGCTGTTAGCCCACTACGGCCAGATGCCGGTGGTGGGGGACACCATTGAACTGAACCACCTGCGTTTCGATATTGTCGAGGTCTCCGACTATCGCATCGAGCTGGTGCGTGTCACCCGTGTCGTCTTCGACGAACCGGCGCATTCGTAACCCACCCGCCGGAGGCTCAGGCCTCCGGCGTATTCTCTTCCGTTTTCCTGACGCGCGATTCGTACTGCTGCAACCACAGCGGGAAAACGTGGATCGGCATCGGCTTGGCGAAATAATACCCCTGCAGGGCATTGACCTCGCGTGAGCGCAGATAGTCGGCCTGTTCCGCCGTTTCTACCCCTTCAGCCACCAGCTTCAGCTTCAGGCGCTGCGCCAGCGTAATGATGGTGTCGGTCACCGTGGCGTTGACCGCGTCGGTGCCGATGGCCGCGGTAAATCCGCGGTCGATCTTTAACACGTCCGGGCTAAGGTTCTTCAGGTAGCTCAGCGAGCTGTGGCCGGTGCCGAAATCGTCGATGGCCAGCATGATCCCCATGTCTTTCAGCGTCCGGATCTGGTCATGCTGGATCGCCGACAGCGCGGTGCGCTCGGTCAACTCCAGCATCAGTGACGGCATCGGATGCGCCGGCAGCCAAATCCGGCGGATATCGTCGATGATGTTGAGCGTTTTAAAGTGTTCGGCGGCGACGTTGATGCTGATGTAGAACGACGGTCGCGGCGGGAACAGCTGCAGATTTTCCGTCACGGTGTGCATCAGATAACGGGTCAGCGGAATGATCAGCTCATGCTGCTCGGCCAGCGGAATAAACACGTCGGGGGAGATCCACCCTTGTCGCTTCTTTTTCCAGCGCAGCAGCATCTCGACGCCGGCGCAGCGCCCGGTGTCGCTATGGATGATGGGCTGGCAATAGACGCGGAACTCGCGATGGGTGATGGCATGGCCGATGTGATAAGACAGGCTCATGCGGTTAGCGGTGAGCAGATAGACCACATAGGCGGCCAACAGGCTGATCAGCAGCGCCAGCGGGATATGGCGCGGCAGTGCGGAAAGCGCCAGCATGCCGATCTGCGGGCCGAACAGCGAAATCGAGAACGGGTATAGCGCAGAGCCGGCGGTGTAGCGCAGATCGTTGGTCAGGGTGTCGCGGCTCAGGATTTCGCGTCGGCCGTATTCCAGGCTGCTGTCAGCCACGTTCAGCACCACGCGCTGAACGTAAGGCTCCTGCGGCTCGAGTAAAAAGTTGGACAGCAGCTCGATATTAAACACGTGCAGCACGCCGCTGGTTTTATCGTGGGGGGATGGCGTCCACATCACCAGCGTGGGCAGGCCTTTGCTCACCGCCAGCGAGGGGCGCAGCGCCAGTCTGGCGTTGCTGTTGACGAAGGTCGGCATTACCGCGGCCAGCTGATAATGACGGGAACCAAACAGGCTGGAGCAGTAAATAATGCCGTTTTTTACGAGCAACATGGCGCGTAGCGCCTGATTCTGCGCGGCGCGAAAGCGCAGGGTCGACGAAACGTTCTCGCAGGGCTGGTCCAGCATGTCCATGCTGCGCTCCGCCTGCAGCTGAGCCGGCGTCAACAACTGGTTGAGCTTGCCGACGGTGCGGGTGGCCAATGTCTGCTGGCTCAGCTCGATACTTTTGACCTCTTGATAGTAACGGGTATACAGCGATACCAACAGAATAGCCGCGCCCACCGCTCCGGCCAGCAGCCAACGGTAATAACGATATCGGGACGCGGCGAGGTGGGTCATCAACATCCGGTAAATCCTTGTTCGGTAATCCAGTCCGAGTCACGGTCAGGTCATAGATCCTTAAGTTACGCTCGGCTAATTCTAGCCTGAGGTTATACAAGATTGATGGTAACTCAGTAAATTATTTCGATTTGGCAAAACAGAAGGTCAATTTGCAGGCTAACCGCCGGATCGATGAGAGAAATGCAGAATATTTTCTGGTGACATTGTCACAAAATGCGGCCAATAAATTGATTACCCATAAAAAACCCCGCCGGGTGGCGGGGTTGTCTGTCAGTCGCATTGCACCTTGATTGCCAGGCCGCCGCGTGACGTTTCGCGGTACTTGGCGTTCATGTCTTTGCCGGTTTCGTACATGGTCTCGATCACCTTATCCAGCGAAACGCGCGGCTCGCTGGTGCGGCGCAGGGCCATGCGGGCTGCGTTGATCGCCTTGACCGAAGCGATGGCGTTGCGCTCAATGCACGGCACCTGCACCTGGCCGGCGACCGGGTCACAGGTCAGACCCAGGTTGTGTTCCATGCCGATCTCCGCCGCCACACAGACCTGCTCAGGGCTGCCGCCCAGCAGTTCGGCCAGACCGGCCGCCGCCATGGAGCAGGCAACGCCGACTTCACCCTGGCAACCGACTTCGGCGCCGGAAATGGAGGCGTTCATCTTGTACAACGCGCCGATCGCACCCGCCGCCATAAAGTAGCGGATGTAGATATCCGGGCTGACGGACTCGATGAAGTGATCGTAGTAAGCCAGCACCGCAGGCACGATGCCGCAGGCGCCGTTGGTCGGCGCGGTGACCACGCGGCCGCCGGCGGCGTTTTCTTCGTTAACCGCCAGCGCGAACATGTTGACCCAGTCGATCACGTTCATCGGATCGCTGGACAGTTTGTCCGACGCCACCAGCATGCGGCGCAGCGCGGAGGCACGGCGCGGTACGCGCAGCGGCCCCGGCAGTACGCCTTCGGTGTTCAGACCGCGATCGATACAGGCGCGCATGGTTTGCCAGACGTTGCCGAAGTAGGTCTCGATCTCTTGCTTGCTGTGCAGCGCCAGTTCGTTCTGCATCACCATGCCGGACAGCGACAGGCCGGTCTCGCGGCAGTGGTCGAGCATTTCGCGCGCGGAGTTGAACGGATATGGCATTTGCAGTTCTTGCTCGGCGGCCTTGCCGAAATTCTCCTCGTCGACGATGAAACCGCCGCCGATAGAGTAATAGGTCTTGCTGTACACTTCTTTATCGCCGGCGAAGGCGTGGATCTGCATGCCGTTTTCGTGCAGCGGCAGGTTGTCGCTGCGGAAGACCATGCCGCCGTCGCGCGGGAAATCGACTTCATGCAGGCCGTTGGCCAGCATCAGGCGTTGACGTTGTTCTACATCGCGAATAAAACCCGGAATGCTATCGATATCGACGGTGTCCGGCATGTTGCCGGCCAGGCCGAGAATGATGGCGATATCGGTATGATGACCTTTGCCGGTCAATGAGAGTGAGCCGTAAACGTCTACGGCAACACGCGTGATAGAAGGCATCAGGCCTTTATTTACCAGATCGTCGACAAACTGTTTGCCGGCTTTCATCGGTCCAACAGTATGAGAGCTGGACGGGCCGATGCCGATCTTAAACATGTCGAAAACGCTAATCACGCTAAAACTCCTTAAAGAGACGTATTGTTATGGCTGCGGCGGTCAAAAACCGCGCAGGGAACAGCGATATTGTAAAAGGGCCGTGCGGGTTCGGCTGCCTTTTTCGCATGAAATTAAATAATCCGTGGTGTCGCTTTTTTTACTGATTACCCGGGGCGACCCCTTGTGCGGGGTATCCGCTTTCGCCCAAGCTCCATTAGCGGTAATCGCGTCAGCTTTCCGTGCTGAACGCCGCCGGCTTAATCCCTGTTTCTACAGTGGTTTATCTCGGACGGTGGTATTTTACAGGTATTTCGTAAGGTTTAAGAGAGGGTTTACAGTTTTTTTAAAACCATTCAAACGGAACGGTAGTTGAAAAAGCGATCAAATGAAGTGATAGCGATCGCTTTACCCGCCGCGGAGGTCGGCAACCGTGCCAGATTGCGAGTCAGATCACGTAATGCGGGCTAAATACTGACCTGTTGCGCCAGGCGCCGAATGATAGCGGCGGTCAGCCCCCAGATAAACTGGCTGTGATACCAGGAGAGGTAGATGCGGTGCGTATGGCCGGCGCGATGAATATCCAGCGGATAGTAACGCGACAGGGTCAGCGCTTCCCGCAGGGGCATCTCGAACACGTCCGCCACTTCGCCTTCATTGGCGTGGAACTGCACGTCCGGCGGGATGAGGCCGACGATAGGGGTAACCTGAAATCCGGTGCTGCTGTCGAGCGGCGCCATTTGGCCGAGGACAGTCACCGCTTGCGGCGGTATCGCCACTTCTTCCTGCGCTTCTCGCAGCGCCGTGACGATCGCCGATCCGTCTTCGGCGTCGGTTTTGCCGCCGGGGAAGGCCACTTGACCGGCATGTTTGCGCAGCGAGTCGGCACGGCGGGTCAACAGCAGCGTCGGCTCGGCGCGGCAGACGATCGGGATCAGCACCGCCGCCGGGCGCACATGGTGCGAAATCTGCGTCGCCTGTGGCAGCTGCAGTTGAAAACGGCTGATAAAGGCGTGCAGTGAGGCCGGTGAGTTCGATGGGATCACGACAGGGCATACTCCCCTAACTGCGGCAAAATGCGGCCGACCTTGTCGAAGGTCTCCTGGTATTCCGCCTGCTCCTGGCTGTCCGCCACGATGCCGCCGCCGGCGGAGCAGTGGATGCGACCGTTTTCGGTGACGAGCGTGCGAATGGTGATATTGGTGTCCATGGTGCCGCAGGCGCTCAGGTAACCGATGCTGCCGCAATAGGCATTGCGGCGCTGCGGCTCCAACTCTTCGATGATTTCCATCGCGCGCACCTTGGGCGCGCCGGTGATCGAACCGCCGGGGAAGCAGGCGCGCAGCAGTTCGGCCGCCGAGGTATGGTTTGGCAGGGTCGCGGTGATGGTGCTCACCAGGTGATGCACGGCGGGGAACGGCTCCACGGCGAACAGTTCCGGCACCCGTACGCTGCCAGGCTGGGCGACGCGGCCGATATCGTTGCGCAGCAGATCGACGATCATCAGATTTTCAGCGCGATCCTTGGGTGAATCGGCCAAACGGCGAGCCTGCGCGGCGTCCTGTTCCGCGTCCGCCAGCCGCGGCAGCGTGCCCTTGATCGGGCGGGTTTGGATACGCTGCTGCTCCAGCCACAGGAAGCGCTCGGGAGAGACGCTCAGTACGCTGTTGTGCGGCAAGCGCAGGAAGGCCGAGAACGGCGCGCGGTTGCAGGCGCTCAGGCGGCAGAACGCCTGCCATTCATCCCCCTGATAGTCGGCGGAGAATCGTTGTGCCAGATTAATTTGGTAACAGTCGCCGCTGCGCAGGTAGTGCTGAATACGTTGGAATTTCTCGCCGTATTGTCGCCGGCTCATATTGGCGCGCCAGTCGCTCAGCAGCGTGAAAGGGCGTTCTGCAGGTGCGGTTTGGCTATTGAGCCAGCGCCAGCGCTGCTCCACATCGCCATAGCTGAGCAGCGTCAGGGTTTGCAATTGGTGGTCGGCGATCGCCGCCCAGTCATAAATGCCCACTGCCATATCCGGTAAAGCGAGGTCGGCTTCGGCCAACTGCGGCAGGGTTTCCACCCGCCGCCCAAGATCGTAGCCGAACAGTCCCAGAGCTCCGCCCTGAAACGGCAGGTCCGGATTAAACGCCGGCTGCCAGCCTTGCGCCGCCAGTTGCTGCTGCAGCAAGGAGAACGGATCTTCCTGCGACTGAATGGTGACGCCGTCACTTTCGATTTGCGTGTCGGCACCCTGGGTGGTGAGTGTCACGCGCGGTTGTGCGACCAGGATATCGAAGCGGTTGTGCGAATGGTCGGCAAAGCCCGAATGCAGCAGCATCGCCCAAGGCTGCGATGAAAGCGGGGCGAAAAGCGTCATCAGGGCACGGCGGCTGTAGGGCAAAGATTTTATGTTTGGGGCGGTTACGCTCATGAACGTCAATAAACCTGGCTGTGAGGACGGCGATATCTGGCGGCTAGTGTGCCATAGACGGCCACGTCATGCATGTTTTGCCATGCGCGACATGCAGCACAGTTCACATAAACGGCAGCTCAATAAACCTGAAATAAGGCATTTTTTGCGCCATTGATTATACTTCGATATGTTAAAAATTTAACGTCAAATGCACTGGAAGCCTATTCATCGAGGGCGCAATACCCGAGAAATATAAAAAAAGATTCGTTAATTTCATAAATTTATTATTTCTGCTTGTTATTAGAAGCGGGGGGGATGTTGCTATGCCCGATTTTAGCAACGTCGCCGCCCTTTGGAATTAATGGCTTAATTACTCAGCGCTTTTCTGGCGCGGGTTTGAGAAAGAAAGGCCAGTTCGGTCCCATTAGCCAGCGCGGGAATTTGCAGTGTTTCACGCTTATCCCAAGCCTACGCAGGCCGAATGAGTCTTTTAGAAAAATAAAATTATTATTTTGTTACATTATCATTGAAGAGCTGACTATGTCGTTAATGCTGAGCGTGATCGTCCCGATGCACAATGCGGGGGAATTATTGGAGCCTTTCCTGGCCTCGCTGCTGGCCCAGCGCGAGCAACGGTTGGAGGTGATCATCGTCAACGATGGTTCCACTGACGGTTCAGGAGAGATTGCGCACCGTTACGCGGCGGTACATCCGCATATTCGTGTGATCGATCAGGCCAATGCCGGTGTTTCTAACGCGCGTAATGCCGGGCTTGCCGTTGCACAAGGTAAATATGTGGCGTTTCCCGATGCCGACGACTTGCTGGCGCCGGAGATGTATTCCACGCTGCTGGAACAGGCGGAAAAACACCAATTAGACGTGATGCAATGTAATGGCGAGCGCTATTTCACCAGCCAAGATGAATTGCAGCCGATTTTTCCCGAGGCGCGTTTGCGTACCACCGATGTTATCAGTGGCGTGCAGTGGTTTGAACGTGCGCTGAAATCGCGAAAGTTTATTCACGTTGTATGGCTGGCAATATATCGCCTCGACTTTATTCGCCAGCATCGGCTTTATTTCGAGCCGGGGTTACATCACCAGGATATTCCCTGGACGACAGAAGTCATGTTTAATGCCAAACGAGTCAAATATTTAAGTACGCCGCTGTACCGTCAACGGGTGCACGACAAGTCGATCAGTAATCGTCGTCGCATCGGTAAGGCGAACGTGGAGTATCAACGCCACTATATGAAAATCGTCGAAATGCTGGAGCGGCTCAACCAGCGCTATGCGGGCACTATCGTCATTCGTCCGGCTTTCCATTGGCAAATCACCCGCGAAGCGCTGGGCATTTGCCACAGCATTCGTCGCGAGCCGGAACCGGCCGCTCAGAGTCAGATCACCGAAGAGTTCTATCAGCGCGGTATCGATAGAGCGATGTTCGCCAATGCGCGCGGCCTGAAGCAGGGGTGGCATGTCATGCTGTGGCGGCATCGCCTGAAGCAGTGGCGCAACGATAACGGCTGTTCGCAACCGGCCTGACGCACCAGACGTTGGGATCCGCCGCGTTAGCGCGTATACTCCTTCTCCCTTTTGCCGGAGAGAACGACACATGCATGCAGGTATGCCATTACTGAATCACGCGGAGCAGCAGGAAGCGGCGGATCGCATCCATCAACTGATGGAGCAGGGCATGAGCAGCGGTGAGGCCATTGCTCGCGTTGCGCAGGAAATTCGCGAGAAGCATCAGGGTGCTCAGGTTGCGGTATTGTTCGATGACGAAGACGAGCAACATGAGGCCGCACCGGAGGCGTCGCGGGATGACGATGCTGAAGAAGACGAAGACTATTGACGTTATCGGGGCCGCGCAAGCGGCCCCGTGAGTATCAGCCGTTGACCGTCACGGCGGCGGCGGCTTGTTTCGCTTGCTCCACCGCCAGTTCCGTCGTGTTGGCCGTCGCCAGCGCTACGCCCAGACGACGTTGCCCGGCGATCTCCGGTTTGCCGAACAGGCGCAGCTGGTTGTGCCCGCGCAGCGCATTTTCCAGTCCGCTGAAACGCACATCGCTGCTGGTGAGCTGCGGCAGGATCACCGCCGAAGCGGAAGGGCCGAACTGGCGGATGGCGCCAATCGGCAACCCGAGAAACGCGCGAACGTGCAGGGCGAACTCGGACAGATCCTGTGAGATCAACGTAACCATGCCGGTATCGTGCGGCCGCGGAGACACTTCGCTGAAGATCACGTCGTCGCCGCAGACGAACAGCTCCACGCCGAACAGGCCGAACCCGCCCAGGGCTTTCACCACCTTCTCCGCAATAGCCTGAGCACGGCTCAACGCCGTGGCTGACATGCGCTGCGGTTGCCAGGATTCGCGATAATCTCCGTCTTCCTGACGATGGCCGATCGGCTCGCAGAAATGTACGCCGTCCACGGCGCTGATGGTCAGCAACGTAATTTCAAAATCAAATCTTACCAACCCTTCGACGATCACCCGGCCGCCGCCGGCGCGTCCACCCTGTTGCGCGTAATCCCAGGCGCTTTGCAGCTGTTCAGGCGCGCGGATCAGGCTTTGTCCTTTGCCGGAAGAACTCATCACCGGTTTGACGATGCACGGGTAGCCGATGTGTTCGACCGCCTGCCGGAAAGCCGCTTCGCTGTCGGCAAAGCGATAGCTGGAGGTGGGCAGGCCAAGTTCTTCCGCCGCCAGACGGCGGATGCCTTCGCGGTTCATGGTCAGGCGCGTGGCTTCGGCGCAGGGCACCACGCGGTGGCCCTGACGTTCAAGCTCCACCAGCATGGCGGTGGCGATCGCTTCGATTTCGGGAACGATATAGTCCGGCCGCTCTTGTTCGATAACGGCTTTCAACGCGTCACCGTCCAGCATATTGATGACGTGACTGCGGTGCGCCACATGCATGGCGGGGGCGTCGGCATAGCGATCGACGGCGATCACTTCCAGACCGAGGCGCTGGCATTCAATGGCGACTTCTTTACCCAGCTCCCCGGAGCCGAGCAACATAACGCGGGTGGCGGAAGGGCGCAGGGCGGTTCCAATCGTTAACATAGTTTCGTACCTGGATCGGTGAAAGTAAGCGGATTGATGATCGGCGGGCAGTATATACGAAAACGATTGCGTTCACAGCCGCCGCGCCAGGTTTGTTGCTAACTTACTGTTTTTATAACAAGCAGAAATATTTGCCCTGCCTGGGCGATTGTGCGTTAATAAGCGACGGCGAAAGAAGGCCTATATATAGCAAGGTTTTCGCGTCTCGTGCCGTCAAGGCAGGTTTATCAAGTAAAGGAAACACAAATGAGCAAGATCACTGGTCACGTTAAATGGTTCAACGAAAGCAAAGGTTTCGGCTTCATCACGCCTGCCGACGGCTCTAAAGACGTTTTCGTTCATTTTTCCGCTATCGTTAGCGATGGTTTCAAGACTCTGGCTGAAGGCCAGCAGGTTGAATTCTCCATCCAGGACAGCCAACGTGGCCCAGCTGCAGCCAACGTCGTTGCGATTTAACGACTGAGCCGCCAAGAAACCCGCCGCCGGCGGGTTTTTTTATGCCCGCTGCCCGTAACGCCGCCCATCTCTGTTATCATTTACCGCTGATTCGGCGCCAACCTGCGGGTGCGCCGCCATTCCATTCGTCATATAAGAGTTATCGCCGTGAGCACAGTTTCTTTTTCTTCCCTGCCTCTGCCAGCCGAACAGTTGGCCAACCTCAACGAACTGGGGTACGCCAAAATGACGCCGGTGCAGGCCGCCGCGTTGCCCGCTATCCTGCAAGGGCGAGACGTGCGCGCCAAGGCGAAAACCGGCAGCGGCAAAACGGCGGCATTCGGCATTGGCTTGCTGAATAACATCGTCGTTACTCAGGTTGCCACGCAGGCGCTGGTGCTCTGCCCCACTCGCGAGTTGGCCGATCAGGTGAGCAAAGAGCTGCGTCGCCTGGCGCGTTTCACGCAAAACATCAAAATTCTGACGCTGTGCGGTGGCCAACCGATGGGGCCGCAGCTCGACTCGCTGGTGCACGCGCCACACATCGTGGTGGGGACGCCGGGGCGCATTCAGGAGCATCTGCGCAAGAAAACGCTGCTGCTGGACGAGCTGAAGGTGTTGGTGCTGGATGAGGCCGACCGCATGTTGGATATGGGTTTCGCCGACGATATCGACGATGTGATCAGCTACACGCCGCCGCAGCGTCAGACGCTGTTGTTTTCCGCCACTTATCCGGCGGGAATCGAACGCATCAGCGAGCGTGTTCAGCGTCAGCCGCTGAGCGTCGAAGTGGACGATGACGAAGCGCAGACCGCTATCGAACAACGCTTTTATGAGACTACGCGCGAGCAGCGCCCGGCGCTCCTGGTGTCGGCCATTCGCTACCATCAACCCGCGTCCTGCGTGGTGTTCTGCAATACCAAGCGCGATTGTCAGACAGTGCTTGAGGCCCTGGAGGCCCGCGGCATCAGCGCGCTGGCGCTGCATGGCGATCTGGAGCAGCGCGACCGCGATCAGGTGTTGGTGCGCTTCGCCAATCGCAGTTGCCGAGTGTTGGTGGCGACCGACGTCGCCGCTCGCGGGCTGGACATCAAAGAGCTGGAGCTGGTGGTTAACTACGAACTGGCGTTCGATCCCGAAGTGCATGTGCACCGTGTCGGCCGCACCGGCCGCGCCGGCATGAGCGGGCTGGCGATCAGCCTGTGCACGCCGCAGGAGATGGCGCGGGCGCATGCGATTGAAGACTACCTGCAGATGACCGTCGATTGGGCGCCGGTGTCCGAGCTGAGCGGGGCGGCCAACGGCTCGCTGGAGGCAGAGATGGTGACGCTGTGCATCGACGGCGGCCGCAAGGCGAAGATCCGTCCCGGCGATATCCTTGGCGCGCTGACCGGCGATGCCGGGCTGACGGCGGCGGAAGTGGGCAAGATCGACATGTTCCCGGTGCATGCCTACGTCGCGATCCGTAAAGCCAGCGCGCGCAAGGCGTTGCAACAGCTGCAACAGGGCAAAATCAAAGGCAAGAGCTGCAAGGTGCGGCTGCTGAAATAAGCCGAAGGCGGGCGGCGGTTTGCCCTCCCGCCATTATCTATTTATACTGTATGTAATTACAGTTATTTGAGTATTTGAGGACGCACGCATGGCGGTTGAAGTTAAATATGTGGTGGTGAGAAACGGTGAGGAAAAAATGACTTTCGCGAGCAAGAAAGAAGCCGACGCCTACGACAAAATGCTGGATCTGGCGGATAACCTCGGAGAGTGGCTGCAACAGGCGCCGCTGAACCTGGACGACGAACAGCGCGAAGGGCTGAGCTTCTTCCTGGCAGAGAATAAAGATGCGCTGGGTCTGATTCTGCGCGGCGCTTCACCGGCGGAAACCCTCAAGAAACCGGCGGAAGCGAAAGCGAAAAAAGCGGCCTCTAACTCAAAAGAGGGATCTGCGTCAGAAAAGCAAGCGGCATAATGACTTATGTTGCGGTGTTGTGATGAAAAAGGATCTAAAATGAGCCGTGAAATAACTTTCTTCAGCCGCTTTGAGCAAGATATTCTGGCCGGGCGCAAAACCATCACCATTCGGGATGCCAGTGAGTCGCACTTCGAACCGGGCGAGGTATTGCGTGTAAGCCGCAATGAAGACGGCGTATTTTTCTGCTTTATCGAAGTGCTGTCGGTAACGCCGGTGCGCCTGGACGCGCTGACTGAACGCCACGCACAGCAGGAGAACATGTCGCTCGGCGAATTGAAGCAGGTGATCAAGGAAATCTATCCGGGCCTGGATGCGCTGTTTGTCATCGAGTTCGTCAAACGGTAAACCCTTTGCCGAAACCCTGTTGTGAGCCAGGGATGGGCGCCCGGATAGCGCTAATCACAACGGGAGGAGATATGAAAAAAACGAGTTTGGCTATCGCCTTGTTGGCCATGATGGGAGCATCGACTGCGGTGTGGGCGCAGGATCACGAGCAGCGCGCCGCCAAGGTGGGGCAGTGTGCGGGTCTGCAGCCGGCGGATATCGCCGCCCAGGTCAAGCGCGACTTCTTGCAGAACCGCATCACGCGCTGGGAATCGGACAAAAAGCTGCTGGGTACCGCCACCCCGATCGCCTGGGTCAGCCCGGATGCCATCACCGGCAAGGATCAGGTGTGGCAGGTGCCGTTGACGGTGCGTGGCACCAAGGCAGATAAAACCTACAACGTGACGCTTAACTGCAACACCGGCGAAATCGCCTACAGCGCGCCGCAGTAACGCTTTTTGGCAATAAAAAGCCCGCCGAGCGGCGGGCTTGATGTCCCCGGACGGCGTCAGTCGCTGAACGGTATCACCAACTCACCCGGTTTCACTTCCAATCCCTTCGCCAGTTTTTTCGCCAGCGCTTCGGTTTTGCTGTTGTCAGGATTCAGCACATAAGCCGGCTTTTGGTCGAAGTAAGACTTCAGTGACTGGTTCAGATATGGCGTCAGCGCTTTCATCACCGTCTGCATTTTTTCCGGCTGCACGCTGTAATCGGTCAGTTCCATGTCTTTCAGGTAAATGGCGCCCTGTGCGCGGTCGTAAACCGGCTGCGCTTTCAGCGTCAGCTTCAGATCCGCCGCTTGCGGGCCGAGAATCGACGTGATGTTGACCTTGGCGTCGCCGGAAAGGGTGACTTTACCCGGCTCGCTGCGGCCGATCTGGCTTTGCAGCTGCGTCAGCACGATGTTGGCGTCCACCAGGCCGGGCACGCCGATCTGCTTCTGATAGTCGTTATGTTTCTGCAGGTAATCATTCACTTCCTGCTCGCTCAGGGTGTACTGGGTCAGTTGATTGCAACCGGCCAATACGCCGGCGAACAGCAGGGCGGCTGCGCCCATCAGGATCTTCTTCATTAATGCCTCATTGCGACTGCTGGCGAAAAGTGCTGCAGATAATTGATTAATCATTATAAACGTTCCGCCTGCGCGTGAAAACGGCAGGCGGCGATGTGCAGAGGATAGTGCGCGCAAAAACGGGCGACACCTATCGGATAACGCCGAAAGCGTCAGCGCCGCAATCGCAGCGCCAGGAGGATCACGCCGGCCAGGCAGGCCGCGGCCCCCAACAGCGGGAACAGCGGAATGCCCCACAACTGCAGTGAGGAGTGCATCAGATAAGGCGCCAGGCCCAGGGTGAAAGCGGCGGTGACAATGGCGATAGCCAGGGTGACGGCGGCGCGTTCCAGCGCTTTGCTCAACTGGCCGAGATTACTGACGTTGATATCGGCATTGAGCTGCCCGCGTTTTAGGCGGCGTACCAACAGCCGCAGGGTTTGCGGCAGTTCTTCCCCGGCGTCGAGCGCTTCCCCGCCCAGGGCCAATAACCGTTGGCGCACGGCGTCAGGGGCATAGCGTTGCAGCACCGTTTGTTGCAGCATCGGTTTGAGCGTGGCGACGATGTCGAAGGCGGGATCCAATCGGTGCAGCACGCCGTCGGCGGTGATTAACGCCTTGAACAGCAGCACCAGATCGGGCGGCAGCGCCAACTGGTGTTCACGCGCCATCACCAGTAGGTCGGTCAGAGCCTTGCCCAACGTCAGGGTGGTGGCGGCCTGTTTGTCGAGAAAGTTTTGCGCCGCCAGCTCCAGATCCATCAGATCCAGCGGTTCGCTGTCCGACCAGGCGATCAGCGTGTTGACGATGCCTTCGGACTGACGATCGGCAATGGCCTGCAGCAGCAGAAGCAACTGATTGCGCCGCCGCTCAGACAGTTGGCCCACCATGCCGAAGTCGATAAAGCCGACGCGGTCACCGCTCAGCGCCATGACGTTGCCGGGGTGAGGATCGGCGTGATACAACCGATGCTCCAGCACCATGCTCATAAAGGCGCTCGCGCCGCGTTGCGCCAGCAGCGGGCCGTCAAAGCCCGCCGCCGCCAATTGCTGAGGGTTCTCCGGCGCGGTGCCGGGCAAGTACTCCTGCACTAACAGGCGCGGAGAAGACCATTGCCAATAGATTTTCGGCACGACCACATCGGGTTCATGCGCGAACATCTTGGCGACGCGATCGCAGTTATGCCCTTCGTGAGTTAAATCCAGCTCGTGATTGAGTGCCGTCGCCAGCGCTCGGACCATCTGCCGCGGCCGATAGCGTGCCAGCGTGGGGCTCTGCTGCTCCACGGTTTCCGCCAGCGAGGCCAGCAGCCGCAGATCGGCGTGGATGGTTTTCGCCAAACCGGGCCGCAGCACTTTCACCACTACCTGTTCGCCGCTGTGCAAGCGGGCGCGGTAAATTTGCGCCATCGATGCCGCGGCCAGCGGCGTGCGATCGAATTCGGCGAACTGCTGCTCGGGCTCACCCCCCAGATCGGCGATGATTTGCGGCGCCAGTGTTTCCCATGGCAACACCGCTGCCTGGCTGTGCAGGCGATCCAGTTCGTTGGTCCAGGCCGGATCCAGAAGATCAGAACGCGTGGCCAGGATCTGGCCGAATTTGACGAAGGTCGGGCCCAGCGCCTCGAGCGCTTCGCGCAGCCGCTCGGGCAGGGTTTGTGCGTCCTGTTGGACGGATCCTGCGCGGGCGCCGCGCAGCAAAGCCCCCAGGCCCAGCAGACGCAGAACGTCTTGCAGGCCGTAACGAATCAGAACGGAGGTAATTTCCTTCAGCCGCGCCCGATCGCGAGCGGTGGCGAGCACCATTTTCAGCATCAGTACGCTCTATCCTTTGGGTTATTCAAACGTTATTGTTCCATGTCCAGCAGCAACGGCACCTCGCTGCGCTGCGCCATGCGGTTGCGGTAGGTTTCCACGTTCTCCGGCAGCGCAACCCCGGCGACGATCGACAACGAGCGCAGCAGCGGGAACAGGTGGATATCGTCCTCGGACAGTTCGCCGTTTACCGCTTCGGCGGAAACGATCAGCGGGGACAGGGTTTGCAGATCGGCCTCCAACTGGGCGATCAGATCGGCGCTGTTGGCGAGATGCTCGGCGAAATCACCGATTGACGCCTGCTTTTTATCGATAAAATAACGGCGGGCGCTGTCGGTGGCGAACTCTTCGAAATCGGCATGCGCAATACGCGGCAACAGCAATTTTGCGCTGTACTCGCCGACCCGCTGCAGCCACTCGGCAATGGCCGGGTTGGTGCGGCCGGTCAGCACCGGCTTGCCGTCCAGGTTATCGACATAGCGCACGATATCCAGGCTTTCCGGCATCGCTTCGCCGTTGTCTTTGACCAGGATAGGCACCATTTTTTGGCCGATCAGGTTGAACGGAGTCGTCTCATCGTCGTTGAGCAACGTGACCAGGCGAATCGGCAGACGTTTCAGGCCAAAAATCATGCGGGCTTTAACGCAGAATGGGCAATGATCGTAAATGAACAGTTTCATGCTTGCTCCGGGTTGTCAGGTTTTAACAGCAATAGTTACCACAGCTTATCGAGGCTGTCTTGACGTGCGTGTGTTGGATGGTGCGTTATTGCGATATTGCCCGCGCACCGGCGCGGGCTAGGGGGCGTTATTTCTTGGCCGGTACCGAGTTGAGCACATCGATCAGGTGAATGCGAGCTTCTTCCAGGTCGATTTTGTCACGTTCGTTGGCGGCGGTAACGACCTGCAGCTGTTTGATAATATCGTTTTTCAGGCCGGCGTCGCTGGCGAGGATATGGGCCAGGGCCTTTTCCACCAGGGTGGAACGCGCATAAATCATGCGCAAGTTCAGTATCATATGTTCGAGTAGTTGCGGTAATTTTGCTTCTTCGCTCATGCCGACGGGCTCCTGTGGGGGTTTTTACTAACAGGATAGCAGCTGTTGCCGATTCGGCCGGATTTCTATGGCGTTAACCGCCGCGCAGCATCATCGATGCACTGCGTCGCGGGCTGAACTGCCAGTACAGCGCCAGCAACGTAGCGAAGCCCACTGCCCCAAGCAGCAACCAGGGTAGCTCCGGCATGTTCATCGTGCGTCCGGTATCGTACATCCAGCCGCCGCCGGTGTAACCTAACGCGCCACCCAGCGCCAGACCAAGGCGGCTAAAGCCCATATAGCTGCCACGCGCACGTGGATCGGCCAGCGAAGCGCTCAGCGTCTCGCGCGCCGGTTCGGCGATGATCGAACCCAGGTAGAAACAGCAGATCAGCGTGAACACGCCTTGCAGGCTGCTGGCGAGGCCGATCGGCAGCAGGCTGAGCGTCATCAGCAGCAGGCCCGCCATCAGGCGCTGCTCAAGCCGGAAGTGTTTTTCTCCCCAACGCGCCAGCGGATAGAGCAGCGACAACGACAGCGCCGCTTCAATCGCATACATCCATTTCACCGCCGCCGGTGAGCCGGCAATTTCATTGACCACGATCGGCAGCATCAGCATCACCTGTACCGCCAGCATATAGTAGCCGGTCAGCGTCAGGACATAGGTGAGGAAGCGGCGATCGCGCACGACCCGCAACATGCCTTCTTTCATCGGCACGCGCACGGTGGAGATGCGGTAAGCCGGCAGTAACCAGGCGTTCCAGCCGGCGGCCAGCACGAAGATCGCCGCCCCGACCCAGCAGACAAAGTGGAAATCGTACTGCAGCAGCCAACTGCCGATCAGCGCGCCGACTACCGCGCCGGCGCTGTCCTGCATCATCAACAGCGAGAAAAAGCGGCCGCGTTCGTGCGGACGGGTCAGTTTGATCACCAAAGCGGTGCGCGGCGGATCGAACAGCGTGCCGCCGAGGGCGGACAGCGCGCAGGAGAACCACAGGATCCACGGCGCATCGGCCATCGCCATGGTGGCGAAACCGGCGGCGCGCAGAAGCATGCCGGTGACGATCATCGGCTTGGCGCCAAAGCGATCGGCGACCGCGCCGCCAAAGATGCCGAGCCCTTGTTGCAGCAGTTGACGTAAACCCAGCGCGATGCCGACGATCAGCGCCGCCCATCCCAATTGATCGACGAAGCGGATCGAAATAAGCGGGAACACGACAAAGAAGCCTAAAACCACCAGCAGGTTGTCGAGCAACAGAAAATATTTACCCAAGCTGCGCGCTTGCGACACCAGAGACATGCATCACCATGAGCAATTAAGAGAGAGGGGGAAGGCAACTCCACCATTCTCTACCCAATTGCCGGACGGCGACAGGGGCGGAGTAGATAATATTTTTTTATCGTCAAGGTGTTACCTGTGCTGCAAAATGGGCGGAAAAACGCCGTAAAACGCGTATTCGGCGATTTACTGAGCGACCGAGGTTTTACCTCGGGGGCGGGCTACGGTTATATTGAATGCAGGGAAGTGCGGTTCTGAAGCGCTATTGGCAAAATAAAATCATGCCATCAGATCGGCATCGGATGATTATCCACGCGGCTTCCCAATAAATACTTCTTATCGAACCGTTTTGACTGCGGGGGAAATGATGTTCGGCTACCGCTCTGCATCGCCAAAAGTACGTCTTACTACCGACCGGATGGTGGTCCGTTTAGTGCATGAACGGGATGCCTATCGTCTGGCGGATTATTATGCCGAGAACCGAGCCTTTCTCAAACCCTGGGAGCCGGTGCGCGACGAAAGCCATTGTTATCCTTCCGGCTGGCAGGCGCGTCTGGGGATGATCGCTGAAATGCAAAAGCAGGGCAGCGCCTACTATTTTATCCTGCTCGATCCAGAAGAGCAGGAAGTGCGCGGCGTGGCGAACTTCAGCAACGTGCTGCGCGGTTCGTTTCACGCCTGTTTCCTCGGTTATTCGCTGGGGGAGAAATGGCAGGGGCAGGGGCTGATGTTCGAAGCCTTGCAGTCCGCCATCCGCTATATGCTGCGCCAACAGCGCATGCACCGCATCATGGCCAACTATATGCCGCACAACCAGCGCAGCGGCGCATTGCTGACGCGTCTGGGATTCGAACGCGAAGGTTACGCCAAGGATTACCTGCTGATCGACGGCCAGTGGCAAGACCACGTTTTGACGGCATACACCAATAAAGAGTGGCTACCCCCACGTTGAGGCCAAACGATGAAATATGAATTGAACGCCAAAGAGGCCCGGGTCATCGGCTGCTTGTTGGAAAAACAGGTGACGACGCCGGACCAATACCCGCTTTCGCTTAACGCCATTACCCTGGCCTGTAATCAAAAGACCAACCGCGAGCCGGTGATGGATCTGAGCGAAAGCGAAGTGCAGCAGCTGCTCGATCTGTTGCTGCGCAAACATTTCCTGCGCACCCTCAGCGGGTTCGGCAATCGGGTTGTGAAATACGAGCAGCGGTTTTGCAATTCCGAGTTCGGCCAACTGAAGCTCTCTCCCGCCGAACTGGCGGTGATCGCCACCTTACTGCTGCGCGGCGCGCAAACGCCGGGCGAGCTGCGCACGCGCACCAACCGAATGCACGAGTTCAGCGATGTCAGCGAGGTTGAACAGGTGCTGCAACAGCTGGCCACCCGGGAAGATGGCCCGTTTGTGGTGCGCCTGGCGCGTGAGCCGGGCAAGCGCGAAAGCCGATTCATGCATCTGTTCAGCGGCCAGATTGATGAAGCGCCGCCGGCGGCGTTCGATGGCGAACTGAGCGCCAGGGTTAGCGCATTGGAAAGCGAAGTGGCGGAACTGAAACGGCAGTTGCAACACCTGTTGGTGAGGGATGCGAATGACTAAATTGCGTGTAGGCGTGGTGGGATTGGGCAGTATCGCGCAGAAGGCTTATCTGCCAATCCTCAGCCAGGCGGCGGACTGGACGCTGGTGGGCGGTTTTTCGCCCAATCAGCAAAAAGCGCAGCCGCTGTGCGACAGCTACCGCATGGCCTGTTTCTCCCGGCTGGACAGCCTGGCCGAACAGTGCGACGCGGTCTTTGTTCACAGCAGCACCGCCAGCCATTTTTCGGTAATAGGCGAGCTGCTGAACCGCGGCGTGCACGTTTACGTCGATAAACCGCTGGCGGAGACGCTGGAGCAGGGCGAGCAGTTGCTTGAGCTGGCCGAGCGGCGAGGCAAAACGCTGATGGTGGGGTTCAACCGGCGTTTCGCGCCGCTTTACCGGCAGCTCAAGCAGCAAATGAACCAGCCGGCCTCCATTCGCATGGATAAACATCGGGCGGACAGCGTCGGCCCGCACGATCTGCGTTTTACCCTGTTGGATGATTATCTGCACGTGGTGGACACGGCGCTGTGGCTGGCGGGCGGCGGCGAGCAACTGCTGAGCGGCAGCGTGCGCACCAACGCCGCAGGCGAAATGCTGTACGCCGAGCATCACTTCGCCTGCGGCGATACGCAGGTGACGACCAGCATGCATCGCCGCGGCGGCAGCCAGCGCGAAAGCGTGCAGGCGGTGACAGACGGCGCGCTGTATCAGTTGACCGATATGCGCCACTGGCTGCGTGAAGATGCGCAGGGCGAGTTGGAACAACCGGTGCCGGGCTGGCAAAGCACGCTGGTGCAACGCGGCTTCGACGGTGCGGTGCGGCATTTCCTTGATGCCGTCGCCAATCAGAGTGCGCCGGAAACCGGCGGCGAACAGGCGCTGCTTGCCCAGCGGGTGGTCGAGCGTTTGCTGCGGGATAACTCTATGTAACATCTGGCGGTAGCTATTCTTTTCCGGATGCGTAAACTGAGCCGATTGTTTCACTGACGCCTGCTGTTGCAGGCGTTGATATTTACGGTACCTATCAGACAACCACATGAACCTACTCAAATCCTTGGCTGCCGTCAGCTCGATGACGATGTTTTCGCGGGTGTTGGGCTTTGCCCGCGATGCGATCGTCGCGCGGGTGTTCGGGGCCGGCATGGCAACGGACGCCTTCTTCGTGGCGTTCAAACTCCCGAATCTGTTACGCCGTATCTTTGCCGAAGGGGCATTTTCGCAGGCCTTCGTGCCGATCCTGGCCGAATACAAAAGCCAGCAGGGCGACGAGGCGACACGCACTTTTATCGCCTATGTCTCCGGGCTGCTGACGCTGGTGCTGGCGGTGGTGACGGTGCTGGGGATGTTGGCCGCGCCCTGGGTTATCTATCTCACCGCGCCGGGCTTTACCGATACGCCCGACAAGTTTGCCCTGACGTCGGCGCTGCTGCGCATCACATTCCCCTATATTCTGTTGATCTCGCTGGCGTCGCTGGTGGGGGCGATCCTCAATACCTGGAACCGCTTCTCGATCCCGGCCTTTGCGCCAACGCTGCTTAACGTCAGCATGATTGGCTTCGCGCTGTTCGCCGCGCCGTATTTCCACCCGCCGGTGCTGGCGCTGGCGTGGGCGGTGGTAGTGGGCGGCGTGCTGCAACTGGGCTACCAGCTGCCGCACCTGCGCAAGATCGGCATGCTGGTGCTGCCGCGCATCAAATTGGGCGATGCCGGAGTCTGGCGGGTAATGCGTCAGATGGGGCCGGCGATCCTTGGGGTGTCGGTCAGTCAAATCTCGCTGATCATCAACACTATCTTCGCATCGTTCCTGGTATCCGGCTCGGTGTCCTGGATGTACTACGCCGACCGCCTGATGGAATTTCCTTCCGGCGTGTTGGGCGTGGCATTGGGCACCATCCTGCTGCCGTCGCTGGCCAAAAGCTTCTCGAGCGGCAACCACGACGAGTATTCGCGCCTGATGGATTGGGGGCTGCGCCTGTGTTTCCTGCTGGCGTTGCCGAGCGCCATCGCGCTGGGCATTTTGGCCAAACCGTTGACCGTCTCGCTGTTCCAGTACGGCAAGTTCAGCGCCTTTGACGCGGCGATGACGCAACGCGCGCTGGTGGCTTACTCGGTGGGGCTGATGGGGCTGATCGTGGTTAAAGTGCTGGCGCCGGGCTTCTATTCGCGGCAGGACATCAAAACGCCGGTCAAGATCGCTATCATCACGCTGATCATGACGCAGGTGATGAACCTGGCGTTTATTGGTCCGCTGAAGCATGCCGGCCTGGCGTTGTCGATCGGCTTGGCGGCTTGCCTGAACGCCTCGCTGCTGTATTGGCAGCTGCGCAAGCAGAAGATCTTCCAGCCACAGCCGGGTTGGGCGCTGTTCCTCACTAAGCTGGTGATCGCCGTGCTGGCGATGTCGGCGGTGCTGATTGGCGTGATGTGGCTGATGCCGGCCTGGGATCAGGGCAATATGCTGGAACGTTTGCTGCGTTTGGCGGCGGTGGTGGTGGCCGGTGTCGTGGCCTACTTTGGCGTGCTGGCCGGGTTGGGCTTCCGCCCGCGTGATTTTGCGCGCCGCGTCGCCTGAGCCGAATGCAAGAACAAAAAAAGGTCGCCTTGGCGACCTTTTTACTTTCCGCGCGGTGCGGCTTACATACGTTCGACGGTTTCGATGCCCAGCGTATCCAGGCCGGTTTTCAGCGTTTTAGCGGTCAGCAGCGCCAGCTTCAGGCGGCTCTGACGGGTTTCTTCGCTGTCGGCGTTCAGGATCTGGCAGTGCTCGTAGAAGCCGGAGAACAAGCCGGCCAGATCATACAGGTAGCTGCACATGACGTGAGGCGTGCCTTCACGTGCGACGGTGGTGAGCACCTCTTCGAACTGCAGCAGGCGGGTAGCCAGCGCAATTTCACGCTCTTCGGTCAGCGTCAGCGGCAGTGTCAGGCTGCTTTCGTCGATCCCGGCGCGCTTGAATACCGATGCCACACGGGTATAGGCGTATTGCATATAAGGCGCGGTATTACCCTCGAAGGCCAGCATGTTGTCCCAGTCGAAGACATAGTCGGTGGTGCGGCTTTTCGACAGATCGGCGTATTTCACTGCGCCGATGCCGACCACGCGGGCCACGGTCTTCATTTCGTCTTGCGGCATGTCCGGGTTTTTGCCGGCGATCAGCTGTTCGGCGCGTTCGATGGCTTCATCCAGCAGATCGGAGAGCTTCACCGTGCCGCCTGAGCGGGTTTTGAACGGCTTGCCGTCTTTGCCCAGCATCATGCCGAACATGTGGTGTTCCAGCGAGACGGACTCCGGCACATAACCGGCCTTGCGCACGATGGTCCAGGCCTGCATCAGGTGCTGATGCTGACGGGAGTCGATGTAATACAGAACGCGGTTGGCCCCCAGCGTTTCGTAGCGATACTTGGCGCAGGCGATATCGGTGGTGGTGTAGAGGTAGCCGCCATCCTTTTTCTGGATGATGACGCCCATCGGGTCGCCGTCCTTGTTCTGGTATTCGTCGAGGAACACCACGGTGGCGCCTTCGCTTTCCACCGCCAGCCCTTTGGCTTTCAGATCGGCGACGATGCCCGGCAGCATCGCGTTATACAGGCTTTCGCCCATCACGTCGTCTTCGGTCAGCGTGACGTTGAGGCGGTTATAGGTCAGCTGGTTTTGCGCCATGGTGATGTCGACCAGCTTGCGCCACATTTTCAGGCAGTACTGATCGCCGCCCTGCAGCTTCACGACGTAAGCGCGCGCGCGCTCGGCGAACTCGGCGTCTTCGTCGTAGTGTTTTTTGGCTTCGCGATAGAACTGTTCCAAATCGGACAGGCCCATGTCGCTGGCGTTTTCGTTCTGCATTTTTTCCAGGTAGGCAATCAACATGCCGAACTGAGTGCCCCAGTCACCGACGTGGTTGGCGCGAATCACTTTATGGCCCAAAAATTCCTGGGTACGCGCCGCGGCGTCGCCGATGATGGTGGAACGCAGGTGGCCGACGTGCATCTCTTTCGCCACGTTCGGTGCGGAGTAGTCGATAACGATGGTTTGGGGCTCAACCGGCGCAATGCCCAGCTTCGGCGCGTTCAGCACCTGATCGGCCTGGCGGGCGACCCAATCGCTGTTCAGGAAAATGTTGATAAAGCCGGGACCGGCGATTTCCACTTTACCGGCGACGTCGCCGAGATCCAGCAGTTGCACCACTTTTTCCGCCAGCTGACGGGGCGGCATGCCCAGCTTTTTGGCGACTGACATCACGCCGTTGGCCTGGTAATCACCAAACTGCGCCTTGGCGGAAGGGCGGACCTGCGCTTCGCAATCGGCTGGCGCGCCAGCGGCGATCAGCGCTTGGCTGACTTTATCTGAAAGAAGAACCTGAATATTCACCGGGTTACCTTAATGACGAACGAGGGGCTGAAGCCAGCCCCTGCGGGATTCAACGGTGGCGGGCGCGATGGGCGACCGCCACAAAACAGCCTGTAATTGTAACCGATCTGACGGAGCCCGTCAGCAGTTGGCGTAAGTCGGTGCGCGGGCGAGAGGAGAGTAAGCGGCGGGGAGAAAAAAAAGCAGGTGTCGAGAGAAAGAGTAAAATACGGATGCTGTATGATTCAGCGCTTTTTATTTCTGCGTCCGTTTCCCAGCGTGTTTGTTTGACGCTGTTTTATGTGACGATAAATAGCATACGCGGCGATAGCGAGCAGAGGCAGAGACAAAAGTAAAAGAAGCATGGCGATATCCGATATTGAATTTCAATCTAAAATAACGGAGCCGTTATTATGAATCAATGCGTTGGCTGTCATTTAAGATAACCCTTAGGATGAATGAGAGTGCTTTGATTTCTCACAGGATATCTCAAAATTCGGCATCATTTATTTTGCACGACGGCGAATGCTTTTTTCCCTTTTTGATCAATGCCATGCGGTGTTCATTACCGCAGTCACGGGGTGGTGACGCTTCTTTGCCGCCGTAAGATTAATGTTTCTTTTCATAGGAATATACCTCGATTTAGACCGAGAGTGCGCTATTTGGCGGTTTATCCTCAGGCATGCACCGCCGCGCCAGCATTACGGCGAAAGGATGCGAAACAGGTAAAATGCGCGCATAGGCCGGGTAAAGATGGTGGGCGGCGGTGCGGTCGTGTAAATTACGCCGTCTGAACAACCGCTATTCCTGAGTATTGAGGATTTTATGGCCATCTTGTCGACCGTTGCCGAACTGAACGATCTGACGCTCGATTTGCCGCGTTTCGAGCAGGCGCTGCATCAATTTGCCGCTAAATTGCGGCTTGATCTGGCCGCGTTCACCGCCGATCACATCTCCCTGCGCTGTCACCAGAATGCCACCGCCGAACGTTGGCGCCAGGGGCTGATGCAGTGCGGGACACTGCTATCCGAATCGATGATAAACGGGCGGCCTATCTGTCTGTTCGATTTGTCTCAGCCGCTGGCCGTAGGGCCGTGGCGGATAGACTGCATCGAGCTGCCGTATCCTGGGGAGAAGCGCTATCCGCACGAAGGCTGGGAACACGTCGAATTAGTGCTCAGTGGCGATCCTCAGACGCTGTACGCTCGGGCGTTGAGCCACCTTGCCGATGAGGCATTGTTGGCGCCGGGGATCAAGCTGAAGCAAAGCTCGCCAAAAGGCGAGGGCGAGCGGCTACCGAACCCGACGCTGGCCATCACCGACGGAACGGTCACGATCAAGTTTCATCCGTATTCCATTCGAGACATCGTCGCCAGCGAACAAAGTTAGCCAGGCAGCGCCGCACAGGCTCGCGCCATGCGCTCGAGCGCTTCATCGAGCAGGGCCCATCGGCAACCAAAGTTAAGCCGTACAAAGCGCCGATCGCCGAAGTCCAAGCCGGCGCTTAACCCAACGCCCGCACGTTCGAAGAACTGATGCGGGTTATCTACCGGCAGCGCGCTGCAGTCTATCCAGGCCAGGTAGGTGGCCTCGACGGGCAGCAACGTCAATCCCGGCATGGCGTTGATACGTTTTGTCAGCCAATCGCGATTGGCGCGCAGATAAATCAACTGCTCATCCAGCCAGGGTTGTCCGTATTGATAAGCCGCCTGCGCCGCCGCCAGCGCCAACAGATTGACCTCCGGCACGATGCCGCTGCGCGCGCGTTTCAGCTTTTGTCGCAATGCTTCGTTGGGAACGATCGCCATTGAGGCGCCGAGCCCGGCGAGGTTAAACGTCTTTGACGGTGACATCAGCGTCACGCTGCGTTGGGCCGCGTCTTCATTCAGGGTGGCGAAGGGGATATGCCGCGCGCCGGGCTCAAGCAGCAGTTCGCAGTGGATTTCATCCGAACAGACGATTAAATCATGTTCGCGAGCGAATTGATGGTGCTGCAACAACTCCTCTCGGCGATACACGGTGCCACCGGGATTCTGCGGGTTGCACAGCAACAGGAGTTTTTCGTTGCCGTTGAGCTGATCATGCATCGAGGAAAAATCCAGTCCCCAACGCTGGTTGACCGCTGTTAGCGATACCGGAAGGTGTTTACGCCCGGCGAATTTGGCCGCTTTGCGAAACGGCGGATAAATGAGCGAGGGGGCCAGCGTGCTCTGATGTTCTTCGGTGCAGGCCCGCACGCACAGGTTCAGGCCGCACACCAGGCCAGGCAGGAAAATGATCCATTCAGGCTTGATGTGCCAATCATAGCGCTCTACCATGCGGCGGGTAAAAACCTCGATAAGATCAGGGGATGGGTGGGTGTAGCCGAATACGCCGTGTGCTACGCGGCGCTGCAAGGCTTCGATCACCGCCGGCGGTGAGGTGAAATCGCTGTCGGCGACCCAAAGCGGGATGATGTCGCTGCCGCGATATTTATCCCACTTAACGCTGTCACTGTGACTGCGGTCTACCCATTGATCAAAATTGAATGCCATAGTGATAACCCTGAGCCGGTTTATGCCTATGCATGAGCCTACGTGAGAAATGAAGAAATGAACAATTGCCGCCGTATGTTGGCCGTTATCTGGGGGTGACAATGATAAAACTGGAAGTTTGTTGCTTTAGCGTCGACTGTGCGCTGACGGCCGAACGGGCGGGCGCCGATCGCATCGAGTTGTGCGCCAGCCAGAGCGAAGGGGGATTGACGCCGAGCTATGGCACGCTGCGTCTGGCGCGTGAGCGGGTTGCGATCCCGGTGCATCCGATCGTTCGCCCGCGCGGTGGCGATTTCTGCTACGGCGCGGTGGATTTCGAAGTGATCAAACAAGATATCCGCCAAATTCGCGAGATGGGGTTCCCCGGCGTGGTGGTTGGCATGCTGGACGACGAAGGGCACATCGATCTGCCGCGCATGCGCGAAGTGATGAGGCTGTGCGAGGGCATGGCGGTGACCTTCCATCGCGCGTTCGACATGTGCCAGAACCCGATGGTGGCGCTGGAGCAACTGACCGAGCTGGGGGTGGCGCGCATTCTGACCTCCGGCCAGCAGCAGAGCGCCGAACTTGGCCTGCCGCTGCTGCGCGATTTGTGCCAGGCCAGCCAGGGCCCGGTGATCATGGCGGGTGCCGGCGTGCGCCTCAGCAATCTGCACAAGTTTGTCGATATCGGCCTGCATGAACTGCACAGCTCTTCCGGCCATCTGGTGCCGTCGACCATGCGTTATCGCAAGGCGGGCGTCACCATGTGCTCCGATAATGAGTTTGACGAATTTAGCCATTATTGCGTGGATGGCGAAATGGTGGAGGCGATGAAAAACGCGCTGGCCTTGGTTGATCCTCTGGCGCAAAGCGCATAAGCACGCAGTTAGCCGCGTTTGACAACCGGTTTCCGGGTCGTAAGACCCCTTTGCGTGTCACTGAGCCCTCGGCGATCACGCAAGTACCAGGCCCCGGCGTTTTGCCGGGGCTTTTTTTATGTTTTGTAAAGACCATTCGCCCGTTTCAACGCGGTATCTCGGTCGACCAACCCCCCATCTCTTCTTGCGATCGTCATGTCCTGCTGATAAGTTTGTGAGTTAAAATCCTTTTAATATCATAATATTAAATGATTTTTTGATATGTATTGATGCAGTAAATGATTGGCGCCATGCCTCTCAATGCTGCGTCTGCATTTTCATGTCCGAACACAGCTTGGCTGATGGCCGGAACATCACAGCATCAATGAGGAGAGCCGTCAGCTCGACTGCAGAGCGCGTTGGCGGCGGACTTAACAAGGAGATAATGATAATGACCCGAACGGCACACTGTTGGATCGCGGCGCTTTTACTGACGTTGGCCCTGACCGGCTGCCAGACCGCCAAGCGGCCCGTTTCTACATTGAGTAAGCCGCCCAGCGCAGAAGAAGTTGCGGAGCAAGATAAGCGGCAGCGTGAGGCCGAGCGCATGCAACAGTGCCAGCGCGAACTGGATGCCATGCGCGGCATGGATAACGAGAAATATCAGAAATTCAAACGCGAGTTCGATACCTTGATGAGCGGCGCCGCGCAGTATGCCGGGGTACGTCAGCGGGTCAACACGGGCACGCAGGAAACCGTCGACGCGCTGTATCGTTATCGCACCAGCCGTCTCTGTGCAGACATCAGTTCTGCCATGATGACCGGCCTGGCTGAGCGCGGAGAACGCGCCCAATGACCCCTCGTGCAAGAAAGGCATTATTGAGCCTGATGATACCGCTGGCGTTTGCGCCGGCGGTGGCCGCGGCGGATGACGATGTGCCGGCGTTATTGCAGTTTGCCGAGCGTTATCAGCGGCAGGACGCACCGGCGGCTGATACCGTGGTTACCCCATCTCAGGAAACCCAAAAGCCGGCGTCCCGGCCGGTTCAGATTCGTGAAACGGCTGCGCAGAGAAAGCAACTGACGCAGTTGCAAAAGGCGCTGCGTGAGAAAGAGACTCGATTGGAACAACAGCAAGCCGCTATTCAATCACTGCAGCAGGAGCTGACCGCGCTGCGCGTTGCGTCATCCCTGACGGCTGCCGATAAACCGGCACCTGCTCCCGATCTGAGCGCCTTGAGCGACTTCGCCAGCGGCGTGCGACAGGCGCTGAATCTGACGCCGCAGGAGCGCAAGGCTCAGGCGCAGATTGCCGAAGCGCAAGCCGCGTTAGCGCGGCAAAAGCAACAAACCGCGGAGCGAGATCGGCGCATTGCCTTGCTGGAACAACGGCTGGCGGCCTTGCCTAAACCGGCGGAAAACGTTCGGCAGCAGGTTTGGGAGGAGAAGCTGGCGGCGGCGCAAACCGCCAACGATAAAGCGCGTCAGCTTTATGAGCAGGACAAAAAAGCGGCCGCCGCTGAGCTGGAACGACAGAAGGCCGAAGCCGCCAAGTTGACGGGGGAACGGCAGCGGCAGCTGGCACAACTGCAGAAAGAACAGGGTGTCCAACGCCAACAGGCCGAACAACAGGAGAAAAACCTGAAGATGGCGCTGGAGCAGCAAAAGATCGAGACCGCCAAAGCGACGGGGGAACTTCAGCAGCAACTGGCAGCGCTGCAAAAAGAGCGTGATGACCAACGCCAGCAGGCCGAGCGGCAAGAGAACAGCCTGAAGGCGGCGCTGGCAAAGCAGGCGATAGAAGCCGCCAAAGCGACGGAGGAACTGCAGCGGCAGTTGGCGCAACTGCAGGAAAAAAACAAAACGCAAACCGAGCAGGCCAAAACGCTGGAACAACGTCTGGCGGCGGTGATGGCGGAAAGCGCGCAGGCAGCGCAGAAGAGGGATGAAGCGACGCAACGGGCGGATAAAACGGCAACGGAGCTGGCTGCCGCCCATCAGGCTCAGCAAGCTTTGCAAGACGAACTGAGCGGGCTGAGATCGCGGGCCAAATGGTTGCCGGAGGTGAAAACACTGAAGAAAAAGCCGGAACAACAGAGCTATGCTGCCGGCGTCGCCCTGGGGCGCGACATTCAAACGATGCTGGCGGAGCGTAAAAATTGGGGCATCACACCCGATAAAACCGTGCTGCTGGCGGGCGTAATTGATACCTTCAACGGCCATTACCAGTTAAGCGATGCGCAGCTGGCCAGCGCATTGGCGGAGTCGGAAAAAGCGGTGAACGACGCCAGAAGCCAGGCGGCGAAGACGCAAACCAGCAAAGGCGAAGCGTTCGTTGCCGAGTTCAAAAAGAAGAAGGGCACGCAGAAATCGCCAGCCGGCTTCTGGTATCGCATCGATTATATGGGGGATGAAACCATTGCGGAAAACGCGCGGGTGGATATCGTGGTGAAAGAGAGCTTGACCGACGGCAGCGTGATTCAGGATATGGATCGCAGTGGAAAGGTGATGTCTCAGCCGCTTTCCGCCTATCCGCCGTTATTCCGTGAGGCGATCGGCCATCTGAAAAATCATGGCACATTGACGATGGTGGTGCCGCCGGAGTTGGCATACGGTGAAACGGGCTATGCGCCGCAGATCCCGCCGAACGCGACGATGGTGTATGAGTTGCGCATCGCAGACGCCGGCAAGCCGTAAACACGGCGGCTCAGGGGCAGCGCTGCCAGCCCCTGAGCGCCAAAATCGGGCAGGGGGAAACCTGCAACGTTCAACGGTTCTCTTTCAACGAAATGACTTTGTAAATGCCGACCTCGTTGATTGAATACATATCCCGATCCAAAACCTGATTTTCCTGCGTCACTCCTGCCAGGGCGAGATTGAAATCTTGTTGCGGCGGCATTTTGGTTCCCTGCAAAAATACGTTATGTTCAAGCGCCGTGTAACTCCATATCCAACGTATCAGGTTCCGTTGAATCAAGGCTTCGAGAATGGGAAATTTTTCGATGGAATGAGCGGTGACCACGGCATAGGGGGCTTTGCCCGTGATGATCACTTTGTCGCGTTTGACGTCATATTTCAGCGTATATAAATCTTCAGCGATGCGCCGGGCGAGGTAGGTTTCCAGATCGCGCTGTTTCTGCAACGCCGCTGAATAGCTGTAGGCCAGACTGGTAAGCAACATAAACAGCGGCAACACCAGCAGCGGCGCCGCAGAACGATACCGTTTGGCGAACAGGCTCGCTACGCCGTAGAGAATGAAAAAGATGACGGAGACAAACCCCACCAAGACGCGTGGTGAAAGAACCGGCATTTTGAGAAATAGCAAAACGCCCGAGGTGCTGAGCAGAAGCAACGGCGGCGACGCCAGGATGGCGCCGGCGATGGCGAGCGTGGCGATGCCCGCGCCGTTGTTTTTCAGGTAACGCACGGCGATGATGCCTACCGCGATGACGATCAGCGCCAAATACAGTGCAAACAGATACAAGAAGCCGGCGTTTTTGAACAGGCCCAGCGCTTGAGCGTTATAGGCCGTAAAGTTGGCGAATAAGGTGTGTATGTCAAAGGTAGCTTCGCTGTGCTCAATGCTGTAACTGCCGGAGATGGTTTTTCGCACGATGAGCTTGGAATAGATTAAAACGCCGAGGGCGAGCGCCGCTAAGGATTTTAGCAGGGTGCTGAAGATGACTTTTGGCGCCAGATTTTCTCTGGCTTGATGAACAAGCAAGATCACTGTAAATGCGAGATAAATGTTGATTGATGCCTGGTAGAGCGAAAGCACCAATATAAGCAACGCGGTTTTAAATGAGATCTCAATGGCGGCGGCGTATCGGGTTTGTAACGTGGCTGAGAATATCGCTAGGGCGATACTCAGGCTCATGGTTAACGCGTCAAATCGATAGGACAAATTTTCCAGCAGGTAGGGGCTGGCGATTAACGACAATGCCGCCAACGCGCTAAGCAGCGTGTTGCCATCAAAAAAAGTTTTTCCGACATGCCGGCCGACAACGATGAATACCATCACCGCCATCAATTGGGGTAAAGGGGATGTATCGGTCAGCGGCATACCGGCGTTTAACAGAATCATTATCATATCGGCGGCGGGGCGGCCGTTAGCGGTCCAGTGAGCGAAACCGTGAATGGAACGGCCGAGATCATCGATATAATAGCCATCGGAAATAAGGAGCGGGAAGGTATAGAACAAACAAAAAAAGCTGGCCAGCAATAAATAGTTCCGCGTCATTTGATCCATTTCACCCATCCGATATTTCATTATGCTATCGCGTCGTTCTTCGGTTCGCCCTGAAGGTGAGCTACGCCTGTCGGTCCAGCAGTATAGGCAGAATAAAACCGGTGATATATAAGAATATTACAGGTTTTCTCGCTATTTAGGATTAGTTCCAGCCGCCAAGAAGCGGCATTATCGACCTCCGGCGCTTATTGCTTATCCTTATCATCCGGCTCATCTTCAATAATATACCGGGGCCGCCCTTTGCTTTCGATGTAGATCCGGCCGATATATTCACCGAGGACGCCGATGCCGATTAGTTGCACGCCTCCGAGAAAGAGGATGGAAACCAGCAATGAAGGGTAGCCTTTTACCGGGTTGTCCCAGATAAGCTTGTCGATAATCATATAAGCGCCATACAAAAAGGACAGCGTTGCGACGGATAAACCGATGTAAGACCATACCCTCAGCGGCACGGTAGAGAAGCTGGTGATGCCTTCAAGCGCCAGGTTCCACAGGCGCCAACCGTTGAATTTTGAGGTGCCGGCGCTGCGTGGCGCCCTGTCGTACTCGACGATATCAGTTTTACCGCCCACCCAGGAGAGGATCCCTTTCATGAAAAGGTTGCGTTCCGGCATCTTTTGGATGTTTTCGACGGTGCGGCGCGAGAGCAGCCGGAAGTCGCCCACGTTTTCTTCGATCCGCGGTTTACTTATTTTGTTGTGCAAGAAATAGAACCATTCCGCCATAGTGCGTTTGAAAAGACCGTCGCGGTTGCGGGTACGCCTTTTCGCCAGCACGATGTCTGCGCCTTTTTCCCAACGTTGCAGCAACAGAGGAATGACTTCGATCGGATCTTGCAGATCGACGTCGATGGGGATCACAACATCTCCGGACGCGTGCTCCAGGCCAGCGAACAGCGCCGCTTCTTTACCGAAGTTGCGTGTAAAGTTGATTTTGGATACCAGACGATCGTTTTTCGCCAGCGTGGCGACGATCGCTGCCGTGCTATCTCTGCTGCCGTCGTTAACAAAAATGATTTCAACGTCGTAGTCGTGTAGCGGCGTAAATTCCCTGACCGCCCGATAGAATTCGTTTATCGTCGCTTCTTCATTAAAAACAGGAACAACCAATGAGATCCGCATCATTTCATTTCCTTGAAGACGAGATATCGTGAATAGAAAAATCCTAAGCACAGGCTGAGAGCGGAAAAGCTCACCAAAGTCACGACAGGCGGAAAATTGAATTTATCCGAAGTCATGCCGGTCGCGAAACTTAACGCACCCAGAAACACAACATACATGAGATAACGACCGAGGGTCGCGTGGGATTTGAATGTAAATCTGCAGTTGGCAAAAAAAGAAAACGTTACGGCGATGCAGAATGCGATCAAATTGCTGCTGCCTTGATTCACGGCGGCACCATAGACAAAAATCGCAAAAACGCACCAATGAATTAGCGTATTGAGTAGGCCAACAGAAATATAACGAGAAAGCTGTTTGAGCATGTCTTTTCTGCAGGGCGCTATTAATGGAATAGTTAGCGATTCTGCCGTCGTTTATGGTTCAAGGCAAGTAAACATTCGCGGCGGACCGCACGCTTTACACGGCGGGCAGAATCAACACCCGAGGCGGGGCGAAGAAAAATAGAGGGGCAGGACGCGCCGACGGGAGTGACCGGCGCATCGACGTTTAAGGTTTTTTGGCAACCAACACGGCGCGCAGCGGCGCAGGATAGCCTTCAACCGTTTTGCTGCGGTCGTTCGGGTCGAGGAATTCAGCCAGCGACTCGCTGGTCATCCAGTCTGTACGGCGCTGTTCTTCGAGGCTGGTGACGCACATATCGGCGATTTTCACGTCGACGAAGCCGCATTTCTCCAGCCAGCATTTCAGCGCTTCGGCGGAAGGAATGAAATACACGTTGCGCATCTGCGCATAACGGTCGCCCGGCACCAGCACCTGGTGGCGATCGCCTTCCACCACCAGCGTTTCCAGCACCAGTTCGCCTTCAGCTACCAGCTGATTTTTCAACTGATACAGATGATCGAGCGGCGAGCGGCGATGATACAGGACGCCCATCGAGAACACGGTGTCGAACGCCGCCAGTTCCGGCAACTGCTCGATGCCGAGCGGCAGCAGGTGGGCGCGCTGATCGCCGCCCAACAGTTTGCGCACCGCTTCAAACTGGCACAGGAACAGCTGCATCGGATCGATGCCTACGGCAAAGTGTGCGCCGGCGCCGATCATGCGCCACAGGTGATAACCGCTGCCGCAGCCGACGTCGAGAATGGTGCGTCCGGCCAACGGGGAGATATGCGGCAGCACGCGATCCCACTTCCAGTCGGAATGCCATTCGGTATCGATATCGATGCCATACAGCGAGAACGGCCCTTTACGCCACGGCATCAGGGTGCGCAGCATTTTCTCGACGCCTTCAAGCTGGCCCGGCGACAGGCCAGGCTCCATCTCAGCGCGCACGCCGTGCAGCAGATCGAGACGGGTGGGGGTCAGCGTCGGCAAATGCTCCACCGAGTTGAACCACTGCTTGAATTTGCCGTGCAGCGATTCGCGTTGCCAGGCGCTCAGCTGCGCGGGCAGCGTATCCAGCCAGTGGCTGAGGGGGCTCTTGGCAATGCGCTGATAGAAATCACCGAATTCGATCATTGCGCATCCCCCGCTTTCAGGGCGATCAGCGAACCGAAGTTGAAGCACTGGAACCACACTTCGGCATGCTCGAATCCGGCCTGTTGCAGACGCGCCTTGTGCGCCTCCACCGAATCGGTCAGCATCACGTTTTCCAGCATGCTGCGTTTTTGGCTGATCTCCAGCTCGCTGTATCCGTTGGCGCGTTTGAAATCGTGGTGCATGTTGAACAGCAGCTCGCCGACTTCGGCGTCTTCAAAGCTGAATTTTTCCGACAGCACCAGCGCGCCGCCCGGGCGCAGGCCACGATAGATTTTCTCCAGCAGGCGCAGGCGATCGGCCGGCTCGAGGAACTGCAGCGTAAAGTTCAGTACCACCATCGAGGCGTCTTCGATGTCGATGTCGCGAATGTCGGCTTCGATAACCTCAACCGGCGTGTCGGCGCGGAAGGCGTCAATATGGCGGCGGCAACGTTCCACCATCGCCGGCGAATTGTCGACGGCGATGATATTGCAGCCGGGCACCTTGATATTCCGCCGCATTGACAGCGTCGCCGCGCCCAGCGAGCAGCCCAGGTCATACACCCGGCTGTCGGGTTGCACAAAACGTTCGGCCAGCATGCCGATCATCGAGATGATGTTGGAATAGCCGGGAACGGAGCGTTGGATCATGTCGGGGAACACTTCGGCGACGCGTTCGTCGAAGGTCCAGTCGCCCAGTTTGGCGATGGGGGCGGAGAAAAGAGTATCGCGGTTTGGCATAGCGGCAAATCAGTTCAGAATTCGAAGCTGCGTAGTCTAACAGAAAAGCGCAAAAAAGCGGAGCGGAAGCAGGCGGCGCGGCCGCCTGATGATAAAACGGGATCAGTGCAGGCTGAAAATCAGATCCCAAGGCAGATAGAAGATATTTGCCAGAACCATCAACAACAAAGAGATATAGGTCGCGGCCATACCTGAACGGCGCCAGCGCACCTCGCGGTTGCGTAAACCGTAGTAATGCACCAGCCGTCCGGCCATCAGCATCAGGCCGCAGAGGTGAATCATCCAGATTTCCGCGCCGTTCATTTCCATGATCACCAGCAATACGGCAGCGATAGGAATGTATTCAACGGCGTTGCCATGCACGCGGATGGCAGTCTGCAATTCGTAGAAACCGCCGTCGCCGTAGGCTACGCGGTACTGCATCCTTAACCTGACTACGTCATAAGAGAGTTTGATCAACAACAATGCGCCGAGCACCACATAAAGCGCGCTTACCATTTTTAACTCCGTTCCCTAACCAAAACTGGCAGCCAGCATCATAGCCGTCATTGTATTCACTGTCGCGGGGAAATATTTGATGTTATTGGTCAGATTAATAGGTCAAAACAGAGCATCTTGTTCTGGCCAGTCTGGCGGCGCAGGCAAATCAGGGATCGCCAGGCGCAACTGCTGCCAAATTTTTTGCGCCTGCTGGGGCGAATCGCCGTTGTCCGGCGTATGAATAAACAGATAGGGCTGATGCTGTTGCTGCCACAGCGGCAGTTTTTGTTGCCAGGCTTCGAACCAGCGCAGGTTATCGGCCAGTTGGTCACCGCCGATAAAGCGCACCAACGGTTGGTCGGCGGTGACCAGAGCGTGTACCGGCAGCTTCGGTTTTTTCTGCTGGGCATCGCGCACGGCGGCGGTATTGGGGGCGGCGTGATGCACCGGGCGGCTGTCGAGGATCACCCGATTGATGCCGCGCTGGTGTAACCCCTGATTCAACGCGCGCTCTTCCTCGCCCTTGGCGAAAAACGCCGGATGACGCACTTCTACGCCGTAGGTGAACTCCTGCGGCAGGCTTTCGAAGAACTGCCACATGCGCGGCAGCTCATCGGGGCCGAAGGCGGCGGGCAGCTGCAGCCACAATTGGCCGATGCGCTGATGTACCGGGCTCAGGCAGTGGTAAAACGCCTGTAGCTCGGCGGCGCAGTTGCGCAGGGCGGCCTTGTGGCTGATGTCCGACGGGAATTTGAAGCAGAAGCGAAAATCGTCGCCGGTCATGTCGCGCCAGCGCTGCACGATTTCCAGTTTCGGCAGCGCGTAGAAGGTGGTGTTGCCTTCCACGCAGTTGAAGTAGCGGCTGTAATCCGCCAAATCACGCAGCCCGATACGATTCCAGGCTGAATGTTGCCACTGCGGCAGTCCGATGTAGATCACGGCGTCGTCTTCCTTTACTTGTGCTTGGCTTATCAGGCTACAACTTAACGTTACCGCTCGAGCGCGGCAAGAATTTCGCCGGTGTCGCGCACCCGCGCCAAACGCGGGAAGATGTGTTCGAACGCGAAACGGTGCATTTCCGCGTTCTGCGCGCTGCAGACGTCTTCGGCGATCACCAGCTCATAGCCGTGCTCCCAGGCGGCGCGGGCGGTGGATTCCACGCCGATATTGGTGGATATGCCGCCCAAGACTACGGATTTGATGCCGCGGCGGCGCAGCTGCAAGTCCAGATCGGTGCCGTAGAAGGCGCCCCATTGGCGCTTGGTGATCAGAATATCGTTGTCGCAGACCGCCAGCGGCGCGGGGAATTCCCACCAGCTGGCCGGCAAACCGCCGGTGGGCGCGGGAGCCGGTTTATCCACCGGCTGTTTCAGCGCTTCGGCGAAGGAGTCTGACCAACCGACGCGCACCAACAGCACCGGCGCGCCCAGCATGCGAAAACGCGCGGCCAGCAGGGCGGCGTTCGCCACCACCTGGCCGGCGCTGTGCGGGCCGCCGGCGTAGGGCAGAATGCCGTTTTGCAAATCGATCAGCACCAGAGCGGTGGTTTGGGCGTCAAGTTTCAGCATGGATTTCATCTCGTTGCGAAGTGGATAAAAACTGTTCGGCGCAAAACCGGGGGAGAATCAGGCTACGTGAAAAAACTGTCGCAGGTTAATGGGAAATTTGTTAACCGATGTGTTGATTCGAACAAAAACGCGCCATTTAGTGCAGTAACAATGCTGTGTTCGCACTTATCGGGCGGATGAATTTCCTTTATAATGACTCCCTTTTTTCAACACTCTTTAATCCAACGACCTATGCCGATTTATGAATATGCATGTGGTGCTTGCAACCATCGGTTAGAGAAACTGCAAAAATTTTCCGATGCGCCGCTGGCTGACTGCCCGGCGTGTGGGCAGCCCGCGTTGACCAAGTTGATTTCATCTTCCGGTTTCCAGCTTAAGGGCACCGGCTGGTATGCGACGGATTTTAAACCGGGCAACAAGTAGAATTTATCAGATAACAGCCGCGCGACAGGGGCGCAGTAGCCCAGCGCGGCATCGGCTGTGTAAAAGGATAGCGTATGCGTACTGAATATTGCGGGCAGTTGAATCTGTCCCACGTGGGCCAGGAAGTCACTCTGTGTGGTTGGGTCAATCGTCGTCGCGATCTGGGCGGCCTGATCTTTATTGATATGCGCGACCGTGAAGGCATCGTGCAGGTGTTCTTCGATCCGGACCAGAAAGTCGCGTTCGACAAGGCCTATGACCTGCGCAATGAATTCTGCATCCAGATCGTCGGCACCGTGCGTGCGCGTCCGGACAGCCAGATCAATAAAGATATGGCCACCGGCGAAGTGGAAGTGTTTGCCCACGCGCTCGAGATCATCAACCGCTCCGAGCCGCTGCCGCTGGACTCCAACCAGGTCAACAGCGAAGAAGCGCGCCTGAAATACCGTTACCTCGATCTGCGTCGCCCGGAAATGGCCGAGCGTCTGAAGACCCGCGCCAAAATCACCAGCTTCGTACGTCGCTTTATGGACAGCCACGGTTTCCTCGACATCGAAACGCCGATGCTGACCAAAGCGACGCCGGAAGGCGCCCGCGATTACCTGGTGCCGAGCCGCGTGCACAAGGGCAAATTCTACGCGCTGCCGCAGTCTCCGCAGCTGTTTAAACAGCTGTTGATGATGTCCGGCTTCGATCGTTACTACCAGATCGTCAAATGCTTCCGCGACGAAGACCTGCGTGCGGACCGTCAGCCTGAATTCACCCAGATCGACGTCGAAACCTCTTTCATGACCGCCGAGCAGGTGCGTGAAGTGATGGAGAAACTGGCGCGCGAACTGTGGCTGGACGTGAAGGGCGTGGATCTGGGCGATTTCCCGGTCATGACCTTCGCCGAAGCGATGCGTCGCTTTGGTTCCGACAAGCCGGACCTGCGTAACCCGCTGGAGCTGGTGGACGTGGCCGACCTGGTCAAGGACGTCGAGTTCAAAGTGTTCTCCGGCCCGGCCAACGACGCCAAAGGCCGCGTGGCGGCGATCCGCGTACCGGGCGGCGCACAGCTGACCCGCAAGCAGATCGACGAGTACGGCGCTTTCGTCAACATCTACGGCGCCAAAGGCCTGGCCTGGCTGAAGGTCAACGACCGCGCCGCCGGCATGGAAGGCGTGCAGAGCCCGATCGCCAAATTCCTCAGCGCGGAAGTGCTGGAAGCCGTCCTGGCGCGCACCGACGCGCAGACCGGCGACATCCTGTTCTTCGGCGCAGACAGTGTCAAGATTGTCACCGATGCGATGGGCGCGCTGCGCCTGAAGCTGGGTCGCGATCTGGGCCTGACCCAACTCGACAGCTGGGCGCCGCTGTGGGTGGTTGACTTCCCGATGTTCGAAGAAGACGAAGAGGGCGGTCTGGCGGCGATGCACCACCCGTTCACCTCGCCGCGCGATATGAGCCCGGAAGAGCTGGCCGCCGCGCCGGTCAACGCCATCGCCAACGCCTATGACATGGTGATCAACGGTTACGAAGTGGGCGGCGGTTCGGTGCGTATTCACCGCAGCGAAATGCAGCAGACGGTGTTCAGCATTCTGGGCATCGACGAACACGAACAGCGCGAGAAGTTCGGCTTCCTGCTGGACGCGCTGAAGTATGGCACGCCGCCGCACGCCGGTCTGGCCTTCGGCCTGGACCGTCTGGTGATGCTGCTAACCGGCACCGACAACATCCGCGACGTCATCGCCTTCCCGAAAACCACCGCGGCGGCCTGCCTGATGACCGACGCACCGAGCTTCGCCAACCCGGCGTCGCTGCAGGAGCTGGCGATCAGCGTGGTAAAGAAAGCCGGTGCGGAACAAGAGAGCGAGTGATGAGTTATAAGCGCCCTGAATCTATCCTGGTAGTGATTTACGCGAAATCCAGTGGTCGGGTGCTGATGTTACAGCGGCGCGACGATACCGAGTTCTGGCAGTCGGTCACCGGCAGCCTGGAACAGGATGAGTCGCCGCCGCATGCCGCGCGGCGTGAGGTCATGGAAGAAGTGGGCATCGATATCGAAGCAGAGCACCTGCCGTTGTTCGATTGCCAGCGCTGCGTGGAGTTTGAACTCTTTGTCCATTTGCGACATCGCTATGCGCCGGGAACCACGCGCAATAAAGAGCACTGGTTCTGTCTGGCGTTGCCCGAGGAGCGCGATCCGGTGATTACCGAGCATCACGCTTACCAATGGCTTGAGGCGGCCGAGGCCGTGAAGTTGACCAAGTCGTGGAGCAATCAGCAGGCGATTGAAGAGTTCGTGATCAATTCAGTCCAGTAGTTTTTTTCGGAGATTTTTTATGGCAGGTCATAGTAAGTGGGCCAACACAAAGCACCGTAAAGCGGCGCAGGACGCCAAGCGCGGTAAAATTTTCACCAAGATTATTCGTGAGCTGGTCACCGCCGCCAAGCTGGGTGGCGGCGATCCGGATTCCAACCCGCGTCTGCGCGCGGCGATGGACAAGGCGCTGTCGAACAACATGACGCGCGACACCATGAACCGTGCAATCGCGCGCGGCGTGGGCGGCGATGATGATACTAATATGGAAACCATCATCTATGAAGGCTACGGCCCTGGCGGCACCGCCGTCATGATCGAATGCCTGAGCGACAACCGCAACCGCACCGTGGCGGAAGTGCGCCACGCCTTTACCAAATGCGGCGGCAACCTCGGCACCGACGGTTCCGTGGCTTATCTGTTCACCAAGAAGGGCGTGATCACCTACGCACCGGGCCTGGATGAAGACAGCGTAATGGAAGCGGCGTTGGAAGCCGGTGCGGAAGACATCGTGACCTATGACGATGGCGCCATCGACGTGTTCACCGCTTGGGAAAGCCTGGGCGCGGTGAAAGACGCGCTGACCGCGGCGGGCTTCGAAGCCGAAGCGGCGGAAGTGTCGATGATCCCATCGACCAAGGCCGACATGGACGCGGAAACCGCGCCTAAGCTGTTGCGCCTGATCGATATGCTGGAAGACTGCGACGACGTGCAGGAAGTTTACCATAACGGTGAAATCTCCGACGAAGTGGCGGCGACGCTGTAATCCGGTAAAACGGGCGCCGCCGTTCGGCGGCGCCGTGCATGCAAGGTGGATGTAGATATGGCGATCATACTCGGTATCGATCCCGGCTCGCGCGTCACCGGCTATGGCCTTATCCGCCAGCAGGGGCGCCAGTTGAGCTATATCGCCAGCGGCTGCATCCGCACGGTGGTGGACGACATGCCGACGCGGCTGAAGCTGATTTACGCCGGCGTCAGCGAGATCATCACCCAGTTTCAGCCCGATTTCTTCGCCATCGAACAGGTGTTTATGGCCAAGAACCCGGATTCGGCGCTCAAGCTCGGCCAGGCGCGCGGCGTCGCGATCGTGGCGGCGGTGAATCAGAACCTGGAAGTGTTCGAGTACGCGGCGCGGCAGGTCAAACAAACCGTGGTCGGCACCGGCGCGGCCGAAAAGGCGCAGGTACAGCACATGGTGCGCTCGCTGCTCAAACTCTCGGCCAACCCGCAGGCGGATGCCGCGGATGCCCTGGCCATCGCCATCACCCACTGCCACCTCAGCCAGAACGTGCTGCGAATGAGCGAAGGGCGGCTGAACCTGGCGCGCGGGCGTTTGCGCTGACGCGAAACGATGATTGCTCAGGCTGGATATTCATCCAGCCTTTTTTATGTTATAAGCTTTACCAGCAACGGCATGGCAGGGCGCCATGCCCGGTAATTCTGCAGGAGGGTAAATGATAGGTCGTCTCAGAGGAAATATTCTGGAAAAGCAGCCGCCGCTGGTGTTACTGGAGGCGAACGGCGTGGGTTATGAAGTGCACATGCCGATGACCTGCTTTTACGAGCTGCCGGAACTGGGGCAAGAGGCCATCGTGTTTACCCACTTCGTGGTGCGTGAAGACGCGCAGCTGCTGTACGGTTTCAACGACAAGCAGGAGCGCGCGCTGTTCCGCGAGCTGATTAAGGTCAACGGCGTCGGGCCGAAACTGGCGCTCGCCATCCTGTCGGGCATGTCCGCGCAGCAGTTCGTCAGCGCGGTGGAGCGCGAAGAGATCACCGCACTGGTCAAGCTGCCGGGCGTGGGCAAAAAAACCGCCGAGCGCCTGGTGGTCGAGATGAAAGACCGCTTCAAAGGGCTGAACGGCGATCTGTTCAACAACAGCAGCGAGATCAGCCTGCCGGCCGCCGCCGACAAAACGCCGGAAGCGGACGCAGAAGCCGAAGCTGTCTCGGCGCTGGTGGCGCTGGGCTATAAGCCGCAGGAAGCCAGCCGCATGGTCAGCAAGATTGCCAAGCCGGGCGCCGACTGCGAAACCCTGATCCGCGACGCGCTGCGCGCCGCCCTGTAAGGCCGAAAAGGGGTAGATAATGATTGAAGCCGATCGCCTGATTTCCGCCGAACCGATCAACGAAGAGGAGATCCTCGATCGCGCCATTCGTCCCAAGCTGCTGACTGAATACGTCGGCCAGCCGCACGTGCGCGAGCAGATGGAGATCTTCATTCAGGCGGCCAAGCAGCGCGGCGACGCGCTCGACCATTTATTGATCTTCGGCCCGCCGGGGCTGGGGAAAACCACCCTGGCCAACATCGTGGCCAACGAAATGGGCGTAAATTTGCGCACTACTTCCGGCCCGGTGCTGGAGAAGGCGGGCGATTTGGCGGCGATGCTGACCAACCTCGAGCCGCACGACGTGTTGTTCATCGACGAAATTCACCGTTTGTCACCGGTGGTGGAAGAAGTATTGTATCCGGCGATGGAAGACTACCAGCTGGATATCATGATCGGCGAAGGGCCGGCGGCGCGTTCGATTAAGCTCGATCTGCCGCCGTTTACCTTGGTGGGCGCCACCACCCGCGCCGGTTCGCTGACCTCGCCGCTGCGCGATCGCTTCGGCATTGTCCAGCGGCTGGAGTTTTATCAGGTGGCGGATCTGCAGCACATCGTCTCGCGCAGCGCCGGGTGCCTGGGGCTGGAGCTGTCCGACGAGGGTGCCCATGAAGTGGCCCGCCGCGCGCGCGGCACGCCGCGTATCGCCAACCGCCTGTTGCGCCGGGTGCGCGATTTCGCTGAAGTGCGCGCCAACGGCGTGATCAGCGGTTCGGTGGCGGCGCAGGCGCTTGATATGCTCAACGTCGATGCCGAAGGCTTCGACTATATGGATCGCAAACTGCTGCTGGCGATTATCGACAAGTTTACCGGTGGCCCGGTCGGGTTGGATAATCTGGCGGCGGCGATCGGTGAAGAGCGCGAAACCATTGAAGACGTGATTGAACCGTTTCTGATCCAGCAGGGCTTTATCCAGCGCACGCCGCGCGGCCGTCTGGCGACGCAGCACGCCTACCGGCACTTTGGTCTCGAACGCGAAGAGTAAATTTTTAATCCGCCAATAAAAAAGGGCCGCAGATGCGGCCCTTGTCATATCCGGGCTTTAATCAAGCCTGTTGTTTTTTGAACAGGCTCAGCGTGAACAGCACGGCAGCGCAGAGCACCACCGAAGGGCCGGCCGGCGTATCGTAAAATGCCGAGAAGGCCAGGCCGCCGGTAACCGCCACCATGCCGAGCAGTACCGCGACACCCGCCATCTGCTCCGGCGTGCGCGCGAAACGGCGAGCGGTCGCCGCTGGAATGATCAGCAGCGAGGTGATGATCAGCGCGCCGACGAATTTCATCGCCAGGCCGATGGTCAACGCGGTGACCAGCATCAGCACGGTGCGAGCCCGCGCCAGATTGACGCCGTCGACGTGCGCCAGCTCCGGGCTGATGGTCATCGACAGCAGATCGCGCCATTGCCACCACAGCACCAACAGCACCACGGCGACGCCGCCGGCGATCATCACAATGTCGCTCAGCGTGACCGACAGCAGATCGCCGAACAGATAGGCCATCAGATCGACCCGCACGTTGGACATCAACGCCACCACCACCAGACCCAGCGACAGGGCGCTGTGGGCCAGAATGCCGAGCAGGGTATCCACCGAAAGCTGCGGGCGGCGTTCCAGCCACACCAGGGCCAGGGCCAGCAGCAGCGTAATGGCGATCACCGCATAGAAAGGATTGATGTCCAGCAACAGGCCAAAGGCGACGCCGAGCAGCGAGGCGTGCGCCAGGGTGTCGCCGAAGTAGGACATGCGGCGCCAAACCACAAAGGAGCCCAGCGGCCCGGCGGCGCTAGCCAGCAACACCCCAGCCAGCCAGCCGGGAAGTAACAATTCGATCATGCTTCGCGGCTCCCGGTTTTCTTCAAGACAATTCTTCCCTGCAGGTCGTGGCGGTGGTTGTGATGGTGGCGATACACCGCCAGCTGCTCTGCGCCGCGGTTGCCGAACATGGCGATGAATTCGGGATGCATCGAGACCACCTCCGGCGCGCCGGAGCAGCAGATATGCTGATTGAGGCACAACACCTCGTCGGTTTTCGCCATCACCAGATGCAGATCGTGCGAGACCATCAGTACGGCGCAGCCCAGTTCCTTGCGCAGCTGATCGATCAGGTCGTACAGCGCCAGTTGGCCGTTGACGTCCACCCCTTGCGTGGGTTCGTCCAGCACCAGCAGCTGCGGTTTATTCAGCAGCGCTCGCGCCAGCAGTACGCGTTGGTTCTCACCGCCGGAGAGCTTTTGCATCGGCTGGTCGAGCAGGTGGGCGGCGTGCACGCGCTTGAGCGCCGGCAGAATGTCGGCTTTCTTTACGCCGGGTTTAAGACGCATAAAGCGGCTGACGGTCAGCGGCAGGGTGGCGTCGAGGTGGAGTTTTTGCGGCACGTAGCCGATGCGCAGGTCGGGCTCCCGCTCCAGCGTGCCGGCGGTTGGTTTGACCAATCCCAGCACCACGCGTACCAGTGTGGATTTACCCGCGCCGTTCGGGCCAAGCAGCGTGAGAATACGGCCGGGCTGCAGGCTGAGGGAAATGTTCGACAGCACCTTGCGGCTGCCGAAGGCGACGGAGATATTTTTTAGCGTTATCAGTGTAGACATCTCGAGATTACAGGTTGCAGAACGAAGCGGATGTTATAATATCACGCCTTGTTGATGAAAACGATGGGATTACTGATGATGGCAAAGAAAAATAAATGGCTGCAGCGCACGCTGCTGGCCAGCGCACTGTTGATGGCCGGCCCGCTGAGCAGCGCTTCCGCTGCGGTGGTGACCTCGATTCGCCCCTTAGGCTTTATCGCTTCGGCCATCGCCGACGGCGTGACGCCGACCGAGGTGTTGCTGCCGGACGGCGCTTCGCCGCACGATTTTGCGTTGCGTCCTTCCGATATCCAGCGCTTGCGTTCCGCTGACCTGGTGTTGTGGGTCGGGCCGGACATGGAAGCGTTCTTGAACAAGGCGCTGGTGCCGATCTCGGCGACGCGAAAGCTGGCTATCAGCGAACTGCCGGCGGTGAAGCCGTTGCTGATGAAAGGCGAAGAGGACGACGATCATGAACATGCAGGCGAAGCGCATAACCATGCCGATGACGATCATGGGCATCATCACGGCGAGTACAATATGCACGTTTGGCTGTCGCCGGAGATAGCAAAAGTGACCGCGATCGCGATTCACGACAGATTGTTGGAACTTATGCCGCAAAATAAGGACAAATTAGACGCAAACCTGCGCCAGTTCGAGAATCTGCTGACGCAAACTGACAAAAATGTTGGTAACATGCTTACGCCTGTGCAAGGTAAGGGTTATTTTGTTTTTCATGATGCTTACGGCTACTTTGAAAAACACTACGGTTTGAGTCCGCTGGGCCATTTCACCGTCAATCCCGAAATTCAGCCTGGAGCACAGCGCCTACACCAAATTCGAACACAGTTGGTTGAGCAGAAAGCGGTATGCGTTTTTGCTGAGCCACAATTCAGGCCGGCCGTAATCAATGCCGTCGCCAAGGGTACCAAAGTGCGTTCCGGAACGCTGGACCCGCTGGGCATCGGCATCGCGCTGGGGAAGGACAGCTACGGGAAATTCCTGACTCAGCTGTCAAACCAGTACGTGAGCTGCCTGAAGTAAGCTTATGAGGATAATATCGAGTGCAGCAGATAGTCCGAACTATCGCTCTGGCGTATAACAACCTGCCACGGCCCCACCGCGTCATGCTGGGGTCGCTGACAGTCGTCACATTGGCCGTCGCTGTTTGGCGGCCTTTTGTTTACCACCCAGAACACAACCCCATCGCCAAGAGCGTCGAGTTAGAATCCAGCCAGATGCGGTCATTGCTCCCTGAAGCCAGTGAACCGATAGATGTCGACCAACCCACCCCCGATGACGAAATCCCGCAGGATGAGCTGGACCAGAAGGATGCCGGCGATGATGGCGTGCATGAATATGTGGTTTCCACCGGCGACACCCTTGGCAGCATTCTGACGCAGTACGGCATCGATATGTCGGATGTCACCTTGCTGGCTTCGCAAAACCGCGATCTGCGTAACCTGAAGATCGGCCAACAGCTGTCGTGGACCGTGAACGACGCAGGCGATTTGCAGCAGTTGACCTGGGAGATTTCCCGCCGCGAAACTCGCACCTATGATCGCGTCGGCAACAGCTTCAAGGAGTCAAAAGAGGCGCAGCAGGGCGAATGGCGCAACAACGTGATCAGCGGCCGGGTCAACGGCAGCTTCGTCAGCAGCGCCGGCGACGCCGGGCTGAGCCGTAACGAGATCAACTCGGTGATCAAGGCGTTGCAGTGGCAGCTCGATTTCCGCAAGCTGCGAAAAGGCGATCAGTTCTCCGTGCTGATGTCGCGTGAGCATTTCGACGGTAAGAAATCGCAAAGCCAGCTGTTGGGCGTGCGTTTGCGCACCGGCGGCAAGGATTACTATGCGATCCGCGCCGAAGACGGCAAATTCTACGATCGCCAGGGCTCTGGCCTGGCGCGCGGCTTCATGCGTTTCCCGACCATGAAACAGTTCCGCATCTCCTCCAACTTCAACCCGCGCCGCGTGAACCCGGTGACCGGCCGCGTGGCGCCGCACAAGGGCGTCGATTTCGCCATGCCGGTCGGCACGCCGGTGCTGGCGGTCGGTGACGGTGAGGTGGTGATCGCCAAACGCAGCGGCGCAGCGGGCAACTATGTGGCGATCCGCCACGGTCGTCAGTACACCACGCGCTATATGCACCTGAAAAAACTGCTGGTGAAACCAGGCCAGAAGGTGAAACGCGGCGATCGCATTGCGCTCTCCGGCAACACCGGCCGCTCCACCGGGCCGCATCTGCACTTTGAACTGTGGACCGGCCAACAGGCGGTGAACCCGCTGACGGCCAAGCTGCCGCGTTCCGAAGGGCTGGGCGGCAAAGACCGCAGCGATTATCTGGCGCAGGTGAAGGAAGTGGTTCCTCAGCTGCAGTTGGATTAACACCCCCTTTTTCCGGCGCTTCGGCGCCGTTAATTTCATCGGCCTGATTGCGGGCCGATGCTGTTTTATCTGGGCGGTTCGCGGTTGTTAATTGCAAAATCGGTGCTGGCAATTATGATTAGCCGAATCGCTAAGCCAAGAGCATGTGCATGCAAAACGAGAAGAAATCGAACGTAGAGTTCATTCCGCAGTTTCAAAAAGCCTTTTTATATCCGCGCTACTGGGGCGTGTGGTTGGGAACCGGTCTAATGGCCGGCATTTCGCTGGTGCCTGCGCGCCTGCGCGATCCGGTGCTGGGTGCGGTCGGCAAACTGGCCGGCAAGCTGGCGAAGGGCGCGCGCCGTCGTGCCCGCATCAACCTGCTGTATTGCTTGCCGGAATTGCCGGAAAGCGACCGTGAGCACATTATCGACCAGATGTTCGCCTGCGCGCCGCAGTCGATGGTGCTGATGGCGGAGCTGGCCTGCACCAAGCCCGAGAAAGTGCTCAAGCGCGTGCGTTGGCACGGTGAAGAGGTGTTGGACAAGATCCGGGCGGAAGGGCGCAACGTGATTTTCCTGGTGCCTCACGGCTGGGCGGTGGATGTGCCGGCGATGTTGATGGCCGCGCGCGGCCAACCGATGGCGGCGATGTTCCACAACCAGCGCAATCAGCTGATCGACTACCTGTGGAACGCCGTGCGTCGTAAATTCGGCGGCCGCATGCACGCGCGCAATGACGGCATCAAACCGTTTATCAGTTCAGTTCGCCAGGGGTATTGGGGTTATTATCTGCCCGATCAGGATCACGGCGCTGAGCACAGCGAGTTTGTCGACTTCTTCGCCACCTATAAGGCGACCTTGCCGGCGGTCGGGCGGCTGATGAAGGTATGCCGTGCGGCGATCGTGCCGTTGTTCCCGGTGTACGACGGCAAAACCAGCATGCTGGATATCTATATTCGCGAGCCGATGGACGATCTGGCCGAAGCCGATGACCCACGGATTGCCCGCCGTATGAATGAAGAAGTGGAAAACCTGGTGGGCCCGAACCCGGAGCAGTACACCTGGATCCTCAAATTGTTGAAGACGCGCAAAGAAGGGGAGATTGAACCCTACTCGCGCGACGATCTGTATCGTTAATCCTTTCTACCGCTAACGCCGGCAGGGTCACAACCCGACCGGCGTCTATTCAGATGTGTACCCTACAGCCGCGCGCCCGCAGGATGTCGACGACTTTCGGCGTGTGGGTGAAATCGTTCCAGCGCAGATCAAGCTTGCGCAGCCGGCTCAGTTCGCCGAGGCTTTCCGGCAGATCGCTCAGGCGGTTGGCGCGCAGATCCAGGCTTCTCAGCGCCGTCAGCTCACCGATATTTTCCGGCAGGCGCGTCAGCTGGTTGAAACGCAGGTTCAACTCGCTCAACCGCGGTAGCCGGCAGAAGGCTGCCGGCAGTTCGGCGATGGCGTTGCTGGCCGCGTCGAGTATCTCCAGCTCACCGAGCTGTGCCATTACCGCCGGCAGCGCGGTCAGGGCATTTTTCATGATATGCAGTTCGCGCAGCGCGCGCAGTTGCCCGATTTCGGCGGGCAGGCTGCCGATGCGGTTGTTGTATAAACGCAGCTCCTGCAACGCCGCCAGACTCGGTATTGCCTGCGGCAAGGCGGTCAGTTGGTTATCGGTCGCGTTGAGGTAAACCAGCTGCTGTAGCTGCGCCAGCGAGCGCGGCAGATCGCTAAAGCCGTTGTCGCTCAGGTAGAGGTATTTCAACCGATGCAGTTGCCCCAGTTCCTCGGGGAGTTCGCTGGCGCGATTGTGGCCGAAGTCGAACATCTCAAGCTGTTGCAACTGGCCAATCTCCGGCGGCAGGTGGCCGATCTGATTGCAGGAGATGTTCAGTACCTGCAGGTTGCGGTGTTGCAAGATGGAGGCGGGGAAGGCCGTCAGCTGATTGTCGTACAGGCTGATTTTGCGCAGCGCATGGCCGGTTAGCTGCGATTCGTCGAGCTGCGTCAGACCGCGCCCATCGAGATCGAGCGCATCACCGGTCGAGGCTGGATTGCGTTGGTGGAGCATGGCGTTCTCCGTCGTTTATGGCGGTGTCAGGGCAAAAAAAATGCCGGCCAACGTGAGCCGGCCGGCATGTCGTCTGCGGCGTGGATTACTCGACGCGCAGAATACGGCTGGTATTGGTGGTGCCGACGGTTTCCATCACGTCGCCCTGGGTGACGATCACCAGATCGCCGGAGACCAGGAAGCCTTTGTCACGCAGGCGATTGACGGCTTCATTGGCGGCGATCACGCCGTCTTTGTGGCTGTCGAAATACACCGGCGTCACGCCGCGATACAGCGCGGTCAGGTTCAGCGTGTGCTCATGCCGCGACATGGCGAAGATCGGCAGGCCGGAGCTGATGCGCGACATCATCAGCGCAGTGCGGCCGGATTCGGTCATGGCGATCAGCGCGGTGACGCCTTTCAGGTGGTTGGCGGCGTACATCGAAGACATAGCGATCGCCTCTTCGATGTTGTCGAACTGTACGTCCAGGCGGTGTTTGGAAACGTTGATGCTCGGGATCTTCTCGGCACCCAGACAAACGCGCGCCATCGCCGCCACGGTTTCCGCCGGGTATTGGCCAGCGGCGGTTTCCGCCGACAGCATGACGGCGTCGGTGCCGTCCAGCACGGCGTTGGCTACGTCCATGACTTCGGCGCGGGTCGGCATCGGGTTGGTGATCATCGACTCCATCATCTGGGTCGCGGTGATCACCGCGCGGTTCAGGGTGCGGGCGCGGCGGATCAGTTTCTTCTGAATGCCGACCAGTTCCGGATCGCCGATTTCGACGCCCAGGTCGCCACGGGCCACCATCACCACGTCGGAGGCCAGAATAATGTCGTCCATCGCTTCGTCGGTGCAAACCGCTTCGGCGCGCTCAACCTTGGACACGATCTTGGCGTTGCAGCCGGCATCGCGCGCCAGGCGGCGGGCATAGTTCAGATCTTCACCGGTACGCGGGAAGGAGACCGCCAGGTAGTCGACGCCAATCTTGGCGGCGGTCACGATGTCCGCCTTGTCTTTTTCGGTCAGGGCTTCGGCCGACAGGCCACCGCCGAGTTTGTTGATGCCCTTGTTGTTGGATAGCGGGCCGCCGACGGTCACTTCGGTAAACACTTTCATGCCCTGAACTTCGAGCACTTTCAGCTGAACGCGGCCGTCATCGAGCAGCAGGACGTCGCCCGGCACCACATCGGCTGGCAGGCCTTTATAGTCGATACCAACTTTTTCTTTATCGCCTTCGCCTTTTGACAGGTTGGCGTCCAGCAGGAATTTATCGCCCACGTTGAGGAAGATTTTGCCTTCCTTGAAGGTGGATACGCGAATTTTCGGCCCTTGCAGATCGCCGAGGATAGCGACGTGACGCCCCAGCTTGGCAGCAATTTCGCGTACTTTGTCAGCGCGAGCCTGGTGATCTTCCGGGCTGCCGTGGGAGAAGTTAAGCCGAACTACGTTGGCGCCGGCGGCAATGATCTTTTCCAGATTATTGTCGCGGTCTGTAGCCGGACCCAGGGTGGTAACGATTTTGGTTCTTCTGAGCCGTCTGGACATGTATTACTCCGTTGACTGGTGAAGCAAATATTGGTGTTGCGATAACGTCGGATAACGAAACCAGGCGTGAAATGTAATTTTACAACACTGATATTTCACCCGGGTTACCCGTATGAGCATGTTAACAGGGTACCGCCTCTGATGCCGTCATTCAAATGTCTGTTGAACGGCGATTTTTTCTTCGTCGGGTCACGAATCAAAACTGTTGGGAATGACCACGCCTTTATCAAAGCGCGATTCTTTGAGCGCTTCTTTGACCCGCTTCAAGTTATCTCTGAATTTAGCCCCTCGGCGCAAGGTAAATCCGGTGGCGAGCACGTCAATGAGCGTTAATTGCGCGATCCGCGACACCATCGGCATGTAAACGTCGGTGTCTTCGGGCACGTCGAGCAGCAGGGCCAGGGTCGCCGCCTGGGCGAGCGGGGTGTCGCGCGAGGTGATAGCCAGTACCGTGGCGTCGTTCTCCCGCGCCAGGTGGGCCATCTCCACCAGATTCTTGGTGCGGCCGGTGTGTGAGATCAGCACCACCACGTCGCCTTCGCTGGAGTTCATGCAGCTCATGCGCTGCATGACGATGTCATCAAAGTAGACCACCGGAATGTTGAAGCGGAAAAATTTGTTCATCGCATCGTGCGCCACCGCCGCGGAGGCACCCAGCCCGAAGAAAGAGATCTTTTTTGCCTGGGTGAGCAGGTCAACCGCACGATTGATTGCGGCAATATCCAAATTTGCCTTTACTGTATCGAGGCTGGCCATTACCGATTCGAAGATCTTGCTGGTATAGGAATCGACGCTGTCATCTTCCTCAACGTTACGGTTTACGTAGGGCGTGCCGTTAGCCAGGCTTTGGGCGAGATGCAGTTTGAAGTCGGGAAAGCCTTTGGTATCAAGGCGGCGGCAAAAACGGTTGACGGTAGGTTCGCTGACGTCGGCCATGCGCGCCAGCGTGGCGATGCTGGAGTGAATGGCGGTCTGCGGGGAGGCCAGGATCACCTCGGCGACTTTCCTTTCAGATTTGCTCAGGCGTTCCAGATGGCTCTGGATTTTGTCCAGCGTATTCATATAACGAGAGTCACTCATGGTTTTATCCCTGTGGCTTTCAAGCAACAGCGTCGAATTTCGCCCGTGTTCGCCGTGCGAGCAGACGCCAAACGAGCGGCTGTAACCTGGAATCGATAGGGTATGTCGATTTCAAACAAAGGAGAAATCAATGCCGGTTTAGTGAAAATATACTACGTGCTGGTAACCGTTGGCAGTCTCGACAGGGTGTATGCAGGCTTTTTTCACCAGAATATGACCTGTGTCTAACTTTCATAATGGTAACAGAGCGTCAAAAAAGACGAAAAGTTACAGTTTTGCCCACCTGCAACGGCTCTGCCGCGCAGTGGCGCTTACCACTGGAATCTTTGGGGCTTTTTTTCTGCTTTTGCACCGGGTTTGCTGGCCGTAGTCAAACAGAGTACATTAGTAATGTAAGAAAATTACAAATATCCTGCAACGAGGAGATGAACATGGCGGTAACCTCTACAGCCCAGGCGTGTGACCTGGTTATTTTCGGCGCGAAAGGTGATTTGGCGCGCCGTAAGCTGCTGCCTTCCCTGTACCAGTTAGAGAAAGCCGGACACATCCACCCGGATACGCGGATCATCGGCGTCGGCCGCGCGGAGTGGGATAAACAAGCCTATACCGAAGTGGTCAAGGAAGCGCTTGGCACCTTCATGAAGGAAAAACTGGATGACGAACTCTGGGCCACGCTAAGCGCGCGCCTGGACTTCTGCAACCTGGACGTCAACGACAGCAAGAACTTTACCAAATTGGGTAAAATGCTGGATCAGAAGCACCGCACCACCATCAACTACTTTGCCATGCCGCCAAGCACCTTTGGCGCCATCTGCAAAGGGCTGGGCGAAGCCAAGCTGAACCATGAGCCGGCGCGCGTGGTGATGGAGAAACCGCTGGGCACCGATTTGGCGTCCTCACGCGTGATCAACGATCAGGTGGCGGAGTACTTCAACGAATCCCAGGTTTACCGTATCGACCACTATCTCGGCAAAGAGACAGTGCTGAACCTGTTGGCGCTGCGTTTCGCCAACTCGCTTTTCGCCTCCAACTGGGATAACCGCACCATCGATTCGGTGCAGATCACCGTAGCGGAAGAGGTGGGCATCGAAGGGCGTTGGGGTTACTTCGACCAGGCCGGCCAGATGCGCGACATGATCCAGAACCACCTGCTGCAGATCCTGACCATGATCGCCATGTCGCCGCCGGCGGATCTGACCACCGACCGCATCCGCGACGAGAAGGTGAAGGTGCTGCGCTCGCTGCGCCGCATCGATCAGACCAATGTCCGGGAAACCACCGTGCGCGGCCAGTATACCGCCGGCTTCGTCCAGGGCAAGAAAGTGCCGGGTTATCTGGAAGAGGAAGGGGCGAACAAGAGCAGCAGCACCGAAACCTTCGTCTCTATCCGCGTGGATATCGACAACTGGCAGTGGGCCGGCGTGCCGTTCTACCTGCGTACCGGTAAACGTCTGCCGACCAAATGTTCGGAAGTGGTGGTGTACTTCAAAAACCCGCCGCTTAACCTGTTCAGCGATTCTTACCAGCAGTTGCCGCAGAACAAGCTGACCATCCGCCTGCAGCCGGACGAAGGCATCGAAATTCAGGTGCTGAACAAGGTGCCGGGGCTGGATCACAAGCACCGCCTGCAGACCACCAAGCTGGACCTGAGCTTCTCGGAAACCTTTAACCAGGAGCACGTGGCGGACGCCTACGAGCGCCTGCTGCTGGAGACCATGCGCGGCATTCAGGCGCTGTTCGTGCGCCGCGATGAAGTGGAAGAAGCCTGGAAGTGGGTCGACTCCATCATGGACGCATGGAAAGCCGACAACGAGGCGCCTAAGCCTTACCAGGCGGGCACCTGGGGGCCGGTGGCCTCGGTGGCGATGATCACCCGCGACGGCCGCTCCTGGAACGAGTTCGAATAATGCGTAATGCCGGCAGCTTGTCTGCCGGCTTTTTTTTGCCTGCGATCTGCGCGTGGGCCACATCACTTACGGTACGGCCGGACGTCCGCGCATTTGTGCGGAGCCCTGTGGCAGGGGCGTGCCATTGTTAACCGCGAGTAATGGAGAAATAACGATGAAAAACTGGAAAACCAGCGCCGAGCAGATCCTGACGGCGGGGCCGGTGGTGCCTGTTATCGTGATCAACAAGCTGGAGCAGGCGGTGCCGCTGGCGAAAGCGCTGGTTGCCGGCGGCGTGCGGGTATTGGAGGTGACGCTGCGCACCGCCTGCGGGCTGGAGTCTATCCGCGCTATCGCCGAAGAGGTGCCGGAGGCGATCATCGGCGCCGGTACGGTGATCAACCCGCAGCAGCTGCGGCAGGTGACCGAAGCCGGGGCGCAGTTCGCCATCAGCCCAGGGCTGACCGAGGCCTTGCTGCAGGCGGCGACGGCGGGACCCATCCCGCTGATCCCGGGCATCAGCACCGTGTCTGAACTGATGCAGGGCATGGATCACGGTCTGCGGGAATTCAAATTCTTCCCGGCGGAAGCCAACGGCGGCGTGAAGGCGCTGCAGGCGATCGGCGGCCCGTTCCCGCAGGTGCGTTTTTGCCCGACCGGCGGTATTACGCCAAACAATTACCGCGATTATCTGGCGCTGAAAAGCGTGCTCTGCATCGGCGGTTCCTGGCTGGTGCCGGCGGACGCGCTCGAAAAAGGCGACTATGCGCGCATCACTGAACTGGCGCGCAGCGCCGTCAGCGGCGCCGCGTTGTAACCCGCGCCAGGCCTGGGATTGGCGCTTATTTGCTCACCCGCGGGTATCGCAAGGCTCAACGCTCCGTTGAGCCTTTTTTAATTTTTATCGCGATTAACTTTCTTATTTTTAACCCGTTTTTTTCTGCTTTTTGATGAAAACGGCAGTTTGCTTTCTTATTTTGGCTGTGGTAAAAATATCTCAGTTGAAAATTTTACTTTTATGAGGATATTGGGCAAATCGCACGGTGTGCGGCTGATAATAGAGAACTATTATGATGACTATTAACGGAACTACCCTCAGAACCTCTACGTGCCAACTCTTCCTGTCTGCGATCCTTGCCAGTGAGCATCACTGGTGCAGCGAGCTATAGCGTCTTTCTCCCTTAACCGGTGCGGGTAGCGGGCTTAGGCCTTCGTTCTACCGTTCAGCCGGGCAAACATTCTTTTTGCGTTTGGGTCAGTTTATCCCCAGGGATCTCTGCGTCTTGCGCGCCGTACTGCGGCCGTTCGACGAGATAAATCGGGATAAATATGCCTTGGCGCGTGTTATTCGCCGTTTGGGAGAAAAATTATGATTTATTGGATCTTTTTAGGTTTGGCCATCATGACCGAAATCATCGGTACCTTGTCGATGAAATACGCCAGCGTCAATGGCGGCATGATCGGGCATATCGTGATGTACGTGATGATCACCGCGTCTTATGTGCTGCTGTCGGTGGCGGTAAAACGCGTGGCGTTGGGCGTAGCCTATGCGCTGTGGGAAGGTATCGGCATTCTGTTCATCACCCTGTTCAGCGTGCTGTGGTTCGACGAGCCAATCTCGGCGCTGAAAGTACTGGGCCTGGCTACGCTGATCGCCGGCATCATGCTGGTGAAATCCGGTACCCGCAAAGAGCGAAAACAGGTCAGCCCGCGAGGTGACAACCATGCAACAGTTTGAGTTGTACCACATTGGGTTTCTGGGGCTGGCCATCGTGCTGGAAATCATCGCCAACATCTTCCTGAAGATGTCGGACGGCTTCCGTAAAATTTGGCTGGGATTGCTGTCGCTGCTGTCGGTGCTCGGCGCGTTCAGCGCCCTGGCGCAGGCGGTGAAGGGCATCGATCTGTCGATCGCTTATGCGTTGTGGGGCGGTTTCGGTATCGCCGCCACTATCGCCGCGGGCTGGATCATGTTCGGCCAGCGGTTAAACGCCAAAGGCTGGATCGGCCTGGCGCTGTTGCTGGCGGGGATGGTGATCCTTAAACTGTCCTGATAGCGGGCAATAAAAAACCGCAGGCGTTGCCGTCTGCGGTTTTTTTTCGTCTGCGCTCAGGCTTACAGCGCGGCGATGATTTTGATTTCCACTTTATATTTCGGATTCATCAGCTGCGCCTGCACGGTGCAACGTACCGGCGCGCTGCCGGCAACGACCCAGGCGTCCCAGGCGGCGTTCATCGCGGCGAAGTCGGCGGTATTGGCCAGGAAGATGGTGGCGTCCAAAATGCGGCTTTTATCCGAGCCTACGCGCGCCAGCAGCACGTCGATGGCTGCAAGCGCGTTGGCGGTCTGCGCGGTCGCGTCATCATCCAGGTTCTCCGGCACGCTGGTGTAGTAAACGGTCTCGTTGTGCACCACGGCTTCGGACCAGCGCTGATCGGGATCAATTCTTTCGATATTCATTTGCTTATCTCCATATCATAGTCCCGCTCAGGGTAGCACAGCCGGTGATGAAAAAGCGCGGCGATAAAGTGGGTGGTAGCCGGGCGGCAGGCTTGGCATAATCACCGCTGAATGACACCGGCAGAGAGACAGCGTGACAGACGATTTTGCAACAGACGGCGCATTGGCGCAGGCTATCAAGGGATTCAAACCGCGTGAGCCGCAGCGGCAGATGGCGCAGGCCGTCACCGAGGCGATCAATTTCAAGCAGGAGCTGGTGGTGGAAGCCGGCACCGGCACCGGCAAAACCTTCGCTTATCTGGCGCCGGCGCTGCGCGCCGATCGCAAAGTGATCATCTCCACCGGTTCGAAAGCGTTGCAGGATCAGCTGTATGCGCGCGATCTGCCCACCGTCGCCAAGGCGCTGAAGTACAAAGGCAAGCTGGCGCTGCTGAAGGGGCGCTCCAACTACCTGTGCCTGGAGCGGCTGGAGCAGCAGTCGATGGCCGGCGGCGAACTGGCGGGGCAGACGCTGATCGATTTGGTGCAGCTGCGCAAGTGGTCGTCGCAGACCAAAGAAGGCGACATCAGCACCTGCAGCGAAGTGGCGGAAGACAGTTTCGTCTGGCCATTGGTGACCAGCACCAATGACAACTGCCTGGGCAGCGACTGCCCGCTGTATCAGGATTGCTTCGTGGTTAAAGCGCGCCGCCGCGCGATGGATGCGGATGTGGTGGTGGTGAACCATCACCTGTTCCTGGCGGATATGGTGGTGAAAGAGGGCGGTTTCGCCGAGCTGATCCCGGAAGCCGAGGTGATGATTTTTGATGAGGCGCACCAAATCCCCGACATCGCCAGCCAGTATTTCGGCCAGCAGCTTACCAGCCGCCAGTTGCTGGATCTGGCGAAGGACATCACCATCGCCTACCGCACCGAGGTGCGCGATGCCGCTCAACTGCAAAAAAGCGCCGACCGTCTCAGCCTGAGCACGCAAGATTTTCGCCTTAATCTGGGAGAGCCGGGTTTTCGCGGCAATCTGCGCGATGTGCTCGGGGAGCCGAACGTGCAGCGCGCTTTATTGCTGCTCGATGACGCGTTGGAGCTGTGTTACGACGTCATGAAACTGTCGCTGGGGCGTTCGGCGCTGCTGGATGCCGCTTTTGAGCGCGCCACGCTGTATCGCGCGCGCCTTAAACGGCTGAAGGCGGTGACGGAGCCGGGCTACAGCTATTGGTATGAATGCAATTCACGCCACTTCGTGTTGGCGCTGACGCCGCTGACGGTGGCCGATCGGTTCCGCGAAATGCTGGACGAGAAGCCGGGCAGCTGGATCTTTACCTCGGCCACGCTGTCGGTCAACGATCGGTTGGGCCATTTCACCGAACGCTTGGGGCTGACCAAGGCCAAAACGCTGCTGCTGCCGAGCCCGTTCGACTATGCCAAACAGGCGTTGCTGTGCGTGCCGCGCTTTTTGCCTTCGCCGAATCAGCCCGGCGGGGCGCGCCAACTGGCGCGCATGCTGCGGCCATTAATCGAAGCCAACAACGGCCGCTGCTTCTTCTTGTGCACCTCGCACCAGATGATGCGTGAGCTGGCGGAAGAGTTTCGCGCCACGATGACGCTGCCGGTGCTGTTGCAGGGGGAAACCAGCAAAGGCCAGCTGTTGGCGCAGTTTGTCGCCGCCGGTAACGCGCTGCTGGTGGCGACCAGCAGTTTCTGGGAAGGGGTGGACGTGCGCGGCGATGCGCTGTCCTGCGTCATCATCGATAAACTGCCGTTCACGTCACCGGACGATCCGTTGCTGAAGGCGCGTATTGAAGATTGCCGCCTGCGCGGCGGCGATCCGTTCAATGATGTGCAGTTGCCGGATGCGGTCATCACCCTGAAACAGGGCGTCGGCCGTTTGATCCGCGACACCGACGATCGCGGCGTGCTGGTGATTTGCGATAACCGTCTGGTGATGCGCCCTTACGGCGAGGTGTTCCTCAATAGCCTGCCGCCCACGCCGCGCACCCGCGATCTGAAGCAGGCAATCGCCTTCCTGCAGGCCGCCGACACGTCGGCCACGTGAAAGATGAAGGGCTTACGGGGCTGTGCTACAATGCGCGCCCTGTATGAAAAACCCAGTTTTATTCCCGCCAGAGGTTGGCATGTCCACGCGAATTTTAGCGATCGATACCGCGACGGAAGCCTGTTCCGTCGCCGTCTGGAATCAAGGCGAAATCCACGCCCTGTTTGAGCTGTGCCCACGCGAGCATACGCAACGAATTTTACCTATGGTGCAGCAGGTGCTGGCGGAATCCGGTCTGGCGCTCAACCAGCTCGATGCGCTGGCCTTCGGCCGTGGCCCCGGCAGCTTTACCGGGGTGCGCATCGGTATCGGCATCGCTCAAGGCCTGGCGCTGGGCGCCGATCTGCCGATGATCGGCGTTTCCACGCTGCAAACCATGGCGCAGGGCGCCTGGCGCGTCAGCGGCGCGGAGCGTGTGCTGGCGGCGATCGATGCGCGCATGGGTGAAGTTTACTGGGGGCAGTTCGAACGCCAGGCGGACGGCCGCTGGTGGGAAAGCGAAAGCGAGGCCGTGCTGTCGCCGGCGCAGGCGCTGGAGCGTGCGCAGCGCCTGCAGGGCGAATGGGCCCATGTTGGCACCGGGTGGCAAACCTACCCCGATCTGGTCAAGGGTTCCACGCTGAGCGTGCGCGACGGCCAGATGCTGTTGCCGCAGGCGCAAGACATGCTGCCGCTGGCGCTGCAGGCCTGGCAAGAAGGGCTGGCGGTAGCGGTGGAAAATGCCGAGCCGACCTACCTGCGCAATGAAGTGACCTGGAAAAAACTGCCGGGCCGCGACTGATCGCGGCGTATTGTGCTGATGTTGATGCCGGGCGATGAAGGCCTGCAACTTGAACGATGAAACGCGGTCAAAGTTACAGCCATTTCAGGAGATTGCGACCATGTTAATCCGCACTGCAAGTAAAAAGCTGTCGCTGCTGGCCGTCGCCTGCGGCGCGCTGGTTTTATCCGGGTGCGTCACCGTACCGGATGCGATCAAAGGCTCCAGCCCTACGCCGGTGACTCAGCTTTCCTCGGTACAAAATGCACCCAACCTGTTTACCGGTGCGGAAGCCCGCTTCGGCGGCACCGTGGTGAACGTCGCCAACGAACAAGGGCGCACGGTGCTGGAGATTGCGGCGGTGCCGCTCGACAGCGGTGCGCGGCCGATATTGGGTGAACCCTCGCGCGGCCGCTTGCTGGCCACGGTAAACGGTTTCCTCGAGCCGGTTGATTTCAAAGGCCAACTGGTGACCGTTGTCGGCCCCATTACCGGCCTGAAAGAGGGGCGGATCGGCATGACGCCGTATCGCTTCGTGACGATGAACGTGACCGGTTTCAAACGCTGGCATCTGGTGCAACAGGTGGTGATGCCGCCAGCGCCGATGGGGCCCTGGGGCTGGCGCGGAGGTCCGTGGGGACCCGGTTGGGGCGCAGGCTATGGCTGGTACAACCCTGGCCCGGCGCAGGTGCAAACCATCGTAACCGAGTAGCATACGCTTGATGTGAACAAATTTGACAGGGCGGCTCAGGCCGCCCTTTTGCTTTTTGGGATAAGGAATATCCGACAATTAGTGACGTACATCGCAACCTGAATAATGTTTAAAACCCGAACTGGTCTGCTGAGTTAAAATATTGTTATGGTTAGGCTGCGAGTTTGAGGGCTGCGATGATAATTAGTAATGATTTCAGGAGTAATACCTTGGATAAGGTCTGGTTAAAACGGTATCCGGCAGATGTGCCCGCAGAGATTGATGCCGATCGCTATTCGTCGTTGATCGAAATGTTTGAGCATGCCGTGCAGCGCTATGCCGATCAGCCCGCCTTTATCAATATGGGCGAGGTGATGACCTTCCGCAAACTGGAAGAACGCAGCCGGGCTTTCGCGGCTTACCTGCAAAATGAACTGGGCCTGAAGAAGGGCGACCGCGTCGCACTGATGATGCCTAACCTATTGCAATACCCCATCGCCCTGTTCGGCATTCTGCGCGCCGGCATGGTGGTGGTCAACGTCAACCCGCTGTATACCCCGCGTGAGCTGGAGCACCAGTTGAACGACAGCGGCGCCAGCGCCATCGTCATCGTTTCCAACTTTGCCCATACGCTGGAAAAAGTGGTGTTCAACACTCAGGTCAAGCACGTGATCCTGACGCGCATGGGCGATCAGCTGTCGGCCGCCAAAGGCACGCTGGTCAACTTCGTGGTCAAGTATGTCAAGCGTCTGGTGCCGAAATACAACCTGCCGGACGCCATTTCATTCCGCAGCGCGCTGCAGCGCGGCCGCCGCCTGCAGTATGTAAAACCGGACATCATTAATGCCGATCTGGCCTTCCTGCAATATACGGGCGGCACCACCGGGGTGGCGAAGGGCGCGATGCTGACGCACCGCAACATGCAGGCCAACCTCGAGCAGGCCAAGGCCGCCTATTCGCCGCTGTTCCGCGAAGGGCAGGAACTGGTGGTGACGGCGTTGCCGCTGTATCACATTTTCGCGCTGACGGTGAACTGCCTGCTGTTTATCGATCTGGGCGGGCGCAATTTGCTGATCACCAACCCACGCGACATTCCTGGGCTGGTGAAAGAACTGGGCAAATATCCGTTCACCGCCATGAGCGGGGTGAATACGCTGTTCAACGCGTTGCTGAACAACGAAGAGTTCCACAAGCTCGATTTCTCTACGCTGCGTTTCTCGGTCGGCGGCGGCATGTCGGTGCAAAAAGCGGTGGCCGAGAAGTGGGAGAAAACCACCGGTAAACACCTGCTGGAAGGTTATGGCCTGACGGAGTGCGCGCCGTTGGTGGCCGGTAACCCTTACGATCTGAAACACTACAGCGGCAGCATCGGCCTGCCGGTGCCGTCGACGGACATTCGTCTGGTGGACGACAATGGCCAGGATGTACCGCCGGGCGAACCGGGCGAACTGTGGGTCAAAGGGCCGCAAGTTATGTTAGGCTATTGGCAGCGCCCGGACGCCACCGACGAAGTGCTGAAAGATGGCTGGTTGGCGACCGGCGATGTGGTGACCGTAGACGAGCAGGGGTTCGTGCGCATCGTCGACCGCAAGAAAGACATGATCCTGGTCTCCGGTTTCAACGTTTACCCGAACGAGATCGAGGACGTGGTCAGCCAGCATCCGAAAGTGCTGGAATGTGCGGCGATCGGCGTGCCGAGCGAGGTCTCCGGCGAAACGGTGAAGATCTGCGTGGTGAAGAAAGACGCCTCGCTGACCAAGGAAGAGCTGTTGACCCATTGCCGTCGGCACCTGACCGGGTATAAAGTGCCTAAAATTGTTGAGTTCCGCGATGAACTGCCGAAGTCTAACGTCGGCAAGATTTTGCGGCGAGAACTGCGCGATGAGCTAAAAACGCCGAAGCCGGCCGATGCCGCCTAGGTGTCGCTCTCGCGCCTGACTATCAACAACGCCGGTGAATGCCGGCGTTGTTGTGTTTGAATCCTACAAGAGAATGATGTTTTGAATTATCAGTTGATCACTACCGATGCCGGATTGCAGCAGGTCTGCGAGCAGGCGAGAAAGCATGCCCAGATTGCGCTGGACACCGAGTTTGTCAGAACGCGCACCTACTATCCGCAGCTGGGCCTGATCCAGCTCTACGACGGTGAACAACTCTCCCTTATCGATCCTCTGCCGATCAAGCAATGGCAGCCGTTTGTCGACCTGCTGGCCGACACCGCCGTGGTGAAGTTCCTGCATGCCGGCAGTGAAGATCTCGAAGTGTTTCTCAACGCCTTTAAAACGCTGCCGACGCCGATGGTCGACACTCAGATCCTGGCGGCCTTTACCGGCCGGCCGCTCTCCTGTGGCTTCGCGACGCTGGTGGCGGAGTACATGAAGGTTGAGCTGGACAAGAGCGAGTCGCGCACCGACTGGCTGGCGCGCCCGCTGACCGAAAGGCAATGCGTGTACGCGGCCGCCGACGTGTTCTATCTGCTGCCGATGGCTAAACAGTTGGTGCAGGAGACCGAAGAGGCCGGTTGGACCGCGGCGGCCAATAACGAGTGCCTGCTGCTGTGCCAGCGCCGTAGCGAGACGCTGGCGCCGGCATTGGCCTACCGCGAAATCAGCAACGCCTGGCAGCTGCGCCCGCGTCAGCTCGGTTGTCTGCAGAAGTTGGCGGAATGGCGGCTGCGCCAGGCGCGTGAGCGCGATCTGGCGGTGAACTTTGTGGTGCGTGAGGAGAACCTGTGGCAGGTGGCGCGCTATATGCCGTCTTCGCTGGGAGAACTGGATTCGCTGGGTCTGAGCGGGCCGGAGATCCGTTATCACGGTAAAACGCTGCTGGCGCTGGTGGCGGAGGCCGAAGCGCTGGACGAGTCCGAGTTGCCGGCGCCGTTGGCCAACCTTATCGATCAGCCGGGCTACAAGAAGGTGTTCAAAGACATCAAGGCGGCGATCGCTACCGTCAGCGAGCAAAGCGGGTTGAGCAGCGAGCTGCTGGCATCCCGTCGCCAAATTAACCAATTGTTGAACTGGCATTGGAAACTGAAGGACGGCGAGAGTCGCCCTGAATTAATCAGCGGCTGGCGCGGCGATTTATTAATGGTGCCGTTGCAGGACATCCTGAAAGATTATTAATCGCTGGTTATCACCAGGGCAGGGTAGGGAAACTCTGCTCGGGTGAATATAGGCAGGAAATAATGCGTTGAAGGTAAATCTGGCCAGAATTTACTTTAAACGAGGTGGCGGCAAAGTTAATTGGGAATTGTCCCAAAGGGGAAAATCGATTTTTTGCTGCCGATAATGCTTAATAACTGGATGCACATACAGTTACCCCCTGCATAAAATATACAGGGGGTAATTAATGCGTCGCAATCATTTAGCTGCTTCTTCCGATTCCGGTAATGTCACGTTAAGTTCAAGTACCGAAATATCGTCCCCTTTCTGCTCGAACTGCACATGCAGCATTTCAGGATCGATCTGAATGTATTTGCAAATAACCGCCAGAATATCGCGTTTCAAATCAGGCAGATACGGGGGCTCACTGTCCCCGCGGCGACGCTCTGCGACGATAATCTGCAGCCGTTCCTTGGCTATATTGGCTGTCTGTTTTTTGCGGGACAGAAAGAAGTCTAATAAGGCCATGGTTTATCCCCCAAAAAGGCGTTTCAGGAAACCCTTCTTCTCTTCTTCAATGAAGCGGAATGGGCGTTCTTCCCCCAACAAGCGGCAAACGGTATCGTCATACGCCTTACCGGCGTCTGACTCGGCATCCAGAATGACAGGCTCACCCTGGTTGGAAGCGCGCAGCACGGACTGGTCTTCCGGGATTACGCCCACCAGCGGAATGCGCAGGATTTCCAGCACGTCTTCCATGCTCAGCATGTCGCCACGGCTGACGCGGCCCGGGTTGTAACGGGTCAGCAGCAGGTGTTCCTTGATAGGCGATTCGCCTTTCTCAGCGCGGCGTGATTTAGAAGAGAGAATGCCCAGGATACGGTCGGAGTCGCGTACCGAAGAGACTTCCGGGTTGGTGGTGATGATAGCTTCGTCGGCGAAATACAGCGCCATCAGCGCACCGGTTTCGATACCGGCCGGTGAGTCGCAGACCACGAAGTCAAAATCCATCTCGCCGAGATCGTTGAGGACTTTTTCAACGCCTTCACGGGTTAACGCGTCTTTGTCGCGCGTCTGCGAAGCCGGCAGGATATAGAGGTTTTCAGTGCGTTTGTCTTTGATCAACGCCTGATTCAGCGTGGCATCGCCCTGAATCACGTTCACGAAATCATAAACTACCCGACGTTCGCAGCCCATGATCAGGTCAAGATTACGCAGACCGATATCGAAATCGATCACGACGGTTTTCTTGCCTTTCTGGGCCAGGCCGGTAGCGATGGCCGCGCTCGAAGTGGTCTTGCCAACGCCCCCTTTACCCGATGTAACAACAATAATGCGTGCCATGAAATGGATTCCTTGTCAAAAGGGCTTAATTTAAAGGTTGTATGGTTAAAGCGTTATCCAACAGGCTGAGTCGTACGGCCTGCCCGACGTAATCGGACGGGATTTGGTCGCTCAACCAGTACTGCCCTGCGATAGAGACTAGCTCAGCCGCCAGGTGGGTGCAAAAAATCTGACATTGCGTGTCGCCTGACGCGCCTGCCAGTGCGCGACCGCGCATCATGCCGTAGACATGAATATTGCCGTCGGCAATCAACTCGGCGCCGGCGCTGACGCTGCTGGTCACGATAAGATCGCTGTTGCGGGCGTAAATCTGTTGGCCGGAGCGGACAGGCGTACTGATGATGCGCGTTTTGGCGGGGGCGTTATCCGCCACCACGGGCGCTGGTGCAGGCTCCGGCGCCGCCATTTTCTGGCCTTTGCCTTCGCTCAGCAGCGGCAGCCCGGCGCGGGCTATCGCGCGCTTTTGACGCTCATCTCTGCAACCGCTGATACCCACAACGCGCAGACCTGCTGCCGCGACAGCCTGTTGAAGTTCTTTCCAGTTCGCATCGCCTTCCAGCGTTGCGACGTTGATAACAACAGGGGCGTTTTTCAGAAAAGCGGGCGCTTGCTCAACTTTTTCCTGTAACGCCTGGCGTATTACCTCGGGCTGCGAATTATGCAAATGAACAACCGATAGGGTAAAACTGCTGCCTTTTAGCTCAATTGGCGATTGTGACATCTATCCTGACTCAGTCTCAGCAACTTTAAATCCCCGGAATACCACTCGGGGTGCGATATTCCGATGTACTATAAGCATGTTATAGTCAGAGTTATATCCAGGCAAGACGCTCCCTCAATTAAATAGAGTTAAAAAAATGCTTTGTGTGATCTATAGAAGCCCGAAACGCGATCAAACTTATCTTTATGTCGAAAAAAAAGACGATTTCTCTCGTGTGCCGGAAGAGCTGATGAAAAGTTTCGGCGTGCCGCAATTCGCCATGATGCTGTCGCTCGATGAGCGCAAGAAATTGGCCTCGGCGGATATCGAAAAGGTGAAGCAGGCGTTGAAAGACGAAGGCTATTATCTGCAGTTCCCGCCGCCGGTTGAAAACCTGCTCAATCAGCATCTGGCGGGCGATAAGGCCTGAGACAGTCGCCACGGCCAGGGGAGGCGCGATGACACGTTCGGCGAGAAAGACCGTATTGGCCGCCTGGTTGGCGCTGGGCGGGGTGCTGATGCCCGGCGCATCGCAGGCGGCGCAGGAGACGACGCTGGCGGTGAGCGGCCGCGATCCGGCGCAGTTCCCGGCGTATGTCGATCAACTTAAGCGCCGGGCGCGGGAACAGGGCATCAGTCAGGCCACCCTTGATCGCGCGTTTGCGCAAATCCATTTCGTCGATCGGGTGATCAAGGCCGATCGCAATCAGCCGGAGCAGAAGGTAACCCTGGACGACTATCTACGGCGGGTGATGTCGCCCGCCAAGGTGCGCCAGGGGCGCGAACTGTATCGGCTGCGCCATGCGCAATGGTCGCGGGCCAGCGAGCGCTATCGGGTGCCAGGGCGTTATATCATCGCACTGTGGGGGATGGAGAGCGCCTACGGCAAGATTCAGGGGCGGGAAGACGTGGTGTCTGCGCTGGCGACCTTGGCGTTTGAAGGGCGCCGTGAAGCTTTTTTCAGCCAGGAACTGATGGCGGCGCTGCAGATAGTCGAGCAGGGGCACGTCGGCGATACGCCGCTGAAAGGCTCCTGGGCCGGCGCGATGGGGCAATGCCAGTTTATGCCGAGCTCCTTCTTGCGCTACGCTGCGGATGGCGACGGCGACGGGCGCATCGATATCTGGAATAACATTGACGACGTTTTCGCGTCTACAGCCAGCTACTTGTCCAAAGAGGGTTGGCAGCCCGGCATCGGTTGGGGGCGCGAGGTCAAATTGCCCGCCGGTTTCAACCGGGCCGAACTGGGTCTGAAAGACGCGCAGGCGCGCAGCGTCAACGACTGGCAAAAACGCGGCGTGCGCCGCGCGGATGGCAGTGCGTTGCCGCATGCTGTGCAGCGCGGTTGGATTATCGCGCCGGATGATCTGCAGGGGCGGACGTTCCTGGTCTATGATAATTTCCGCACCCTCATGCACTGGAATCGTTCTTACTATTTCGCTCTCGCCGTGGGTATGATGGCAGACGCGATCGGGCATTGATCCGGCACACCAATAATCGGCTTGGCGCGCCAAGCCTCTACAGTTTGGGAGAAGCGGTATGTATCAACATAGAGACTGGCAGGGTTCGCTGCTCGATTTCCCGGTGAACAAGGTGGTCTGCGTCGGCAGCAACTACGCCGATCACATCAAGGAAATGGGCAGCGCGGTGTCCGTCGAACCGGTGGTGTTTATCAAACCGGAAACGGCGTTGTGCGATATCCGCCAGCCGGTGGCTATCCCCAAAGAGTTCGGTTCAGTGCACCATGAGGTCGAGCTGGCGGTGCTGATCGGCACGCCGTTGAAACAGGCCAACGAAGATCGCGTTGCGCGGGCGATCGCCGGTTACGGTGTGGCGCTCGATCTGACGCTGCGCGATCTGCAAGCGGGCTTTAAAAAGGCCGGTCAGCCGTGGGAAAAGGCCAAGGCCTTCGACGGTTCCTGCCCGATGTCGGGATTTATCCCGGTGGCGGAATTCGGCGATCCGCAAAACGCCGAGCTGTCGTTGACCGTCAACGATCAATTGCGCCAGCAGGGCAATACGCGCGACATGATCACGCCAATCCTGCCGCTTATCAGCTACATGAGCCGCTTCTTCACGCTGCGCGCCGGCGACATCATCCTGACCGGCACGCCGCAGGGCGTGGGCCCGATGGCTTCCGGCGACATGCTGAAAATCAGCCTGAACGGCAAAACGCTCAGCACCCGGGTGATCTGATTTCTCCTTGCCGCCGGCATCGTCGGCGGCAAAGCTTGCATCTTGTGGCTAAAATGTCTATATAGTCCCCCCTCGAACCTGCGCGCAGGTGACTTATCCATTTACCGAAACCGGACGCTAACATGTCACAACTCGCTTTTTGGCAACAGAAAACGCTGGCGGAAATGTCAGAACAAGAGTGGGAATCGCTGTGCGACGGGTGCGGGCAATGCTGTTTGAATAAGCTGATCGACGAAGATACCGACGAGATTTATTTTACCAACGTAGCCTGCAACCAGCTCAACATCAAATCCTGCCAATGCCGCAACTACGAGCGGCGCTTCGAGCTGGAAGAAGACTGCATCAAACTGACGCGCGAAAATCTCACCACCTTCGATTGGCTGCCGCCTACCTGCGCCTATCGTCTGATTGGCGAAGGCAAGCCGCTGTTCCCCTGGCACCCGCTGATCAGCGGCTCCAAAGCGGCGATGCACGGCGAGCGCATCACGGTGCGGCATATCGCAGTGCGCGAGAGTGAAGTGGTGGACTGGCAGGATCATATCCTCAACAAGCCGGACTGGGCCAGATAACGCCGGCCCCCTTGCGCAGCAAGACGCGTTTTCATGCAAGAGGGCGGCGTGTCAGGACACGCCGCCCTCTGCAATTGCGCTAACCGGCAGGCGTGAGGTTATCGCATAAGCCGTCACTTCACTCTTTTTTGTCGCGGCGGCGCCAATTGGCCAGATTTTTCAGCGGCTGCTTCACGTAAGGGCTGGCTTTAATCAGGCTGAACAGCAGTTTATTTACCGCCGTCCCCACTTTGTCCATCGGCCGGTCGATATCGAGAAACAGCACCGCACGCAGTTCGTCGGTATCATTGCGCACCTCGTGTTCATAAGAGTCATCAAACAAAATGACCTTGCCTTCATCCCAGTGCAGGATCTGATCGTCGACGCGGATCCAGAGCTTGTCCCGATCCTTTGGCACGATCAATCCCAAATGCGCGCGCACCACGGCACGAGTCGGACCTTTGTGGGGGACGATGTGATAGTGCGGCTTAAGGATCGAAAACATGGCGGTGCGCATGCCGGGGATCTCGCTGACCGCCTGTGCGGTGTGCGGGCAAATGGCGCAGTTCTCATCAACGCGCTGTCCGTAGACAAATAGCCCGAAGGTTTTCCAATTATCCCCTTTGGAGATGCGTTTCTGATCCGGTGATATTTGATGGAACGCGGGGATGTCCTCCGGGTGCTCCAGTAACCGATCCAACTCCTGGCGAATGGCTGGCCAACGGGCTTCCAGCGCCGTCACCCAATTAAATTCATGATTACCGATCCGCGGCGTGGTGGAGATGAGCGAATGGCGAGTTTGAAACTCGCCGTTCCAGCGCAGGAATTTTTTCCCTGCTTTGAGCAGCATGCGCCGCAGGAACGGGCGCTGAGACGTGGTGGGAAAGGTGCTATCCGGCATAAATCGTGTCCTTGATGTCATTGGCCTACTGCTTTCAGCATAAGGAAAGAATCACGAACGATTTTAATCATTAGTGCGCGAGTGATGGCCGATGAGTGATACCGCGCAGAGTTAAATTTGAATGATTTCTTTAAAGACAGCGGGGACTGACGGTTGGGGGAGAAGGAAAAAAGCCCCTGCAAAGATGAGGGGCAAGACACACAACAACACCAGGGAAATCGGTAGTACTCACTTTGCCGATACTATAAGGATTTTATGGGTAAACTTCACCAAAATATTGTGCTCTGAATGTGACAAAGGTGCAGTCGTTCATAAGTAACGGTAATTTATTGATGCTCGAAGGCTGAAAGGAATGAGCCAGAGCGGCCAGTTTTTAGTCGCCGATATCGCAGAAGTTTAATGTTATGTAAATTACTCGCTTAATTGTGCCGGGATGCTTCTTTTTAAACGATAAGTTGGGTAATTTGGCCGCTCTCCCGCAAGTTCGAGAGTATAACAATGAAAATGATCCGCCTGTTTGCCGTAGCTGGAGCGCTGATCGTGCTCGTTTACTTCCTTACACATACCTGAGGTGGCTTTATCTCGGAATGTGGCAGCAATACCTAAAAAAAGGGCGCCTTCCGGCGCCGTTTTTTGTTTGTCTGCCGATCAGCGGCCGAACAGGTCGCGGCGGCGTGGGCGAACAAACTGCGCGATCAGCACAATCAGCGCCACCAGCAGATAGGCGCCGAAGATGCCGACCAACCATTGCGGCATTTCCAACGTCAGGAATTGCCATTGACGCACGGAGCAGTCACCGGAAGCGTGGAACACCGCCGGCAGCCATTTGTCCAGCGGCAGCCAGGACGGGAAGCTGACGAAGAAATCGCAGGTATTGAATGGCGAAGGATGCAACTGGATCATGGTGTGCTTCCACGCCAGCTGTACGCCTTCCCAGGCGCTGTAGATCCACAGCAAGATCGCCGCGTAGCGCAGCGGCGTTTTCGGCGCGATGGCGCCCACCAGCGAGGCGCCGAGGATACCGAACAGCGCGCAACGCTCGTAAATGCACATCACGCACGGCTGCAGCAGCATAACGTGCTGGAAATAAAGCGCGACCAGTTCCAACACCAACGCTGTCAGGGCCATCAGCAGCCAGGCGCCGCGTCCTTGTGAACAGCGGTTAAAGAATTGCAACATATCTAGATTCTTCCATGCAGTAAGCAATTGAACCGGCAGTGTAAACCAATTCCTCTTCGCTGCCAGCCACCTGGGCCGGATTCAGCGTAAAAATAGTCGGTTCACCCTGCCGACGCCGTCTCAGTGGCCGACGGCGTCGATGGACGGCAGCGTCAGCCAATGCCACTGCGTCAACAGCTCGGTCGCCGGTTCCAAGGTGAACTGGACGCACAGCAGGCCAACCACCGTCAGCACCACCGTATAAGGCAGGGCCATCCATACCATGCGGCCATACGACAAACGCACCAGCGGCGCCAGCGCAGACGTCAGCAGAAACAGAAACGCCGCCTGCCCGTTAGGGGTAGCGACCGAGGGCAGATTGGTGCCGGTATTGATGGCGACCGCCAGCAGCTCGAACTGCTTCAGCCCGATAGCGCCGGTTTCCAGCGCGGTGCGCGCCTCGTTGATGTAAACCGTGCCGACGAACACGTTGTCGGAAACCGACGACAGCAGGCCGTTGAACAGGTAGAACAGCGAAAGCTGAGAAGCGGGCTCGGCGCGCAGCACAAACTGGATCACCGGGCTGAACAGGTGCTGCTCGATGATGACCGCGACCACGGTGAAAAACACCGTCAGCAGCGCGGTGAACGGCAGCGCTTCCTGGAACGCTTTGCCGATGGCGTGCTCGTCGTTCACGCCGCACAGGGAGGTGGCGAGAACGATGACCGACAGGCCAATCAGCCCCACTTCAGCCAGGTGGAAGGCCAGCGCCAGCACCAGCCAAACGCCGATCAGCGCTTGCATCACCAGTTTGAGCCGTTCTTGCTTGCTACGGCCCGCAGTGGCCTTGCGGTCATACTCTTTCAGCACGTCGCGTACCGCTTCCGGTAGCTGCGCGCCGTAGCCAAACAGGCGAAAACGTTCTACCAGCCAACAAACCAGCAGGCCGCACACCAACACCGGCAGCGTGACCGGCGCCATTCGCAGGAAGAAATCGATAAAACCCCAGCCCGCGTTTTTGGCGATGATCAGGTTTTGCGGCTCGCCCACCATGGTCATGACCCCGCCGAGCGCGGTGCCGACGCCGGCGTGCATCAGCAGGCTGCGCAGAAAGGCGCGGAATTGCTCCAGCGTCTGTTTGCGCTCTTCGCCGGTAAAATCGCTGTCATCGCCGATGTCGCCGTCGGGGCGATTCGACGTCACGTTGTGATAGATGGAATAGAAGCCGGTGGCCACGCTGATCACCACCGCCACGACCGTCAGCGCGTCGAGAAAGGCGGAAAGAAAGGCAGCGGCCAGGCAGAACGCCAGCGACAGCAGCGTTTTCGAGCGGATGTTGAGCAGCAGCTTGGTGAATACGAACAGCAGCAGTTGCTTCATAAAGTAGATGCCGGCCACCATAAAGATCAGCAGCAGCAACACGTCCAGATTATGTTCGATTTCCTGCGAGACCTGCGCCGGGCTGGTCATGCCGATGGCCACGGCCTCGAGCGCCAGCAGGCCGCCCGGCAGCAGCGGGTAGCATTTCAGCGCCATCGCCAGGGTAAAGATGAACTCGACCACCAGCAGCCAACCCGCGATAAACGGGCTGGCGAAAAAGAACACCAGGGGGTTGATCGCCAGAAAAATGAGAATGGTCAGTTTGTACCAGTCGGGAGATTGCCCCAGAAAATTTTTGAGCAGGGCGCTACGCAGGGTTGTTTCCATTGTGCTCTATGCATCCTTCAATCAGTCGTAGCACGTACCCTAACAATGCGGCGGGGGCGTGCGCAACCTGAGCTTGTTTTACGATGAGAAAATTCCCACGACCGGTATTTTTGCTCGTTTTTTGCCACGTTATGCACACTTTCGTTTATTGTTTTTCGCCCACGCTATGTCATGTCAGCACGATCTGGTATGATGAGCTGATTACTTTTACTGATTTTATCGTCGCAACGGAACGTCAAACACATGGTCATAAAGGCGCAGAGTCCTGCCGGTTTCGCGGAAGAGTACATTATTGAGAGTATTTGGAATAATCGCTTCCCCCCTGGCTCTATTTTGCCCGCGGAGCGTGAGCTTTCGGAGTTGATTGGCGTCACGCGCACCACGTTACGTGAAGTGTTGCAACGTCTGGCCCGCGATGGCTGGTTGACCATTCAGCATGGCAAACCGACCAAAGTGAACAATTTTTGGGAAACGTCCGGCCTCAATATCCTTGAGACGGTGGCCCGTCTCGATCACAAAAGCGTCCCTCAGCTGATCGATAACCTGCTGTCCGTGCGCACCAATATCGCGTCGATCTTTATTCGCGCCGCGGTGCGCAATCATCCGGAGCAGGCCCAGGAAGTGTTGGCGAAGGCCGCCGAGGTAGAAGATCAGGCGGACGCTTTCAATCTGCTCGATTACGAGATCTTCCGCGGTCTGGCGTTCGCTTCCGGCAACCCGATCTACGGCCTGATCTTCAACGGTCTGAAAGGGCTGTACACCCGCGTGGGCCGTTACTACTTCTCCAATCCGGAAGCGCGCAAGCTGGCGCTGGCCTTCTACAGCAAGCTGTCCACGCTGTGCCATGAGAAATTGTACGACCAGGTGATGGATACCGTGCGCAGCTACGGTAAAGACAGCGGAGCGATTTGGCAGAGCATGCAGGGCACCATGCCGAGCGATCTGACCGAAGCGCGTCGTTAATCGCGAGTCAATGAAATAAGAAAGGGCGCCATGCGGCGCCCTTTGTCGTTGTGGCGGTTACAGCGGCGTAGGCCGCGGCGGGCAGCGATCGAGCAGCTCTACACTGCCGTCTTCATTTTGCTGCTCGAGGATCACGTCGAAGCCCCACAGGCGATGCAGGTGCTTCAACACGTCGCGGCGGCTCTTATCCAGTGGCGCGCGTTCCTGCGGGATGTAGCGCAATGTCAGCGAGCGGTCACCGCGCAGATCCACGTTCCAGATCTGAATGTTCGGCTCATGGTTGCTCAAGTTGTATTGCGCCGACAGCTCCTGGCGGATCGCCCGGTAACCGGCTTCGTTATGGATCGCGGCAATCTCCAGATAGTTGTTGCGATCGTCGTCCAGCACGGTGAACAACCGGAAATCGCGCATCACTTTGGGTGACAGGAACTGGCTGATAAAGCTCTCGTCCTTGAAGTCGCGCATGGCGAAGTGCAATGTCTCCAGCCAGTCTTTTCCGGCGATGTCCGGGAACCAGTAGCGGTCTTCTTCGGTCGGCGATTGGCAGATGCGCTTGATGTCCTGGAACATGGCGAAGCCCAGCGCATAAGGGTTGATGCCGTTATAGTACGGGCTGTTGTACGGCGGCTGATACACCACGTTGGTGTGGCTGTGCAAAAACTCCAGCATAAACCGCTCGGTCACTCGGCCCTCGTCGTACAGATGGTTGAGGATGGTGTAATGCCAGAAGGTGGCCCAACCCTCGTTCATCACCTGAGTCTGCTTTTGCGGGTAGAAATACTGGCTGACTTTGCGCACGATGCGCAACACCTCACGCTGCCAGGGTTCCAGCAGCGGTGCATTCTTTTCGATAAAATAGAGGATATTTTCCTGCGGTTCGCTCGGATACCGGCGCGCCTGCTCCGGCGATTCTTCGCGTTCAACGCGTGGCAAGGTCTTCCATAACGTATTCACCTGGCTTTGCAGATACTCTTCGCGGCTTTTCTGGCGCGCTTTCTCTTCCACCAGGGAGATTTTCTGCGGGCGCTTGTACCTGTCGACCCCATAGTTCATCAGCGCATGGCAAGAGTCCAGCAGTCGCTCCACTTCATCGACGCCGTAGCGCTCTTCGCACTGGCTGATGTAGTGGCGGGCGAACAGCAGATAATCGACGATGGAGCTGGCGTCGGTCCAGCTGCGGAACAGATAGTTATTCTTGAAGAACGAGTTGTGGCCATAGCAGGCGTGCGCCATCACCAGTGCCTGCATGGTGATGGTGTTCTCCTCCATCAGGTAGGCGATGCAGGGATTGGAGTTGATGACGATTTCATACGCCAGCCCTTGCTGGCCCTGTTTGTAGCGCTGTTCGGTTTCGATGAACTTCTTGCCGAAGGACCAATGGGTATAGTTGATCGGCATGCCGACGCTCGAATAGGCGTCCATCATCTGCTCGGAGGTGATCACCTCGATTTGATGGGGGTAGGTGTCGAGTCGGTAATGCTTGGCGACGCGGTCGATCTGCTCCAAATACACCTGCAGCAGTTCGAACGTCCAGTCCGGTCCATCGCTCAGACGTTTATCATCCTTAACCTTTTCATGTGTTGAAGTAGTCATCAGCGCACCCTCATTATTCACGGGTCTTGCTCAAACGGCAGACCCTGTAACAAGCATAGTTCAAGTCATAATTAACCATTGCAAATCAGTGAAATAAAAATGCCGGTACGCAAAGGGGCGAACGGCGGTCAATCCGGCGCCCGTCCCGGCAGAAGGCGGTGCGGCACCGCACTTCCTCTTCGAGTATAACCCTGCGGCAGGGGGGCGCAACACAATGCCTGTTGCACGACAAGGATTGAAAAATGTTATGTTATATTGTAACTTTTAATTTTTCCCGATAACGGACAAGGAGCGCATTTTGGCGAGGCATTTTGGCAAACTGGCGGTGGCGCTGGCCGCGTTGTTTATCAGCGGGCAGGCATGCGCCCACGGGCATCATTCACATGGCAAGCCGCTGACGGAGGCGGAAAAAAAGGCGGAGGCGGGGGTGTTCGACGATAAGGACGTCAAAGATCGCGACCTGGCCGACTGGGAGGGCGTGTGGCAATCCGTGTATCCCTATCTGCTCAATGGGGATCTTGACCCGGTGTTCAAGAAGAAAGCGGCACAGGACAAGCGCAAGACATTCGCCGAAGTGAAGGCGTATTACCGCAAAGGGTATGCCACCGATGTGGATACCATCGGCATTGAAAACGGCGTCATGGAATTTCACCGCGGTGACCAATCCAGCGCCTGTCAGTATAAGTACGCCGGGCATAAGATCCTGACGTATGTTTCCGGTAAAAAGGGCGTGCGTTATCTGTTTGAATGTCAGGATGCCGGCAGCCTGGCGCCGAAATTCGTGCAGTTCAGCGATCATATTATCGGCCCGCGCAAATCGGCGCATTTCCATATCTTTATGGGCAACACGTCGCAGGAAGCGTTGCTGAAAGAGATGGATAACTGGCCGACTTACTACCCATTCCAACTGCAAACCAAAGAAGTCGTGGATGAGATGCTGCATCATTGATGCTGCTCGTTCCCGCAACCACAAGCCCGCCTGTGTGGGCTTGTGCTCAGTCAAACGGTCTGATTTGCAGGTAATCGTCCGTCACTTCCATTTCAAATAGCGTTTTATCTGCCAACAAGGTCGCACGCATTCGTTCCCGGGCTTGCCGGTAGCGTTCATCCAACTGAATATCACCGGCGCTTTCCCATGCGACTCGGCTTGGCCATTGCGCATAGCCGATAAACTGCCCGCCCACATCCCGATGCAGGCGCGAGCCAAGGCTGCCGCGCTGCAGATAGATACCTTGGGTCAACGCCAGCCAAGCCTGGCGAAAGGCGTGCTCGTGTCCGGGTTTGACTGAAAACTGGTAGATGGCGATGAACATAAGACGTTCTCCACAATAGCGACAGTGTGAACTTTAGGCGCTGTTTCTGGCTTCAACGTTCATATCGTGCTGCAGCGTTCAACATAAACGGGCGGGCCAAGGGCTCGGGTGTTTTATTCCGGCACTGAAAGCAAGGTTAACGGCAGCTGAAATTTTGCGCGATTTTTCTGCTGCGGAGGGAGGGGGCTCTCTTTGTTTGTTATGTTGGAATTTTTTATTTTATTGGATTTTTATTCTGTTTAAATGTTGGCTGGTATTTTTATGTTCTGTTAAATCAATGTTGCTTATTACGCCTTTTTTGAATGCTATCATTGATAGCGTTGATATCAATTCAGTGGCGGTATGACGCCATAATCCCCTCTAAACCGCATCTTATCGCTATTTGCAGACGGCTATTGCAAATACATGGCCCATCGACGATAAATTAATTGTGAATATTGTCACGTTTGATGACGAAGTTGTTGGACGGATTTTTTCACTGAGTTAATTTCCTGTAAGCAGAAGATTATGCTTTGTTAAGCCTTGGGCTGGAGTCAGCGATGCGAGTGGTAATTTTAGGTAGTGGAGTGGTGGGCGTAGCCAGTGCCTGGTATTTGGCGAAGGCGGGGCATGAGGTGACGGTGATCGATCGTCAGCCAGGCCCCGCACTGGAAACCAGCGCGGCGAACGCCGGGCAGATTTCACCGGGTTATGCTGCCCCTTGGGCGGCGCCGGGCGTGCCGCTGAAGGCCATAAGGTGGATGTTCCAGCGCCATGCGCCGTTGGCCATCCGCCTCGACGGCAGCAGCTTCCAGCTGAGCTGGATGTGGCAGATGTTGAAAAACTGCAACACCGAACACTACATGACCAACAAAGGCCGCATGGTGCGCCTGGCGGAATACAGCCGCGATTGTATCAAGGCGCTGCGTCAGGAAACCGGCATCCAGTACGAAGGTCGCCAGGGCGGCACGCTGCAGCTGTTTCGCACTCAACAACAGTTCGAAAACGCCGCGAAAGACATTGCGGTATTGGAAGATGCCGGCGTGCCTTACAGATTGCTGGAAGCCGGCCAGCTCGGCAGCGTCGAGCCGGCGCTGGCGCAGGTGGCGCACAAGCTGACCGGTGGCCTGCAGTTGCCGAACGACGAAACCGGCGATTGCCAGCTGTTTACGCAACAGTTGGCGAAGATGGCAGAGCAGGCGGGCGTCACCTTCCTGTTCAACCGCAGCGTCGATCGTCTACTGGTGGAGGGCGACAAGATCGCCGGCGTGCAGTGCGGCGAGGAAGTGTTCAAGGCCGACAGCTATGTGGTGGCGTTCGGCTCGTACTCCACGGCGCTGCTGCGCGGCCTGGTGTCCATTCCGGTTTACCCGCTGAAGGGCTATTCGTTGACCATTCCTATCACCGACGAAGCGGCGGCGCCGTTCTCTACGGTATTGGATGAGACGTATAAAATCGCCATCACACGCTTCGACCAGCGCATTCGCGTTGGCGGCATGGCGGAGATCGTCGGTTTCAATACGCAGCTGGAGCAAAAACGGCGCGAAACGCTGGAAATGGTGGTGCGCGATCTCTACCCGAACGGCGGCCGAGTGGAAGAGGCGACGTTCTGGACCGGCTTGCGGCCGATGACGCCGGACGGCACGCCAATTGTCGGCCGCACCTCGCTGAAGAACCTGTATCTCAATACCGGGCATGGCACGTTGGGCTGGACGATGGCCTGTGGCTCCGGGCAGTTGTTGTCCGATCTGATGTCCGGCATTACGCCGGCGATCCCTTCCGATGACTTGGCGGTGGCGCGTTACAGCGCCGGGTTTCGTCAGCAACACGCGGTTCCGCTGAACGACGTGCATCCCGCACGTTAATCGTTGACTCTGTCATAGACTTTCCCGGCCACGCGCAGGCGCGCGTGGCCGCCGTACGCTGCCCCAAGGAGAAGCGATGCCCCGTCCCATAACCGCCACGATGCATCTCGGCGCGATTGAAAATAACCTGCAGGTGGTGCGCCGTTTCGCCCCCGGCGCCAAAGTCTGGGCGGTGGTCAAGGCTAACGCCTATGGCCACGGCATCAAACACGTTTGGCGCAGCATGGCGCAAACCGACGGCTTCGCCATGCTGGATCTGGCCGAAGCGGTGCTGCTGCGCGAGTCGGGTTGGCAAGGGCCTATCCTGTTGTTGGAAGGCTTCTTCCAGCCGCAGGATCTGGCGTTGCTTGACCGTTATCGCCTGACGACGGCGGTGCACAGCGACTGGCAACTGGCGGCGATCGCCGACGCCACGCTGAACGCGCCGCTCAATGTCTATCTGAAAGTGAACAGTGGCATGAATCGGCTGGGGTTCGCACCCGAGCGGCTGCATGAGGTGTGGCGCAGGGCGCAGGCGGTAGCCAACATTGCCGAGCTTACGCTGATGAGCCATTTCGCCACCGCCGACGGCCCCGAAGGCGTGACGCAGCAGATGGCCACCATCGAGGCGGCGGCTACCGATATACCGCTGCCGCGCTGTCTGGCCAACTCGGCCGCCACGCTGTGGCACCCTTCGACCCACGGTAGTTGGATCCGTCCTGGGATCGTTCTCTATGGCGCTTCGCCGAGCGGTTGCTGGAATGACGTTGCGGCGACGGGGCTGCAGCCGGCGATGACGCTGAGCAGTGAAATCATCGGCATTCAGCAGCTGAAGTCTGGCGATCGTGTGGGTTACGGTGGTCGTTACAGCGCCGCAGGCGCACAGCGTATCGGCGTGGTGGCCTGCGGTTACGCCGACGGCTATCCGCGTCATGCGCCGACTGGTACGCCGGTATGGGTTGGCGGCGTGCTGACGCGCACCCTGGGAACGGTATCGATGGATATGCTGGCGGTGGATCTGACGCCCTGTCCGCAAGTCGAACTGGGCGCCGAAGTCGAGCTGTGGGGGCAACGTCTGCCGGTGGATGAGGTGGCCACGGCGGCAGGGACGTTAGGCTATGAACTGCTGTCGGCGTTAGCGGCGCGAGTGCCGGTCGCCATCGAAGCCTGAGCCGGGGCTCAGGCGACTTTTCTGATCTGCCCTTTAATCTGCTTGCTGAGCCGCCGCGCGTGCAGCGCCAGCAGGCAGCCCGCCAGCATCACCAGCGCCAGCGACAGCTTGGGTTGCAGCGGCAACGCCATCGCCACCAGACCCAGCGCGGCGCCGCCCGCCATCTGCACGAAACCGACCAGCGCGGACGCGACGCCGGCCTCATTGGAGTAGGGTTCCAACGCGTAGCTGGTGGCCGGGCCCATCACGAATGCCAACCCGGCGCAGGCGCTGGCGACTGGCAGCATATACGCCAGCCAGTGCGCTTGCGCCGTCGCGGGCAGCAGCATGACGCCCAGCAGCAGGCCCAGACAGCCCAGCCCCATCAACATGCCGCCGGTCGCCAGACAAACCGGGCGGCCGACCTTGTGGATGATGCGGTTGGCGAAGAAGCTGACCAGCATGATCCAGAAACCGTTGGCGCCGAACACCAGCGAGAATTGCAGCGGCGTCAGGCCGGCGGTGCCCATCAGCACGTTCGGTGCCAGAGAAACGTAGGTCAGCGCCATGCCCATCGCCCCGGAGTTCACCACCGCAAAAGAGAGGAAACGCCGTTCGCTGAGGATGCGCGCGTATTGACGCACCGGCAACCCCTTGACCGGCACGGTGTCGGCGGGGCGAGTTTCCGGCAGGCGCAGCGCGATGAGCGCCAACACCAGCAGCGCGTAGCCGACCAGGAACCAGAAGGGCGCGCGCCAGCCGAAGGCTTCGGCGAGCAGGCCGCCGAGCAGCGGCGCCAGCGCCGGGATGATGTTCAGCGTGCCGTTAAGAAAGCCGAAAGCGCGGGCGGCGTCGTCGCCATTCAGGCGATCGCGCACGCCGCTGAAGGCGACGACGGCGGTGCAGCAAACCGCCACCCCTTGCAGCAGACGCGAAGCGATGAAAATCGTCGGGCTGGTGGCCAGCGCCGCCATCGCGGCGCCGATCATGTAGAGGATAATGCCGGCCAGCGCCACCGGTTTGCGGCCATAGTTATCCACCAGCGGGCCGGCGATGACCTGGCCGAGGCCAAGTACCAGAATAAATAGCGATATGGTGGATTGGATCAACGCTTCGCTGCTGCCCAGGCCGACGGCAATAGCGGGAATAGTCGGCAGATAAAGATCGATGCCTAATGGGCCGAGCAGCACCAGGCTGAGAAGCATAAACAGAAACTTTTGCATAACAGAAAAGGCACGTCCGAGTGACAAAGAGGGCTAGAGTAGAGACTCTGGCGGCAAATGAAAAGGGGCAAAGCGGGTCAGCGCTGCGCCCCCTGACGATAATAGAGCGCCGAGACGGTATCGGCCACATAACGGGCCTGGTGGCGAGCATCATCCAGCGCACGATGCGGCATACCTTCGAACGGGCGAGCCTTTTTCGGGTTAAAGCCATGCAGTTCCGCCAGCGTGATCACCGTGCGCACGTCCTGAGTATCCCAAAACTTCCACGGGCAGGGCATTTCCAACTGCTGGAAGGCGTGTTCGAGGATCGCGCAGTCGAACTCTTTGCCGTTCCCCCAGACCTTTACCGTATCAGTGCTGTTCATATGGATAAAGCGGCTGAGGCTGCTCAGCACGCGCTTCAGGCTCTCGGTGCCGCCGAAGGCCTGTTTGCGTGCTTCATCGGACTGTTTCGCCCACCAGGCGACCGTGTCCAGACTGATGGTACGGCCCGGTTGGTCTTTCTGACTGCTGACGGCGGCCTCGAATTCGGCGCCGAGTTCCCCGGTCCGGGGATCGAAAAACACCGCCGCAACCACCAGAATGACGGCGCTGGGTTTTATATCCAGGGTTTCAATGTCTAACATCAGATGGTGCATCGGCGTTTCCGGTGGTGGGCGTGGTGGCTTAATGTTACTACAGAACGTGCGCCGATGCGGCCGGTGCGCACATGAAATCCTTTTAAAGCGCCTCGTTCAGGTTATGATGCTCGTGATACTCTTGTCAGGTTGGTCGCTATCGGTGAGAACGCTTATCTTTATTCTGTGCATGGCCGGCTACTTGCTGCTGCTGGGCTACCTTAGCATGTTCGTCACGGACAAGATCTGTGAGAAGGCGGGTAACTACACCAAAATATGCCGCGTCGTAGACATTTCCGAACCTCATATTCCCAAATAGCCCCCAGTTTATCCCAGATAGTCGGTGGTAATCAGCGGCGTCAGGATGGCCGCCAGCGCCGTGAGCGCCCCCCATTGCCGCCAGCCCAGCCGCGCCAGCCAGTCATGCCGCTGCGGCTGCGTGGCCAGTTGCCCGACGGCTACGGCGCCGGTCAGCAGCAGCGTCAGAATCAGCAGCACCAGGCAACGGCTCACCAACGTGAACTCAACATGCAGCACATTGGCGTAATACAGGCGCATCAGAATAAAATAGCTCAGCAAGACCCAGGCGAAAACGACGTTCTTCTTGAGCACCTGCTGCAGCATCAGCGCGAGAAACAGGCTGTGAAACAGCGACAGCAGCGGGGCCTCGATCGGGTGCCGAACGCAGACGTTGTAGACCGCCATGTAAATGTTGAAAACCAGCAGGATATAGATCACATAAATATACCAGCCGTAGATGACCTTGAGCTTTTTCGGGGGCGGCGGCAGGGAGAGTGCGTCCGGTTTCATTAATGCCTCCTGATGATGCCATGTAAACGCTGTGCTTGAAGACGGCGCGGCGACATCGTAATTTAAAATCCACAGGGTATATATCACCCGAGCGCTAAATGACAATTAAACGCGGGATCGGCTTTATTTCCGCGTTGGCCTGGAACTCTTTTGCGCCCGCGGGGTCGATTGGCGTACGAATGCCTGGCGGTTTTTGCACTATGATGACAGATATAATTTATTGATATGAAAGATTATAAAAATACTTCGGGCACAAAAATCCTGCTGTTGTTCAGCCTGGCGTTTTATACGCTATTGCCACCGTTGCTGACGGCGGTCGTGTTCAACCGTTTCAATCTTAATCCGTTCGCGATCGTCAAATTTTTTCACTTCAACCCGTTTTTGGCCGATCGGGGCATACCCGGCTATCAGACTTTCTTCTACTTGCTGATGCTATGGTTGGGGTTGAACGCTTTGCTCTGGCTGCTGGTGTGGGGGGCGGGGCGATTGTATCAGCGCTGGCGATCGCCGCGCGGCTGATAGTTTCTCAAGGGGGAAAGTTGCCTGGGGAAATGACTTTGCATTCAATAATGAGACGTATTATCATTTTATTCGCCGGTGAGGGGAAAAGGGTTGTCTCCTTCTGTGCCCCCGATCCGGCACGACATTGCTCACATTGCTTCCCGTTTTCATGCCAGCCTTGCGCTGGCACTTTTTTATCCCACGCCAAAAACCATGACGCCGGTGGTCAGCCTCTTTTCATTAATATGGCTGTTTAAAAGCCAGCGCGCGGCATTGGGGCGTTAGAACAGCGAAAACAGCAACACCACCGGCAGGCTCAACGGCCAGGTTAACCCGATGGTCAGTGCGCTGATACAGCGAATTTTGACGGTGTCCCGGCTAACCAGGTAGGTGAAAACCATAGAAACTAACAGACCAATAAAATAACAGTATTGCGTTGCAACCCACAGCGGCGACATGAAACCCGATCCCAGTTGTATTTTTACGCGCGAATTCTAGGAGCTTGGCGGGTGATAATCAATGACCAAAGGCCCTTTATTCAAACCTTTATCCATAAGTATGCATAATTTATTTCTATAAAGAACGTAGGGTTATTAGCGGCTTTATGTTTATTGCCAAAAGAAATCAACAGCATAGTTACCGGTAACATTTTGCGTCAGGCAAGCCATCCTTCTGGAGTGAACTCCGCTGAGCAGTAAAAGAGTCGGTGAAGGGGGAAACGCGGTGGGGTTATGACTCATAAAAATTAATGATGTATTTGCGAACAGCAAGGTTAAGGTGAGGTGGCGTCGGGTTTGGCGGTACGTGAACCCTTCAGGCGCCGGTTTTAGCGCATCAGTCGCGATGCGCCGCTTGCCCGCCAGGGAGGGGGATGGTTGTCGTTACGGGTTTAATGAATGTTAAGACCGTAGACGAACAGCCACGAAAACAGCAGCGCCAGCAGGCATGCCATAAAAACGATGGAGATCATTTCCTTCACAACTTCATTCCTTTTCCCGGTGAGCCAAATTTACTTCTCTTTGTTTTTGCGCGAAATTTTAGATCGGTATGGGTAAAAATCCTAGTTTTAATCCTTTTTTTTCCCGGCCTTGCGGCGTAAGCCGCTTCGATAAGCTGCGGCGGCGGTGGAAAATCGGGGACGTTAACTCGTCGTAGCTATTGCTGAACGCCATGAGGCTGACTATATAAAAGGAGGACTGCGTGGCGTCGAAGGCAGCCAGGCTCGCCCCTTGCGGGGGCGTTCATCTGCCTGCGGCGCTTTCCTATGAGATGAAGGAGTCGGCAATGAGCACAAAACCAACTATCGTGCTGGTACACGGATTCTGGGGCGGCGCCGCGCACTGGAGTAAGGTCATCATCGAGTTGTCGCGCAGGGGATATACGGCGATTCATGCGGTGGAAATGCCGTTGACGTCGCTGGCTGAGGATGCGGAACGTACGCGCAAGATGGTCGCGCAGCAAGCGGGACCGGTATTGTTGGTCGGGCACTCTTACGGCGGTGCCGTGATCACGGAAATGGGCAACCAGCCTAACGTGGTTGGCCTGGTCTACATCGCCGCGTTTGCGCCGGATGCCGGTGAAAGTGCCGGCGGTATTACGCAAGCGCATCCTCCTGCGGCAGTCGAGAATCTGGCCCCGGACAGCGACGGTTATCTGTGGATTAAAACCGACAAGTTTCACGAAAGCTTTTGCCAGGATCTGACCGCCGACGAGGCATTGGTGATGGCGGTGGCGCAGAAGGCCCCGCTGGCCGATACCTTTGGTAACACCATCGGCGAGCCAGCCTGGAAACATAAGCCGTCATGGTATCAACTTTCCAGCGACGATCGCATGATAGCGCCGGAGAATCAGCGGCGCATGGCGCAGCGGCTGCAGGCCAAGAAAGTGATGGTGCTGAATGCCAGCCATGCCTCGCTGGTTTCCCATGCCGATGAGGTGGCGGGTTTGATTGACGAAGCGGCAGGTTTGAAATAAAGCAGGGGCAGGAAGGCTCGACATTCTGCGGCAGATTATCCCTTCGCTGATATCGCTATAACAGCATCATCAACACGACGGCGACGGCAATAATGGCGTAGAGGTTTGCCTTACGTATATCGCCTTAGCGCCCGTTAACGCCGATCATTTCTATTGCCGCGCGATGCAGCCGCTGAAAATAATCATCGGGCTGCTTTTCTATCTCCTGGATAAGGCTGGCGAGCAGGTTCTGTTTGGTTATCGGCTTGTTGGCGGTCAGCACCAGCAGCACGTTTTTGCCGAGCAGGCAACATATTTGCTTATGGTATTCATCAACATCGTGCTTGTTGAGGCCATAGAGGGTGTAGTCGATCATGATGTCTAACCTGCTGACAGGTAAATGCCCGCCGCAGCGGGCTGAGAAGCCATAGAAAAATAAAATGAGGCAAATTTCGCTTAGGAAGAGACTTAAGCGATGGGGTAACGATAACTGAATGGGAATATTCCTATCAAGCCGTGCGGGGGGGAGCGGCGGATGTTTAGGAATAACCTCAGAAGAACAAATAATAGAGAGGACCGTTCTGGGGAATCTGACTTATTATTGCTGTTGTCATTGTTTAAAAAATAAACATGGGTTTTGCAAATATATAATGCGAAAAAGAAACAGCCGGAAAACGGTGCTTTCCGGCTGTGGTGACATTCACGCGGCGTTATTCACACGGTCTGCTTACGGAACAGTTCGCGGAATACCGGATAGATATCGTCCGGTTCGCGGATATGCTGCATGGCGAAGTTGTCGAATTTCGCCTGCAGATCCTCGTATTCGCGCCACAGCGTTTGGTGAGCGCGGCGAGTGATTTCTATGTAGCTGTAATAACGCACCATCGGCAGGATCTTTTTCGCCAACAGCTCATGACACAGCGGTGAATCGTCGGCCCAGTTGTCGCCGTCCGACGCTTGCGCGGCATAGATATTCCATTGCGCCGGGTCATAACGCTCTTCGACTACGTCATTCATTAACTTCAGCGCGCTGGAAACGATGGTGCCACCGGTTTCCTGCGAATAGAAGAACTCCTGTTCGTCCACCTCTTTCGCCTGGGTGTGATGGCGAATGTAGACCACCTCGACGTTTTTATAGGTTCGGCTCAGGAACAAATAGAGCAGAATGTAAAAACGCTTGGCCATGTCTTTGGTCGCCTGGTCCATCGAGCCGGACACGTCCATCAGGCAGAACATCACCGCCTGGCTGGAGGGCTCCGGCCGGCGCTCATAGTTTTTGTAGCGCAGGTCGAAGGTATCGATAAACGGCACGCTTTCGATTTTCTTGCGCAGTTCGGCAATTTCCTTGCGCAGCCGCTCCTCTTCCAGCAATTGCACCGGCTCGGTATTTTCCAACTGGGTCAGCGCATCTTCCAGCTCGTGCAACGCGCGTCTTTTACCGGCGGTCATGGCGGTTCGTCGCGCCAGCGAGTTCTGCAGCGAACGCACGACGCTGATGTTGGCCGGCACGCCATTGGCGGTATAGCCGGCACGATGGGTTTTGAACTCGGTCAACTGCTTGTACTGATTCTTTTTCAGATTGGGCAGGGCGAGATCCTCGAACAAAAGATCGAGGTACTCGTCTTTGGAGATCTGGAAGACGAATTCATCCTGGCCTTCACCGTCCTGGCTGGCGTTGCCCTGGCCGCCGCCACCGCCTGCGCCGCCCTGAGGCCGCTCAACGCGATCGTTCTGCACGAAGTGGTCATTGCCTGGGTGAACGCGATGGCGTGTACCGCCGCGCCCCTGATGAAACATCGGTTCGTTGATATCGTCAGTGGGGATGGAGACCGATTCCCCGCTGTCTACGTCGGTGACCGAACGCTTGTTGATGGCTTCGGCAATCGACTGTTTGATTTGCGACTTGTAACGGCGCAAGAAGCGCTGGCGGTTCACCATGCTCTTGTTTTTGCCGTTCAGCCGTCGGTCAATGAAATAGGCCATACTTCCCCCAAACGACGTTGCCAACTCTTCATGTCCCGGTCGCGACAGCGCAATGTGTAAGCCCCTCCTTGGGCTGCGCTGCAACGTCCATGACTGTGGACATGGCCCTGATAATGCCGCTTACCTGAGGCGTTATGAGGATTTTCTGACCCGCAGATACCATTCACACAACAGGCGCACCTGCTTGCGGGTATAGCCTTTCTCCATCATGCGGTCGACGAAGTCGTCGTGTTTTTTCTGCTCGTCCGTCGAGGTTTTGGCGTTAAATGAAATCACCGGCAACAGCTCTTCGGTATTGGAGAACATTTTCTTCTCGATCACGGTGCGCAGCTTCTCGTAGCTGGTCCAGTTCGGATTGCGGCCGTTGTTGTTGGCGCGGGCGCGCAGCACGAAGTTCACGATTTCGTTGCGGAAATCTTTCGGGTTGCTGATACCGGCCGGTTTTTCAATTTTCTCCAGTTCGGCGTTCAAAGACTCGCGGTCGAACAGCTGACCGGTGTCGGGGTCGCGATACTCCTGATCCTGGATCCAGAAGTCCGCGTAGGTCACGTAACGGTCAAAAATGTTCTGTCCGTATTCCGAGTAGGATTCCAGATAGGCGGTCTGGATCTCTTTGCCGATAAACTCGGCGTATTTCGGGATCAGATAGCCTTTCAGATGTTCGAGGTATTTCTCGGCCAAATCCTGCGGGAACTGTTCGCGTTCGATCTGCTGCTCCAGCACATAGAACAGGTGCACCGGGTTGGCTGCCACCTCGGCGTGATCGAAGTTGAATACCCGCGAGAGGATTTTAAAGGCGAAACGGGTGGAGAGGCCGTTCATGCCTTCGTCAACCCCGGCGTAGTCGCGGTACTCCTGATAGGACTTGGCTTTCGGATCGGTATCCTTGAGGCTTTCGCCGTCATACACGCGCATTTTCGAGTAAATGCTCGAGTTTTCCGGCTCTTTCAGCCGCGACAGCACGCTAAAGCGCGCCAGCGTTTCGAGGGTGCCCGGCGCGCAGGGCGCGTGAGTCAGCTCGCTGTGATCCAGCAGCTTGTCGTAAATCTTGATCTCTTCCGACACGCGCAGGCAGTAAGGCACCTTGACGATGTACACGCGGTCGAGGAACGCTTCGTTGTTCTTGTTGTTACGGAAGGTCACCCACTCGGATTCGTTGGAGTGCGCCAGAATAATGCCGTTGAACGGCAGGGCGGAGATGCCCTCGGTGCCGTTGTAGTTACCTTCCTGAGTCGCCGTCAGCAGCGGATGCAGCACTTTGATCGGCGCTTTGAACATCTCGACGAATTCCATAATCCCCTGGTTGGCGCGGCACAGTGCGCCGGAATAGCCGTAGGCGTCCGGATCGTTCTGCGCGTGGTTCTCCAGCTTACGGATGTCCACTTTACCGACCAGCGCCGAGATGTCCTGGTTGTTCTCATCGCCCGGTTCGGTTTTGGCGATGGCGATCTGCTCCAGGATGGAAGGGCGCACCTTCACGACTTTAAACTTGGTGATATCGCCGCCGAACTCGTGCAGGCGCTTCGCCGCCCACGGCGACATGATGGTGCCGAGATAGCGACTTGGGATGTTGAACTCTTTTTCCAGGATTGAGGCATCTTCCTGAGGGTTGAACAGGCACAGCGGATGATCGTTGACCGGGCTGCGTTCGCCGTTGGCGCTGAGGGTGTAGATGGGCACGCGCTGCATCAACGCTTTAAGGCGTTCTGCCAGCGAGGATTTACCGCCGCCCACCGGGCCCAGCAGGTACAGGATCTGTTTCTTCTCTTCCAGGCCCTGCGCGGCGTGCTTCAGGTAAGAGACGATCTGTTCGATGGCCTCTTCCATGCCGTAGAATTCTTCGAAGGCCGGATAGCGTGCGATCACGCGGTTGGAGAACAGGCGCGACAGGCGTGATTCTAGCGCAGTGTCGACCATCACAGGTTCACCGATAGCCATCAGCAGACGTTCGGCCGCGTTGGCATAGGCACTGCGATCTTGCCGGCAAATGGTAAGAAATTCCTGCAGTGTGAACTCTTCGTCCTTGGCAGCTTCGTAGCGCTGGCGATAGTGGTCAAATATGTTCATGATGCCCGTCCTTTCGTTATTAGCACAGGTTAAAGAGAGCGTGTGATAGTGTTCTGGCTCCCGAAAGATGAGAATACGCCTGAGTACAGCAACCCGTATGCCAACTTGGTGCGCTTATTATCGCGAGTTGCGCTGTATGCCACTGGGCCCAGGATAAATTCACCTTCTGATTTAAGCTTAGTTTGCTTGCCGGAAAATTTCCTGCCGCAGAAAAAGCTTTTTTTAAGTCATATCAATGACTCAGTTATTACCGTGGAAGCCAAATGCCTTGTCTGGCGCGGCCTGCGGGATAAAACGTCATCGTTCCGCCATGATTAATTCATAATTCCGCTATAAGTTATTCGATCTTGGTCGTTTTCCTTTGTAAAGATTAGGCGCGCAACTAAATTTTCACATAAACTATCGCGGCTATTAACCCTGTAATTTATGGAAAAAGAACCAGTGAAGATTTCAAAACTCAAAACGCTAGCAATTATCGCTTCCGCAATGGTTTGTGCGCAAAGTGCTCAGGCGGGGACCTGGTCACTCGGTGCTGCCGCGCTGGTTAGTCCGGACGCGTATCGCGGTTATCAGGACCGCGTTTATCCGGTGCCCGTCATCGACTATGAAGGTGACGACTTCTACTTTCGTACTCTGACCGCCGGTTACTACCTGTGGAAAGATCAAGAAAACCAGCTGAGCATCATGGGTTACTACACGCCATGGGGCTACCGTCCAGGCGACAGCGACGACGATCGCATGAAGCGCCTCGACAAGCGTCGCGGCACGCTGATGGCCGGCCTGGCCTATTCGCACAACGCGGAATGGGGCACCCTTCGTACCACGTTCACCGGCGACACGCTGAACAACAGCAACGGGCTGGTGGGCGATGTCGCTTATCTGTACAAGTTTGATCTGGACGCGCTGACGCTGGTCCCGGGCGTGGGCGTGATGTGGAACAGCAAGAACCAGAACAAATATTACTACGGCGTCAGCGCCAATGAATCACGCCGCAGCGGCCTGGACAGCTACACCCCTGGCGATAGCTGGGCTCCGTATCTCGAGCTGAGCGCCAATTATCAGATCAACAAAAGCTGGAACGCCTTCTTCGTCGGCCGCTATGTGAAATTGTCGGATGAAGTGAAAGACAGCCCGATGGTGGATAAATCTTACACCGGTTTGTTGATGACGGGTGTGAGCTACACCTTCTAATCACGCATTGCACAACTGTCGTGCATGTCGTGCATCAAAAAGGGGCGCTAGCGCCCCTTTTGCACATCTGTGGTGCGCTTCCGCGCACGGTTCCTCAGGCCTTCTTACGACTGCGGAAGGTGACACCCAAACGGGCGGGTTGCTCGCCGGCAGCGACCAGCGGTTTGCTGACGCGCCCGGTCTCGATGCAGACCATGGTCTTGTAACCGTCGTTCGGCATATCCCCCATGCTGCAGGAGAGTTCCACGCCGGGGTTCCAGGCGATGACGTCGCTCATATGATGGTGGTGAACCTCGATGGTGCGAGCGAGTGCCGGATCGCGGATCTGGCTGAAAGCTTCCGGGCGGGTATAGACGCGGTCGGTTTGGCCGACAAAGGTCACTTCGCCGGTCTGGCGCGCTTCGGCGCCGCCCGCCACTTTATCGATATACGGCTCGCCCAGGCCCGCCACGCTGACCCGATCGATATCGCCGACCTGGAAGTAGCTGTGCAGAGCCGCCGTGGCTTGATAATCGCCGTGCGACTCCAGTTCGATCTCGCACTCTTCACCCAGCTTGAAGCGAGCAATCAGCGTGAAGGCGTGCGGCCACAGTTTGCGGGTCTGCTCATTGTCTTTCAGCGTAAAGGTCAGGATGACGCCGTTGTCATCTTCATCGTGCGCCGTCAGGCTCCAGGGCTGGTTGCGGGCAAAGCCGTGGGAGGGCTGCGCCACCGGGCCGAACCACGGCCAACAGATCGGCACGCCGCCGCGGATGGCCTTGCCTTTGGCGAAAGGCGTGTTGTTGCTGAGCCAAATCACCGGCTGCTCACCGCTGGGCTGCCAGGCCAGCAAATGCGCGCCTTGCAGCGCGACGGCCGCGCGCACTTTCGGGTGCGACACCACAACCACGCCCAGCTCATCGAGTTGCCGCTGGCTGATATAAGGAGAAATTTGTTCGGAAACGGGCAGGGTGAAAATTTTCTCGTTCATTTCATAACCTATTGTTTGCCGGAAATAGAAATGGACCCTATTAGCTTTCGGGTCACAACCAGGCCCTCAGGCGCATGCTTAGACAGTGACTGAGGTGAGTGTGTGCAGCCAACAACGCAGTGACTCGAAAGATGACGGGTAAAAAAAGGGCGACAAAAATGTCGCCCTCATTATCAGCTTAACATCATGCCATTACTTGGAGATGTGAGCGATCAGATCCAGAACCTTGTTGGAATAGCCGGTTTCGTTGTCGTACCAGGAAACCAGTTTCACGAAGTTGTCGTTCAGTGCGATACCGGCTTTGGCATCGAACACGGAAGTCAGCACTTCGCCGTTGAAATCGGTGGAAACCACGTCGTCTTCAACATAGCCCAGAACGCCTTTCATCGAGCCTTCAGCGGCATCTTTGATGGCTTTCTTGATTTCTTCGTAGGTAGCCGCTTTTTCCAGACGCACGGTCAGGTCAACAACGGACACGTTAGGGGTCGGTACGCGGAACGCCATGCCGGTCAGTTTGCCTTTCAGCTCTGGCAGAACCACGCCAACCGCTTTCGCTGCGCCGGTAGAAGAAGGGATGATGTTCTGGGATGCGCCGCGGCCGCCGCGCCAGTCTTTGTGAGACGGGCCATCAACGGTTTTCTGAGTAGCGGTGGTGGCGTGAACGGTGGTCATCAGGCCTTCAACGATACCGAAGTTGTCGTTGATGACTTTAGCCAGCGGCGCCAGGCAGTTGGTGGTGCAAGAGGCGTTGGACACGATGTCCTGGCCGGCATATTTGTCAAAGTTGGCGCCGCGAACGAACATTGGGGTCGCATCTTTGGATGGGCCAGTCAGAACCACTTTTTTAGCGCCGGCGGTGATGTGTTTACGCGCGGTTTCGTCGGTCAGGAAGATACCGGTCGCTTCAGCAACCACATCAACACCCACTTCGTTCCACTTCAGGTTAGCCGGGTCTTTCTCTGCGGTAACACGGATGGTTTTGCCGTTAACAACCAAGTGGCCGTCTTTAACTTCTACCGTACCGTTGAAACGGCCGTGAGTAGAGTCATACTTCAGCATGTAAGCCATGTACTCTGCGTCCAACAGATCGTTGATTGCAACGATCTCGATGTCAGAACGCTCTTGAGCAGCACGGAAAACAATGCGACCGATACGGCCAAAACCGTTGATACCTACTTTGATAGTCATATATTCCACCAGCTATTTGTTAGTGAATAAAAGGTTGGTTGTAAAATTACAAAAACCTTACCCAGCGTCAAGCGGAATCGTGTCAATACTTGCGGCAAGTCAAACCGGAAGGGTGGTTTTGCACGCTTATTGCACAGTCCATTTGCGCTCGGCCTCATCCGTTATATGGGGACAAGCCGCCAAGTATAAAGTCAGCATACGCAAGATGTGTGATCGTTATCACATATCATCGTGACGTGGCCTTTATGGGCTACAGTTTAGGCCAAAAACCCCTGCAGCGGTGTTAATTTTTTGTTATTATTAATCATTGTTTTCGTTGACATTATCCACATTCAGAGATAAGCACAAATGGCTAAAGAGACAACCCCCGGTCATCCGGTCACGGAACTGAATGAAATCCAACGTTATGTGACGCAACAGCGTGGCACCGAAGCGCCGTTCAGCGGCAAATTGCTGCACAACAAGCGCGAGGGCGTGTACCATTGCCTGTGCTGTAACCAGCCGCTGTTCTATTCCGAAACCAAATACGATTCCGGCTGCGGCTGGCCGAGCTTTTATGAGCCGGTTTCCGCCGATGCAATCCGTTATCTTGATGATAATTCACATAATATGCATCGTGTTGAAATCCGCTGCGGCCACTGCGATGCGCATTTGGGGCACGTTTTCCCTGATGGCCCGCAGCCGACTGGCGACCGCTACTGCGTCAACTCCGCCTCGCTGAGTTTCACCGATGGCGAAAATGGCGACCAAACGGCCGGTTAAGTGGTAATTTAATCAACAAAATCGATTCAGCTAATTATTCATCTGTAAGCGAGAAGGGCTCTGATGGACGTGAAAGATCTGATTGCGGCGATGACGCCCGAGATATACCAGCGCCTGGTGCAGGCGGTTGAGCTGGGCAAGTGGCCGGACGGCGTGGCGCTGACGCCTGAGCAGAAGGAAAACAGCCTGCAGGCGGTGATGCTGTGGCAGTCGATGAACAACGTCGATCCGCAGCACATGAGCATCGGCACCGACGGGCAGATCGTGATGAAGAGCAAGCAAGAACTGAAGCAGCAGTTTGTTGCCGAGCCGCTGGTCAAACTTAAACCGCAGTAAGCTGTCCCTAAAGCGGGGCGATGTCGCCATCGCCCCGTCGATTTACCGTTTTTCGCCTTTTATTCCCAGCGACTCCGCCAGCTGTTGCGCCAGCCGGTTATTGTCGTCCGCGCCGTACTCCCAGAACATCGCTCCCCCCAATCCCTGGCTTTTGATGTACTCGGCTTTGATAGCCACCGAACGCGGGTTCTCGTAGGAGATGGCGAACAGCGGTTTGCCTTCGGCGGATTGCAGCGTCAGGTAAGGCACCTTGGCGTCGTCATCCCAGTGCTCGCGGAAACGCTGCTGCGGATCGTTGAGCAATTTGCTGACGATATCGCGGTATTTAAAGTAAGTGTCTTTGCTGAGATCCAGCCCCAGCGTGCGGAACAGAGCGGTTTCTCGCGCACTGAAATAAGGCTGCGTCACCGGATGTTTGGCGGCGTCCGGCTTGTCCCAGTCGATGCCCGCTTCGGTCGCTCGTTTCGGCACCCGGCCGTAGAAACCGATACCCAGGTTCATCTGCGCCGGTTTTAATCCGGCGGCCAGATAATGTTTTACCACGGAATCGGCGCTGTAGCGGTCGGCGGCGGCTACGGTTGGCCAGCGCTTTGAATCGTACAGGTTGGCATTGAAGTACTGCGTGCCGTAAGCCATGTCGTAGGTCATCAGATTGATGTAGTTGAGGTAAGGGGCAATGCTTTTCACATCGACCCATTCCTGCGGGCTTTTGACGTTGGCCCCGACGGCGATGGTTAACAGCTTGCCTTTACCCAGCGCCTGATGAAGCTCTCTCAGCAGCAGGGTGAAGTTGTCGCGGTCTGCCGGTTGGCTTTCCACCAACCCCCAGGCGCCGTTTACCGGGTATTCCCAGTCCAGATCGATCCCATCCAGCCGGTACTGTGCGATCACCTGCAGCGCGGAGCGAATGAATATCGCCCGGTTTTCCGCGGTGGCGGCGGCGCCGGAGAAACCGCGTGCGCCCCAGCCGCCGACCGACAACAGCACTTTCAGCTCGGGGTTCTGTTTGCGCAGCACCGGCAGACGTTGCAGATCGGCCGTGACTTTCGGCGACAGGTAGATCTGGTGGCGGCGAGCGGGGTCTTTCAGCGCCGCATTGGTTTCGTCTTTCTCGTCGTTGTAGATCAGGCCGAACGAATAGTTGAGATGGGTGATTTGCGTCACGTCCAGCTTGTCGATGTCACCACCGGGGCCGGCGGTGACATCGCCGCCGCCGTTGAAGTAGCCGACGGAGAGATAGGCCGCCTGGGCCGTGCTTGCGCCGGCCATAGCCAATTGCACCGCCGCCAGCAAAGGCAGCAGTTTTCGGGTTATTTTCATGTCTGTCTCCTTGTGGTCGGCAAGGCCGACCGTACCGCCAGGGGCGGGCACAATAAAGCCGGGCTCAGTGGGCCCCGGATGCGTATAACCGATTGACGCCAAAAGCGTCGCAGCCATAACAGCAAAAGCGCCTGCTGGTCACAAGCCGTTGGGGAAGAAGAAAGGTGGTATTGTGAGCGGCGTCGATAATTTCGCCGCTGCGTAGAGAGGGCGCCGGCGGCGCCCGAGAGGATTTAGTTGGCGAGAAACTGTGACAGGGTAACTAGCTGTGCGCCGGCGCGCGCAATGTCCTGCAGCGCTCGCTCACTGTCGCCCGGCTGCAGATTCACGCCGCGGCAGCCGTCGACGATCACCTGCGTCGGATAGCCGGCAGCCAGTGCATCCAGCACGCTGAACTTCACGCAGTAGTCGGTCGCCAGGCCCATGATCGCCAGCCGCCGGACGCCCTGCGATTGCAGCCAATCGTGCAGTTCGGTCTGCGCCCGGTGGCCGTTATCGAAGAACGCGCTGTAGCTGTCGATATCCGTATCCTGTCCTTTGCGAAAAACGGCATCGATGTGTTGCCGCTGCAATTGAGGATGAAAATCGGCGCCGTGGCTCCCTTGCACGCAGTGCACCGGCCACCACACCTGCGGCAGACCTTCCAGCTCGCCGAGGGTGCCGACCTGCGCATCGGAGTTCATCGCAAAGCTGCGGTGATTGGCGGGATGCCAGTCCTGGCTGGCCACCACCGGCTCGCCCCGCGCCAGGCAGGCGGCGATAGCCTGATTGGCGACCGGGATGACGGCGTCGCCCTCCGTGACCGCCAGCGCGCCGCCGGGGCAGAAATCGTTTTGCAGATCGATCAACAACAGGGCCGTTTTCATCGCCGCTCCAGAGTTCAGTAGGTTAACCGTTGATGCTCAGCTCGCCGCGCAGATCTTGCTGCATCAGGCCGCGGATTTGTTCCGGCGTCAGCGGCTGGCTCAACAGATAGTGCAGCTTGGTCAGGGCGGCTTCCACCGTCATGTCGAAACCGCTGATCACCCCGGCATGCGCCAGCGCGTTGCCGGTGGCGTAGCCTTCCATATTGACGCGCCCGGAGATGCACTGCGTCAGGTTGACCACCACGATGCCGCGTTCAGAGGCCGCACGCAACTCGTCGATCAGCTCGGCCTTTTGCGGCGCGTTACCGACGCCGTAGGAGCGCAGGATCAGCGCCTTGACCGGCTGCAACAGGAAATTACGCACCACCGCGCCGGAAATGCCCGGATAGATGGTGACCACGCCGATCGGCTGCGGCGTGATGTCATGCACCTGCAACGCGCCGTTGCAAGCCGGGCTGTCGATGCCTTGCTGGCGGCGAATATGGATGCCGGCTTCCAGCAGCGGCGGCAGATTGGGGGAAGCGAAGGCGTCGAAGCCGTCGGCGTGCGCTTTGGTGGTGCGGTTGCCGCGGAACAGCTTGTTGTTGAAGAACAGGCTGACTTCGTTCACCGGATGGTTGGCCGCCAGGTACAGTGCATTCAGCAGATTGGTTTGGCCATCGGAGCGCAGCTCCGCCAGCGGAATCTGCGAGCCGGTGACGATCACCGGTTTGGCCAGGTTCTCCAGCATGAAGGAGAGCGCCGAGGCGGTGAACGCCATGGTATCGGTGCCGTGCAGGATCACGAAGCCGTCGTAGCGATCGTAGTTCTGTTTGATGTCGTCGGCGATGTGCTGCCAGTCTTCCGGCGTCATATCCGAGGAATCGATGAGCGGCGCGTATTCATGAATGTTGAAATCCGGCATCTCCGGCCGATGGAATTCCGGCATCAGCGCCAGCTGACGCTGCAGGTGGCCGGAAACCGGAATATAGCCGTGCTCGGAACGCTGCATGCCGATGGTGCCGCCGGTGTAGGCGACGTAAATGGATTTCTTTTGCATGGTTATGATTTTAACAAAGATAAGATGGGCTGAATTATAGGGACATGGCGGCAGAAAAAAAGCCCGGCGGTGGCCGGGCTGCAGAATTATTTGTTAGCGGACTTCTCCGCAGGTGAGACAGATCGCATAACGGTTTTGCGGATCGTTCAGGTTATTGAACAAGCCAGGTTGTTCTTTCACCGCGTTGGCGACCGAAGCCAGCGGGGCGGGCAGCATGGCCTGAATCGCGGCCGGCAGCATGGCGTGAATGGAAACGCCAAACTGGCTGAGCACCATATCGCTCAGGCTTGGGGTATCGACGAACCAGTCGAGCTGCCACTGCTGCAGCTTTGCCAGCTCGGCGGCTTTCTTCACCGCGTCGTCGAAATCACCCAACTGATCGACCAGGCCGTTGGCCTTGGCGTCGCTGCCGAGCCAGACGTGGCCCTGCGCGATTTGGTCAACCTGCTGCGGGGTCATCTTGCGTGATTTGGCGACCAGATCGAGGAAGTTCTTATACCCGTTTTCGATATTCAGCTGCATCATCTGCGAGAACTCCTGCGGCAGCGCCTTGGTGACCGCGATATCGGCCAGCGGCGAGGTCGCCACGCCGTCGGTGTGCACACCCAGCGTATCCAGGGTTTTCTCGTAGGTATTAATGATGCCGAAAATGCCGATAGAACCGGTCAGGGTGCTCGGGCTGGCGATGATATAGTCGGCCGGCGTCGAGACCCAGTAGCCGCCCGATGCGGCCATGCCGCCCATCGACACCACCACCGGTTTGCCGGCGGCGCGCACGGCGGCCAGCTCGGAGCGGATCACTTCGGACGCGCTGACGCTGCCGCCTGGGCTGTTGACGCGGAACACCACGGCCTTGACGGCCGGATCCAGACGCGCCTGGCGCAGCTCGGCGGCGGTGGTATCCCCCCCGACGTTGCCCGGCGTCTGCTGGCCGTCCATGATGGCGCCGTTGGCGAACACCACGGCGATCTTGCCGCCCTGGTTGGCGTCCGGCTTCGGCTGATAGTCGTAGATGCTGATGGCGTTGAAATCGTTCGCCTGTTTGTCCCAGCCGAAGGTCTTGACCAGCTGATTTTCGATCGCGGTGCGCGACGCCAGCTCGTCCACCAGCTTATTGTCCAGCGCATAGCGGGCGGTGTCGCCACCGGCCGCCTGCAGGCCGCTCAGCACGCCGGCTGCGCCCGGGAACAGCTGCTGCGGCGTCAGTTGGCGGTTGGCGGCCACGGTCTCCAGGTAGTTCTGCCACAGGCCGCCGATCCAACGGCTGTCCGCTTCGCGCGCCGCCGGGGACATATCGTCGCGGATCAGCGGTTCGACCGCCGATTTATAGGTGCCGACGCGGAAGATATTGGTGGTGACCTTGAGCATGTCCAGCAACGACTTGTAGTACAGGTTGTTGGTGGCGAAACCGTGCAGATCGACCGCGCCCTGCGGTGACAGGAAGACCTTGTTGGCGTAGCTGGCCAGGTAGTATTGCGTTTGGTTGTAGCTGTCGCCGATGGCGAAGATCGGTTTGCCGCTGTCGCGGAACTCGCGCAGCGCTTTGCCGATATAGCGCAGCGACGGCTGATCGGCGCCGGCGAAGTCATTCAGCTGCAACACCATGCCGGTAATGTTTTTGTCGTCTTTGGCCTTGCGGATGCTGTCCACCACGTCGAACAGCGAGTTCTCCTGCAGGCGGCTGCTGGAGGCGCCCAACAGTTCACGCCCCCATTGCCGCACCCGGTTGTTTACCGAAGGCTGATCGACCACCACGCCGCTTAAATCGACCAACAGCGCGCCGCGCGCCGGGGCCGTCGAGGTGGAGGAACTTTGGAAGGACAGATAGATGCCAACCCCAACCAGGATCAGCAGGACCAGGAACAGGTTAAGGATCAGTTCCCTGATAAAATTCAGCAGACGCCATGTCCACCGGAAAATGCCGGCAATAATTTGCCACAATGTGCGCATGTGCTCTCCAACAAGAGTCGAGAATGTTCCGCTATCCTAATGAGCGGCCGGGTAAATGTCAGCTTTAAATCGTGGCACACAGACGCTATCGCCGAGGCTGTAACTCGCCGTTTAGCTATGTTAACGTGGCCGGAATGAAAATTGTTATCAGGAGTTTACGATGGATGCTCTGGATCTTTTATTGAATCGTCGCTCGGCTTCGCGCCTGGCGGAACCGGCGCCGGCGGGGGAAGTGCGCCAAAACATCATCAACGCGGGCCTGCGTGCGCCCGATCACGGTGCGCTGCAGCCGTGGCGTTTCGTGATGATCGAGAATCAGGGCCTGGAGCGCTTCAGTCAGCTGCTGCAGGCGGCGGCGAAGCAGGATCAGTTGGATGAAGCGGCGATCGAAAAAGCCACCAAGGCGCCGTTCCGCGCACCGCTGATCATCACCGTCATCGCGCATTGCACTGAAGAGACCAAGGTGCCGCGCTGGGAGCAGGTGGTTTCCGCCGGTTGCGCCGTGCAGGCGATGCAGATGGCGGCGCTGGCGCAGGGCTTTAACGGCATCTGGCGCACCGGCGCCTGGACCGAGCATGCGCTGGTGCGTGAAGCCTTCGGTTGCCGCGAGCAGGATGAGATCGTCGGTTTCCTCTATCTGGGCACGCCGCAGCTGAAGGCCGCCACTAAAGTGACGCCGCCGGACAGCACGCCTTTCGTCAGCTATTTCTAAGTTTTTTCCAAAGGGGCGCGGCGAAAATGCGCCAAACCCCGCAAAATTGCATGGTTTCTGAGCAGGCCGCTCGCTTATCCGCGGCGCGCTCTTATCAATCCCCTCGGCAAGCGCTACCCTATGTTATCTTGAGTGCCGTTACCGAAGGGAGTGGACTATGACATCGCCAGCGATCCGTTTAACCCAGTACAGCCATGGCGCTGGCTGCGGCTGCAAAATCTCACCGAAAGTTCTCGAAACCATCTTGCACAGCGAGCGGGAAAAATTTGTCGATCCGCGTCTGTTGGTCGGCAATGAAACCCGCGACGACGCGGCGGTGTATGACATCGGCAACGGCGTCGGCATCATCAGCACTACCGACTTCTTCATGCCGATCGTCGACGATCCGTTCGATTTCGGCCGTATCGCCGCCGCTAACGCCATCAGCGACGTGTACGCCATGGGCGGCAAACCGATCATGGCGATCGCCATTCTCGGCTGGCCAATCGCTAAACTGCCGCCGGAGGTGGCGCAGCAGGTGATCGACGGCGGGCGTTTCGCCTGCCAGCAGGCGGGGATCGCGCTGGCCGGCGGCCATTCCATCGATGCGCCGGAACCTATCTTCGGCCTGGCGGTCACTGGCGTGGTCAATACCGAGCGAGTGAAAAAGAACAGCGCCGCACAGGCCGGGGCGCAACTCTATCTGACCAAGCCGCTGGGCATTGGCGTGCTGACGACCGCCGAGAAGCAAAGCAAGCTGCGCCCTGAACATCAAGGGCTGGCGACGGACGTGATGTGCCGCCTGAATAAGCCGGGCGCCGACTTTGCCGAAGTGGCGGGCGTCACGGCGATGACCGATATCACCGGCTTTGGCCTGTTGGGCCACCTGAGCGAAGTTTGTCAGGGCTCCGGTCTGCAGGCGACGGTCTGGTTCGATCGGGTGCCGAAACTGCCGCACGTCGAGGCGTACATCGCCGAGGGCTGCGTGCCGGGCGGCACCGGGCGCAACTTCGACAGTTACGGCCATCTGGTGGGCGAGATGAGCGATTTGCAGCGTCAGCTGCTGTGCGATCCGCAAACCTCCGGCGGTTTGCTGTTGGCGGTATTGCCGGAGGCGCAGGCGCAGGTGCTGGCGATTGCCGAGCAGCACGGCATCACGCTCAATCCTATCGGTGAGCTGCATGCCGCACAGGCAGGTAAACCGCTGATCGAGGTTGTGTAGTGTCCAAGATGCAAGGCAGGCCGGACAGCGCCGATTATCAACGCATTTTTCTGCAGGACGTGCCGCTGATTGACGTGCGTGCGCCGATCGAGTTTCAGCAAGGCGCCTTCGCTCAGGCGGTGAACCTGCCGCTGATGGTCGACAGCGAGCGGCAGGCGGTGGGCACCTGCTATAAACAGCATGGTCAGCAAGCGGCGATTGCGCTCGGCCACAGCCTGGTGAACGGCAAACTGCGCGAACAGCGCACCGCCGCCTGGCTGGCGGCCTGTGCGCAGCGACCCGAAGGTTATATTTACTGCTTCCGTGGTGGGCTGCGCTCACAGCTGGTGCAGCAATGGCTGCATGAGGCCGGCGTCGAGTACCCACGTATCACTGGCGGTTATAAGGCGCTGCGCAATTATCTGCTCGGCGTGTTGGCGCAAAGCGCGGCATTGCCGATGGCCCTGGTGGGCGGCAATACCGGCAGCGGCAAGACGCTGCTGGTCAACGAACTGGCCGACGGCGTCGATCTGGAAGGCGCGGCGCGCCATCGCGGTTCATCTTTTGGCCGAACGCTGGCGGGGCAAAGCTCACAGATCGATTTTGAGAATCGTCTGGCTGTGTTATTGCTGAAAAAACAGCATGGTGGCAGCCGCCGTTGGGTGCTGGAAGACGAAGGGCGGATCATCGGCAGCAACAATCTGCCGTTGCCGTTGTTCAACGGCATGCAGCAGGCGCCGGTGGCGGTGATCGACGATCCGTTTGATATTCGCCTGGCACGCCTGCAGGCCGAATATATCGACGGGATGCGCGAACAGTTCGAACAGGCCTATGGCGTGGAAGAAGGCTGGCGGCAGTACGACGACTATCTGCATCACGGCCTGTTCGCCATTCGCCGCCGGTTGGGCCTGGAGCGCTTCCAGCAGCTGACGCAGCGGCTGGAAGCGGCGCTGCGGGCACAGCGTCTCAGCGGCCAGGGTGACGCGCACCGCGAGTGGTTGGCGCCCTTGTTGCAGCAGTACTACGATCCGATGTATTGCTATCAGTTGGAAAAGAAAGCCCAGCGGATTGTCTTCCGTGGGAACTATGCAGAAGTAAGAGAATTTTTGATGACGTTCAGCCAGAAAAACGGTGAATAATGCGACTGTTCATAGCCGAGAAACCGAGTTTGGCGCGCGCCATTGCCGACGTATTGCCCAAGCCGCATCGCCGCGGCGACGGGTATATCGCCTGCGGCAACAATGATGTGGTGACCTGGTGCGTCGGCCACCTGTTGGAGCAGGCTCAGCCTGACGCCTATGACAGCCGCTATGCGCGCTGGTCGTTGGCAGACCTGCCGATAATTCCCGAAAAATGGCGGTTGCAGCCGCGGCCTTCGGTCAGCAAACAGCTCAACGCCATTAAAAAGTTGCTGCTTGAAGCCGATGAAGTGGTTCACGCCGGCGACCCGGATCGCGAAGGGCAGCTGCTGGTGGATGAGGTGCTGGACTACCTGGATTTGACGGCGGAAAAGCGCCAGAACGTGCGCCGCTGTCTGATCAACGACCTCAACCCGCAGGCGGTGGAGCGCGCGGTTGAACGCCTGCGCGACAACCGTGACTTCATCCCATTGTGCGTGTCCGCCCTTGCGCGCTCACGCGCCGACTGGCTGTACGGCATCAATATGACCCGCGCTTATACGCTGCTGGGCCGCAACGCCGGTTATGACGGCGTGTTGTCGGTGGGCAGGGTGCAGACGCCGGTGCTGGGGTTGGTGGTGCGGCGCGATGAAGAGATCGAAAACTTCGTGCCGAAAGACTTCTTTGAGGTCAAGGCGCACATCGTCACGCCGAAAGAAGAGCGTTTCGTGGCGCTGTGGCAGCCCAGCGAGTCGTGCGAGCCTTATCAGGACGAAGAGGGGCGTTTGCTGCACCGGCCGTTGGCGGAGCATGTGGTCAAGCGCATTGAAGGCCAGCCGGCTCTGGTCACGTCTTATAACGATAAACGGGAATCGGATACCGCGCCGCTGCCGTTTTCGCTCTCCACGCTGCAAATCGAAGCGGCCCGGCGTTATAACCTCAGCGCGCAACAGGTGCTGGACGTTTGCCAGCGGCTGTACGAAACCCACAAGTTGATTACCTATCCGCGTTCCGACTGTCGCTACCTGCCGGAAGAGCATTTCGCCGGCCGCCACGCGGTGCTGAACGCCATCAGCGTGCACCAGCCCGAGCTGTATCCGCAGCCGGTGATCGACAGCGATCGCCGCAACCGTTGCTGGGACGATAAAAAGGTCGACGCGCACCACGCCATCATTCCCACCGCCCGCGCCGGCAAGATTAATCTGACGCAGGATGAGCGGAACGTGTATGGGCTGGTGGCGCGCCAGTATCTGATGCAGTTCTGTCCGGATGCGGTATTCCGCAAATGTGTGATCGAGCTGGATATCGCCGGCGGCAAATTTATCGCCAAGGCGCGATTCCTGGCGGAGGCCGGCTGGCGTACGCTGCTGGGCAGCAAGGAGCGTGACGAGGAGAACGAAGGTGCGCCGCTGCCGGTGGTGGCTAAAGATGATGAGCTGTTGTGCGAGCGCGGTGAAGTGGTGGAGCGCCAGACGCAGCCGCCGCGGCCGTTTACTGACGCCAGCCTGTTGTCGGCCATGACCGGCATCGCGCGGTTCGTACAAGATAAAGCGCTAAAGAAAATCCTGCGGGCGACCGATGGTTTAGGTACGGAAGCGACGCGAGCGGGGATCATCGAATTGCTGTTCAAGCGGGCGTTTCTGTACAAGAAGGGACGCTATATTCACTCCAGCGAAACCGGGCGCGCGTTGATTCACTCGCTGCCGGATCTTGCTGCGCGCCCTGATATGACGGCCAACTGGGAAGCCACGCTGACGCAAATCAGCGAGAAATCCTGCCGCTATCAGGACTTTATGCAGCCGTTGGTCGGCACGCTGCAAGAGCTGATTTATCAGGCCAAGCAGAGCCGGGCGAGCATGGCGTTTCGTGGATTGCCGCCGCCGCCCTCCAGCGGAGGCAAAAAACGCAGGAAAAGCGCCGGCAAGGCGCAGGAGAAGAGTGAATGAAGCGTGGACTCACTGGTGTATTGGCTGCCGCGGCCCTGATGTTTTCCGGCCTGGCCGCCGCCAATCGCGGCGATGTGGACGTGGTGCTACCGGTTTCGCCGGAGATCTGGGGCGCGGCCAAAAGCGGCGACAATCCGCCGTCGGCGCAGCCCTGCAGCCGTTGTTGCGTCTACCAGAATCAGAACTATTCCGAGGGGGCGGTGCTCAAAGTCGAAGGGGAAGTGCTGCAGTGCGTGCGTGAGCCTAATACTATCGGCACCAACCCCTTGATTTGGGTACGATTGAAGAAGTGACGATGTAACCTGTCACCGCGCTTAGCGCGCCTCGCCTTGCGCGGCTAGATAATCCGCCAGCAGTGGAACGTCAGCGGGCGCCAGGGGGTATTCCTGCGCCTGTTGCGGCGTGACCCAGACCAGCGCCGAATGGCAGCGCTGTTGCAGTTCACCGGAGAACTCCGCGACTCGCCAGGCATGCAGTCGGATGATGCGTTCGCCTTGCCGCCACTGATTGCTGCCCACATAGTTGCCGATACGGGCGCTAATCCCCAATTCTTCATCCAGCTCGCGCGTCAGCGCCTCCGGCTGGCTTTCGCCGGTTTCAACCTTGCCGCCGGGAAACTCCCACAGTCCGGCTTGATCGCTGCCTGCGCCGCGCTGGGCGAGCAAAATACGCCCATTTTGTTCCAGAATGGCGGCTACTACGTCGATAATTTTCATCGGCTTCACAGAATAAAACCCCGGCGAGCGCCGGGGGATGGGGTTACAGCGTGAATTCCGCCCAGACCGGCGCATGGTCGGAAGGTTTCTCCATGCCGCGGGTTTGGTAATCAATGCCGGTGGCGATGCAGCGCGAAGCCAGCGGGGTGCTGGCCAGCAGCAGATCGATACGCAGGCCGCGATTGTCGTCGAACCCTTTGGAGCGGTAGTCGAACCATGAAAACTCGTCGTTGCGCCCCGGGTTGGCGTGGCGATAGGTATCCACCAGGCCCCAGTTCAGCAGGCGATCCATCCATTCGCGCTCTTCCGGCAGGAAGGAGCACTTGCCGGTGCGCAGCCAGCGTTTGCGGTTGTCTTCGCCGATGCCGATATCGTAATCACTCGGGCTGATATTCATGTCACCCATGATCAGCACCGGGGATTCCGCCGACAGCTGCTGCTCCAGGTAGTTTTGCAGATCCTGATAAAAGCGTGTTTTAGCCGGGAATTTGATCGGATGGTCGCGGCTTTCACCTTGCGGGAAGTAGCCGTTGATCACCGTCAGCGTGCCCTGCGGCGTAGCCAGATCGGCCATGATGATGCGACGCTGCGCGTCTTCTTCATCGGTTGGGAAACCGCGGCGCACGGCCAGGGGCTCCGCTTTGGTCAGCAGCGCCACGCCGTAATGGCCTTTTTGCCCGTGATAGAACACGTGATAGCCGTGCTGGCTGACTTCTTCCAATGGGAACATGTCATCGTGAACTTTGGTTTCCTGCAGACCGATCACGTCGGGCTGGTGCTGTTCGATAATTGCCGCCAGCTGATGCGGACGCGCGCGCAGTCCATTGATATTAAAAGAGACAAACTTCATGAGCGGTGCCGTTTTCACGAGAAAAATGTGCTGTGATAGTAGCAGAGTTTGGCGGGAAATGTAACGCAGACAGCGGCAGGACCGCTGACTGCGCCGCGGGTTTATTTCGCCCAGCGGTCGTAATTTTTAGGTTGATAGTCGTCAAACTGTTGCAGCAGCGTCTGTGCCGATTCGCTGATGTGCAGGGTGCCGAGATAGTCGTGACGCATAAAACCCTGATCGGCGACGTGCTCGAGGAACTGGCTCAGCGGGCGGTAGAATCCGTTGACGTTCAGCAGGCCGACCGGCTTATTGTGATAGCCGATTTGCCCCCAGGTCCAGATTTCAAACAGCTCTTCCAGCGTGCCGATGCCGCCGGGCAGGGCGATAAAACTGTCCGCCAGCGCTGCCATACGGGCTTTGCGCGTATGCATGTCTGGCACCACTTCCAATTCAGTCAGGCCGCGATGCGCCGTTTCCGCTTCAACCAGGCGCTCGGGGATAATGCCGACCGCTTCACCGCCTGCGGCCAACACCGCGTCTGCCACGATCCCCATCAATCCTTTTTTGCCGCCGCCATAGATTAAACGGCGCCCCTGTGCGGCCAGCAGTTGCCCCAGTTGACGAGCCTGCTCGGCATAAGCGGGATTGACGCCTTCGCTGGCGCCACAAAAAACGCAAATATTGTTTCGCATCCACCTGTTCCTTACTGCACTAAAGAAGCCAGTGGTATAGCGAATTGTCGGCCGGAGTTCAAGTTACGGCTGGGAGAGAGGAACAAAACGGCTGGATTAAAGCGGTTAATAAGGGGAGATAACTTGATTTATTGATACGAGAACATTGGATGCAACGTGTTTTAAGTAGGGTTTGGAATTTTCTGCAAAAGGTGGTGGTGGGGGAAGGATGATTCGTCGCTACGCGACTCACCCTGCGGGCCGCGCTGAAGCGCGTTGTCTCACTGCGTGAGACTCGAACCTTGGTCGAAGCTTCTCATCCTTCCCCAATGCGGAGCATTATGGAAGTGATGTGCTTTTAATTAGGTTCGGGGATTTTCTGCAAGGGATGGTGGTGGGGGAAGGATTCGAACCTTCGAAGTCTGTGACGGCAGATTTACAGTCTGCTCCCTTTGGCCGCTCGGGAACCCCACCATGGTATTCATGGATTTACAAATTGTTGTTCCGGTTTTACCCGGAAGAAACCTGGCCGGTTTCTTTACTGCGTCTTCGCTCCTGGCAGAGAGAAGATGGTGGTGGGGGAAGGATTCGAACCTTCGAAGTCAGTGACGGCAGATTTACAGTCTGCTCCCTTTGGCCGCTCGGGAACCCCACCATATACATGGCTATTTAACTGGCCTTGCTTGCGAGAGCGCTGTCTCGGTAAGCGGGGCGCATCATATCAAATGAAGCGGATGTGTAAAGTATTGAAATGCAGAAAATGAATCGTTTGCCGTTTTTTTATTCTTGACGGTGCATCCCTGAACGAAATGCACCGATTTATTGAACGATTACAGAATAACGGTGCGGTTGCCGTAGACGAAGACGCGCTGCGCCAGCACCTGATACAGAGCGCGGCTGAGCACGTTTTTCTCCACGTCGCGGCCGGCGCGCATCATATCCTCGGCGGAATAGGTGTGATCGACGTGGATCACGTCCTGCATGATGATCGGGCCTTCGTCGAGATTGTCGTTAACGTAATGGGCAGTGGCGCCGATGATTTTTACCCCGCGCTCGTAGGCCTGGTGGTAAGGCCGTGCGCCGATAAACGCCGGCAGGAACGAATGGTGAATGTTGATTACCTGATTCGGATAATGTTGCACGAAGGCCGGGGTCAGCACGCGCATATATTTGGCCAGCACCACGTAATCCGGCTGATATTGATCGATCTTGGCCGTCATTTCGCGGTCGTGCTGTTCGCGCGTCAAGCCTTCGTGGCTCACCAGATGGAAAGGAATATCGAAACGCTCCACCAGCGTTTGCAGCGTGTCGTGGTTGCCGATTACGGCGGCGATCTCAACGTCGAGGCCGCCATAGGCGCTTTTCATCAACAGATCGCCCAGGCAGTGCGCCTCTTTGGTGACCAGCACCACGATGCGCCGGCGCCCGGTGCTGTGCAGTTCACGCAGTGAACCTTCCGGCAGAGCGCTGTCCAGATCGGCCAGCAGCGTGTTGTCGTTGAAAATGCCTTCCAGTTCGGTGCGCATGAAGAAACGCCCGGTGCGGTGATCGACGAACTCATTGTTCTGGACGATATTGAGTTCGTGCTTGTAACAGATGTTGGTGATCTTGGCGATCAGCCCTTTGGCGTCCGGGCAGATGGTGCGTAACACTTTCCGTTGTACATTTTGGTGTGGCATGGGTTTGAGGATCCTGTCTGATACTGAACGGCCTGTCTGCGCAGGCGTAAACGTGAAGCGCCGGCCGATTAGCGCCCGCAGCACTTCTTGTATTTTTTCCCTGAGCCACAGGGACACATCGCATTTCGGCCGGGCTGGGGTTTGGTGCCGTCGATATAATACCAACGTTGATCGCGACGAAGGAAGCGCGAGCGCTCATGCATCGTCTGCGGCTCGCCGCTTTCGCCATCGGTGAAACGGGCGATGAATTCGACGAAGCCTTCATCCGGCTCATGACCGGCTTTCTCTTCCACGATCGTCAGGCCTAGCCACTCGGTATTCTTAAAACTGTCGACGATGGCATTGCGCCATGCTTCGGCGCCGCAGTCGGGGTGCCAGGTGGCGATCAGATAGTCGACGTTATGATTCACGTAGGCGGTGAAGCGTGAACGCATCAGTTGGCCGGGCGTCGGTGCCGGCTGACTGCCGCTGATAAAAGGGGCGCAGCACGCGTTATACGCCAGTCCGCTGCCGCATGGGCATGATTCGGGCAAAATGACTCCTGAGAAAACGAGGCTGAAAATGAATTTAGCGCATATGTTACCTAACAATATTCGTCAGTGACAATCTACCCTGAAAGCAGAGAACACCGTTTACCGAGAGGATGACGCGATGCGGCAAATCAAGATCGGACTGGCGCTGGGAGCGGGCTCGGCTAAAGGCTGGGCGCACATCGGCGTGATCAATGCGTTAAAGAAGCTGGGGATTGAGGTCGATATCGTTGCCGGCTGCTCTGTCGGCGCGTTGGTGGGCGCCGCGTTCGCCAGCCATCGCCTGCCGGCGATGGAGCAGTGGGTGCGATCGTTCAGCTATTGGGACGTGATTCGCCTGATGGATTTTTCCTGGCAGCGCGGCGGCCTGTTGCGGGGCGAGCGGGTGTTTAACGCCGTCGGACAGCTGCTGAAGATCAATGATATCGCCGATTGTGCGTTGAAGTTCGGTGCCGTGACGACCAATCTCAGTACCGGGCGTGAGCTGTGGCTGACCGAAGGCGATATTCATCAGGCGATACGCGCCTCCTGCAGCATGCCCGGCCTGTTGGCGCCGGTATGGGCCGACGGCTATTGGCTGGTGGATGGCGCGGTGGTCAATCCGGTGCCGGTGTCGCTTTGCCGCGCCATGGGCGCCGATATCGTCATTGCGGTCGATCTGCAGCATGACGCGCACCTGATGCAGCAGGATCTGTTCTCGATACGTATCGAGGAAGAAAGCCCGGACGATGCGCCTGCGGCTACCTGGCGCGGGCGTCTGCGGGAACGCGTCGGCAGAATGCGCAAGCGCAAACCGGCGACGGCGCCGACGGCGATGGAGATTATGAGCACATCGATTCAAATGCTGGAGAATCGCCTGAAGCGCAACCGAATGGCGAGCGATCCGCCGGATGTCTTGATCCAGCCTTTTTGCCCGCAAATCTCAACGCTGGATTTCCATCGCGCCGATGAAGCGATCGAGGCGGGGTTGCTGGCGGTTGAAAAACAACTGGATCGGTTGTTGCCGTTGATAAAAAATAGATAATTCTCGGTTCTTGGTTGGCAATGCGCAGTTGGTCTGTTTCAGACGAGCATAAGTGACCTTTTTGAGCCACTATTACACTATGGAAAGGGACGAGGCTCGGCTGATGGCATTACCACTCACTCACAAGCGCATCTTGATCGTTGAGGACGAACAGGTTTTTCGTTCCGTGCTGGTCGGTTATCTGACCTCGCTGGGCGCTGAAACCGGCGAGGCGACCAACGGTTTACAGGCGCTGAGTGCCGTCGATGACTTCAAGCCGGATCTGATTCTGTGCGATCTCGCGATGCCGGAAATGGGCGGTATCGAATTCGTTGAACACCTGCGTTTGCAGGGGCTGCAGATCCCGGTGCTGGTGATCTCGGCCACCGACAAGATGGCGGACATCGCCAAGGTGCTGCGGTTGGGCGTGCAGGATGTGCTGCTCAAGCCGCTGACCGATCTCAATCGCTTGCGTGAAGCGGTGCTGGCGTGCTTATACCCCAATATGTTCACCTCCCAGGCGATTGAAGAGGTTGAACTGTTTCAGGATTGGGATGCGTTGAGCAAAAATCCTTCCGAAGCCGTCAAACTGCTTAAGCAACTGCAGCCGCCGGTACAGCAGACCATTGCGCATTGCCGGATCAACTATCGGCAGTTAACCACCGGCGAAAATCCCGGCCTGGTGCTGGATATTGCCGCCTTGTCAGAAAAGGACCTGGCATTCTATTGCCTGGACGTCACGCGCGCCGGCGATAATGGCGTATTGGCGGCATTGCTGTTGCGCGCATTATTTAATGGGCTGCTGCAGGACCATCTGGCTAATCAACAGCATCGTTTGCCGCAAATGTCGGCATTGTTAAAGCAGGTTAATCAATTATTGCGGCAGGGGAAATTAGACGGTCAATTCCCTCTGTTGTTGGGATATTATCACGCCGAAAATAAAAACCTGATTCTGGTTTCCGCCGGGTTGCATGCCAACGTCAATACCGGTGACAATCAAATCCAGCTGAGCAACGGCGTGCCACTGGGGACGCTGGGGGCTACCTACATGAATCAGATCAGCCAGCGTTGTACCGCCTGGCAATGTCAGGTATGGGGCAGCGGTGGCCGATTGCGACTGATGCTCAGCGCTGAATAGCAGGCAGCGATCGGCGCGATCTTAAGCTATTTACTTATCTGTAATTAAACCGTTTATTTATTCTCCGGATTATCCGAACGGGTAATAGTCCTAAATGCTTTCTATTTGTGTTCTGGTTAATGCTCGGCGCGCATAAGCTGGTATACTCCGAAGGTTTTTTTATATCGAGCCCAAGCTCATAAAATGAGCGCTTTAGCTTTAAGAGAGGAAATAATGCCTGCTGTAAATCGCAAAGTCAGAAAAGCCGTGATCCCGGTTGCAGGCTTGGGTACGCGGATGTTGCCGGCCACCAAAGCCATTCCGAAAGAAATGCTGCCGCTGGTTGATAAACCTCTGATCCAATACGTCGTCAATGAGTGCATTGCGGCGGGGATTAACGAGATTGTGCTGGTCACCCACTCCTCCAAGAACTCGATCGAAAACCATTTTGATACCAGTTTCGAACTCGAAGCGATGCTGGAAAAACGCGTCAAGCGCCAATTGCTGGACGAAGTGCAGTCGATCTGCCCGAAAGGTGTTACCGTGATGCAGGTTCGTCAGGGTAATGCCAAAGGCCTGGGGCACGCGATTATGTGTGCCTACCCGATGGTGGGCGATGAACCGGTCGCGGTGGTGCTTCCGGACGTGATCCTCGACGAATACAGCGCCGATCCGAAAAAAGACAACCTGCACGAAATGCTGCAGCGCTTCGAAGCCACCGGCGTCAGCCAGATCATGGTTGAACCCGTGCCGCATAAGGATGTCGGAAACTACGGCGTAGCCGACTGTAAGGGCGTTGATTTGCAACCGGGCGAAAGCGCGCCGATGGTCAGCGTGGTTGAGAAACCGTCGCCGGATAAAGCCCCTTCCAACCTGGCGATTGTCGGTCGTTATGTGTTGTCCGCCGATATTTGGCCGCTGTTGGCGAAAACGCCTCCAGGTGCCGGCGATGAAATTCAGCTGACTGACAGCATCGAAATGCTGATGCAGCAGGAAACGGTGGAAGCGTATCACCTGAAAGGCGTGAGCCATGACTGCGGTAACAAACTGGGTTACATGCAGGCCTTCGTGGAGTACGGCATGCGTCATGCCAGCCTGGGCAAAGAGTTTTCTCAGTGGCTGCAACAGGTTGTTGCCGCTGACAAGAAGTAATTTGATCTTTCGTCTTAATTTGAAAAACTAGGATTTTCACATGAAAGTAACAGTTTTTGGTATTGGTTATGTGGGGCTGGTACAGGCCGCCGTGCTGGCTGAAGTTGGCCATGATGTTATGTGCATCGATGTTGACGAACGAAAAGTCGAGAACCTGAAAAAAGGGAATATCCCGATTTTTGAACCGGGCCTGACGCCGCTGGTACAGCAAAACTATGAGGCTGGGCGCCTGCATTTCACCACCGATGCCAAAGCGGGCGTGGCGCACGGGAATATCCAGTTTATCGCCGTCGGTACGCCGCCGGATGAAGACGGTTCCGCCGATCTGAAATATGTCACCGCGGTGGCGCGCACCATCGCCGAGCACATGACCGATCGCAAAGTGGTGATCGACAAATCTACCGTGCCGGTCGGTACGGCGGACAAAGTGCGTCAGGTGATGGCGGAAACGCTGGCAAAACGCGGCAGCAACGTGCCGTTCGACGTGGTGTCCAACCCTGAATTCCTGAAGGAAGGCGCTGCGGTGGCTGACTGCATGCGCCCTGAGCGCATCGTGATCGGCACCGATAATAAAGAGGTGATCGAGCCTATTCGCGAGCTGTACGAGCCGTTTAACCGCAATCACGATCGTATGATCATGATGGATATCCGCAGCGCGGAGCTGACCAAATATGCCGCCAACTGCATGCTGGCGACCAAAATCAGCTTTATGAACGAAATGTCCAACCTGGCAGAAATGCTGGGCGCGGACATCGAGAAAGTGCGTCAGGGCATTGGTTCCGACTCACGCATCGGTTATCACTTCATCTACCCTGGCTGCGGCTACGGTGGTTCTTGCTTCCCGAAAGATGTCCAGGCGTTGATCCGCACGGCAGAGCAGATCGGTTACCAACCGAAGCTGCTGCAGGCGGTAGAGCAGGTCAACTACCAACAGAAAGACAAGCTGAACAGCTTTATCAAAGACTACTTCGGCAGCGATCTGAAGGGCAAAACCTTCGCGCTGTGGGGCCTGGCGTTCAAGCCGAATACCGATGACATGCGTGAAGCGTCCAGCCGCGTGCTGATGGAACAGCTGTGGGCTGCCGGTGCCACCGTTCAGGCCTACGATCCGGAAGCGATGAACGAAGTTCAGCGCATTTATGGCCAGCGCGACGACTTGAAGCTGATGGGTACCAAAGAGGCTGCGTTGCACGGCGCCGATGCTCTGGTGATCTGCACCGAATGGCAGAATTTCCGCGCGCCGGACTTCGACGTGATCAAAAGTGAGTTGAAGCAGCCGGTGATCTTCGATGGACGTAACCTGTACGATCCGGAGCGTTTGGAGAATCGCGGCTTTACCTACTACGCGATTGGCCGCGGCGCCTCGATTAAACCGGTTATTTAAGGAGTGGGCATGAAATTCCTGGTTACAGGCGCCGCAGGGTTTATTGGTTATCACGTTGCAGAGCGTTTGTTGACCGCCGGGCATCAGGTTGTCGGCATCGATAACCTGAATGACTATTATGACGTGGGCCTGAAAATGGCCCGTCTGGACAGACTGGCGGATAAGCCGGGATTCCGCTTCATCAAGTTGGATTTGGCCGATCGTGAAGGCATGGCGACATTGTTCGCCGAGCATCAGTTCCAACGAGTCATTCATTTGGGTGCCCAAGCCGGCGTGCGTTATTCGCTGGTCAACCCGTTGGCTTATGCGGACGCTAACCTGATCGGTCATTTGAACGTTCTGGAAGGCTGTCGTCATAATAAGGTCGAGCATTTACTTTACGCTTCATCCAGCTCTGTTTATGGCCTCAATCGCAAGTTGCCGTTTGCTACCGAAGATTCTGTCGACCACCCTGTGTCACTGTATGCGGCAACTAAAAAAGCCAATGAGCTGATGTCACACAGTTACGCTCATTTATACGGTCTCCCGACGACGGGGCTACGCTTCTTTACCGTATATGGTCCCTGGGGGCGCCCGGATATGGCGCTGTTCAAGTTTACCAAGGCCATATTGGCGGGGGAGAGTATCGATGTATATAACCACGGTGAAATGCACCGTGACTTTACTTACATTGATGATATCACCGAGGCGATTGTGCGGCTGCAGGCGGTTATTCCGCAGGCGGATCCGTCATGGACCGTTGAACAGGGATCGCCGGCGACCAGTTCCGCACCGTATCATGTTTATAATATCGGCAATAACACCCCCGTTAAACTGATGGAATATATCACGGCGTTGGAGCAGGCTTTAGGGGTAACAGCCCGCAAGAATATGCTGCCGATGCAACCTGGCGACGTGATGGATACCAGCGCTGATACCGCAGAGCTTTATCGCGACATTGGTTTTAAACCGGAAACCAGCGTTGAAGAGGGTGTAAAGCGCTTTGTTGATTGGTATAAGGCATTCTACCAGGTTCAATAATTGAACGGGAGTAAATGCGATAAAGGGGCCTTAGGGCCCTTTTTTTTCGCTGGGACTTCATGCAAGGAGGAAAATGTGAATCAGGATATTTACTAAAAAGAGAGGGATGAGGCGGGATCACGTCTATAAGCTTTAAAATGAAAAGGCCCCCGCAGGGAGCCTTTCAGATACGGACTGAATCGCTATTACAGCAGGAAATCGTCCAGAGATTTACCTTGCTCTTCGATAGCTTTCTTAATCACCGCAGGAGTACGGCCTTGGCCGGTCCAGGTTTTCAGCTCGCCGTTTTCGTCTTTATATTGGTATTTGGCAGGACGTGCCGCACGTTTTGCTTTGCCGGCAGCCTTGTTGGCAGCCATGGTTTGCAGCAGTTCATTCGGATCAATACCGTCAGCAATCAGCATTTCGCGGTATTGTTGCAGTTTACGAGTGCGTTCTTCGATTTCTGCTTGAGCCTGGCTGTCTTCTTCGCGACGTTCGTTCACAACAACTTCCAGTTTCTCGAGCATTTCTTCCAGCGTTTCCAGTGTGCATTCTCTTGCCTGGGCGCGCAGAGTACGGATGTTGTTCAAAATCTTTAATGCTTCGCTCATTGTCCTAGTCTCAAATTATATTGGTGGGGGGCGTCTCGATAATAATAGAGCGCTATTTTCTTTTCTGCAATAGCCAAATTGACTTGAATACTCAAATTTACCTTTTAAAAAACCGTTAATCGGATCTGTCCGACTAATATAGGAAGGGCTGTTAACTATTACCCTTGTCGCACTTAAGTCAAAATTTCAGCAGGCATGCTTTAAAAGGCGCGTGTCGCAAGGCTTTCATCGATAAGTTATCGCCGTAATTTATATCAATATTACAATGGGTTCTGTGGGCTTAATCACGTCATGGCAAGACAGACATTGTAAACAATAGGGGTATATAGGTAAAGATTGCGTCAGGAAACGTCGGGGACAGCGGAGGTGATTAAATGCCCTGTATTGGCCCCGTGTATAATAGACTGACGCGCCGTTGCGGTTGCGGCACCCGCCGCTGCGAAAGGGTGATTATGCATTAATGGGCAAATGATCGCGGTTAACCATTAGCAAGAATTAATAGTGATGACAGGCATACATTATCCTGTAAATAGCTGTAAAAGGAACGGGCCGACAGAACGATATGTTTCGCTTGAAAGCGCATTATTACGGCGAACGCAATATTCGTTCGCTTTGGGCTGAGCTGGGGGGCGGCTTATGGTACACTTACCGTCCTAATCGACATTTGAATATTTCTTATACCATCGGAGTTGCGGGGCCATGGCTCAACTTTATTTTTATTACTCTGCGATGAATGCCGGCAAGTCCACCGCGCTGCTACAGTCTTCATATAACTATCAAGAACGTGGTATGCGCACGCTGGTGTTCACTGCGGAGATCGATCACCGCTTTGGCGTAGGTAAGGTCAGCTCGCGCATCGGTTTATCCTCGCAGGCCCAGCTCTATAACAACGACTCGATGCTGTACGCCATGATTCAGCAAGAGCATCAACAGCAACCGGTGCATTGTGTACTGCTGGATGAAAGCCAGTTCCTGACCAAGGCGCAGGTTGAGCAATTGTGCGATGTGGTGGACCAACTGGACATTCCCGTATTGTGCTACGGCCTGCGTACCGATTTTCTCGGTGAGCTGTTTACCGGCAGCCAATATTTGCTGGCCTGGGCCGATAAGCTGGTGGAATTGAAAACCATCTGTCACTGTGGGCGCAAAGCCAATATGGTGCTGCGGTTGGATGAAAACGGCCAGGCGATGCACGCCGGTGAGCAGGTGGTGATTGGCGGTAACGAGAGCTATGTCTCCGTCTGCCGCAAGCATTATAAAGAGGCGATTCACTCCCTGGAGTAGGGGAGAAAACGCCGCCAAAGCCCGCTGAGGCGTTTTGGCGGCGTGAGTCGAAATGCAGCGCCTCCGGCGCAATAAAAAACCCGCCGTTTGGCGGGTTTTTTTATCGGTTCACGAAACCGTTATTTCTTGGGCTTCTTTACCGCGGCTTTGGCTGCAGCCGGAGCTGCCGCTTCCTCTTCGACTGCTTCGCTGAATTCGCGGCCGTAGAAGGTATCCAGCATGATTTGCTTCAGTTCGGCAATCAGCGGATAGCGCGGGTTGGCGCCGGTGCATTGGTCGTCGAACGCGTCTTCCGACAGCTTGTCGACTTTCGCCAGGAAGTCCGCCTCCTGCACACCCGCCTCACGGATGGAGGTTGGGATGCCCAACTCGGTTTTCAGCTCGTCCAGCCAGGCCAGCAGTTTCTCAATCTTCTGCGCGGTGCGGTCGCCCGGTGCGCTCAGGCCGAGGTGGTCGGCGATTTCAGCGTAGCGGCGGCGCGCCTGAGGGCGGTCGTACTGGCTGAAGGCCGTCTGCTTGGTCGGGTTGTCGTTCGCATTGTAGCGAATGACGTTGGAAATCAGCATCGCGTTGGCCAGGCCGTGCGGAATGTGGAACTCCGAACCCAGTTTGTGCGCCATGGAGTGACAAACCCCGAGGAAGGCGTTGGCAAAAGCGATACCGGCGATGGTGGCGGCGTTGTGCACGCGTTCACGGGCAACCGGGTTTTTCGCGCCTTCTTTGTAGCTGGCCGGCAGATACTCTTTCAACAGTTTCAGCGCCTGCAGCGCCTGGCCGTCGGAGTATTCGTTCGCCAGCACTGACACGTAAGCTTCCAGCGCGTGGGTCACCGCATCCAGGCCACCGAAGGCGCACAGGGATTTCGGCATGTTCATCACCAGGTTGGCGTCGACAATCGCCATGTCCGGGGTCAGCGCATAGTCGGCCAGCGGGTATTTCTGCCCGGTGGCGTCGTCGGTCACGACGGCGAATGGTGTGACTTCCGAACCGGTGCCTGACGTCGTGGTGATAGCGATCATCTTCGCTTTCACGCCCATTTTCGGGAATTTGTAGATACGCTTGCGGATGTCCATGAAGCGCAGCGCCAGATCCTCGAAGTGGGTTTCAGGATGTTCGTACAGCACCCACATGATTTTCGCGGCGTCCATCGGCGAACCGCCGCCCAGCGCGATGATGACGTCCGGTTTGAAGGAGTTCATCTGCTCGGCGCCTTTACGCACGATGCTCAGCGTCGGATCGGCTTCCACTTCGAAGAACACTTCGGTTTCGATGCCGTGAGACTTCAGAACCTTGGTGATCTGGTCAGCATAGCCGTTGTTGAACAGGAAACGGTCGGTCACGATGAAGGCGCGTTTCGCCCCGTCGGTCGCCACTTCTTCCAGCGCGATAGGCAGCGAGCCACGGCGGAAGTAGATCGATTTCGGAAGTTTGTGCCACAACATGTTTTCTGCTCGCTTCGCTACAGTTTTCTTGTTGATCAGGTGTTTAGGTCCGACGTTTTCAGAGATGGAGTTGCCACCCCAGGAACCGCAACCCAGCGTCAGCGAAGGCGCGAGTTTGAAGTTGTACAGGTCGCCGATACCGCCCTGAGAAGCCGGGGTGTTGATCAGGATGCGAGCCGTTTTCATTTTATCGCCGAAGTAGGCGATGCGAGCCGTTTGGTTATCCTGGTCGGTGTACAGGCAGGACGTGTGGCCGATACCGCCCATGGCGACCAGTTTTTCGGCTTTGGCGACCGCGTCTTCGAAGTCTTTGGCACGGTACATCGCCAGGGTAGGCGACAGTTTTTCATGTGCGAAAGGTTCGGACTCGTCGACCAGCTTCACTTCACCGATCAGCACTTTGGTGTTGGCCGGCACTTTGATGCCTGCCATTTCGGCGATTTTCGGTGCGGATTGCCCGACGATGGCCGCATTCAGACCGCCGTTTTTCAGGATGATGTCCTGCACCGCTTTCAGTTCTTTACCCTGCAGCAGATAGCCGCCGTGGGAAGCGAAGCGTTCGCGTACCGCATCATAGATAGCGTCAACGACGATGACCGACTGTTCGGAAGCGCAGATAACGCCGCTGTCGAAGGTTTTGGACATCAGGATAGAGGCGACCACGCGCTTGATGTCTGCGGTTTCGTCTACCACGACCGGCGTATTACCGGCGCCGACGCCGATGGCCGGTTTGCCGGAGCTGTAGGCGGCTTTCACCATGCCCGGGCCACCGGTGGCCAGGATCAGGTTGATGTCAGGGTGGTGCATCAGCTGGTTGGACAGCTCGACGGTAGGTTGATCGATCCAACCGATGATGTCTTTTGGCGCGCCGGCGGCGATAGCGGCTTGCAGCACGATATCGGCGGCTTTATTGGTGGCATTCTTCGCACGCGGGTGCGGCGAGAAGATGATGCCGTTACGGGTTTTCAGGCTGATCAGCGCTTTGAAGATCGCGGTAGAAGTTGGGTTGGTGGTAGGGACGATACCGCAAATCAGGCCGATAGGTTCGGCGATGGTGATGGTACCGAAAGTGTCATCTTCAGACAGGATGCCACAGGTTTTTTCATCTTTATAGGCGTTGTAGATGTACTCGGAAGCGAAGTGGTTTTTGATCACTTTGTCTTCGACGATACCCATTCCGGATTCTTCCGCGGCCATTTTGGCCAACGGGATACGGGCATCAGCAGCGGCGAGGGCGGCAGCGCGGAAGATTTTATCCACTTGCTCTTGAGTGAAGTTGGCATATTCGCGCTGGGCTTTTTTGACACGTGCGACAAGCTCGTTCAGTTCAGCGACATTCGTTACAGCCATAATGCTCTCCTGATAATGTTAAACTCTTTCAGTAAATAAGCCGTGCGAGCCACTAGTATAGTCATAACGGGAATAAACGGTGATTCGAATACCGGGGGTTTCCCGCGTTATTTCTTCGCATGCTGCTGATTTGCTTAAAGAGCTTTACCCTGCGCCAACCGGAGGGGCAGGCAGTGAAGAGAACGGAACCGGCTGGATTGCCACCGACTTTGTTCTACTCCCTGCCTACGACTAAGAGCTTACCCACTGTTGGGTAGTTGATTTGTGATCTAAATCATGAAAAGTGCAAGCTGACACCTTTCAGCTTGACGGTGTTGAGAGTGATTATCAATAACTGTGATCGATGACTCTTTTTTCAACATAAAAAATCAAAAGGCCATACATCACTTTAACAAAGGGCATTTGTTTTGTTGCCTAACTTGTTGGTAGTCAAAAATGCTGCTCTGGCCGGATGGATTACCCGCGGCAATTCCATTACATTAGCGCGCATAGGCAGCACACCTTTTTATAGCACTTAACGCGGAGCCATCTGTGGGCCAATCTCTGTTGGATCTTTCCGGCTTTATCAAGTTCTTTGTCGGTCTGTTTGCGCTGGTCAACCCGGTGGGCATCTTGCCGGTGTTTATCAGCATGACCAGCTACCAGGCGGAAGCAGGGCGCAATAAAACCAACCTGACCGCCAACCTGTCGGTCGCCATTATTCTGTGGACATCGCTGTTCCTGGGCGAAGGGATCTTGCGGATGTTCGGCATCTCCATCGATTCGTTCCGCATCGCCGGCGGTATTCTGGTGGTGACCATCGCCATGTCGATGATCAGCGGCAAGCTGGGAGAAGACAAACAGAACAAACAGGAAAAATCGGAGAGCGCGATCCGCGAGAGCATCGGCGTGGTGCCGTTAGCGCTGCCGCTGATGGCGGGGCCGGGGGCGATCAGTTCCACCATCGTGTGGAGTTCCCGTTATCACAACTGGCAAAGCCTGCTCGGCTTTACGGTCGCGATCGCCTTGTTCGCCTTTTGCTGTTGGTTGTTGTTCCGCGCCGCGCCGCTGTTGGTGCGTTTGCTTGGGCAGACCGGCATCAACGTGATCACCCGTATCATGGGTCTGTTGCTGATGGCGCTCGGGATCGAGTTTATCGTTACCGGCATTAAGGCGATATTCCCCGGCCTGTTGTAATACCCTTTGTTTAGCCGCGCACCTTTCGCCTTGGCGCGGCTAAAATTAATTTTAAAGTTTAAATTATTTATTGGTTCGCATTATTATAGTGCACAGGATGAATAAAATTTATGCGGTTGCACTCTTATGTTGCATAAATCTCATGTTGCTGTGCAAAAAAAACGCTAAGCGTTATTTCAGACACTTTTCTTCCCCCATTTCCGCGCGTTTTGCCCCCGTTCAACGGTAAAGCTGTTGTTAAATTAATCACATCATTCTGTGGGGCTTGTCTCACTTTCATCCAGGTGTTATTAGTGATTAACCGACCATAGGCAGGTGTTTGTTCTTTGAATGTCCGGATTGTTAACTGAATGTTTCTTTGTGCGGTAATGAGATTGCGTTGATGGTTTCAAATGAAATGATTTCGTCTTTTTTTTCTTTAAAATCATAGCGATGATTTTGTTTCTCCGCGTCCTCGATCTTGGGGGCCGGATCGGGCTTCGTGCGATAAAAGAGAATTGCTTAACATTTTCGTAAAATTTATTGGCTATGGAATTTGGCTTCTGCTAATTTCCGAGCAACTTTCCCGTGGTCAATTAACTGAAATGCGCCATAAAAACGGGAATGATTTTTGCTGGTATCCGTTTATTTAGAATTCTTATAAACACTTCACAAACTTCGATAAGCGATGCTTGTCGGTGAAAAGGAGCCTCGATTATGCAGCAAACCCTGAAGCGCACTTCTTTGACCTTGTTGATTAGCGGCGCGCTGAGCGTCGGCGCCATAAATAGCAGTTTGGCGGCGGAAGTGCCGGCCGGCGTTCAGTTGGCGCAGCAGCAGAATATTGTGATCAACAACGGCAGCGAAGTGGCTTCATTGGATCCGCATAAGGTCGAGGGCGTACCGGAAAGCAATATCATTCTTAACCTGCTGGAAGGGCTGGTGAGCACCGACGCCAACGGGCATGTGGTGCCGGCGGCGGCGGCGAGCTGGGAAAACCAGAATTATCAGCAATGGACCTTCCACCTGCGCCCCGGCGCGGTGTGGAGCGACGGCAGCCCGGTGACCGCGCAAGACTTCGTCTACAGCTGGCAGCGCCTGGCCGATCCGAAAATCGCCTCGCCCTATGCCAGCTACCTGCAGTACACCAAAGTCGACAATATCGACGATATCCTGACCGGTAAGAAGCCTCCACAGGCCCTCGGCGTCAAGGCGCTGGACGACCAGACGCTGCAGGTGACGCTGAGCGAGCCGGTGCCGTATTTCATCAGCATGCTGAGCCACACGTCGCTCAAACCGGTGAAACGCGCGGTAGTGGAGAAATTCGGCGACAAATGGACGCTGCCCGCCAACTATGTCGGCAATGGCGCTTACCGTCTGAAAGAGTGGGTGGTGAACGAGCGGATTGTGCTTGAGCGCAGCCCGAGCTACTGGAACAACAAGCAGACGGTGATCAATCAGGCGACCTTCCTGCCGATTGCTTCCGAAGTCAGCGACGTCAACCGCTTCCGCAGCGGCGAGATCGACATCACCAACAGCGCCATTCCGCCGTACCTGTATGTCAAAATGAAGCGCGAAGTGCCCGAGCAACTGCACGTTAACCCTTATCTGTGCACTTTCTATTACGAACTCAATAACCAGCGGGCGCCGTTCACCGATCCGCGGGTGCGTACGGCGGTGAAGATGACGCTGGATCGCGACATCATCGCCAACAAGATCATGGGCCAGGGGCAGATCCCGGCCTACAGTTTCACGCCAACCTTCACCGAAGGCGCCAACTTCACGCAGCCCGCCTGGGCCGGCTGGAGCCAGGAACAGCGCAACGCCGAAGCCAAGAAACTGCTGGCGGAAGCGGGTTACAGCGACGCCAAACCGCTGAAGTTCTCGCTGCTGTACAACACCTCCGATCAAAACAAACAGCAGGCGATCGCCGCCGCGTCGATGTGGAAGAAGAACCTCGGCGCCGACGTCACGCTGCGCAATCAGGAGTGGAAGACCTCGCTGGAAAGCCGCCATCAGGGGCAATACGACGTGGCGCGCGCCACCTGGTGCGGGGATTACAACGAACCCAGCGCCTTCCTGAACCTGGTGCTGTCCAACAGCAGCATCAATACCGTGTTTTATAAGAGCCCGGCGTTCGACGCCATCATGGCCGCCACCCTGAAGGCGCCGGATGAGGCCGCGCGCGCCGCGCTCTATCAGCAGGCAGAAGCGCAACTGGACAAAGACTCCGCGTTGATCCCGGTGTATTACCGCGTCAGCGCGCGGTTGATTAAGCCGACGGTAGGCGGGTTCACCGGCAAAGATCCGCTGGACTATACCGACGTTAAAAATCTTTACATTATCAAGCAGTAAAGGGGTATTCCTCACGCCGAGGCGCTGGGGGATATAGGGAAGGCCGGCCGCCGCATTCGTTCCGCGGCGGCGGGAAAACAGAGTCCGCTTACGGGCAACGCAGGTTCCACGAAGAGCCTGTGATAATAAAAAACTGGAGTCGATAAGTATGACCAACATCACGAAGAAAACCCTCATTGCCGCCGGCGTCATCGCCGCACTCGGCATCACAGCAACCACCTCCGCCTTCGCGGCCGACGTTCCTGCAGGCGTGCAACTGGCCGACAAGCAAGAAATCGTCAAAAACAACGGTTCCGAAGTGCAGTCGCTGGATCCGCATAAAATCGAGGGCGTGCCGGAAAACAACGTGACCCGCGATCTGATGGAAGGCCTGGCGAACAACAGCCCGGATGGTTCCATCGTGCCGGGCGTCGCGGAAAGCTGGGATAACAAGGATTTCAAAATCTGGACCTTCCACCTGCGCAAAGACGCCAAATGGTCCAACGGCAAGCCGGTGACGGCGCAAGATTTCGTCTACAGTTGGCAGCGCGTAGTGGATCCGAAAACCGCGTCGCCTTACGCCAGCTACCTGCAGTACGCCCATGTGGAAAACGTCGATGACATCATCGCCGGTAAAAAAGACAAGTCGACGCTGGGCGTGAAGGCCATCGACGACCATACTTTCCAGGTGACCCTGAGCGAGCCGGTGCCTTATCTGGTTGAAATGACCCCGCACTACGCCATGAAGCCGGTTTATAAAGAGGCGGTGGAGAAATTCGGCGAGAAGTGGACGCTGCCGGCCAACTACGTCAGCAACGGCGCCTACAAACTGAAAGACTGGATTGTCAACGAACGCATCGTACTGGAACGCAACCCGGAATATTGGGATAACGCCAAAACCATCATCAATAAAGTGACGTTCCTGCCTATTTCGTCGGAAGTGACCGACGTTAACCGCTACCGCACCGGCGAAATCGACATGACTTATAACAACATGCCGATCGAACTGTTCCAGAAGCTGAAGAAAGAGATCCCGAAAGAGGTGCACGTCGATCCTTATCTGTGCACCTATTACTACGAAATCAACAACCAGAAGGCGCCGTTCACCGATGCGCGCGTGCGTGAAGCGCTGAAGCTGGGTATGGATCGCGACATCATCGTCAACAAGGTGAAAAACCAGGGCGATCTGCCGGCCTACAGCTTTACGCCGCCATACACCGACGGCGCCAAGCTGACCGCGCCGGAGTGGTTCGGCTGGACGCAGGAAAAACGCAACGAAGTGGCGAAGAAACTGCTGGCGGAAGCCGGCTACGGCCCGGGTAAACCGCTGACCTTCTCCCTGTTGTACAACACGTCAGACCTGCACAAGAAGCTGGCGATCGCCGCCGCCTCCATCTGGAAGAAAAATCTGGGCGTGGACGTGAAGCTGGTGAACCAGGAGTGGAAAACCTTCCTGGATACCCGCCATCAGGGAACCTATGACGTGGCGCGCGCCGGCTGGTGTGCCGACTACAACGAACCGAGTTCGTTCCTGAATATGATGCTGTCCGACAGCAGCAGTAACACCCCGCACTACAAGAGCGCCGAGTTCGATAAGCTGATGGCCAACGTGTTGACCGCGAAGAGCAAAGACGAGCGCGCCGATCTGTATCAGAAAGCGGAAGTTCAGCTGGATAAAGATTCCGCCATCGTTCCGCTGTATTACTATGTGAACGCCCGTCTGGTGAAACCTTACGTCGGTGGCTACACCGGCAAAGACCCGCTTGATAACGTGTACGACAAAAACCTGTACATCATCAAGCATTGATACGGTAAGAGCCGGCGGCCTGGCCGCCGGCCCATGTTGAGAATAATAAGCCGTTATCAGGCTGTCGCACAGGGTTAGGGCAATGCTTAAATTTATACTTCGTCGCTTGTTGGAAGCGATCCCGACACTATTTATCCTTATCACCATCTCATTCTTCATGATGCGCCTGGCGCCCGGCAGTCCATTTACCGGGGAACGCGCATTGCCGCCGGAAGTCATGGCGAATATCGAAGCCAAATATCATTTGAACGACCCGATCTGGAAACAGTACGGTCATTATCTGGCGCAGCTTGCGCAGGGAGACTTCGGCCCGTCCTTTAAATACAAGGATTATTCGGTCAACGATTTGGTGGCCAGCTCTTTCCCGGTCTCCGCCAAGCTCGGCCTGGCCGCGTTTCTGCTGGCGGTGGTGCTGGGCGTGAGCGCCGGTGTGATCGCCGCGCTGAACCAGAACACCAAATGGGACTATACGGTGATGGGGTTCGCCATGACCGGGGTGGTGATACCCAGTTTCGTGGTGGCGCCGCTGTTGGTGCTGATCTTCGCCATCACGTTGAAATGGTTGCCGGGCGGCGGCTGGAACGGTGGTGCGCCTAAGTTCATCATCTTGCCGATGGTGGCGTTGTCGCTGGCCTATATCGCCAGCATCGCCCGTATCACGCGCGGCTCGATGATTGAAGTGTTGCACTCCAACTTCATCCGCACCGCGCGCGCCAAAGGCTTGCCGATGCGTCGCATCATTTTCCGCCACGCGCTGAAGCCGGCGCTGTTGCCGGTGCTGTCCTACATGGGCCCGGCGTTCGTCGGGATCATCACCGGTTCAATGGTGATCGAAACCATTTACGGTCTGCCGGGGATCGGCCAGCTGTTCGTTAACGGCGCGCTGAACCGCGACTACTCCCTGGTGTTGAGCCTGACCATTCTGGTGGGCGCTCTGACCATTCTGTTCAACGCAATCGTCGATGTGCTGTATGCGGTCATCGATCCGAAAATCCGTTATTAATCTGGAGCACGCGAATGATGTTGACTAAAAAGAACAGCGAAGCTCTGGAACACTTCAGCGAGAAGCTGGAAGTGGAAGGGCGCAGCCTGTGGCAAGACGCGCGTCGGCGTTTTATGCACAACCGCGCGGCGGTCAGCAGCCTGTTCATACTGGCGCTGATCACTCTGTTTGTGGTGCTGGCGCCGATGCTGTCGCAATTCGCCTACGACGATACCGATTGGGCGATGATGTCCGCCGCACCCAGCGTTGAATCGGGGCACTATTTCGGCACCGACTCCTCCGGGCGCGATCTGCTGGTGCGCGTGGCGATCGGCGGGCGCATCTCGCTGATGGTCGGCGTGGCGGCGGCGTTGGTGGCGGTGATCGTCGGCACCCTGTACGGCGCGATGTCCGGCTATCTGGGCGGCAAGATCGACTCGGTGATGATGCGCCTGCTGGAGATCCTCAACTCCTTCCCGTTTATGTTCTTCGTGATCCTGCTGGTGACCTTCTTCGGCCAGAATATCCTGCTGATCTTCGTGGCGATCGGCATGGTATCGTGGTTGGACATGGCGCGTATCGTGCGCGGCCAAACCCTCGGTCTGAAGCGCAAGGAGTTCATCGAAGCGGCGCTGGTGTGCGGCGTTTCCACGCGCAACATCGTGCTGCGGCATATCGTGCCTAACGTGCTCGGCGTGGTGGTGGTGTATGCCTCGTTGCTGGTGCCGAGCATGATCCTGTTCGAATCCTTCCTCAGCTTCCTGGGGCTGGGTACGCAGGAGCCGCTGAGCAGCTGGGGCGCATTGCTCAGCGACGGCGCCAACTCAATGGAAGTTTCACCGTGGTTGCTGCTGTTCCCGGCGGGTTTCCTGGTTGTCACTCTGTTCTGTTTCAACTTCATCGGCGATGGCCTGCGTGACGCCCTCGACCCGAAAGATCGTTAAGGAGTGCCACCATGAGCACCATTGAACATCCTGAGATGCAAACCGCCGTCGGCGTTAAAGCGTCGCCGCTGCTGGACGTGAAAGACCTGCGCGTCACGTTTTCCACCCCGGACGGCGACGTGACGGCGGTGAACGATCTGAACTTCGATCTGCGCGCCGGTGAAACGCTGGGCATCGTCGGCGAATCCGGCTCCGGCAAATCGCAGACCGCGTTCGCCCTGATGGGGTTGCTGGCCAGTAATGGCCGCATCGGCGGCTCGGCCAAATTCAACGGCCGCGAAATCCTCAACCTGCCGGAAAACCAGCTCAACAAGCTGCGGGCCGAAGAGATCTCGATGATCTTCCAGGACCCGATGACTTCGCTCAACCCGTATATGCGCGTTGGCGAACAGCTGATGGAAGTGCTGATGCTGCATAAGAAAATGAGCAAAAGCGAAGCCTTCGAAGAGTCGGTGCGCATGCTCGACGCGGTGAAAATGCCGGAAGCGCGCAAGCGCATGCGCATGTATCCGCATGAGTTTTCCGGCGGCATGCGCCAGCGCGTGATGATCGCCATGGCGCTGCTGTGCCGGCCGAAGCTGCTGATCGCCGACGAGCCGACTACCGCGCTGGACGTGACCGTTCAGGCGCAGATCATGACACTGCTCAACGAGCTCAAGCGCGAGTTCAACACCGCCATCATCATGATCACCCACGATCTGGGCGTGGTGGCCGGCATCTGCAACAAGGTGCTGGTGATGTACGCCGGTCGCACCATGGAATACGGCAGCGCGCGCGAGGTGTTCTACCAGCCGAGCCACCCGTACTCCATCGGGTTGTTGAACGCGGTGCCGCGCCTCGACGCCGAAGGCGAAGCGTTGCTGACCATTCCCGGCAACCCGCCGAACCTGCTGCGGCTGCCGAAAGGTTGCCCGTTCCAGCCGCGCTGCCCGTACGCCATGGAACAGTGCGCGAGCGCTCCGCCATTGGAGCAATTTGGGGAAGGGCGCCTGCGCGCCTGCTTTAAACCGGTGGAGGCGTTGGTATGACAGCGGTAACCGACAAGAAAGTGCTGCTCGAAGTGGCCGATCTGAAAGTGCACTTCGACATTCATGACGACAAGCAGTGGTTTTGGCAGCCGCCGAAAACCCTGAAGGCGGTCGATGGCGTTACGCTGCGGCTGTTCGAGGGGGAAACCCTGGGCGTGGTCGGCGAATCCGGCTGCGGCAAATCCACCTTCGCGCGCGCCATCATCGGCCTGGTGAAGGCCACCAGCGGGCGCGTCGCCTGGCTGGGTAAAGATCTGCTGGGCATGAACGACGCCGACTGGCGCAAAACCCGCAGCGATATCCAGATGATCTTCCAGGATCCGCTGGCTTCGCTCAACCCGCGCATGACCATCGGCGAAATCATCGCTGAGCCGCTGCGCACTTATTACCCGAAAATGCCGCGTCAGGAAGTGAAGGACAAGGTCAAGGCGATGATGCTGAAGGTCGGCCTGCTGCCTAACCTGATCAACCGTTATCCGCACGAGTTCTCCGGCGGCCAATGCCAGCGCATCGGCATCGCGCGCGCGCTGATCCTCGAACCGAAGCTGGTGATCTGCGACGAGCCGGTTTCCGCGTTGGATGTGTCGATTCAGGCGCAGGTGGTAAACCTGCTGCAGCAGCTGCAGCGCGAGATGGGCCTGTCATTGATCTTTATCGCCCACGATTTGGCGGTGGTGAAGCACATTTCCGATCGCGTGCTGGTGATGTATCTGGGCCATGCGGTGGAGCTGGGCACCTATGACGAGGTGTACCACAATCCGCAGCACCCTTACACCAAGGCGTTGATGTCGGCGGTGCCGATCCCGGATCCGGACAAGGAGAAGGAAAAGCAGATCCAGCTGTTGGAAGGGGAGCTGCCTTCGCCGATCAACCCGCCGTCCGGCTGCGTGTTCCGCACCCGCTGCCCGATCGCCGGGCCGGAGTGCGCCAAGACGCGTCCGCTGCTGGAGGGCAGTTTCCGTCATGCGGTTTCATGCCTGAAGGTCGATCCGCTGTAATGCGCCGCTAGCCGGCAACAAAAAGCCCCGCTGACTCAGCGGGGCTTTTTTTATCCGAAATATGAGCGGCGAATCACTCTTTCCACAGAATGTGGCACAGCTTGTGGTCTTTCTCGCGGCAGATCAGCACGCGGGCGAACACGTCGTTGATCGGCTCGCCGTCGCTGTCCGCCAGACCGATCACCACTTCGGCGAAGAAGTCCGGATTCAGGTCGTAATCCACGTGCTCGCTCCAGTCTTCGGAGGGGTCGTACAGTTCTGCGCCGCCGCGCTCTTCAAACTGCAGATTGAACAGCAGAATATCCGCCGGATCCAGATTGTCGCCGGCCAATTCGAGGAAGATGTCGTAGGCCTGTTCCAGCGTTTCGTCTTCGGTAAGGCGGTTATTCAAATCCATAAAAAAATCCTGATAACAAATGATTTGGCGCTATTAAAGCACGCTCGCCGCGGCTTTTACAGCAACGGGCTGAAAAAGTAGAACAGGCGCTCGACCAGGCGATGCCAGAACGGCCGCTTCAGCCACTCTTTGGCGTTTAACAGTTTGGAACGGGCGATATAGTCTTCCTGCACGCAGGCCAGATCGCTGCCGAAGCCGTCGTCATCGATCACCAGGGTGATCTCGAAGTTGAGCCACAGGCTTCGCATATCCAGATTGACAGTGCCGACCAGGCTGAGCTGGCCGTCGACCAGCACGCTCTTGGTGTGCAACAGGCCGCCTTCGAACTGATAGATTTTCACGCCGGCTTCCAGCAGCTCGGAGAAGAACGCCCGGCTGGCCCAGCGCACCATCATCGAATCGTTGTCGCGCGGCACGATGATGCTGACCTCAACGCCGCGCAGAGCGGCGGTGCAGATGGCGTGCAGCAGATCGTCGCTCGGCACGAAGTACGGCGTGGTCATGATCAGCTGTTCGCGAGCGGAATAAACCGCGGTCAGCAGCGCCTGGTGGATCATCTCCTCGGGGAAGCCGGGGCCGGAGGCGATCACCTGAATGGTATGGCCGCTTTCCTGCTCGAACGGCATGATGTTGACGTCCGGCGGCGGCGGCAGAATGCGCTTGCCGGTTTCAATCTCCCAGTCGCAGGCATAGACGATGCCCATCGTAGTGGCCACCGGGCCTTCCATGCGCGCCATCAGATCGATCCATTGGCCGACGCCCGCATCCTGCTTGAAATAGCGCGGGTCGACCATGTTCATGCTGCCGGTATAGGCGATGTAGTTGTCGATCAGCACCACCTTGCGGTGCTGGCGCAGATCCATGCGGCGCAGGAATACGCGCAGCAGGTTGACCTTCAGCGCTTCGACCACTTCGATGCCTGCGTTGCGCATCATCGCCGGGTAGGGGCTGCGGAAAAATGGCAGGCTGCCGGCGGAGTCCAGCATCAGGCGGCAGTGTACGCCGCGCCGCGCGGCGGCCATCAGCGATTCGGCCACCTGATCGACCAGGCCGCCGGGCTGCCAGATATAGAACACCATTTCGATGTTGTGGCGCGCCAGCTCGATGTCGCGGATCAGCGCTTTCAACGTGTCGTCGGTAGTGGTGAGCAGCTGCAGCTGGTTGCCCTTGACGCCGTCGATGCCCTGGCGGCGGTTGCACAGCTGGAACAGCGGTTCGGCGACTTCACTGTATTCGGTGGCGAAGATGCGGCGGCTCTCTTTCAATTCTTTCAGCCAGCGCGCGGTCGACGGCCACATGGCCTTGGCGCGCTCGGCACGGCGCTTGCCCAGATGCAGTTCGCCGAACGATAAATAGGCGACGATGCCGAACAGCGGCAGAATATAGATAACCAGCAGCCAGGCCATGGCAGAGGGAACCGCACGGCGTTTCATCAAAATGCGCATCGTCACGCCGGCGATCAGCAGCCAGTAGCCGAACACCATGAGCCAACTGATTACGGTATAAAATGTTGTCATAAAGGCGAAAAATCCCGTTCGCAAACCACCAATGATGAGTGTACGCACAGATCGGGCAAGGCGAAACCTTTTATCGGCGCTTATGTTACATAAATATGATGAAGTTAAGGCACTTGCCGAAATCGAAAGGGCGGCTTTTAGCGGCGCGACGCCTGCGATGTCGCCGATAACGGCGGCTTGGATCGCGGGCTGAAAGGGCTATAATGCCCGCGGTTGGCATTAGACGAACGAGTGACGGAATTATGAGACGCAGTAGAAATGAAGTGGGCCGCTGGCGCATGTTGCGGCAGAGCCAACGTCGGCGGCATCGCTGGCTGGAGCGCCAGTCGTGCAGCAATCGCCATATTATCCGGGTGCGGCGCCGCTTGGACGATCAGCATCGGCGCGCGCTGCTGTTTGCGGTATCCTGCGAGTGGTAAAACGAAAACAGTCCCGTAAGGGACTGTTTTGTTATGGTGTCTGAGTTATTTGCCCAAATAGGCGTTGAGCATCCAGACCTGTTTTTCCTGCTCTTTGATGTAATCGCTCATCAGCGACGCGGTGCCTTCGTCGCCGGCGTCTGCCGCCACCGTCAGCAGCTCACGCTGCTGTTGCAGCAAGATTGAATACCCTTCCAACAGGCCGCGCAGCGTACCCTTATCATCGGTCACGTTGGTGTGTTCCTTGATGTCGGCGGTTTTCAGATAATCGCTGAAAGCGTGACGCGGCTGCGAGCCCAACGTCAGAATACGTTCCGCCAGCTCATCTACCTTGGTCAGCAGATCGTTATATGTCTCTTCGAATTTCGCGTGCAGTTCAAAGAACTGCGGGCCGGTAATGTTCCAATGATAGCCGCGCACGTTCATATACAGCACCTGATAGTTTGCCAACAGCGCATTGAGCGCTTCGGCGAGTTTTGCCGATTGTTTACTGTCAAGGCCGATATGGGTTTTCGCTGCTTTCTTTGCCGTTGCCATAATAATCTTCTCCTGATTATTTGTTCCGATAGTAGACAGAATCAATTTCCATAGCTGTTACAGTAACCGGATTTATCGCAGGGTTAAATACGATAACAGGCATTATTGCCATCGCTCAAACCGATGACGATAAATCCGCCGAGCAAATTGCCGAATCAGTTTACGCAGGTTCCGCAGGCGAAAAAAGCCGCTTTTCTCGGTTACTTGCGCATCGCCAGTTTTACCACACCTGCGCCCAGCGCCATTAACAGCGCGGCGGCGATCAGTACCGAAATAAAGGCGCGATCAAAGGCCAGACGCGCCAGCTGCGTCAACTGCTGCGCTCGATCGGCCGCCATTCCGGCCGCCAGGCGCAACGCTTCGTCGATGCTGTCGTAGGCTAAATCGCTGACCGGCAGCTCCGCCGGCAGCGCCAGGCTGTGGCTGTAAACCGCCGTCATCAGCCCGCCGAGCAGCGTCACGCCCAGCACGCCGCCCAGCTCGTAGGAGACGTCTTCGATGGACGCCGCCATGCCGGATTTCTCCTCCGGCGCGTTCAGCATGATGGCGGTGGAAGCGGCGGTGATCACGCCGCCGAGGCCGAAGCCCACCAGCGCCAGGCTCACCAGCTGCGGCGCTATGCCGCTCTGAGACAACAGGGCGAGGGCGGCAATGCCGACGGCGGTCAGGGCGAAACCGCCGAGGATAATGCTGCGTTCGCCGTAGCGCGGCAGCAGCAAACCGGCCATCGGCCCCGCCAACGCCGAGGCCAGCGGGATCGGCAAGATGAACAGCGCCGCCTGCAGCGGACTGAGGCCGAGCACCAGTTGCAAGCGTTGGCTGAGCACCAGCTCGACGCCGATCAGCGCCACCATCGACAGCAATGCCACGCCGATGCCGCCGGCGAACAGCCGGTTGCGGAACAGAGAGAAATCGATCATCGGGTGGGCGCTGCGCTGCTGACGACGCACGAACAGCGCCAGGAACAGGATGCCGATCAGGGCCGCCGCGAGCAAGGCGCTGACGTCAGGCGCCGGCTTGCTCAATTCTTTCAGCGCATAGATAGCGCCGACCAGGCCTATCATGATCTGTATCGAGCCGACGATGTCGGCGGGGCGCGGGTTATCGCCGCCGCAGCGCGGGATCAGTTTCCATGCCAACGGCCAGACCAGCAACACCACCGGCACATTGATCAGGAACACCGAGCCCCACCAGAAATATTCCAACAGCAGGCCGCCGACCACCGGGCCGATGGCCGCGCCGCCGGAGGCCACCGATGCCCAGATGCCGATCGCCAGCGCGCGTTCGCGTTCGTCGGTAAAGACGTGGCGTACGATGGACAGCGTGGCGGGCATCATCATTGCCGCGCCAACGGCGAGGAATACCCGCGCGGCGATCAGCCACTCGGCGGTAGGCGAGAAAGCGGCGCACAGCGACGCGACGGCAAACACCGGCAGCCCGGCGAGAAACAGCCGTTTATGGCCGATGCGATCGCTCAGCATGCCGGCGCCAGGCAACAGACCGGCCACCACCAACGGGTAGGCGTTGACGATCCAGAGTTTTTGCGAGGCGCTGGCGTCCAGCGCCTGGGTTAAACGCGGCAGAGCGGTATAGAGCACCGTCATATCGATGACGATCAGGAACAGGGCGCTGGCGACCATCGTCAGGATCAACCAGCGGTTCTTGGCGTACATAAGTCATAATCCAGTTAAAGTAGGCGGCGCGAAGGCGCCGCCATTCGGGTAACCCATCCGGCGATGCCGGATGATATACTGGTGATAATATATATCCATACGTTTGTATTGAAAAGAAGGGTTTCTTAATGGGACGTCAACGCAGCATCGATCGCGACAAGGTTTTGGACGCCGCCGAAGAGATCGTCGCCACTCAGGGGGCCGCCGGTTTGACCATCGACGCCGTCGCCAAAGCGATGGGGATCTCCAAGGGCGGGGTGCAGTACTGTTTCGGCAGCAAAGACGCCCTGATTGACGCCATGTTCGATCGCTGGGGCAGTGCCTACGAGACGCTGTTCGCCGCTATCGCCGGTGACGATCCTTCACCGCAGACCGGCGTGCGGGCGCATATGCTGGCGACGCAAAGCTCGGATCAGACCGCCAGCGCCAAGGCCGCCGGGCTGATGGCGACGCTGATTCAAACGCCGGAGCATCTGGCGAGCACGCGCGAATGGTATCGCAGCCGCATCGCCGGTTTGGATTTGACGACGGAAGAAGGCAAGCGCGCGCGCCTGGCGTTTCTCGCCACGGAAGGCGCCTTTATGCTGCGTTACTTTGGTTTGATGGATATCGATCAGGCGGAATGGGAAGCGATGTTCACCGATATGCAGGCGTTGATTTTAACTGGGGGTGCCTATCGCACTGATAGCTAGTAAAGCCCGCAGTGAAAGGCGTATGTTTATCGCACAAGATATTCCCTCGAAGAACTTTTTAGCCAGCCACTCCGTGCTGGCTTTTTTTTGTTTGCAGGCAAGCGCCCCAGCGGGGCCCCCTGAAGGCAGGGGGCGGGGGAAATTATTTACGAGCGTCCAACAGCGACTGGGCGTTCTCTGCGGTAACGACGGTCCACGGAATGTAGTAATGCTTTTGCGTGCCGCCCTCCCATTTCAGATCCTTGGCGTATTGCTTCCAGATCTCCGACTGCGGTTGATAGCTTTCCCCTTTCACGGCGCGCAGCGCGACGTCGATGGAGCCCTGCATCTGGCCTTTGGCATCTTGCAGAATAGAGACCATTTCACCGGCCTGCACCGCATGAATCGCGTCGGAAACGCCGTCAACGCCGGCAATCGCGAAGTCCTTCACATTCAGGCCGGCGCCTTTGATCGCCTCGATAGCGCCCAGCGCCATCTCGTCGTTTTGGCCAATCACGCCGTTGATTTTGCCCCGGTGTTTCTGCAGCCAGTTTTCCATCAGCGGCTGCGCTTCCGCGCGTGACCAGTTGGCCGTTTTACGTTCAAGTACCGTGACCTGGCCGACGCCGCACTCGGCAATCGCTTTATCATTGCCCTTGCCGCGCTGGATCTCGCCGCTGCCGCCTTTCGGGCCTTCGATAATCACCACGTTCACCTTTCGGTTCTTGCAGTCGAGTTTGTCCAGGACGGCTTTGGCTTCCAGGTATCCCCCCAACTCGTCATTAGACACTACTTCAGACGTCATCGCGTCCGTGTTCAGGCGCGCGTTGGTGACCACCACCGGAATTTTGGCTTCGTTGGCATTAGTGACGATATCGATATTGGCCTCAAAATCCATCGGGTTGACGATAATGGCATCGGCGCGCGTCTGGATAGCGGTGGCGGCCTGATCGTTTTGCACCGAGGCATCATAACGTCCATCGTAGAAGGTCAGCACGGCTTCGCCGCTTTTCACCGCCGGGTGCTCCTTGCCGAACCTTTCCATCAATTGCACGAACTCGGCTTTGTTGCCGTACATCAATACCGCGATTTTTACCGGGGCGGCCTGAGCTGCCGACAGGCTACCGAGCATCATGGCAGAGGCAAACAACGCTATCTTGGTCTTATTCATGGTTTTCTCCTGGTAGAGTTGGGTCTGATGTTATTAATCGCGCTGTTGCTTACGCGATGGGTCGAGCAAGACGGCAAGAACGATCAATGCGCCTTTGATAATTTGTTGGTAATACGATTGCACGCCGAGCAGATCGAGGCCGTTATTCATCACCCCGATAATCAGCACGCCGAAGAAGGTGCCGACCAGCGTACCGACGCCGCCGGCCATGCTGGTGCCACCGATCACCACCGCTGCGATGGCGTCCAGCTCATACCCTGCGCCGGCGTTGGTCTGCGCCGAACCGGTGCGTGCGGTGAGGATCAGGCCGGCGATGCCGGCCAGCGCGCCGCACAGCGTATACACCAGTATTTTGATGCGCGTGACGTTAATCCCCGAGGTGCGCGCGCTTTTCGGGTTGCCGCCGACGGCGTAGATGTAGCGCCCGAAGAGGGTTTTATTCAGCACCAGCCAGGCGAGGGCGAACAGCACGATGAAGATAATGACCGGCACCGGAACGCCGCCGACATAACCATTGCCCAACCAGCGGAAATCGCTGTTCAATTGCGAAACCGGATTGCCGTTGGTGGTCAACATGGTTAAACCGCGCGCCGCAGAGAGCATGCCCATGGTGACGATAAAGGGTTGCAGCCGGTAGCGAGCCAACACGGTGCCGTTCACCAGGCCGCAGACGATCCCGATGCCCAGCGCCACGATCAGCGGCGCCATGACGGCGGTCGCGGTGTCGCCGATAGCCAATCCGCTGTTGTTGGTGGCGAAGCGAGCGGCGACGATCCCGCTTAGCGCCAGCACCGAGCCCACGGAGAGATCGACGCCGGCCGTAATGATGACGAAGGTCATGCCGATCGCCAGAATGCCGTTGATCGAGACCTGGCGCAGGACGATCAGGGTGTTTTCATTGCTGAGAAAATAATTGCTGCTCCAGGCCCCCTGGGCGACCTGATATTCGCCAATCAGCGCCACGATCAGGCACAGCGCGAAGAAGGCGATGATAATGCCGTATTTGTGCATACGGCGCTTATTGCGGGTGAAAAATGAAATTCCTGGTGATAAGGAGTGGGCGCTGCTCATTTTTTTTCTCTCTCTGTTAAACCGCAAGTTTCATCAGTGCTGCCTGGGTCGCATCGGCTGCCGAAAGCTCACCGGCCAACTGCCCGTCACGAAACACCAATATGCGATCGCTCATGCCGATAATTTCCGAAAGCTCGGAGGAAACCATGATGATCCCCTTGTTTTGCAAGGCGAACTCCGACATAAATCGATAGATCTCTTTCTTGGCGCCGACGTCGATGCCGCGCGTCGGCTCGTCGAGCAACAACACCTCCGGATCCAGCAGCGCCCAGCGGCCCAGCACCACTTTTTGCTGGTTGCCGCCGCTCAGGTTGCCCACGGGCTGTTCGCCATCGTGGGTTTTAACGTTGAAGCGCTGGATCATGTCGCGGGTTCGCGCTTGCTCCCGTTTCTCGCTGACGAACCCCATTCGGCTGATGCCGGCAAAAGAGGCGATATTGATGTTTTCACTGACGGAACGGCACAGCACCAGGCCGGTTTCCTTGCGATCTTCCGTCACGTAGGCAATGCCGCTGTCGATGGCCTCTCGCGGGGAATGGCGGTTCAGCGTCTTGTCGCCCAAACGGATCGTGCCGCTGTCGGCATGCTGAATGCCGAAGATAAGATCGAGAAATTCGCTGCGGCCCGATCCCACCAGCCCGTAGATGCCCAGGATTTCACCGTGCTTAAGCTGCAGGCTGATATCCTTTATCTTGCTGCGCCAACACAGGCCGTTGACCTCCAGCAAGACCTCCTCGCCGGGCTGATTGAATTTGGCGAACTCGCTGTCGTACTCGCCGCCGATAATGTGTTCGATCAACTGCTCACGGGTAATGTCGGCGATATAGCCTTCATGGATATAGGCGCCGTCGCGGAAAATGGTGTAGCTGTCCGCAATTTGAAATATCTCTGACAAACGGTGAGAGACGTAAATAATGCCTTTACCTTTCGCCGCCAATTGCTGAAGCGTCTGAAAGATTTTTTGCGCATCCTCCTCGCCAATCGCCGAGGTGGGTTCATCCATGATGATGATGTCGGCATTGGCATGCGACAGCGCTTTGGCGATCTCGACCAGCTGCTGCTCGGCGACGCTCAGGTTGCGCATTTTCTCTCGGGCGTCGATCTTGAAATCGAGTTCCTTGAGCAGGCTGGTGGTGCGTTGATTGAGCGTGGCGAAATCGACGAACCCCAGGCGTCTCGGCTCACGGCCCAGCCAAATGTTTTCGGCCACCGTCAGATCCGGGATCGCGCTCAGTTCCTGCTGCACGATGGCGATGCCGGCGTTGAGGGCTTCCCGGGGATGATGAAATTCACAGCGTTGGCCATTGATAAAAATGTCGCCGCCATCGGGTTGAATAAAGCCCATTAGAATGCTGAGAAAGGTGGATTTACCCGCGCCGTTGCCGCCGCACAGGGCATGGATGGAACCACGCCGCAGGCAAAACTCCGCATTCTTGAGCGCCACGACCGGGCCAAAGGCTTTTCTGACGCCGCTGACCTCCAGCAGGTAGGCGGGCGCTTGCGTATGGGGATCTCGCGTCACAGTTGCACCTCCGGGTAGGTCTGCTGCAAGCGTTGCAGGTACCGTTGATAAAGCGTCTCGTATTGCGCCCGTCTGCCGGCATGTGGCCGTGCACGTGTGGCCTCATCCAGCGCAACGAAACGTTGGCACAGTTCGGACAGCAACGCGCCGGCATTCCGCAGCGGATCGTCGGCCAACGTCGTCGCCCACATCGCCTGAATGGCACCGCCCAGCGCAGCGGTCTCTTTGGCTTTCAGACAGACCACCGGGCACCCCATCACGTCCGCGACGATTTGTCGCCAGGCGGCGCTGCGAGCGCCGCCGCCGGTGAGGCGGATCTCGCGCGCTTCAATGCCCTGACGGCGAAACAGCTCGATGCCATAGCGCAGGCCATAGGTGGCGCTTTCGACCACCGCCAGGCAGAGATTGGCGCGGGTAAAATTGTCGCTATCGAGGTTATGCAGACTGGCGCGCGCGTGAGGCAGCGGCGGAACGCGTTCGCCATTGAAGAACGGCAGCATCTCGACACCGCCTGCGCCGGGTGAGGCCTGCGCCAATAAACCGTTAAAGCCGGCAAGGTCTTCGTCCAGCAGCGTTTGTACCGCGGTGGTGGCCGAGGTGACATTCATGGTGCAAATCAATGGCAGCCACCCGTTGGTGCTGGAGCAGAAGCCGGCAATCATGTCTGATTCCGCCGCGACGGGGGCGGCAGACCAGGCGAACAGCGTGCCGGAGGTGCCCAGGCTCAGGGTGAGGGTGCCGGCCTCGATGTTGCCGGAACCGATGGCCGCCATCATGTTGTCGCCGCCGCCGGTCGATACCCGCACCGTTGGGCTGAGGCCGAGTTTTTCCGCCGCGGCGGGGCGCACCGTGCCGATGCAGCACTCCGCATTTTTGAGCGGCGGCAGGGCTTGCCACAGACGGCCGCTGTCGTCGATGAGATCGACGGCGGCTTTGCTCCAGCTACGGGTGCGCACATCGAACAACCCGGTGCCGGAAGCGTCACCGTATTCCGCTACGCGCTCTCCGGTCAGCCAGAAGTTCAAATAATCATGAGGCAACAATACGGTGTGCAGTTTTGCCCACAACGCCGGATGGTGTGTCTTGAACCAAAGGATTTTTGACGCGGTATAACCGGTGGCGATCCGCAGGCCGAGTGTTTCCAGCGAGCCGTTGGCACCGCCGAGCTGCTGCAGGAGCCGTTCGTTTTCATCTGCGGTTTCGGTATCGCACCACAGCTTGACGCTGTGCAGCACGTTGCCGTCTGCGTCCAGAGGTACAAACCCATGTTGTTGGCCCGAGACCCCCAGAGCATGAATCTCCCGTGCATCAACGCCGGCGTTAGTCACGGCTTGGCGAAAAGCGATGACCAGCGCCTCAATCCACCAGTCGGCCTCCTGTTCGCGCCGGCCATTGGCTTGGCTGATGAGACGGTGAGGGGCGTTGCCCTCACCGAGGATCACGCCCTGTGTGCTGTCGACAATCACGACTTTCGTGCCTTGCGTACCGCAGTCTATGCCAGCATAGAGCGCCATAGGATCACTCCATTTCCAGCATGATTTTGATGTCCGAGGCATGTCCCGCCGCCGCGCGCTCGAAGGCGGCCACGCTGTCGGAGAACTTGTAGGTTTGGCTTATCAACGGCTGGACGCGCAATTTGCCGCTGCTCAACAGTCGCAGCGTGCGCGGGTACATGTTGGCGTAGCGGAAAATGGTCTTGAAGGTGATTTCCTTGGCCTGCGCGGCGACGATATCCATCGGCGCGGCATCGATCGGCATGCCGACCAGCACGGCGGTCGCTCCTGGCGCCGCATGTTCGGCCAGCGTAGCGATGGCCGGTTTTGCGCCGCTGCATTCAAACACGACATCGGCGCCATTGCCGCTGGTGAGCGCGGCCACTTTCCCCGCCAGGTCGCCGGTTTTGATATTGACGGCGTGCAGCCCCTCATAACTGGCCGCAACGGCGAGTTTTTCGTCAAACAGGTCGCAAATAATGACGTCCGAGCAGCCGCCCGCCAGCGCCGCGAGAGCGGTGACCACGCCGATCGGCCCGGCGCCGATCACCAGCGCGATATCGCCGGGTTTGATCCCGGCTTTGGTGGCTGCTTGCATGCCGATGGCTAAGGGTTCCACCATGGCGCCTTCGGCGAAACTGACGTTGTCCGGCAATTTGAACGTGAAGGCGGCGGGGTGGATGACGGTTTCGCGCAGGCAGCCGTGCACCGGCGGCGTCGCCCAGAAGCGCACGGCCGGGTCAAGGTTGTAAATGCCGGCGCGCGTCTGCGCCGAGTTGAGATCCGGAATGCCGGGTTCCATGCAAACGCGATCGCCGATACTGAGGTGAGTGACGTTTTTACCTGTCGCGAGCACCACGCCAGAAGCTTCATGGCCGAGCACCATCGGGGCGTTAACCACGAACGGGCCAATGCGGCCATGTTGGTAATAGTGCACATCACTGCCGCAGATGCCCACGGAATGAATTTTTATCTGCACATCATCGGGCCCCAGCGTTTCGGCAAGCTGGACGTCCTCGATAGCGATTTCCCCCGCTTTGGCCAACACTAATGCTTTCATATTGCCTCCTGGTGAATCATTTTTATGGTAACGATATCATTTCAATGCGGCGATAGTGGGCTAAAGCGGGTGGTTAAACTGTGATCGATGTTGGAATTACTCGATGGGAGTTAATTTTACTGGTGGGTTGTTATTCAATATGGGGATGAAGATCACAAAATCGGCGATGTAATGACGGTTTTAATATCAGTATTCTGATATCGATACCGTTACTTTGCAGGGGAAATGATGAACAAACAACAACGTGCCATAGCCGCTACGCTGGAATATTTGCGCGAGGCGGACATCGTTCTGACCGAAGAAGAACAGCAACGTATTGAAATTGCGACGTTTGGCTTGGCCGACTATCCTGTCTCAGGGCTGCAGCTGCTGACCTATGTCAACTCACCTCGGTATTGTGCGAAAGAGTTGGTGCTGTTTCCTGAGCAGACTTGCCCAGAGCATTTGCATCCTCCTTTTGCCGGCACGCCCGGCAAGCAAGAGACGTTTCGCTGCCGTTGGGGCGAGGTGTTTCTGTTTGTCGACGATGAAAACCTGACGCTTAATGACGCCGGCGGTGAACCGGTATGCCGGGTGCCGGAAGGCGCGGAGCAGTGGTATACCTGCAATCGCTATATCCTCTTGCGGCCTGGCGAACAATATACCATCGCGCCCAATACCCGGCACTGGTTTCAGGCTGGAAAGCGGGGGGCGGTGGTGTCCGAGTTCTCTTCCGAGAGCCGTGACGAGCTGGATATCTTTACCGATCCCCGGATTAACCGGCTGGCAGGCGTAAACCATTAGCGCCACGATGAAAGTTCTGTCATGATGTTGTTAATGGTACAAAATGATAACTTTAAGCTAAGGAGCTGCATTTGGCGGTGGGGCGAGGACGGAAAGCGACGCTGGCTAGCGTGGCCGCACAGGCAAACGTCAGTAAAATCACCGCGTCGCGGGCATTTTCACAGCCGGACAAGGTTCATCCGGAAACGCTGCGCCGCATTCGGGAGACCGCTGCCGAACTCGGTTATGTGGTCAATGCTGCGGCGCGCAACCTGCGGGCGAAAAGCAGCAGAACCATCGGCATCGTCAACCCTGATATGGCCAACCCGTTCTTTGGCGGCCTGACGCGGTTGATGACGCTTGAAGCGCAAAAAATGGGATATGACACCCTGGTGTTCGATTCCTATGAGTCTCAGGAAAGCGAAGACAGAATCATCGACAAACTGATTGGCTACAACGTCGATGCGATCATTCTCTCGGTCATTTCCAACGATCATCTGTACCAGCCTTCCTATCTAAAGCGGTTGGAAACATTGAATATCCCGGTGGTATTGATCGACCGTGAGCTGGACAATCGCCACTGCAGCGGGGTGTATATCGATAACCTGGACTGCGGCCTTCAGGCGGGGCGCTGGCTGCTGGAACAGAAAGCGCAGCGGGTGGTGGTGGTGTCCGGGCCGGAGAACTCCAACGTTGCACGGGACAGGGTTACAGGGCTGCAGGCGGCGCTGCAAGGGAAAGTGGCGTCGTTTGAAGTGCTGTATGCCGATTTCTTTATGGATGTCGCCTGGCAAGAGACGAGCCGTTGGCTGGCCAATCACCGCGCCCCGGACTTTTTCGTTGGCTGCAATAACCAGATCTCCCTGGGCATTATCAAAGCCTGCATCGAACACCGGCTGCCGTTGATGCAGGAGGTGTCGCTGTTCAGCATCGATGAGGTTTCACATGCCGAGATCTACGGTTTTCATTTCCCGTGCGTGTCACACGACTTGCAAGAGATCGCCTGGCAAGCGTTGAATCTGGCGATCCGTCGTATTGCCGACCCCGAGATCAAGCCGGGCAAGGTGGTGGTGCGGGGAAAACTCGTCGCATAACGGCGCCGCCTTTCGCCTTATCCGTCATTTTTCAGCGCGTTGCGCTGTTTTGGGCTCATCCCGCCCGGCGGGACGGATTAGCAGCCATAAACCGCTTCCCGCCACCGCCGCGCCTAGCAGCATGGGCCAGGAAAGGGGTTCATTGAACATTAACCCTGCCCAGCAGAAGGTGACGAAGGGGCTGAGAAACAGCAGGCTCGTCACGCGCAGCGCAGAAGTGAGCCTTAGACAAAACCAGTACAGACCGTAGCCGGCCAGCGTCGCCAGTAGCGCGGTCCAAAGCACGCCGATCACAAACCCCGTCGTTACCGTTGGCAGCAGCGGGCCTTCCGCGCCGGCCATGGCGGCGAAAGCCAGCGCGGAAACCGCGCTTTGTATCCCCAGCGAGGCTGGCAAACTCATTGCTTGCGTCTGCGGCAGCCGTTCCTGCCACAGCGTTGCCAGCGCCAGCGCCAACATCCCCGCCAGCGGCAACAGGTAACTCCACAATGGGGCATCTCCCCATGAGATGGCGCTGCCGGTCGCCAGCGTTACCCCGCTAACCCCCAGGGCTAACCCGGACCAAACGCGGCCATCGGGCAAGCGGCGTTGCAACAGCATGCTCAGCAGCGCGGTGCCGAGCGGGAGCAAATCGGCGATGAGCGCGGCCAACCCGGCCGGCACGCCATATTCGATGCCTTTGCTGACGCCGGTCAGGTAACCGGTCATGGCGAGCAACCCAATCCCGGCGTGAACAGCTATCGTCAGCGGAGATGCGCGCCTGATGGCGCGCACACTAAGCGGCAGCAACGCGAACGCGACCACCACGCAGCGCCAGAACGCCACCAGTAACACCGGCGCGTAATCGGCGGCGAAGCGGATGCCGACGAAGCCGGAGCTCCAGGCCACGATCAGCAGGACCTCGGCCGCAGCCAGCCAGAGGGCGGCTTTGCCTCGGTGGGAAGAGGGGCGAAATGGTGGCAGGGACATGATGGTCACCTCCTTTCCGCCCGATGGTAGTGAGTGGCTATAATTTAATAAATCGAATGATTTTCGTTCAGTTGTTTAATGGAGTTAAATCATGCGGCCGACATTGGATATCGATCTCTTGCGCACTTTTCACGCTATTGCGCGTTTGGGGCAATTTCGCGCGGCGGCGGCATTTGTCAATCGCAGCCCCGCCGCCGTGAGCGTGCATATCCGGCGCCTGGAACAGGTGGCGGGCGGCCGCTTGCTGGAGCGTGACAATCAGTCCGTGGCGTTGACGCCGCTGGGCAACAAGCTGCTGGCTTCGACGCTCGGGCTGTTGAGCGCCCATGACGATATTCTGCGGGAACTGCGGGGCGCGCCGCTAAGCGGCCATATCAAATTGGGGTTGCCTGATGAGTACGCTTCCCATGTGATACGCCATATTTTGCCGCGGTTTGCCGACAGTTTTCCCGCGGTGGAACTGGAGGTCTCTACCGCTGCCAGTCAGGCGCTGGCGGAACAAGTTGGCCGTAATCGGCTGCATCTCGCGCTGGTGGTTCAACCCTCGGGGAAACCGTGCCAGACACCGCTCGCGGTGACTGCGCCGGTGTGGGCCGGAGGCCGTTCGCTGGCGCTGCAGGCTAACCGGCCACTGCCGCTGGCGTTGCATGCCGCCGATTGCCCTTATCGTGAGGCTATGATCGATGCATTGACCAGGGCGGGAAGGCGTTGGCGAGTGGTTGTGAGCAGCCCTTCGGCCAGCGTGGTGGCGGCTGCCATCGAGGCAGGATTGGCCGTCACGCTGCTCGACCGCGCACGGGTTTCGGCGGCGATGCGGATACTCGACGAATTGCCGTCGGTCGCACCACATGAAGTGCAACTGCTCCGTTCTGCCACGGCCGCCAGTCAACCGGCGGTGGCGATGCTGGAAAGCGTCATCGGTGAGTATTTTCAGAGCGGTGAACACATCGTGCCGTAAACGCGGCCAAACCTATGTGGGCCGCTTCACATTCTGCAACCCAAACAGCACAGCCGCATTGCGATCCAAAATGGCGTTCACATCTTCCTCCGGCAAACCCGCTCGCCGGATGTCGTCGACCGTGGTTTGAAACAGTTCGCCCGGCTGGATTGGAAAATCGGTGCCGAACAACAGTTTCTTTATGGGCGTCGCCTGGCAAGAGACGAGCCGTTAGCTGGCCAATCACCGCGCCCCGGACTTTTTCGTGGGCTGCAATAACCAGATCTCTCTGGGCATCATCAAGGCCTGCATCGAATATCGGCTGCCGTTGATGCAGGACGTGTGCTGTTCAGCATTGATGAGGTTTCGCATGCCGAGATCTACGGTTTTCATTTCTCCTGCATTTCGTATGATTTGCACGAGATCGCCTGGCAAGCGTTGAATCTGGCGATCTGTCGTATTGCCGAACCCGAGATCAAGCCGGGCAAGGTGGTGGTGCGAGGAAAACTCGTCGCGTAACGGCATGTCTCTGCCTTTGTATGGAGGGGATAAAAGGAGCAGAAGGAGGCCATCCAATAGACCGGTATGTTCGGTGGGCAATAGAACAACACTCCCGCTATTGATGCACGGTTCATTCGTTCATAGAGTTATATGGCTGTATATAAATACAGTAACCCTATGAGGATAATATGATGAATACCTGCCCTGATATCGCTACGTTACGAAACACTCTTCCTGGCGCAGTCGGCGAATTGATCGCCGTGACCGCATACTATGGCGATTGGAATGCCGGCAATCGTCAGCCTCTCGGCGGCGGTATCTTCGTCGCCAAAGCACAATCGACACCGATGGATGATGGCGGGATGTTCATCCGCCCCAACGCCGCTTGGTTGTGGGTGCGCGTCCTGGACGTTGCCGGCACGGTGTCGCCTTATATGTTCGGTGCGAAAGGTGACGGTATTTCAGAAGATGCCGCTGCCATTCAAGCCGCTCACGATTATGCCAGTTCGCAGGCTGTATCCAGCGGTTCACGCGTATTGAAAAACGGGAATCTGCAGTTCGGGAGCGGGCAATTTAAATGTACGGAAACGCTAAAGCTGGATTTGAAAACCGTCGATTACGATTTCTCCGGCGCCTTGCTGGATTTTAGCGCCATGACACAGGGCAACGCCACCGAACGTAAAATCGCGATTCAATGGCAAAACAACGCCGGTTATACCCAGGGCAATCTCAGCGTGAAAAATTTGCGTATGATTGGCCCTGGCGCCAATTCATTTGTCGATGGCATGACGTTTTCTACTTCGCTCTCGGCTAGCTATGGTCGCAATTCGTTGACCTTTATCGGGGGTGGGATCGAAGGTTTTGCCTATGGCATAACCGGCACTACCGATTTCTACTTCCTGCGTATGTATGGCTTTAGTTTCAATCACTGCGACATTTGCTATTACTTCCCCGACAATACTTCCAACTCCGGTGAAGAAATGAATTTCCACAGCTGCATTTTCGCTCAGAGCAATTGCGGTGTGAAATTACAGGGGGGCTACAGCTATTTCTTCAACTGTTCCTTCGATTACATTTATGGTAAAAACGGGTCGCAAACCTCCTCCAGCCATGTCGGAAAGTATATGCATATCGAGGGGGGGCAACATATTTTCCGCGATTGTCACGTTGAAGGCTATGGCCCGCAAAATTATATCCTGAACATCCCGGATGCCAAAAGTTGCAAAGTCAACGTTATCGGCGGTCTGTTTACCTTCAAAGCCGGCGGTAGCCCAACGGCCTATCCGACAACCTCTAACCCATTCTATGTGGGTGATTTGGCGCGAGTGGTCTTTGATAAGGTCAATATTGGTCAGATGCAACAAGGTGGTGACTCCAACGTCAGTGGTTGGATTGATGGCACGGGCTCTGTCTCTTTGCGTAATACGCAATTGCCTATCGCCTGGCCTTATCTGTTAACTCAGGTGCGAACCGATACCGCCGTACAGGACAATTGGCTGGATGGCACGACGTATAGCAACGGTAGCGACAAATGGACTGAGGAAGTTTGGGTTCTGCCGCCGGGAGGCGTTAATACGGTGCGCAAATCTCGCTACGGGTGGGGTACGACTAACAGCACCAATTTCAGCCTTATTCGCCAGGCCGGTTTCGTTTCATTGGGGCGCAACGCGGCCGCTGGTAATGGTGTGTTCCAGGCGGTGCTGGGAACCATCAGCCTGAAAGGTTACGGCAGCGTTATTCACCATGTTCGCGCCAACACTTACGCGGGTGATGGGCAACGCTGCCAGGTCAAAATCCTATGGGCGAAGCTGCGCGAATATGGTCCGCAACAAGACGTGGAACCCCAAATTCTCAAGCAGCAAACCGGTCACGTTTACACCTATCAATTTAGCGGCAATGAATCCGATCTGAAGAGCGTTATCATCCCAGGCCAAATGCAGGGTTATCCTACGCAGCCTCCCGCCTTCGAGCGAGCGCCGGACTGGGCTACGCACGCTTTCTTGCTTATTGACGTCACCGAAATGAAAAGCAACTTTGACCTGCGCATTACGGATGTTTACCTGCGACAGGTCTGACGCAGTTTCCCAACATTGACCGGTTCACGACATGTCGCACATCCCGTTATTACGGGGGATGTGCGACATTGAGGACGCAGCGTTTTGCGCGGCTGTCGCTGGCCTGCGTGAAGCACAACGTGAAAGAACCGTATAAAGCCCACTTGAGCTAACCGAAATCCGGGGCCGGAATGGAGTCTCCTGCCCGTTACTGAATGAGGACGGATCTTCAGTCCGCACCCAGCCCAAACAGCGCAGCCGCATTGCGATCCAAAATGGCGTTCACGTCTTCCTCCGGCAATCCCGCGCGCCGGACGTAGTCCACCGTGGTTTGAAACAGTTCGCCCGGCTGGAACGGGAAATCGGTGCCGAACAACAGCCGCTCTGTGCCGAACGTCGCTGCCGCCGCTTGCAACGCGGGCACCTGATCGTGGCCTACCGTGTCGTACCACATGCGCAGGGCGGCGCGGCTCGGGGGTTCCGGCGTATTCGGCGCTTCCCACGCGACGGTTTGGTCGAGGCGTTCCAGTGTCATCGGCAGCAGGCCGCCCAGGTGTGGCACAATGATTTTCATTTCCGCAAAGCGTTGGGGGATGCCGTTGAGGATAAAGTGCATGGCGGCGACCGTGTCTTCGATCGGCGCGCCGATCGACCAGGTTAAAGCGTAATCGGCGATGAGCGGCGAGTGCGCGCCGCGGCCAGCGGGATGAATGGCCAGCACGCTGCGGCGACGGTTGAGTTCCTGATAGAGCGGCTCGAACAGTGGGTTGGCGATAGACAGCCCGAGCACCGAGGTGGTGATACACGCGCCCAGCATGCCGAGCTGGGTCAAGGCTCTGTCCAGCTCGCGTAACGCAGCGTCGATATGCGGCAGCGGCAAGGAAGCGATGGCCCGGAAGCGGGCGGGATAACGCGCTGCCAGCTCCGCATATTCATCGTTGATCCGGCGCGCGGCATCAACGGCAGCCTGCTCGTCTTTCAGGTGCGGCGACAGCGGCGTCGCCGACAAGATTTGCATGTCGATGCCGACGCTGTCCAGCAGAGCGAAGCGGGCTGCCAGCTCGCGATCGCTGCGGCCGGCGCCCAATTGCCGATAGGCGGCGACTTCGTGCAGGCCATGAGATTGCAAAAGATCCAGATACTCAGTGCTCCACAGGTGAGCGTGAACATCGAGTCGCATCGGTCGATCTCCCGGAGTACGCGGCGATGCCGCTGGTTCAGGAGAGTATAGGCGGGCGGTGCGACAGCCCCTGGAGGGAAGGCATTTTTTCTACCGACGGGAGCGGGCGAGAGCACGCATTGATCCGGGAACGGTGCGCCGCTCCCGGTCAGCTAATGAGGTCAGAACACCTGTTTGAAAAGTATTCTGGCAGGTTTACCCTTCAGTACCCACCTTTCACGTTTTTACCTTTTAAGTCCCGTTGTATCTGGCTTGATAGGACAAATCATTACCTTTCATCTCTAAGTTTTTACCCTCGATTTATTTGCAAGGCTTTAATTTTGTGTACACTAATGCGTACATAAAAACATGAGCCAACCCCCTATGTTGACAGACACGAAGCTGAAAAAATCGCTGGGTAAAAAACGCGATGCGATAGAGATCATTTCAGATAGCCACGGACTGAACGCCCGGATCAGCAAAGCCGGCAAAATTACGTTCTTCTACCGCTACCGGTGGGTGAAAGAGCCTGTGCAGCTATCGATCGGCGAATACCCTGCGATGACTATCGCACAGGCGCGCGAGCGGCGCCAGGTGCTGCGCGGTTGGTTGACGGAGGGCTTCGACCCTCGCGAAAAAATTCGTTTAGAGCGCCTTTCCCGCAACGCTTCGCCGACGGTGGACGAAGCCTTCAACTACTGGATCGACAAATACTGCCGGCCGAATGGTTCGGTTAAGATCGACTATTACCTGCAGGTGTACCGCAAGCATATCAAACCCAAGCTGGGCGAACTGCGGATGGAGTCAACTGCCCGGATGCACTGGCTGGAGGTGCTGGACTCTATCGATAGCAGCGTCATGGCCAACTACATGACATCGCTGTGTAAACGCGCGTTCAAGTTTTGCGTCAATCGGGGGTATATCGCGGCGAATCCGTTGGGAGGGCTGGGGCCGCGTGACGTAGGCACAGCACCGACGCGTAAAAAACGCTATCTGGCAGATCGCGAGATTCGGCAAACCTGGCAGTGGTTGGATGACCACCAGACCGACGAGGCGCGCCTGATTATCCGGTTTATGCTGCTGACCGGGTGCCGAACTGCTGAGATCCGCCGGGCGTGCTGGGACTGGTTTGATTTTGAGGATGACACCTGGACGGTGCCGAAAGAAGAGTATAAGACCGGAGTGGCGGTCCGCCGCGCGCTGCCGCCGCTGGCAAAAGCGTTGCTTTTGGCCCATCGCGAAAAGGTGAATACCCGCCATGTGGTTACCTCACAGCGGGCCATGCCTGGGAAAGAGTTTGATAGGCCTGTTCAGCCACAGGTTGCCGCAAACTACACTCGGCGCGTGTTTGAAGGCACCGGGATGAAGCCGTGGTCGATGCATGACCTGCGCAGAACGCTGGCGACAAAATTGTCAGAACAGGGCGCGCCACCGCACGTAATCGAGAAGATTCTTGGCCACCTGATGACAGGGACGATGGCGCATTACAATCTGCACGATTACATGGACGATCAGCGGCATTGGTTGGCAGTGTGGGAGGAGTATGTGAAAGGGGTTACAGGGTAACTTACTTTGCGCTGTTGGCGTCTTCCCAGGTCAGCACATCGGAAAGGCGCCAGCGGTTTGGACTGCCGGGGATCGTCGGCGCCGGAAAAGGTAACTTAAACCCCTTCGGACATTGGTCTTTGTCTCGCCATTTCCACAGCGTCTTTTCTGAAATCTGATAGCGGGACAGAATATCCCGCGTGAACACGATCGGATTCTCGCCCATCACATGCCTCTCTTTTTCATGGCTTCCAGCAGGATGTCCTGCACTTCACGTTTAGAATTGCGCCGTTCCATCACCATTTCGTCGGTGGTATCGGCGGCGATGATGTGGTGTATCCACACCGGCCGGCGGTGGCCGGCTTGCGCCTGGCGCGTCGGCCCGATGCGCTCGATGATTTGCTGGTACTGTTCCAGATCCCACCAGTGCGAGAAGAACACGAGAATGTTGCCGCCATCCTGCAGGTTCAGGCCGTGGCCAGCGCTGGCTGGGTGCGCGAATAGTACCGGTATCTTGCCGGCGTTCCAGTCGCGGATTGTCTGCGGATCTGCGTCGAGCTGGCGGCCTTTGGGAAACGCCTTTAGCAGCCGCTCGAGGTCGTGTTTCCAGTGGTAGGCAACCAACACCGGCATGCCACCGGCTTCGGCCACGATGCTGTCCAGCGCCTGCAGCTTGCCGTCGTGCACTTCGGCCCAGCTGCCTGCGTCGTCGGTGTAGATGGCGCCGCTGGCGATCTGCAAACACTTCACCGTTTTGGCCGCGGCATTCAGCGCTTCGATGTCGGTGCCGTTCAGCTCGAGGAACATTTCTTTTTCCATGTCGTGGTATTGCTGGCGCGCCCTTGGCGGCAGTTCAACGCGGATCACGTTGTGGATGGGTTCGTCGATGTCGAACCAGTCGGCGGCATCAAGGGAAATCGTCACGTCGGCGAGCGCTGCCTGCATCTGCTCCTGCGCGTGCGGCCACGGCTCCAGTTTTGACCACTGCTGCCCTGGGAACTGAATGCTGTTGAACCAGCGCGAGGTAAACGCGCCGAAGGTGCGTCCCAGCCGCTCGCCGCGGTCAACGAACCATGCCTGGCCCCACAGGTCGATCAGGCCGTTCGGCGCCGGCGTGCCGGTGAGATTTACCCAGCGGTGCACGTGCTTGTGCGCCACCTTGGCCAGCGCCGCGGCACGCTTACCGCCTTGCCGCAGCCGGAACGATTTCAGACGGGTGCTCTCGTCGGCGATCACCGTGCCGAACGGCCAGCGGCCGCCGAGCTGCTCAACAAGCCAAACTAGGTTGTCGTAATTGGTGGTGAACACGCTGGCGTTGCTGTTGAGCAGCGCCGCGGCGCGCTCTTTGGCCGTGCCAACGATCGGCTGCATTTCAATGTTGCGCAGGTGGCCCCATTTTGCGACCTCGTCCGGCCACGTGCTGGCTGCCACGCGTAGCGGCGCCAGAACGAGCGTCGGCTGCGTCTCTTCACCGGAGCAGTAGAGTGCCTCCAAGCTGCTGAGTGTGCCCACCGTTTTTCCCATCCCCATGCCAGCCCAGACGTTGGAACGGGGCACCCGCAGCGCGTGGTCGATAATTAGATTTTGGTAGGGGCGAGGGGTGAATACGCGGCCGCTCATTGCGCCCACTCAGCAATAGCGATCAGCACCAGGCCGAAAACGCCAAGCCAGAAGCTGGCGCAGAATGCAAAAACGGCGCACCAGGTGGCGCGCCGTGTCCAGTTGAGAATGTTTGAGCCTTTCACAATATCCCCTCCAGATTCTTACTGTCCAAAACCACCACATCGAAGCCCAGCGCGCGGAGCCGGTTGTGCTCGCGCACCTGATCAGGCCTCGGCTGTTCGCCAGGTGCTTTGCACTCGACAAACACCGCCCGGCCGCCGGGGAGCAGCACCAGGCGATCGGGCACGCTGCGACGCCCGGGTGATGTAAATTTATAGGCGGCGCCGCCGGCGGCTTTAACCTGCTTCACCAGATGCCGCTCGATCGTTGATTCGCGGATGTAGGTCATGCTGCCGCCTCCTGAGCAGCGACAGTTGCGCATAGCTCCGGCTGGTTTGCCCGCACAAGGGCTTCGGCGAACGGCGGAGGTACCGCATTGCCGCAACGCGCTACCTGCTTATCTTTCGCATATTTTACGCCGCGGTAGTCTTGGTCAATGATGTACCAGCCCGGAAAACCTTGTGCAGCGTAGAGTTCGTGGGGCTGGAGCATGCGCATACCAATATCGACGATCTGATAATCGACGCCAGCGACGGTCACCAGTCCAAAACGGTCATTCGTTGTCACCGTGTGGAGTGGGGCATTGAGGGCTACTCCTTCTTTCTCGTTGCCGTAATACTTCAGCAGAAAGGCCCGCACTTCACCAATATGCAGGCCGCCGGCAGTAATCGTCGGCATTGGCTCCGTCACGGCCTGACCGTCTTTGCAGGTTCCGCGTAGCTTGACCAGGTGCGAGGATACGAGTGCGTGGTGATCTGTAGTCGTTACGGTGTGTGTCGGTTCATCGAGTCCGGTACCAGCGCCGGTGTAATTACCACCGTAGTGTTTCGCCAAAAACGCTGATACCAGTTGGCTTTTCCCGCCACCGCCAGCGGTGACCGTGCCGCTCGGTTCATCAGCGCCATGACCAACGCTGGCGCCAAATTGACGGGCGATAACCGGCGCCACCAGCAAGTGTTCCGCTTTGCTTGTGACAGTAGTCAGTGGATCCTTCGCACCATACGACATGCGATCGCCGCCAAATCCAGTCTGCCCGATACGCGCGATGTATGGCGTAACCAAGGCCGCATGTGATTCTTTGAGAACCGTGTGCAGCGGCTGATCCACAACGCGAGGTTTACCCTGATATTCTGAGCCTCCAGCACCGGCGATGAATGGCGTCAGCGTTGCCTCAACCATTCCCAGCGCATGACCATTACCACCAGGGCGATCGGAGCTACCAGCCGTAATGGTAGAGATCGGTTCATCGCACTCCTGCCCAGTGGCACCGGTGCGGAATTTGGTGATGTGGGGCGCCACCAGGGCATAACCGTGAGTTTTTGTTATGGTCTGAAGCGGTTCACCCAGCGATTGACCTCGGAAACAATCGTAAATTGTCTTCGTGCTGGTGTGGTTGCACTTCACAATGAACGGTGCTGGAGAGTCCAGAACAAAACGCTGCAGACCTCGCGCGATGCGGCGCAGTGTATTTTCGGCCAGCGGGCGCTTGCGCTCAAAAATGCTCGGGCATGGGATAGACCAATCGATGCACTCTGCGGCCGTGCGCCAGGGCTTCAACTTACCGCTTTGCACTTCCAGCGATTCCGGATCGCCATGTGTTGGCTCTGGCCACACGACAGGTTTACTATCACAGCGCATCACCATGAAAAAACGCTTGCGGATAGTTGGTGCGCCGTAATCGCATGCCCGCAGCTCTCGAAAATCCACGGCATAGCCCAGCCCATGAATCAGGCGCTGATGGTCATCGCTACCTGTCTCAATACCCAGGGTTTCGCAGCATTCAGACAGCGCCGGGTGATTTGCCCTGATGCCATTCGAAAGCATCGCGACGAATGCCTGAAACGTCTCCCCTGACCGCGCTGAGCACGGCCGTTCATTGCCGTCAGCATCGGCAACCAGTGGCCCCCAGGTCTTGAACTCTTCAACATTTTCGAGATAACCGCAGCGGAACCGGGTGCGCAGTGCCCAGCGAATGACTATCCAAGCCAGTCCGCGGATCTCTTTTTTAACCGGCGCGCTGCCCTTGGCTTTACTGAAATGCCGGCAATCGGGGCTGAACCACGCCAAACCTACCGAGCGGCCGGCGGTCGCGGCCACCGGGTCAATATCAAACACTGATTCGCAGTAATGCAGCGTTTCTGGGTGATTGGTGGTGTGCATCGCGATCGCGTTAACGTCATGGTTAATCGCGATGTCTACGCTGCGGCCTGTCGCAAGCTCAATACCTGTGCTCGCACCACCACCGCCGGCGAAATTATCGATTATTAGTTCTCGGGTCATGAAGCTGCCCTCATCGCTGCAGTTAACGTTTTTGCTGTCTGGATGATTGCCTGTTCCGGCGAACCTTCCAGCTTCAAGCGGTTTATATGGTGGCGCAGTTTGTGCTGCAGATGATTTGGCAGTAGTTCAGCGCCACACTGGGAGAACAAAAACTCGACTTCAGTGGGCCACACTGTGCTTGCTGTCGGGATGGCACTGTCGGGGAGAAGTTGAGAAATAATCGCTGTAACATCACAGGGGAGCTGTACTTTGGACGCTAACTCTCCCAAGCGGAAAACCAGCGCAGATTCTTCAATAGCTCCATCGGTAACGCGCAGGATTATGGCGAAACTTTCAGTCATCGAATTAGTCCTTCCGATAGTGATAGGCCTCAAACCCACCCGCGTTTAGCGGCAGATCTGGCGCCCATGCGGGGTTAGTGGCGAGCAGCCGGCTTAGCTGGTCGTGGAAGTAGAAATCCCTGTCCGGCGCCTCGGTGATCACTTCATCGTGCACGGTCAGCACGATCTCGTATCCCCTAGCCTCGATAGCCGGCATGTTGCCGGCCAGGACATCGCGTGCGCCGGCCTGGGTGACGTTTTCCACCAGTTTCCCGCCGTAGGTTTTGAGGCGCTGCCATTTGCGCGAGTAGGGGTTAACGCCCATGTAAGTGATATCGCCTTTGACGATGGCGGCGCCGGGGTAGCAGACGACGCGGCCAGATGGGAGAGCGATGCGCAGCCAGGAGCCGTCTTTGCGTACCTTCAACCGCCGGCAGTTGAACTGCTTACCCGGTTGCGCGATGGCGCGGCGCACGGCGTTCTCGAGTTCTGACCACAGGCTGACCGTTTCGGGGTGTGCGTTGCGCCACAGGCGCTTCAGTGAGTCGCATGTGATGAACACGCGTTCGGACAGGCCATAGGTTTTTTTCTGCTTAACCGACGCCTGCCACCAATTTTGCGCCTCTCGCTGGATGGCGATCGGGATGTTCGGCAGCGCGGCATCGGCCAGATCTTCGAGGTCGAGGCCGTATACCAAGGCGAACGTCACGAATGCCGCCACGCCGCCACCAAACCCCAGCCCCAGTTCCATCACCTTGCCGATCTGGCGCATCGCCTTATCGACGTCCTCGGGCGTCATGTTGAACGCGCGGGCATAGGCCAGTTTGTAGAGGTCATGGCCGGCGCGTATTGGTTCGCCGTTCTCGTCGGTGCCGATAACGTTGTCGTAATCTCGGAACGCCTGCAGTTTCCACTCCTCACCGGCCAGCCAAGCGAGGAACCGGCCCTCGATGTTCGACAGGTCGCTGACGACCAGCTTTTTACCTGGCGGCGCCATGATGCAGCCGCGTAGCGCAGAGCTTGTCAATTCCATTATGTTGTCGAACACCAGATCGGCGACGCCGAGTTTCAGTGCCTCGATGCCCTGATCGATTTGTTCCTGATCCAGCGTTGGGCGTGGGAGGTTGTCCGGCTGAAAAAGCCGGCCGGCCCAGCGCCCGGTCCGGCTGGCGCCACAGAACTGTTTGGTTCCACGTAGACGACCGTCGCTGCTGACGGATTTGAGCAGGGCTTTATATTTACTGGTGCTGGTCGTGCACGATGCCAGACGAACCGCCAGCAACTCGCGCAGCGCCACAGGCAGGTCGGGGTCGTTAATACGGCGTTCGAGCGTGCTTTTCTGCATATCAGGTAGAAAGATGCCGAACGACTCTGCAATATGGCGCAGCATGGCGTCGCGCTGCGTGGCCGCCTGCACTTCGCCGTCGGTCTTTTCCTGCGTCAGCTCGGCCAAACGCATCTGCTCAGCGTCCACTGCCGCCAGTGCGCTTTCAGCCAGCACCATATCCATGCACATACCGCGGCGGTTGATGCGCTGATCCAGGCGCCATAGCGCAGTTTCAAAGGCGTTGAGATTCCAGCGCGGCATTTGTTTGTAAAGTAAGCGCATTGCGGCAATATCTGAACCGGCGTACTCGACGAAGCGCTGCCATTCTATCGGGTGAGTATCTCGCGTTGCGCGCCTGATCTTGCTGTTCTTCGGGCGCTCCTTGCAGAAGAGCTGAATCAACTGTTTACCGGCTTTGTCTTTGGACTGGTCGGTCGGCACGTTGAATATTTCGCACAGTTGGCCGAGCGAACCGGGGAGCCCGTGCGCCAGCGCCTGCACCAACGTATCGTGCTGACGCTCCAGCGGGATGTCGACACCCATAGCATGTTGCAGCACAACGGTGTCGAACATGCCGCCGTTGTGCCATACCGTCATGACTCGAGGGTCGTTCAACGCTTTGCGGAGGGCAACCGGCATAGGGGCGCCGGTGGTTAGGTCCCACACGTTGATCGGGCCATCGCCGATCGCCCAGGCGAATAGCATGACCTCGGCGTTTTCGGCGTAGCGATGCGTGCCACAGTTGATCGGCGTCGGGCTGAAGGTTTCTAAGTCCGCGAACAGCGGTTCTAAAGTCGTTTCCATGTTGCCGCCGTCCTATGGTTTACGCCACTGGCTTTCGCCGCTTGGCTAATTGATGGGTAAATCTCACCTGTGACTGGGTGCAGTACCTGTATCGCCTGTCGGTTTAATCCTGTAGCGACAGCATGCCGATGGTTTTCCCGATAGGTAGCCCATTCTAGGTTTATCAATCGGTTATCCAGCTTATTCCCGTTAATGTGGTTAACTGTTTCGCTGGCACCTTCCAAAAAGACTTTCGCCACAAGACTGTGCACCGTTTTGGCTTCGCGGTGCCCGTTCATATGCAGATGGACCAGTGCATAGCCGCTGTTGGTGGTCTGCTGCGCTATGATTTTCGGCTTTGTTTGGCGAAAAGCTTCAACGCCAGTGCGGAGTAAATAGCGTTGCATGAAAGCTATGCTGCGTACTCGGCCAAGATCGCTAACCTCGTAGCGCTCTTCGTAACCCTTAACGGGCTTCCAAATCTCGCTCATAATTTTCTCCTATGCGATGCTTTGGGCAGCAGGCGATCGCCCGCTCTCCAAAACACCCGGCGCGGGGCCGGGCGGAGGGATTATTTGACCTGGATAAATGGCGCGCTGGCGCCGCTGGTCATGTACTGCGGCAATTCGCCGTTCCACTTGCCGATCGCTTCCAGCTGCAGCACTTCAGGGTTTTTGCGAAGCGCTTCGGCGCGCAGCGCGATAGCGTCGGCTTCTGCCTTGGCTTTCACGGTGATCGCTTCGGATTCTGCCTTGGCGCGCAACACGTTGGATTCCGCTTCACCGCGCGCTGCCTCAATGGTTTTCTGGGCTTCGGCTTTGGTCTGGGCGATCTCGTTCTCGCGCAGCAGCGTTTTCTGTGTGGCCTCGATCTTGGCGTTGATGGAGTCGGTAACCTGCTGCGGATACTTCAGATCGTCGGTCCAGCTCAGCTTCACGATGATGATGCCGATCGGGTCGAGCTTGGCCTTAACAGCTTTGGTCACATTATCCAGCAGCTGCGTGCGGCCTTCGCCTGCCAGGGTGCCGATGTCCATCGTGCCGGAGTCTTTGATCAGCGCGTCGGCGATGTTCTGCCGGATGTTGACGCTGGTGATCTCCTCAACCCCCTTGCGGTAGGTCTGGAACACCTTCGAGACCTTGCTCTGGTCAACGTAATACTCGACGCCGACTTTGGCCGACACGCTCATCGAGTCTTTGGTCTGGAAGTTGAACGGCTGATCGTAGACGTGCAGCTGGTTGAAGGTCGGGAACTGGTAAATTTCCTCGTTCCAGGTCAGCCAGTATTTGCCGACGCCAACTTCCTGCTGCTGTACGCCTTTGGTGTCGCCATACAGGTCAACCTTCACGCCGACATAGCCCGCCGGCACAGTGGCGCGCTCGCAGCCGGTGAGGGCCAGGGCGGACAGCGCCAGCACAGCAGCCATAATGATTTTCTTCATCGCTTAAATTTCCTTGTGATAGGGAGGTACAAAAGCCGGTAGGCCACAAAGGCGACCACAGCGGGGAACAGGGCGCCGATCGCGAAACCGAGCAGCACCGCAAAAGAGAAGCGCGCTGAAATCAGCGACGGCACGACGAAGCCGTAGACGGCCGCGGCCATTGCCACGATCAGCAATACCGATAAATAAATTCGCATTCGGGAGAACTCCGCCCCCGGCGCGCGGCCGGGGGAGTGAAGGGTTAAACGAACTCGCCCGCGTCGGTGCCTTCTTCGATATTGTCGAAGTCGTCTTCGCCGGCGACACCGCCGCCCGCAAAGGCGTCGCCATCACGCAGGAACTGCACACCGCCCAGGGAGGCGTTGATGCGTTTGCCGAAGTTGTTGTCCTGTGCCCAGATGTCGATCACTGCGTTGACATAGCAGCCGGCGTAAGGGCGGCCGTCGGCCTGCACCAGGATGGAGTTGTCACGATCTACCACGCGCGGCCGCGCTTTGTTAGAGGCTGAGACGAACTTGTTGCCCGGATAGCCTTCGTATTCGGCTTTCTCGTCGCCGTCGTGCAGGCAGACTTTCAGGGTAGAGCGCAACGTTTTCAGCACGCCGTCGGCCTTAGCGCCCCATTTTTCCTTCGCCACAGCTTCGATTGCCTTCTCGATCTCGGCGACCGCAGGGTGTTTAGGGTCGAAGATGAATGCGGCGGAGAAGCGCGGATCGCCTTCGCCGTTAACGGCTTTTGGTTCGAACAGAGCAGGGAAGGCCAGGCGGACGTTGTTCAATTTCACTTTCATAGGGTGTTCTCCTCAGATAAATTCCGCGGCTGCCTCGACGGCGTCCACGTTTTCAAAGTCGTTTTCGTGATTAATGACCAGCGCAGGGCGCGGATCGGATTCGGGGGCGACGGCGGGCTTGCCATCGGCGCGGGTGATCAGTGCTTCAACTTTCGTCCAGCGGCGCGGCTTCTCCTTCTTGATCAGCTTCTCGGCCTTGGTTGGGCTGATCAGCTTGAAGTCGAACACTTCCTCGTTCTTGTAGCGGAAGGTGTCTTTCAGCAATGCGCGCGCGGCCTCTTCATCACTCCAGGCACGGTTACCTTGCTTGCCTTCCACCAGTTTGAACCCCGGCACAGCGTGTCCGGCGGCCAGTTCGCTGTTGACGCGCCCACGCAGGCCTTTGCAGAAGCTTTCGATCGCGTCCACGTTTTGGTAGAGCGCGGCCAGTTCTTCTGGTGTCAGCACCGCGACGCGCTGCCCGGCGGTGGCCAGCTGCGGCGCCAGCGGCTGGGTGAGGTCGACGAAGTCGCCAGCCATCGTGTCGAGGTGATGCTGCGCTTCGGCTTTGCACAGGCCGCCGGCCGCTTTGCACCAGCGACATTGTTTTTCGCCCGGGTTGAATACGTCGGCCGGCAGCGTGTCGAGGCCTTCGCACTCGGCAATGTTCGCCGTGACGATGGCAGCGGCGGCGGCCTCGCGCGCCTGTTCGCCAAACGCACGCAGTTCCTCGACGCTGATCGCCCATTCTGATTCGTTGCCGATCCGCGGCTGGTGAATGAACATGCGGACGGTTTCGAAGTCCTGCAGCATTCCGAACTGCTCCAGCGCGCCGAGGGCGTATAGCTGCAGCTGCTTGTTGTTCACCGCGTCCACCTTCACGCCGCGTCCGAACTTCAGATCGTGCACCTGCAGCTCGGTAGGGGTGATGATGACGGCGTCGGCGGTGCCGAACTGCTCAGGTACGCCGACCACATCAGAGAAATCGACGCGCTGTTCAACCAGCAGGCTGTTGCCGTCGGCCAGCGCCCATACCGTATCGACATAGCGCTGCACGAACTCGGCCATGTCGTCAGTGACCTGCGGCCCGGCGCTGCCTTCACCTTTTGCCAGCGGATAGGTGCCGATGTAGTCGGTGGCGTTCTGGCCGCCCTGGAGCTCAATGCCTGCCAGCGTCGGGTCCAGCCGGTTGCGCAGGACGATCTCCGCCAGCGCGTGCGCTGCAGTCCCCTCCAGCGCGAACTCGGAACCTTCGTCAACCAGTCCGGCTTCCATCGCCAGGCTGCCGGCGCAGTTCATCCATTTTTCAGCCCCTGAGGGGCTGAGTCGTACATGTTGCTCAGGCATGAATCACGCCTCCAGGGATTCGGCCAACTGCTCCAGCGCCGCCACAACGTCTGGCAGTTTTTCTTCCGGGCAGTCGGTGAGTTTTTTCAGGCCGAACAGATCCAGCGTTTTGCGCAGGTCCGCCGGCGCCTTCGGTGCGATTTTCTGGATGATCAGCTGTTTGCCCTTATCCAGCAGCGCGGCAGCGTCCGGCGCTTCGGCCCCGGCGGTAGTGGTTACCGTCTCGGTGTTTTTGCCTTTGGCCGATGCCTTCGGCTTGGCAGGCTTCACGTCGGCGCGCTTCTCTTTCGTGGTGTCCAGCAGCAGGTCGGCGTAGGCGCGGCGCTCGGTGATGCCCGGCAGCGCGTCCCAATGCTCAACCATCTGCAGGGCGAGGTCGAACACGCCAGCACCGTGCAGTTTGGTCGCGCGGTCAACGCCTTTCAGCGCCATCGTCAGCGCGTCGATCTGCGCGTCGATCTGCGCGTCACGCTCTTTGCCGTCCGTCGTTTCCACAAAGTGGGTGGCGTATTCCACCATTTCAGATGTGAGCTCCGCCGCCGGTTTAGCGCCATAGATAACGGCCAGCGCCACAGCGACCGGCAGCGGCTGGTCTTCCAGGGTAACCGGCTTGACCTGTGTTTTTTCGGCTTCTGCCTTCAACTGCTGGAACTGCGCTTTGCCGATTTCGACATAACCATCGGAAAGCATGCTGTCGCGTGCCGACTCGGTGCCCACCTGATTTAACGCGCCGTCGGTGGTGCGTCGCAGGTAGAACGGCCCTGCGCTGTCTTTCTTATCGACAGGCGTTTCGGCTTTTGGCTGGTGCGGGGTGTCCGCGGTGAAGGTTTTGCCGCTGGAGAAGGCGCTAACCAGCTGCGCCAGCAGCGTGTTTTGCCGTTCGGCCAGTTCGTTCTGCCGAGTGAGCAGCTTGTTGTTTAATTCGAGATTTGATTCCAGGCTCATTGATTACTCCTCAATTTCTTCAAACTGGCCGTTTTCGTTCAGGGTGTACCAGGTGTTTGGCTTGATGCCGTTTTCGCCCACCTTGCTGGCACGGATGTGGATAAGTTCGCCTTCATCGTTGCGATAGCAGAGAACAAGCGCGCTGTTTTCGGATGCGCGGGCTTTTCCTTCGATGCCGAAGGCGGCGGCGACGGAGTGAGATCCGCTTACCTCGGCCGCCGAGCGGTTGCCGGTGTTGCTGGCCGCCGAGTAGTCGCCGGTGTTGCTGGCCGCCGAGCGGTAGCCGGTGTTGCTGGCCGCCGAGTAGTCGCCGGTGTTGCTGGCCGCCGACTGGTAGCCGGTGTTGCTGGCCGCCGASTGGTMGCCGGTGTTGCTGGCCGCCGAGCGGTAGCCGGTGTTGCTGGCCGCCGAGCGGTAGCCGGTGTTGCTGGCCGCCGAGTAGTCGCCGGTGTTGCTGGCCGCCGAGTAGTCGCCGGTGTTGCTGGCCGCCGAGCGGTTGCCGGTGTTGCTGGCCGCCGACTGGTAGCCGGTGTTGCTGGCCGCCGAGCGGTAGCCGGTGTTGCTGGCCGCCGAGTAGTCGCCGGTGTTGCTGGCCGCCGACTGGTAGCCGGTGTTGCTGGCCGCCGAGTAGTCGCCGGTGTTGCTGGCCGCCGAGCGGTAGCCGGTGTTGGTCTGTTCTAACGACTTGTCAACCTTGCTCCAGATCCACTCAATCGCGCGGGTCACCATTTGGTGCATGGATATTTCCGCCTTAATTGTGATAGTGGCGCTGGCGATCTTGCTGTCGCCGCCATCTTCACGACTGACCTCACCGGTGGCGATGGTCTCGGCGTAACGGCTTTCCGCTGGCGGGTAGTAGCTGAAGCAGTCGAGCGGGTATTCGCAGGAGTGGAAGCCGCCTGAGCATGCTTCCACCTTGCCTTTGTGCTCGAACGTTTTGCCCATCTCGAACTGAAAGCCGCGGCAGGTGAGGTCTTGCTTGAAACCCTTATAGGTAGTGATTTGCATTCTGCTATCTCGCTAAGTGGAGGATGAAAAAGGCAACGCACAGCAAAACCAGCGGGTACAGCAGGCCGCGCGTTTTCGGGGTGTGAAAATCCGCACCAGTCACGCGGTGACGGTGTTGCATCTGTTTCAAGGAATTCATGGGGAAGGCTCCTTTTGCTATCGGGGAGCGCACCCGCCGCCAGCGGGCGAGGCATAGCGGTTAACCGGATGCGCTTTCAGATAGAAAAAAGCCCCGGCGAGCGGGGCAAAGACTACACACACAGCAATGGACGATTCAGGGCTCAAGCAGTTAACAGCAATTGGCGCAGGAATTTACGCGTTGTGTCTCGTTGCAGCTTTCCGCGGCTGCGCTGTTTCCCTTCGCGATTGATAGGAGTTGGGTTCTGGCGCCGCCAATCAACTTTCCGCTGATAATCTTCGTCGGATAGCTTCTCGGCCTCCGCAAGAAGCTGTTTCCATCGGTCGTCCGTCAGGGTTTTCCCTGTTGAAAGCAGATAGGCCCACCCATAGGCAATTTTATCGAAGTCGCAAATTTTCCCGTAGTCGCCGAGATACCATTTAACGTGGGAGTATTTGCCTTCAAAGAAGGTGATCCGGCCCAGGGAGACAGTTCCGTCTTTCACAAACCCGCGAATGTAGTCAGGGTGGCCGGTTGGCTGGACATTTACTGTCAGTCCTAATCGAGCCATCGCTGCTACAGTGGCTTTTATATCCATTGTGCATGCCCTCACGATCGGATGGTTTTCGGCAGCAGCCCGGCTTTTGCCAGCTCGGCCATGATCTTCTTGCGCAGGCCGTCTTTGGCGGCCGACAGGTGGAAACCGGCGCCGGCATAGCGCACGAACACGGTGGCGCCAGACACTTCAGCGCAGCCGCTGACGCCTGAATGGATGAAATGTAGGGATTTCATGGTGCGGTGATCCTTATTCGGCGGAGGCTTGTTTCTGCGCTTCGCGCTCGGACATCTCTTCGTGCGCTTTTTGCATGTCGTGTAGAGCTTTTACGCGTTGGGCGGCAGGGAGATAACGGAACATTTCAACAGCGCAGCCCCTCAAACCGCCCTCGAGATCAGCGGTCATGGTAGGGAGCCACATTTTTACCTTGGCGCTATACGGCGCCTTTTTAATTGCCATGGCTTTTTCTCCTCAGTGGTCTTAATGAAGCGCCCCACAGGACGCTTGATAAGTTCACTTCAAAGAACTTGGTACCGGTCGGTCCCTCTCGGGGCCGGGAAGTGATTACGTCGCTCACTCCGGGGCGTGGTGCCTTTTGTTTTCTGTATTGCGTTTTGTGTTATTTATATTGCGACCTGTGTTTTGGGTTGTCAACACGAAATGTGTATTATTTTTGTAAGGACGAAAAAATACCCGCGGAGTGCGGGTATTCAGTTGGCAGGGGGCGGGCTATCTTGCTAGCGTTTACGACGGTGGATTCGGTGCTCGACCATAGTGCCAATGATTTGCACGTGTTGCTGCTCAGAATCAATCGTCGGGTAGTCGGGATTCAAGGGTACAAGTTCGAAAGCTCCATTAGCTTTAGGGCGATACTTCTTAAAAGTTGCCTCATGATCACCGTTCTTAGCTACTACGAACTCTCCTGGCATGGGTGCTATTGCGGGGTCGATTATGATGGTATCACCTTCTCTAAATTCCGGCTCCATCGAATCACCTTTTACTCTCAGCGCAAAGCCAAGCTCAGAAATGTTCTCGTCAAATACGATGGTTGTTTCGATTTCATCGGGGAAGAACAGGCTATCGGCCTCTGTAAAGGCGCCAGCCTGGACATAGCTGACTAGCGGGATATTTCGTCCTTTCTGGTGCATAAAAACTGCGTTATCCGGGGTGCCGAAAAGTAACTCCCCTGGGCTAACTTTTAATGCGCTGGCGATCACCACTGCATCCTCTACGTTCACCTTACGAGCGCCGGTTTCGTAGTTACCCACCCGGGATTGATATTCCCATCCGCATTTCTCAGCTAACTCCGCTTGGCTTAGTTTCAGGTTCTCCCTGAGTCGCTTAATGCGCTGTCCTACCGTTTCCATATATTTCCCTATTGCAGTATTGGCGTGTGTTTTGCGTATTTTAACACGTGATGTGTATTTTAAAATCCGCGTTTCGTGTTGCTTTCAAAACACGTAATGTGGTTTACTCCGCGTTAGGAGGTACACCTATGAACAACATTTCTACTTTACGAAAAAGCGTTGGTGCTACGCAGCAGCGTTTAGCTGACAGTCTGGGATGGAAACAGTCTCGGATTGGTAACTATGAATCCGGCATTCGTACGCCTGATCTGTACTCTTGCCGCAGGATCGTGGAGGCTCTGAACGCGTTGGGGGTTGAGTGCTCGCTGGATTCAGTATTCCCCCCTAAAAAGTCGACTGAAGAAAAGGCGTAGCCCATGCAGAAAAACTACGGGGCGACGCCCGACGAGTGGGCACGTGCAGCGGCCTTGTTCGGTGCCAGTAACCTGATACCAATAGCGCCGGAAGGTGAACTCTCTCCTGCGTCACGCCTGGACCCCAAAGATGTGGGTAAAGTGCCCAGTGTGTACAACACTGCCGGCAAGATCGCGGGGTTCAAAGACTGGACTTCCCACGAAGCTACGCCTGCCGAGATAGATAGATGGAAGCGGCGCGGGTACAACATCGGCCTTATCCTGGGGCGCGATGGTGGTGATGGAACGGCTTTATGCGCCGTCGACGTTGATACTGCTGTTGCCGACTATCAGGATAAGGTCTATGACCTGCTTGCCGGCGTCACCGGCATGATCTTGCCTTACCGTGGTCGTGATAACAGCGAGCGTCGCGCTTATATCTTACGGGCTCCCGCAGATGTAATGGCGCGCCGCGCCCATATCCTCCCTGAGGAGGACGGCAAAAAAGCGGCTGTCGAGTTCCTGGCGAAAGGGCAGCAAGTTGTTATCCACGGGCAGCACCCTTCTAAGGGGCGTTATCAGTGGATCGATAACCCGATGATCGGTATGTCACACGAGTTGCGGCTCTCCGATATCCCAACGCTGACCGGCGAGCAGTTCGCTGAGCTGTGGGTGGCCATCGCCAAAGAGCTGCCCGTGATCGACAGCACTGTCGCCCGCGCAGGGCGCCAACGTGACCTGTCCGATATTGACCCCAGCGCCACCGACGATGTGGCCGACTATCTGGATGCCAACGGCTGGACTATTTCTGTTAGCGCTGACGGATCTCGGAACCTTCTACCTTTCCGTGACGAGTCAGAGTACAGCAATGGCTGCAGCGAAACGTCGATCAAATATTTCCCAGCCGGCACCGGCGGTTTTCAGCAAGGGCATTTCGTCAGTCTGCACGCTACCGACACCGGCTTAACCGACGCTGACTGGCTTGACGGCTACGGTGTTCGCGACAACGACTTCGACGTGGTGCCCACGGATACCGGCGAAGAGTACTTGCCGCTACCGGCCTTCTCCCGTGACAAAAACGGGCAGATTGAGGGAACTATCACCAATGTGCTGCTGGCGCTGCGTAGACCCGATCTCTGTGGCGTGCAGATCCGCCTCGACGAATTCCGCAACGAGGTCATTCTGACCACACCACGCGGTGAGCACCTGCTGCTGCGCGATGAGTATTACACCAAGATCCACGAAACGCTCGAATGCAAACTCCAGTTTAAGAAATTCCAGGAGACAGAAATCAAACGGTCCGTGCGCCTCATCGCCTACGAAAACCGGTTTGATTCCCTCAAAGATTGGCTTAGCCAACTGCCTGCATGGGACGGTGCGCCGCGCATTGACTCTTTCTTCTGCCGTCATTGGGGCATCGACTCGTCGGCCTACAGCAAGGCGGTGGGGCGCTACTGGTGGACGCTGCTCGCTGGACGCGCACTGGAACCTGGCATCAAGGGTGACATGGCGGTGGTGCTTGTCAGTCAGCAGGGCAAGAACAAGTCAGAAGGGATCCGCGCGATGGCACCAACGCCAGAGCACTACATGGAACTGGACTTCGAAAAGCCTGCTGCCGAGCGCGTGCGTGAGATGCGCGGGCACAATGTTATCGAGCTGGGCGAGATGCGCGGCATGAACAAGGCCGGCATCGGCGCCGTGCGCGTCACCATATCAACGCGGGCTGACCGCAACCGCGGACTGTACCGGGAGCACTACGACACGCTGCCGCGCCGGTGTGGGTTCATTGCCACGGTGAACACTGACACGCCGCTGACCGACACTGAGGGCAACCGCCGCTGGCTGCCGATGACAATCCCCGACGACATAGACGGTAAGCACATCGCCGCGCAGATAGCCACTGAGCGCGAGCAGCTATGGGCAGAAGCCGTTCAGGTGTTCAAGGCTGAGGGGATTGCGTGGGAGCGTGCAGAGACGCTGGCCAAGACCGTGCTGGGCGACTACGAGGTGAAAGACGACGTATGGGTGTCGTGCATTGCTGAGTGGTTGGAGGCCGAATCTACCGAGCTGAACGACAGCACACTCGTTAAGAACTGCGACCGCGTACCGCTGACCTCCAAGGACCTGCTGGTCGAAGCAATTGGCTTTAAGGCGCCGCAGGTAAAACGCGGGGACGAAATGAAGGTAGCCAAAATCATGAAGGATCTCGGGTACAAGACACGGCAGTTACAAACCCTGCCAGGCAAGCCACGGCATTGGGAAAAGCGCGGTTAGCTATTAACTTTAACTTGCAGAAATTTGCAAACAGCTACTCAACCTTACTCAACCATGAACACTAGGTTGAGTAGTTAAAAAGGCAATATAAATCATTTGGATACTCAACCTACTCAACCTACTCAAGTAAAAATTAATACTTACATATGCGCGCACATACGCACGCACCCATGCAGGAGTATAAAAAATTTTCAAAAAGGTTGAGTGGTTGAGTAACTGGTTGATGTTAATGTGAAAAGTGCGAATTCAACCTCATCAGTTAAGTCGCAAGGTTAAGTTAGGAGAAGATTATGGAGAAATTTCAAAGGGTTCACATGCCCTACGGCATTCGAGAAGTGAAAGACGGTCTTTGGGAGCTCTTCAACCGGGACTATAACGCCCTCGGGGAGCCGTTCAAGTTCGCAAGAAAACTCTCGGCAGCAACGGTTAAGGCATTGTCGGTGGGTGGCAGCGCACCTGGGGAAGGAGGAGGGCTGCAAACTATTTGGTTCTATGCCGACGGCAGCGTGCCTACCGACAAAGACGAACATTGGCAGACGTACAGCGCCAAATTGCAAAAATTAGCAAGTTTGAAAGTTGAGTAAAACCAACGAGTAAAAATTTGCAGGTTTGATTAGATTTGATGAGGTTGGATTAAATGCGCAGAAATATGCAAGAAGTTTTAGAGCGATGGGGTCGCTGGGCGGTCAGTGAAGAAAAATGCACGTCGGTGGACTGGCCCGCAATGTCTGTAACTCCAGGGCAGGCTGTGCTCGGCGGTGGCAAATCGTGCAGCGATGACGACGGGCTGATGATCGACGGCTGCATCGCCAAGTTGAAGACCGTGCGCCAGGAGGACGAGATTTTGATGCTCGGCCTGCGCTACATAGCCCGCATGCCGCAGCGCGACATTGCCGATGCTACCGGCGCATCTCGGTTGTTCGTGCGGCAGCGCCTGCAGGCCGCCGAGGACTTTGTGGAAGGGTGCCTGGCGATGCTCGACCTGCCGCTGGACATGGATCCGGAAGTGGTCGAAACAAAAATACTTGCGGGCGCCCAGAATCCTATGCTATACAGATAACGTGCAAGAGTTGTAAATGCACACCGACCTCGTAAAACACGGCCTCGCTTCGGCGGGGCCTTGTCGTTTCTGGCGCCCAAAAACCAGAAAACCTCTCAAAACAGCCGCTTCAGCCATAAAATCGGCTATGCAAAATGCACCCTGTTTTATGCACGGTTTATGCAGTCCGTTTTCCGCCGTATTGCCCAGAAGATTGCACAAAACACGCAGCTCGCCACGAACGCGCGGTGAGTGCTGTTACGGCGGTGCGCGTAAGGTTCATTATGTTAAATAGACCCCGAAATCGATAATTTTCAATGCCGAGCGCCATCCGAATAACTTCGTGTCCCGAAGCAACGTAGGGGTTGGTGTCGGTTCCTTGGTGGATGGCGCTCCGCATTGAAAATATTGGCAGGTTCACAAGGCGTGGCGTGTGCAAATTGGGGCTCACGCTTGACGGTTCGATTCCGTTGCTTGCCACCAACCCATTCACAGCCCTGGCTACCCGCCGGGGCTTTTTCGTTTCTGGAACCCGCCGAGCTGGCCGCGCGCCGGCAGGGGGAGGGGCATGAAAATGAACAACCCTCACAGCTGGCCCGACTGGATCGAGCTGCTGCAGTCCTGGTGGCGCGGAGAAACGCCTATCGGGGGTGTGCTTATGTCGATCACGATAACCATTCTGCGCGTTGCCTACACCGGCGGCGGTTGGCGCCAGATGCTGCTTGAAGGCGCGCTCTGCGGCGCGCTGACTTTGACAGCGGCGTCATGCATGGGGCTTATCGGCTTACCGCCGGCGGCGACTATCGCCCTGGGCGGCGCCATTGGCTTCATCGGCGTTGAGAAGGTGCGCGGCGTTCTGATCCGCGTGCTGAACCAGCGTTTCGGCGTCAGCGACGACAACAGCAAACCGCAGGCGTAATCACCATGACACAAGACAAATTTCAACAGGCGGCTGGCATCAGCGCCGAACTGGCCGCGCGCTGGTTTAAGCCGATCACCGCCGCTATGGCTGAGTTCGGTATCACAACCCCAGTGCAGCAGGCTATGTTCATTGCCCAGACCGGGCACGAGTCGCAGGGCTTCACCCGGCTGGCCGAGTCGTTCAACTACACGCCGGCGGCGCTGCTGACAACGTTCGGCAACCGCATCAGCCGTGACCAGGCCGCGATGCTCGGCCGCACAGCAGAACACCCGGCGCGGCAGGAGGCGATCGCCAATCTGGTTTACCAGGGACGCTACGGCAACAAGCTGCCGGGCGACGGCTGGAAGTTTCGCGGCCACGGCCTGATCCAGATCACCTTCCTCGACAACCACAAAGCATGCGGCAAAGCGCTGGGTCTCGACCTGGTCGCCAATCCCGATCTGCTGACGGTCGATGTGAACGCCGCTCGCTCGGCAGGCTGGTACTGGCAAACGCGCAACATCAACCAGGTGGCGGCCGATGTCCGCGAAGCCACCCGGCGCATCAACCCGGCGCTGCATGCTCTCGACCAGCGCACAGCGCGCTACAACCGCGCTATTGCGGTGCTCGTATGACATGGCCGCTACCACATTGGCTGGTCGCTATCGTGGCCGTGGTGCTCTGCCTGCTGGCGTATTTCGCTATCAGCAATCAGGCGCTGCGCCACGAGCGCGACAAATTGCAAACGGCCAACAGCCAGCTTTCTGGCCAGCTCGACTGGCAGAACGGCACACAGCGCGCGGTGGCTGCCATCGACGAACACCGCACCCAGGAACTGAACGATGCCAAGAATCAAATCGATGTTCTGCAGCGTGCTGTTGACGCTGGCGCTCGCAAGCTGCAGCTCGCCGCCACGTGCCCAACCACCGGCGCCGCCGGCGTGGCTAATGCAACCGGCCCCCGACTTACTGACGCCGCTGAGCGGGATTATTTCCGTCTCCGAGAGCGAATCGAAACCGCCCGCAGCCAGATAGCAGGCCTGCAGGACTACATCCGCAATGTGTGCCTAACCCCTACGAGGACTAACCCATGACCGAACAGGCCATTGAACAAGCAATTCAGGCCGCGGGTAAAACCGCGCCGCGCGTCACCCCCGCACGAATCGAGAGCATCATCGTCGGTGAACACTACTTCACCGCCGCAGACGGTGTTCAGGGCGGTTACGCCAAGAAGGCAGAGCGTTACAGCCCAATTCCGGTGCCTGAGTCCCTCTGCTTGTTGACGTTCTGCGTGCTGGAACTGGCCAACGGCTTCACCGTAACCGGTGAATCTGCCTGCGCCTCCCCGGAGAACTTCGACCCAGAGATCGGCCGCAAGATCGCCCGAGAGAACGCGCGCAATAAAATCTGGCAACTGGAAGGTTATCTGCTCAAACAGCAGTTGCATGTCGCCTAACGCGCATTACAGAAGCCCTTCGCCGAGGGGCTTCGATAATGACAACCCGCCAATCACGAGGACTCACCAATGGCAGAACTTACCGACCAGCAAAAGCTGCGCCTCAGCATCCTGTCGCTGGTGCAGAACGACACCGCCGCGGCGCAGGAGGCAATCGACTATATCGCCGATGACTCCCTAAAGCTGGAGCTGTTCAACCGCCAGTATGCGCTGGCACAGGCTGAACAAACTCCGTTGACCCGTACGATTAAGGCGATCCAGGGCGTGAAAGACGCTTTGCCGCTTTTCCAGTGAGGTGACCCCAGTGGCAAAACTCAAGGACAAAAAAGAGCTTTTTTGCCGCGAATACATCATCGATCTGAAAGCAGCGCCGGCGGCCGAGCGGGCAGGGTATAGCGCCCGCTCAGCCTGCAACATTGGCCCGCGCCTGCTGAAAGAGCCAGAAGTCCTCGCACGCATCGACGAGCTGAAGCGCGAACGCATTTCGCAGCTGGGCATCGATGCCAATTACGTGCTGCTGCGCCTGGTGGAGATCGACCAGATGGACGCGGCGGACATCTTCAACAACGACGGCAGCATCAAGCCGATCGTGGACTGGCCGGCGGCCTGGCGCCGCTACCTCAGCGGCTTTGATCTGGCCGAAATGTTCGAGGGCCGCGGTGAAGACCGTGAAATGGTCGGTTTCCTTAAGAAAATCAAATGGCCTGACAAGGTTAAAAACCTTGAGCTGATTGGCAAACACATCAGCGTGCAGGCCTTCAAAGACAAGATCGAGACTGAAGACGTCACCCCGCCGGCTAATCGCGAGGTGCGCCAGTCGCGCATTAAGGAGTTGCTAAGCCGTGGTAGACGCAGCGATTGACATCGACGACCTGACCGACGAGGAGCAGGCCGAACTGCTCGCATTGTTGGAAGAGGAAGACGAGTATCGCCGCACACATCTGCTTTACGAGTACAGCCCATATGCTAAGCAGCGTGAGTTTTTGGACGCTGGCGGCGAGTACACCGAGCGCTGTTTCATGGCCGGTAACCAGTTGGGCAAATCCTTCACCGGTGGCGCCGAGGTGTCGTTCCATCTCACCGGACGCTATCCGGGTACTACGGGCTACCCCGAAGACGGCGCTTATGCCGGCAGCTGGCAAGGCCGCCGGTTCAACGAGCCGGTAGTGTTCTGGGTAGGTGGCGAGACCAACGAAACCGTTACCAAAACCACCCAGCGTATTCTCTGCGGGCGTATCGAAGAGAACGACGAGCCAGGCTATGGCCTGCTCCCGAAAGAAGACATCATCAGCTGGAAAAAATCGCCATTCTATCCGAACCTGGTCGATCACCTGCTGGTGCGCCACCATTCGCCGAATGGCGTCGAAGATGGCATGTCTATCTGTTACTTCAAACCGTACTCGCAGGGGCGCCAGCGCTGGCAGGGTGACACGGTGCACGGCGTCTGGTTCGATGAAGAGCCGCCGTATGCGATTTACTCCGAAGGCCTGACGCGTACCAACAAATACGGGCAGTTCTCGCTGCTGACGTTCACCCCGCTGATGGGTATGTCGCAGGTTGTTGAGAAATTCATCAAGAACCCGAGCAAGGCGCAGAAAGTGGTCACAATGACCATTCACGACGCCGAGCACTACACCGACGCCGAGCGCGAGCGGATCATCGAATCGTACCCGGAACACGAGCGTGAAGCGCGTGCCAAGGGCATTCCGACGATGGGCAGCGGGCGAATCTTCCAGATCCCCGAAGAAACCATCAAGTGCCAGCCGTTTGAATGCCCGGGGCACTTCTACGTCATCAACGGGCAGGACTTTGGCTGGGATCACCCGCAGGCGCATGTGCAGCTCTGGTGGGACAAAGACGAAGACGTGTTCTATCTGGCGCGCGTGTGGAAGAAAAGCGAGAAGACGGCGACGGAAGCCTGGAGCGCCGTTAAAGCGTGGTCCTCTCGCATTCCTGTAGCGTGGCCGCACGACGGGCATCAGCACGAAAAAGGCGGCGGGGCACAGCTTAAAACACAGTATGCCGACGCAGGTTTCCTGATGCTGAAGGAGCACGCAACCTTCGCCGAGGGCGGTAACTCTGTTGAATCTGGCCTGACTGAACTTCGAGACCTCATGCTGGAAGGCCGCTTCCGGGTGTTTAACACCTGCGAGCCTTTCTTCGAGGAGTTCCGGCTCTACCACCGCGACGAGAACGGCAAAATATCGAAGACAAACGACGACGTCATTGATGCCGTGCGCTACGCCTACATGATGCGTCGATTCGCGCGGATGATGCGCGATATCAGAACACCCAAAGAGAAAAAAATCCCAGCGCCAATTCGGCCGATCCAACGTCCCACGAGGTAGATGATGGCTGACAACGACAAGCAGCAGGGCAGGCTGCAAACCATCCTGACGATCTTCGATCGGGATTGGATGTCAAGCGACGAAGCCAGAACCGAAGCGACCAATGACCTGTATTTTTCGCGAGTGTCGCAGTGGGATGACTGGCTGAGCCAATACACAACGCTGCAATACCGCGGGCAATTCGACGTTGTCCGCCCGGTAGTGCGCAAGCTGGTTGCAGAAATGCGCCAGAACCCGATCGATGTGCTTTACCGCCCGAAAGACAACGCCGACCCGAACGCGGCCGACGTGCTGATGGGCATGTATCGCACTGACATGCGCCACAACACGGCAAAAATTGCCGTTAACGTGGCCGTGCGCGAACAGATCGAGGCGGGCGTCGGTGCCTGGCGCCTGGTCACCGATTACGAAGACCAGGACCCGACCAGCAATAACCAGATTATCCGCCGGCTGCCGATCCACGAGGCGTCCTCGCACGTCATCTGGGACAGCAACGCCAAGCAGATGGATAAGAGCGACGCCAAGCACGTGACGGTTATCAACGCCATGAGCATGGACGGCTGGAAGAGCTACGCCGAGGAGAACGGTTTCGACCCCGACGACGTTCCCGACTTCCAGAATCCTGATCAGACATGGCTTTTCCCGTGGCTGACCAAGGATGTGGTTTACGTCGGCGAGTATTACGAGGTCGAGGAAAAGAAGGAAACTGCGTTCATCTATCAGGATCCGCTGACAGGCGAACCAGTGAGTTACTTCAAGCGCGACATCGCAAACGTGATCGATGACCTCGCCGAGCGCGGCCTGCGGAAAATTGCAGAACGCAAGGTGAAGCGTCGCCGCGTATACAAAACCGTGATCACCTCCTCATGCATTTTGAAGGACCGCGAGCTGATCGCCGGTGAGCATCTGCCGATCATCCCTGTTTACGGGGAGTGGGGATTTGCGGGCGACAAAGAGGTCTACGAGGGTGTCGTCCGGCTGACAAAAGACGGTCAGCGCCTGCGCAACATGATCATGTCGTTCAACGCGGACATTGTCGCGCGGACACCGAAGAAAAAGCCATTTTTCTGGCCGGAGCAGATCGCCGGGTACGAGTACATGTACAGCGGGCGGGATGATTTCCCTTACTACCTGCTGAACCGTACCGACGAGAATGGCAGCGATATCCCGCCGCAGCCTATCGGCTACATGGACAACCCGGAGGTGCCGCAGGCCAACGCCTACATGCTTGAGGCGGCGACCAACGCAGTGAAAGAGGTCGCGACGCTCGGCGTCGACACTGAAGCCGCCGGCGGTAACGTGGCCTTTGACACGGTCAACCAGTTGAACATGCGCGCCGATCTGGAAACCTACGTGTTCCAGGACAACCTCGCGACGGCGATGCGCCGCGATGGTGAGGTTTACGCCGCGATGGTCAATGACCTCTACGACGTGCCGCGCACTGTGCTGATGACGCTCCCGGACGGCAGCGAAAAGGACGTGCAGCTGCTGACGCAGGTTGTGGACTATCAGACCGGCGAGATCGTCACGCTGAACGACATCCGCGGCCGGTATGAAACCTATACCGATGTGGGGCCGTCGTTCCAGAGCATGAAAAACCAGAATCGCGCGGAGATCCAGGAATTGCTCGGCAAAGTCCCACAGGGCACGCCTGAGTTTCAGATGCTGCTCCTGCAGTACTTCACGCTGCTGGATGGCAAGGGCGTCGAGATCATGTGCGAGTATGCCAATAAGCAGCTGGTGCTGATGGGGCTGAAACAGCCAGAGACTGAAGAAGAGCAGCAGGCAGTGATGCAGGCTCAACAGCAACAAGGCCAGCCGGACGCTGCAATGGTGCAGGCTCATGGTGTGCTGCTGCAGGGGCAGGCAGACCTGCAGAGAGCGCAGAACGACCAGGCGAAAATCCAGGTTGATGCGTTCAAAGCGCAGACCGAGGCGCAGGTTTCGGCCGCTCGTGTGGTTGAGATTTTGGCTTCCGCCGACAGCACCAAGAAAAACGATGTGATCGCCGCGCTGAAACTGCTCGGCGACTTCCAGACGAAGCAGGGCGACAGTGCCCGCGCTGATGCTGAGCTTGTCCTCAAAGGGCAAGGCCAACTCCATTCCCGCCGCATGGATTTAACCAATCTGCTGCGGCAAGCAAATCAACCCTCCGGCGGAGCAGCCGAGATTCCTCAATAGCGAGAGATTAAATCATGACCGACACCACCGAAATTCAGGCAACTGAAGGCCAAACCCTGTCCAGCACTCAGCAGGCGGCACCTGCTGAAGGCCAGCTGATCGATAATGCCAACGGCAGCGGAGGCCAGGAGAGCGGCTTCGATATTGTCCTGAACGACGATGAGACCAAACCTAAGCAGGATCCGGCGACAAACGCCCATTTCGCCGCCAAACGCATCGAGCGCAAGCGTCAACGCGAGCTTGAGCAGCAGATGGAAGCGGTGAGCCGTGGCGAACTGCCGGATAACCTGCGCGTGGCGCCTGAGCTGCCAGCGCAGCCGGATATTAACCAATATCTGTCCGACGACGGCCTTGCCAAATACGACTACGACCAGAGCCGGGCACTTGCCGCTTTTAACGCCGCTAATACTGAGTGGCTGATGAAAGCGCAGGACGCTCGCAGCAATGCCGTAGCCGAACAGGGCAAGAAAACTCAGGCGTTCACGCAGCAGTCAGCCGTTTATGTGGATGCAGCCCGTAAACACTACGACGCGGCCGAAAAACTCAACCTGCCGGATTATCAGGCGAAAGAGGACGCTTTCCGCTCGATGCTCGCTCCGGGCATCGATGCGGAGATCATGGCGTTGTTTCCTGAAAAATCCGCAGCGATTTTCTACCACCTGGGCGCAAACCCAGAGAAGGCACGCGACATCCTGAGCCTGCCGCAAACGCAGGCCATCATCGAGCTGACTCGCCTGTCAGATCGTTTAACTCTCAAACCACGCGGTAAGCAAATCTCCGGTGCCCCTGCGGTTGACGAGCCTGTGCATGGCCAGGCCGCCGCCGCGAATCGCGCTGCGTTGCAAAAACAGATCGACGCCGCTGCCAACAAAGGCGACGTGGACACTTATCGCAAGCTGAAACAGCAACTTGAAGGAATCCAATAATGTCTTTGAACGAAGGTCAAATGGTCACCTACGCGGTGGACGAAGTAATCAAAACCGTGCAAAACCTGACGCCAATGGCGCAGAAAACTAAGGAATACACCCCGCCGGCGCCGCCTATGCAGCGCTCCGGGAACACGTTCTGGCTGCCGGTAGAGCAAGAAACCCCCACCCAGGAAGGCTGGGATTTAACTGGTAAAGAAACCGATGTCCTGGAACTGTCCGTGAAGTGCAACATGGGTGCCCCGGACAACGACTTCTTCCAGCTGCGTGCTGACGATTTGCGCGATGAGCGCTCCTATCGTCACCGCATCAACGCATCGGCTAAAAAACTGGCGAATAACGTCGAAAAGGCGATTGCGCAGCAGGCAGTCGATATGGGCTCCCTGGTGGTTACCAGCCCGCAGCCGATCGGCACTACCGCCGGCAGTGGTTGGGATTTCGTGGCCGACGCTGAAGAGTTCATGTTCGCTCGAGAGCTGAATCGCGCCGCGGGCTTGTCCTACTTCTTCAATAGCAAGGACTATAAAAACGCAGGCCACGATCTTACTAATCGCGATATGTTCGGCCGCATCCCTGAAGACGCCTACAAAAACGGCACCATTCAGCGCCAGGTGGCGGGCTTCGATGACGTGCTACGCTCCCCGAAAATGCCGACCTTGGCAGCGTCTTCCGCTACCGGCCTGACAGTTTCTGGTGCGCAGAAGTTCAAGCCGGAAGCGTGGCACCTTGATGCCGATGGCAACAAGGAGAACGTCGATAACCGTATTGCTGTTGTGAAGCTGTCCGCTGGTACTGGTCTGAAGCGTGGCGACAAGATTTCATTCGCAGGGGTGAAATACCTGTCGCAGATGGCTAAAAACGTGCTGACTCACGACGCAACCTTCACCGTTGTTGCGGTGAATGGTGCCAACGTGACGATCGCACCGAAGCCAGTGGCATTGGACGACACGTCGTTGACGGCTGCTGAGCGCGCCTACGCGAACGTCAATACCTCTTTGGCGGACGCTATGGCGGTGAATGTCCTGAACGTGAAAACCGCGGAAACGAACGTGTTCTGGGCAGATGACTCCATCCGTCTGGTATCGCAACCGATCCCGGCGAACCACGAACTGTTCGCGGGCATGAAAACTCAGTCGTTCGCCATCCCAGGCGTTGGCATTAACGGCATCTTCGCGACGCAGGGCGATATCTCGACCCTGACTGGCAAGTGCCGTATCGCACTGTGGTACTCCGCATGTGCGGTACGCCCGGAAGCGATCGGCGTCGGCCTGGCTAACCAGACCGCTTAACCAACTGAAAAGGGGCTTCGGCCCCTTTTTTCTTTGTTGAGGATTGACCATGTCCCAGATGATCTACAAACGCGGCGGCGGCGACACGCTGGTGTGGGGGTTGCGAGCCCACGTAAAAGTGATCGAGGCCGACGAACTGGAAGCCCACCTGGCTGAAGGCTGGCTGGATCACCCGTCAAAACTGTTTGAGCCAGAGCCAGAGCCAGAGCCAGAGCCGGTTAAGAAGCAGCGCAAAAGCAAAACCCCGTCTGAAAACGCAGACGCAGACGAATTCGTTTAACCACTGGTAGGCGGTGACCATGAACCTGACCACAAAAGGCGATCTGGTGCTCGCCGCGCTGCGAAAAATCGGCATCGCCTCCAACGCCACGATTACCGACGTCGAACCGCAATCTGTTGAAGATGGCGTGAACGACCTCGAAATGATGATGGCCGAGTGGCGCGAGGATCCGGCGGTGGGTATTGATATCGGCTATCAGTTTGCTGCCGACGGCGAACCGGCGATGGATGGCGACGACCACGGATTGAAAACGGCGCATCTCAGCGCGGTGTATCACAACCTGGCGCTGCGCATCGCGCCCGATTACGAGGTCGAGCCACTGGCAAAAGTAGTGACCACCGCGCGCTATGGCAAAGAGCTACTGGTCAAGTCCTCTGCGCTGACGCGCGCGAAAAAAGTCTATCGCGAAGCTGGCTACCCGAACCGGATGCCGATCGGCTCAGGTAACCGGATCCCGACCTACAACGGCCACCATTATTTCCACCGCAAAGGAGACGACGACGATGCCGACTCTTCCACTGGCTAAAGGTCTCGGTAAGGACTACCGCAACGCCGATTATGTCGACCTGCTGCCTGTTAATATGCTTGCGACGCCGAAAGAAGTGCTGAACGCCGCCGGCTATCTTCGCTCATTCCCCGGCGTGGTGAAAAAAGTAGATGTGGCGGGCACATCTCGCGGGGTGCAGTTCAATAAGGCTAAAAACGTCGTGTATCGCGTTGCGGGCGGCAAGCTGTACAACGGCGCGAGTGAGCGCGGCGACGTTTCCGGCAATGCTCGCGTCAGCATGGCCCACAGCGCGACCAGCCAGGCGGTGGCCGCTAACGGAACGATGACGCTGTATCGTTACGACGGAACGAACAAGACCCTGCAAAATTGGCCTGAACAGATCGGCGACGTGACGTTTGCGCAGTATGACATCGGTAATGTTCGCGATATTTGCCGTGCACGCGGGCGCTATATCTGGGTGAAAGACGGTACGCAGACGTTCGGAGTTACCGATCTCGAGGACGAATCGCACCCCGACCGGTTCCGTCCGTTCTACAGCGCCGAGAGCCAACCCGACGGCATTCTCGGCTGCGGTATCTGGCGAGATTTCGTCGTAATGTTCGGTAGCAGCACCATTGAATATTTCTCGCTTACGGGCGCCACTGACACTGCGTCTGCAATCTACGTTGCGCAGCCATCACTGATGGTGCAGAAGGGGATCGCCGGCACGCACTGCAAGACCGAATTTGCGGATTCTTTCGCGTTTATCAGCCACCAGTCAACGGGGGCGCCGTCGATTTACCTTATCAACAGCGGGCAGCCTACGACGATCGCGACAGCCACTGTGGAGAAAGTGCTGCGCGGCTATACGGCTGAAGAACTGGCAACCAGCGTGCTTGAGACTGTTCGCTTTGACGGCCACGAGCTGCTTATCGTCCACTTGCCTCGGCACGTGTTGTGCTACGACGCGGCCGCCAGCCAGAACGGTGCGCAGTGGTGCATTCTCAAAACAGGGCTGTTTGACGATGTGCATCGCGCGATCGACTACGTGTTCGAGGGCAACCAGATCACCACCGGCGATAAGCTGGAGCCGGTTGTCGGCGCCCTGCAGTTCGATTCTTCGGCGCAGTACGACAAACAGACTGAACACCTGCTGTTCACCCCCATGTTCAAAGCCAACAACGCCCGCGTATTCGACTTCGAACTCGAAGCGGCGACAGGAGTTTCGCAGTACGCGGAACGGCTGTTTATCTCGGCTACCGCCGACGGCTCAAATTATGGGCGAGAGCAAATGATCAGCGCTAATGCCCCGTTTGCCTACGACAAACGCGTGCTTTGGCGCCGAATTGGTCGGGTGCGTAAAAACATCGGTTTCAAAGTGCGCGTGATCACTCGCTCGCCGGTGACTCTGAGCGATTGCTCCGTAAGGATTTTGTGATGGCTGATGACAATCTCACAAAACCCGTCACGGTACAGATGACGCGAATCGATGCAACGCTGCTACCACCCATCTTCTCACAGCCCTATCGGCTTTATGTTGTTCAACAGGGCAACGATCTGGGCAACGTCGCAGGCAAGGCCAACGAAGCCGGGCAGGGGGCGTGGGAAGCGCAGGTAAAAAACGACGAGCAAGACGTGATACTGGCAGACCATGAAGTGAGGCTGGAAGCAGCGGAGGAAACGCTCGTCAACCATGAGCAGCGCATTACCGCCGCGGAAGTGACGCTGGTCAACCACGAGGGGCGAATCACAGCTGCGGAAGTAAAGCTGGTTGACCACGAGATCCGGCTGAACACGGCTGAGTCCACGCTAGAAAACCACGGGACCCGTATCACCGCTGCCGAAGCGGCGCTGGTGAATCACGAGGGGCGGATCACAACCCTCGAGGGTGATGCCGATTATCTGCTCGACGAAGTCGCGAGCCAAGGCACCCGCCTGGCTACCGCCGAAGGCGACATAGATACCCTGGAAACCAACTCAGTATCGAAGGCTGTTTCAACGAGCCAGTCGGTGCAGGCTACCGGCGGGTCGTTCCTTGTGGGCAACGTCGCAACGCCTACCACGGATAAATTGCAGGTTGGCGGCAACGTTAACATCAACGGGTCGTACAAAGTGGCAGGACTGTCAGTGCTTGGTGCGCGCCAAACCGGCTGGACTGCCGCAACCGGTACGGCAAACAAAGGGGGGTTCGACGCTGACCAGTCGTTTGCCGTCGGCGCCACCTATTCGCAAGCAGAAGTTAAGGCCTTGGCCGACGCGTTCAAAGCGGCGTGCCAGCGCATTAAAGCGCTGGAGGACATGGCGCGCACTCACGGGATGATTAACTGATGGAAATTAAATTAATCGACAACCCGGTGCGGCTGCAGGCGTTTCTGAACGACCAGGCGAACACCGGTAACATCGTCGACGATGGCGATCACTACTTCATTAAGCCCGATGCGGTCTACCTCGGCATTTATGAGGGGGTGATGCTGGTCGGGGTGCACGAGGTGCGCACGTTCTGGCAAAGCGTTGTCGAGTGCCATGCCATCTACGACCCTGGTTTCCGCGGTAAGTATGCGCTGGACGGACACCGGCTTTTCTGCCGCTGGCTCCTGGCAAATTCTCCATTCACGAACAGCATCACTATGGTGCCGGATTCAACAAAATACGGTCGAGCGATCATCCGCCTACTGGGTGCCACGCGCGTGGGGCGCCTGCAGGATGCTTATCTCAGCGGCGGGCAGCCGGTTGGCGTAACGCTGTATCAGCTCACCCGTGCGCAGTATGAGGACATGCAAAAATGAAACTGTTTGACGTGATGGTAAATGACCGCTGCGGTAACGCTAAACGAATGAAAGAAAGTCGCATGCGCAAAGGCGGTGGTGATAACGGCGCCGGCGCGCAGGCTGATGCTATGCGTGAAGCGACTGCACTGCAGCGTGAGCAGTGGCAGACGAACATGCAGAACCTGGCACCGTTCACGCCTCTGGCGCAGCAGTATGTCGGCCAACTGCAAAACCTCTCATCGCTGGGGGGCCAGCAACAAGCGCTGAACGAATATTACAACTCCGGCCAGTTCAAAGACCTGTCGAACCAGGCCCGCTATCAGCAATTGGCGTCCGCCGAAGCAACTGGCGGGTTGGGCTCCACTGCTACCAGCAATGGGTTGGCGACGATCGCCCCTATGCTGGGACAGAACTGGCTCACAGGGCAGATGAACAACTATCAGAACCTCGCCAATATCGGCCTTGGTGCGTTGCAGGGACAGGCCAACGCCGGTCAGTCTTACGCGAACAACACTGGCCAGCTGCTCCAGCAGCAAGCGGCGCTTGCGGCAGCGAACGCTAACCGGCCGTCAGGGCTACAGCAGGGCATTGGCGGCCTGGCCTCTGGTGCTATGTCAGGGGCAGCGTTAGGGAGTGTGGTGCCAGTGTTGGGTACTGGGCTTGGCGCTGCAATTGGCGGGGGTCTGGGTGCATTGGGTTCACTGTTTTAAGGGGCGATCATGGCAACGTGGCAACAAGGTAACGCCGGCGGTTTGCTGGCAGGTATCGGCACCAATAATGCCAACGCACCGCAGGCCAGCGATGCAAACACCGCGCTGAGTCTGATCCGCGATAACAACGACCGCGCGCGAGCCGGAGAGAACAACCTCGGCGTGCAATTGGCGGGCGCCGCGGGCTCCTTGGCTAACACCTGGAAGCAGGCAGACCTGCAACAGCGCCAGAAGGCGTTCCAGCAGGATTACGCCAACGCTTATGCGTCGGGCGATCGTGGCGCAATGCGTGGGCTGGTCGCCAAATACCCCGAACAGTTTGAGGCCGTGCGCAACGGCATGGGCTTCGTCGATGAAGATCAGCGTAATACCGTCGGCAGTCTGGCGGCGTCAGCGCGGCTGGCGTCACAAAGCCCTGAAGCAATGGGACAGTGGCTACAGAAGAACGCCAGCGATCTGGCGCGCGTCGGCGTTAACCCTTCCGATGTGGCGCAGATGTACCAGCAGAATCCGGCCGGTTTCGGTCAGTTCGTGGACCATTTGGGGATCGCCTCGCTCGGTCCGGACAAATATTTTGACCTTCAGGCAAACAACGCCAAGCTGCAGCAAACTGGACAGATCGCACAGGCAAACCTGAATCTGGGGCAGCAGCGTCTGCAACAGCAGGCCGCCTATCAGCAAGGGCAACTAAACCAGGGGCAACAGCAGTTGAACCTGACCGCCCAGAAGAACCAGGCGGATAATGCCAACAAGCAGCTGGAACTGAGCCTGAAAGCGGGCGAGAACAGTGCGAAATCTCAGGCTACGCAGCAGGCGGCCGTGCAGAAAATGCAGGATTATGTCGGCGCTCACCAAAGTAATGCCAACAGCGTTGCCAGCATGTACGACACGGTCAACCAGGTGAAAGGCATAAAGCCTGAGGTGTTCGACCGTGTGTTCGGCTTCGGCGGCACAGTCAACTCGCGGATCCCCGGCACTGAATCGGCCGACGCGTGGTCCAAAATCGAGCAGATGCAGGGGCAGGCGCGTTTGATGGGGGTTATCGGGATGAAAGGCACCGGCCCGGTTTCGGATTCCGAAGGCCAGGCGGCCGCGCGGGCATTTCTGGCTATCAATCAGAACATGTCGCCTAATGCTGCCCGGGCAGCGATCGACAACTGGCAAAAGGTGCTTCAGCGGCAGACAGCATATCTGCAGAAGCAGCAGCCAATGGTCGATACGTACCAGCAGAAAATCGACACGTTCAACGCAGGGCAGACTGGCGGCAGCACTGCGGCACCACGCGCGGGGCAGACCGAGGGCGGTTATACGTTCATCGGTGGTGACCCGAGCAATCCTAACAGCTGGAGAAAGAACTAATGGCAGGCCCTTGGGAGAAATATCAAAGCACGCCGGCGGCCACTTCACCTTCTGAGGGGCCATGGGCCAAATACCAGCAGCCGCAGGCCGAACAGTCGCCACCGCAAACTGGTGGCGATGTTGTTTCTGATGCTGAGCAGCGCTTCGGAATCCCCGCTGGACTGCTCAGTGCGGTGATCAGCAAGGAGAGCAGTGGCAACTCGAAGGCTATCAGTCCGAAAGGTGCCATCGGCTTGGGGCAAGTGATGCCCGATACGGCACGCGGTATGGGCTATGACCCTGAAGAGCTAAAACGCACCCCGGCGCTGCAGGTTGAGGCCGCCGGCCGGTATCTGAAACAAATGCTCGACGCGCACGGCAACGTTACCGACGCTCTGGCCGCCTATAACTGGGGCCCCGGCAATGTACAGAAATTTATGCGTGGTGAGAAAACGCAAATTCCAGCGGAGACGGTTAACTATGTCACCGATCCCCGTTTCGCGCAGTGGACGCAGCCAGCTGCACAGCCGGGGGGTGAAGGTGAGCTGGCCCAGCTATCACAGCAGGCGGCGCAACCGTGGGCGCAGGCGGCGCCAGAGCCGAGCTTCGCAGAGAACCTTGAGCAGGCCGGGCGGGGTTTGGCGCAAAGCGCTGTGAACGTCGCCAATATCCCGGGGCAGGTGGTTAACACTGCACTCGGCGCCGCAGGCGTACCGGCAGAAGACCAGGTTATGCGGTTGCGACTGCCGGAAAGCATGCGGCCGACTGATCCTTACGCGCAGTTGGGGGCAGAAATAGGCCCGTATCTGATCCCTGGCCTTGGTGCTGAACGGACCGCAGCGGCGCTGGCCTCTACAGCCGGTGCTGGACGTGCAGAAAGGGTAGCAACGCAAGCGGCGAACATGCTGGCGGAAAACCTCCCTGGCGCGGTTGCACAGTCCACGCAGAATAACGACCTGTCGGGCAACCTTGCTACCGGTCTGGCTGGCAGCGTGATCGGGCGCGGATTGCTGGCCGCCGGTGGGCGTGCTGCGGGGGCTATTCGCAACGCTGCGCAGCGTGAAGGGGCTGCGGGGGCAACCGCCAAGGCAACGCCAGAGCAGGCCGTATCTGCTCCTCCAGGAGCACAGGCATCCGTAATGCCACTCGAGCAAGGTGTGCAGGATGTGGCCGCGCGTGTTGGCGCTGCCGCTGATAGAGAGACTGCGCCGCGGATGGCAGACGCTGCGCGCGATGTCGCTCCGCGGCAAGATGTTATCGACGCCGCCAAGCAGTTAGGATTGAGCGAGGACGATTTGCTGCTGTCGCACGTATCCGGCAATCAGGCCTATCGCGATTTCGAACAGGCGCTGAAGTCCGTTCCTGGTTCGCAGCTGGCGGCGCAGGAAAATCAGGCGCTAACCAAGATCGCTAAACAGGCCACGGATCTTACGGACGCCGCCGGCGCGCTGCCGGATAAGGCTGCGATGAATGATAAGTTTTTGTCTTCGTTCCAGCGCGGCATTGCTACTGTTCAGAACAAATCTGACCAGCTCTATAACCAGATCTCCGCGGCTATCCCCAAGGGGCAGACCGTCGAAGCCAATAACATTATTCGTTATCTGGACGGCAAAGCGGACGAATTGGGTGGTGCTGAACATCTATCAACGATGGAAAAGCGGGTCTATAACTCCGTTGCCCCTGTTGGCACTGAAGCTACTGCGCCGACTTATGCGCGGTTGGACAACATCCGCAAGCAGATCGGACAAGCGATCGGTAAGAACTCGGGACCGTTCCGCGACGAAGAGACAGGGGCGCTGAAACAGCTTTATGCGAACCTGACGGCGGATCAGGAACAGGCTGTCGTCGCTGCGGGCATGGGTGACAAATGGCAGGCTGCCAAGAAGCTGATCGGGGTTCGCACCTCGATGGAGGACGCGCTAACGGGGCTGCTCGGCAAAGACCTGCGCGGCGATATCGGCACAAAAGCAGCGTTGGCCATCCGCAATCTGTCAAAGGGTGACGCGAAAGGCTTTCGGGCGCTGCAGCAGGATATCCCTTCACCACGCATCCGGCGGGAAGTTGTGGCCACATCGTTGCGTGATGCTTTCAGCCAGGGCAGTCGCAAGGAGAACGAATTCCATCTACCAGGGTTTGTGGACTGGTATCAGGGGATGAAGTCTTCCGGCACTCTGCCGATGGTGGAGCGCGAACTTGGAGCGCGAACCGCCAATCAACTACGGAATCTTTTCACCGTATCACAGGCAGTACGCCAGGCGCGAGAGAGCAGTATCCAAACCGGTAGGCTTAACGCTTTCATCAAGCAATTCGATGCCGAAGGCGGCACGCTGGACAAAATTTACCGCCATGGCAAAGGTGCGTTAGCTACTACTGTTCTGGGCCACATTCCTGTTGTCGGTCCGACGTTGAGCTACGGCGCCGTAGCGGGCCTGGCAGCTAAGGAGGCCGCCCGGCCGGCGCGTAGCATTGCTGCAGATCGTCTGTTGGCATCACCTGAATTCAGATCGGTCGTTAAGCAGGCGAAAGGGGGCAAGCTACCGGAAAAAGGGCAGCAGGTAATCGACCGGAAAATGGAAGCGCGTATCGCAAAATCTCCAGCGTGGAAATCGTTCTACCGGACGCTGACACGCGAGGAGAAACAGGCGGTCGGGAGAGTGGGTATTATCGGCTGGCTTTCAGGAGAGGCCGACGGCAAGGAATACTAACCACCGGCCAGGGATGGCCTACCGATAAATTTCGTTGTCGATCTTTACTTGGTCTAATATTTTTCTCTGCTCTCTATCTGGCAGGCTGTATTTCTCAATTACGTCCATAACGTATTTTATGTCGCTAATTTTTAACTCTATGGACTCTACGCTGTTTTTCAACTGATCTGCGGCGTCGAATACATATTCAGTATGCCGCCCTAAATTGCGGTTTACTTCGTCTAGACATGCGGCCACTGTTTTTGTCTCACTGATGCTTTTCTTCTGCAGGGAAATTATCTGCCCCAACTGGGCAACGAGCACCAAGAAAGCTATAAGCAGCGCGATAGCTACAATTTCCATAAAACCTCCTATGTTTTCGCTAAGCATAGCATGGGGTTATTCGTCTTTTCGATATATCGTGGTTAACGTTTCGACCACAACCTTTTTGAACTGCTCGGCGTGTTCGTGCGCCAGGCGTTCGGCGTCGTCGCGAAAGCCGGTTATTTTTGGCGGCTGTGCCAACGCTTCTTCGATTATCAGCGTGATCTCTGCGTTGAGCGAGCGGCCGTTCATTTTGGCGCGCTGCTTAATTTTGCCGTGGGTATCCTTCGGCAACCGTAAATGAAACTGCGTCTCTAACTCTTCCATAGTCGTGCCTCACCGGTGGGGTGGATCGGCATGATATGGCGAACTGTATAAATCAACAATAGTACCAACATGGTACTTAAAAAACTCAACACTACCGTGAGCTGCGCCTCGCGGGGATTCTGCACGCCCGGAGAAAAATAAATGGCTGACAATATCGTCCCTAATGTCGTTGTATCAATGCCCAGCCAGCAGTTTACGATGGCTCGCTCCTTTAAAGCCGCGTCGAACGGTAAAATCTACATCGGCAAAATCGACACCGACCCGACCATTCCTGAAAACCAGATCCCTGTTTATCTGGAAAACGAAGACGGAAGCCATGTGCAAATCGCACAGCCCATCATCGTTAATGCTGGTGGGTATCCGGTGTATAACGGGCAGATCGCAAAGTTTGTGACTGTTCAGGGCCACTCGATGGCTATTTACGACGCCTTCAACGTGCAGCAGTTTTATTTCCCTAACGTATTAAAATACGACCCTGACCAGTACCGGCAGCAACTGGAAGGCCCCGGGGGCGCCGTTTTTGAGGTCAACGTGCGCCAGTTCGGCGCCAAGACCGTGGAGGAAGATCCTAACTTCGATTCGCAGCCGGCTTTTCAGGCCGCTATCGATTATGTAAACGCCAATGGCGGTGGCGTTGTCAACTTCAAAGGGACCTATCGGATTTCCAATGCCCCGTTTACTTATGTGTTGCCGTACGACGACGGTAGCTACAGCCCCCTATTTACCTCCGGGGAGCGTACCTTGCCGCCCGAAACTCCAAGCACTATGAAAGCGCACCTGGAGCTACCGTCTGGGGTTCGCCTGCACGGCGAGGCGGCAAAAACCTCAGTGCTTAACTTCGGCTGGGATCACGATAACGGCCCGATAAGTCTGAACGGAACGATCGGAATTGTCGCGCGCGTGCAGGGCTACCCGCAAAACACCCGCATGACGACCTATATACGTCAAATAGAGTTAGATAAGCTGACAATTCGCAATGTTTTCATCGGTTTTGTGGCCGACGGCATCATGTTCGATCAATCCAGAATGGGAGACGTAACCTATGCATGGTGCGGCATCCCGCTGATCGCGCAGGGTGTCGATTCATCCATCTGGGGTTACCAGGAGCTGATTGGCAACTATGCTGGTCTGGTCATCGGTGGCATGTGGCTGCATCGCAACAATACCCAGAGCGGCGGTAAATGGGTTCCGCCCTACGTCGATGGTACGGACATCTATTCGCTGGGTTGGTGTGACTATCTGACAATGAGCAACATCACGGCCTCTGGCAAGCAATGGAGTACACGGCATAGCCTAGTCGATAACTTCTTCGACCGTGAGTTTTACAAATCTCGTCATGATGTGACGGAGGCAAATGGTGGTCGTCTGACCAACCAGCACGCCGGGGACTTGCGACCGTCTGACTACTCAAAAGATCCGTACCGCGGGATCGCAGGGCGGGCCTTCTGCTTATTTGCTCGCTATAAGCGCGGTAACTCAATCGGCATGCTTACTAGTCGTGCAAAGATATTCTACAGCCCTCGCACGCCATTTCTTACGCCATCACCCAATAGCGGATACTCCGGTATTGACTGGTACGGTTACATAGAGTACGGCTTTGCTGAGCGAGTTGGACTGCGTGATATGAATGGCCCTAATAATGCCAGCAACTGGTTCTATGAGTCGGGTTCTGACCCTATAAACAGGGACCAGACTACCCTTCCAGCGAGCATTGTGGAAGGCTCCATCCAGTGTAAAACCCATGCACTGGCTGCGACCCCGTCAGCACCGGTTTCTACTTCGGCGCTTCGGAAGAATTACCGCAGCACTAACGTGTACTACACGCGGAACAGCGATACATTCCGCAATGCACCAAAGACCGCAGACAATATGATGCGGTATGGATTTGTATATTCCCCAGAGGCTAACACTGGCACTATTTACGAACGACTGTGGATTGGTCGTTATGAAATTCAGCCACTTTGTTTCAAATTCGACGATAAGAATGAATTGCATCATTGGCGGACCAGAACCTCTAGCAATGAAACCGGCCTGTTCCGCCTTCGCAGTGGTTATAACGGAGCGGTAGTGTTCCCTGACGCGGTAACACGGAATCTTGTGTATCGCGGGGGTATCGTGGAATGCTATTTCAGTTTCCAAGTGACGGCTGAGATGGTGGCTATGGGGCAGACCGAGTTGTGGATATCCGGCTTTCCTAATAACTCGGCTGGAACTCACGATTTTGGTAGCGACATGCCTTACATCAACATCATTAATGCTCGCATTAAGAAGAGACCGATACCTGTCAATGGTGGCGGTGGCGGAACAGTTGATGTTGCTATCCCGATCGGCTCTTGTCGTACTGAGTTGGGGCAGTTGTGCATGTACCTTGACCAGGGAAGGGATAACCCCCTGCGCTATGGGGATTTGGTGGCTGGTTATATATTTAGTGCTGTTGTTGTGTATAACACGCCGTGGGGGTTATACAACACCGATGAAGGGCTGAATGGCAAACAAGAGTAATCCTCCGTTCGTGGGCGATCTATCTGTTATATAACGAAAAACACGCTTTTATAAAGTGTACATAAAAGCGTGTTTATTTTTAATTTTGGGTGATATTAACTATCTATTTGATTGTTTTTATTGGTATTAATTAAATTTTAGAACACCTGTTTGAACGGCTTCACCGTCACGTCGGCGTAGACGCCGGCGGCGATATAGGGATCCTGCTGCGCCCAGGCCTGGGCTTCCGCCAGCGAGGCGAATTCGGCGATCACCGTCGAACCGGTAAAGCCGGCGGCGCCGGGATCGTTGCTGTCGATGGCCGGGTTAGGGCCGGCGACCACCAGACGGCCGGCGTCGCGCAGCGCCTGCAGGCGCGCCAGGTGTGCCGGGCGCACCGCCAGACGGTTTTCCAGCGAATTGGGGACGTCTTGCGCGTAGATCAGATAAAGCATGTTTCACCTTTAAAATCATGGCTATAAAACGGTGCTACCAAGGTAGCGCAAAAGGCGCGGCAGGGGAACGGCATAGGGCGAATTTCCCGGCGGATTGGCGCTTATGCCTTGAAGCCGCTACTTTTTATTCGTATAGTGCGGCGCGCTTAAACTGATATGCCATTGAGGTGAGGACATGACGGAACTGGTAAGGGAAAAACTCGATTTGCCGGCGGGCAAAAACAAACTGCTGCTGCATTCGTGCTGCGCGCCCTGTTCCGGCGAGGTGATGGAAGCGATTCAGGCCTCCGGGATCGAGTATGCCATTTTCTTCTATAACCCCAACATTCACCCGCAAAAAGAGTATCTGCTGCGTAAAGAAGAGAACATCCGTTTCGCTGAGCAGCACGGGGTGCCGATTATCGATGCCGATTACGACACCGACAACTGGTTCGCCCGCGCCAAGGGGATGGAGAATGAGCCGGAGCGCGGCATTCGTTGCACCATGTGTTTTGATATGCGTTTCGAGCGCACGGCGCTGTATGCGCATGAGCATGGTTACGACACTATCTCCAGCTCGCTGGGCATCTCGCGCTGGAAGAACATGCAGCAGATCACCGACTGCGGCATCCGTGCGGCGGAAAAGTACCCCGATCTGGTGTACTGGGATTACAACTGGCGCAAGAAGGGCGGTTCGTCGCGCATGATAGAGATCAGCAAGCGCGAACGCTTCTATCAGCAGGAATACTGCGGCTGCGTCTATTCGCTGCGCGACACCAACCTGCACCGTAAGGCGCAAGGGCGGCCGCTGATCAAGCTGGGCGTGCTTTACTATGGCGATGAAGAATAACGCTGACTCACCGAAATTAACCCGCTCCGGCGGGTTTTTTACTTTTTGACGCCTGGCCAGACGTTAATAAAGCGTGTCGCCCCGGCGGTAAAAAAGCAACGGCCAGGTTAATATCCTTATGAGTTTGCTGGTTTTCGCCGCGCATACTGACGATTAAAGCGATAGTTTGCCTTTCGTTATTGAATATGATTGCTATTTGCATTTAAACTTGGCGAACCAGAGGAAACAGAATCATTATGCCGCTAAAAAAGATGTTCCTTAATCGCCGTATATCCGTGCCTTTCGTCTTGTCCGTAGGCCTGCACAGCGCCCTGGTGGCGGGATTGCTTTACGCTTCGGTAAAAGAAGTGGTGGAGCTGCCGAAGCCAGAGGACGCGCCGATCAGCGTCATGATGGTCAATACCGCCGCGATGGCCGAACCGCCGCCGCCGGCACCGGCCGAGCCGGAGCCGCCGCAGGTCGAACCTGAGCCGGAGCCAGAACCGGAACCTATTGTGGAGCCGCCGCCGAAGGCGATTGTGAAGCCGGAGCCGGTCAAGCCGAAACCGAAACCCAAGCCGAAACCGAAGGTCGAAAAACCGGTGAAACCGGAGCCGAAAAAAGTCGAGCCGCGCGAACCGTCGCCGTTCAACAACGACTCGCCGGCCAAGCCGATCGACAAAGCGCCGGTGAAACAGGCGCCTGCCGCGCCGGTGCAGGGCAACTCGCGCGAGCTCGGCCCAAGGCCGATCAGCCGCGCCAATCCGCTCTATCCGCCGCGGGCCCAGGCTTTACAGATCGAAGGCAGCGTGCGGGTGCAGTTTGATATCGACAGCGACGGGCGCGTCAGCAACGTGCGTATCTTGTCGGCCGAACCGCGCAACATGTTTGAACGTGAAGTGAAGCAGGCGATGCGTAAATGGCGCTATGAAGCCAAAGAAGCGAAAGATCGCACCGTCACTATCCGCTTCAAGTTGAACGGCACCACCGAATTGAACTGAGTTTGGTCATACCAAAAAGAAAGGGTCGCCTCGGCGACCCTTTTTGCATTTGCAGTGTAGCGTCAGTTTATTCTTCGAAGCCGACGCGGAAATTCATTTTGCCCTCAGGCAGCGCGCGCGAGTTGCCTTCCGCATCGACCGCCACATAGGTGAACACCGCTTCGGTCGCCCGGTAGCGCTGGCCGATCGGGGCGGAAGAGACTTTTTTGACCCACACTTCGATATTGATGGTGATCGAGCTGCGTCCGGTGCGAATGCAGTGCGCATAGCAGCAAACCACGTCGCCTACCGCCACCGGTTTCAGGAAGGTCATGCCGTCTACGCGTACCGTCACTACGCGCCCCTCGGCGATCTCTTTTGCCTGGATAGCGCCGCCGATGTCCATTTGCGACATCAGCCAGCCGCCGAAGATATCACCGTTGGCATTGGTATCGGCCGGCATCGCCAGCGTGCGCAGCACCAGCTCGCCGCTGGGTAAAGGTCGTTGTTGTGTCATAGCAGTCTGCTTTTAAAAGGAGGGAATAACATCATACTGCCCGCGGCAAGCGCCGCAGGCATTAACAATTTTGTAACTATTTTTTCTGTTCTTCCGGCATGTGCCGGTAAATATAGATACCGCTGAGGAGGGTGAAGACCAGCGTCAGCACCGTCAGGCCAAAGACTTTGAAATTGACCCAGACGCTTTGCGGCAGCCAGAAGGCGACATAGATATTCGCCAGGCCGCAGGCCAGGAAGAAGACCGCCCAGGCCAGGTTAAGGTTGCTCCACACTTTGTCCGGCAGCGTCAGCTCTTTACCCAGCATGCGCTGAACCAGCGGTTTTTTGAGCACCCATTGGCTGATCAGCAGCGCCAGCGCGAACAGCGCGTAAATCACCGTGACCTTCCATTTGATGAACAAATCGTTGTGGAACACCAGCGTCAGGGTGCCGAACACCAGCACCATCAGGAAGGTGATCAGCGTCATCTTCTCGACCTTGCGGTATTTCACCCAGGTGAACACCAGCGCCAGCGCGGTGGCGACAATCAACGCGCCGGAAGCGACGTAAATGTCGTACAGCTTGTAAAAAGCGAAAAAGACAATTAGCGGGAGGAAATCAAGAAACTGCTTCATAAATCAATCCATCATCTGTTCATCGGCCGACTATACCGGATTCGGCGAGCTCTGTGTACCGCCGGGCGTTGCCGATTATCGGCGTTTGGCCGGCGGATTTCTGCCGCGAAAGCAGGAATTTGCATAAACTTACGCAAGAAAGCGCGGGCGCATTGCCAGCGCGGGCCGCAGGCCGCATAGTAAGCGTCATAATAACCAGATAATTTACCGCGGAAAACAGCATGCAGTGGAAATCTCTCCAGGCCCTGACGCCTGGTTTGACGCATTTATTGGGCTATCAACGCAGCTGGCTCAAGCCGGATATTCGCGCCGGTCTTTCCGTCGCCGCCGTGGCGTTGCCGGTGGCTATCGCCTACGCAGAGTTGGCCGGGGTCAGCCCGGTAGTGGGGCTCTATTCCTGCGTCTTGCCGATGGTGGCCTATGCGCTGTTCGGCTCGTCACGCCAGCTGATCGTCGGGCCTGATGCCGCCACCTGTGCGGTGATCGCCGCGGTGGTGACGCCGCTGGCGGCGGGCAATATGGAACGCCATTGGCAATTGACCATCATGATGACCGCCATGATGGGCGGTTGGTGCCTGCTGGCCAGCCGGTTCAAGCTGGGGGCGCTGGCGGATCTGCTGTCGCGGCCGATCCTCAGGGGGCTGCTGAACGGGGTGGCGATCACCATTATCGTCGATCAGATTGGCAAGGTGTTGGGGTTTACGATGCGCCCGGCACAGTTGATCGAGCGCATCTACGCGCTGCCCGGTAACCTGCTGCACAGCGACTGGCTGACGATGGCGGTGTCGTTGCTGACGCTGGTGACGCTGCTTGGATTTAAAAAATGGCGGCCTAATTGGCCGGCGCCGCTGTTCGCTATCGTGCTGGCGGCGTTCGTGACCTGGGCGGGCGGCCTGCAGCAGCATGGCGTGGTGACGGTGGGCGGTTTTAGCGGCGTGCTGCCGATCGTCCAGTGGCCGGACTTCCAGCCTGGTTTGCTGCGCGATATGGTGATCCCGGCGCTTAACCTGGCGGTCGTGAGCTTTGTCAGCATGATGCTCACCGCCCGCAGCTTCGCCGCCAAAAACGGTTATGAGGTGAACGCCGACGCTGAGTTTCGCGCGCTGGGACTGGTGAATATCGTCTCTGCACTGTCGCAAGGTTTCGCCATCAGCGGCGCAGATTCTCGCACCGCGGTGAATGACTCCAACGGCGGCAAGAGCCAGTTGGTGTCGATCATCGCCGCCGCTGTCATCGCCTTTGTCTTGCTGTTCCTGATGGCGCCGCTGCAGTTTATTCCTGTGGCGGGATTGGGTGTGGTGCTGATGTATGCGGCCTGGTCGCTGCTGGACATTCGCGGCATCTGGATCTTGCGCCGTCGCAACGCGCAGGCGTTCCGCCTGGCGCTGTTTACCTTCCTCAGCGTGCTGCTGGTGGGCGTGATCAGCGGCATCGGGCTGGCGGTGTTGCTGGGGCTGATGCAGTTTCTGCGCACCGTCTTCCGGCCGACGGAACAACTGCTGGGCGTCAACGATGAAGGCATGATCCATTCCATGGGCAATAACAATGGGGTGAAGGCGGTACCTGGCGTCATGATGTATCGCTTCAATTCGCCGCTGACCTATTTCAACGTGGCGTATTTCAAACGCCGTATCCTCAATTTGGTCGACGGCACGCCGTTCCAGCCGCGTTGGGTGGTGGTGGATGCGGTGGCCAGTTTTACCCATGCCGATATCAGCGTGCTGGCGGCTATCGATGAATTGAAACGCGATCTGTTACAGCGTAACGTAAGGCTGGTGCTGGCGGGGCGTCGCACCGAACTGACGCGTTGGTTCCGCATCAACCGCTTAGGACGCGATAAAGAGTTGATTTTGGTGCCGGATCTGTACCTGGCGCTGAAGCTGATTCAGAGTAAGGAGCAGGCGGAAGCCGCCGTGGTGGGGTAAACAAAAAAGGGGCGCGCCGAAGCGTGCCCCTTGGTCTTTGCTTACGCCGGCGTTAGCCGCGCAGCAGCATATACAGCCGGAACAGGTAGATCAGCAGCAGGGCGGAGACCAGGTTGCTCAACGCGGTCAGCACCACGCTGGCGACGTTCGGCGTCAGCACCGACAGATGGCTCACCAGGAACAGCACCAGCAGCTTGGCCGCCAGCCACAGCATCATCGCCGGCACAATCACGCGCGCATTGGCGAAAGCCAATTTGCTGCTCAGCTTGAGCGAAGCGAACACGCCTTTTTTATCGACGGAGGCGATCACCGGCGCCAGCGCGAAGGCGATAGCCATTAGCACGCCCGGCACCACAAACAGCGTCAGGCCGAGCTGGATCAGCAGGGTGCAGATAAACAGCAGCAGCAGCAGGCGCGGCAAGTCGGGCGCCGAGGCGCCGAGCGCGCGCAGGGCGCTGGTGCGTTGCCCTTGCGACACCAGACGGATCAGCGTCAGCATCCCGCCGACCAGCAGCACGTTGCCGACCAGCGCAGAGAAGGTGGCGGCCGCCGACACTTTCAGCAACACCATCTGCTGTTCCGGCGTCATCTGCTGGATCACTTCCTGAATGCCCATGCCGGTAGACGAGGCGAAATCGCTGGTGGTGGCAGCGAGCGTCGCCAACTGTTCGGCATCAGGGCTGAAGGCCTGATTCAGCAGCACGGAGATAAACGCCGTCAACAGCGCCAGCATCAGGATGCTGGCCAGTTGGTTGCGTAAAAAGTTAAAACTGTCACGGTACAAAGCGTTGGCCGTGATAGGCATGCAGACTCCTTGGCGTCGGGAAAACAGAGATAAATCAGTGGGTGATTGTACCCTGTTCCACGCCGCTGTGGCACCCCGCGAATTGCACTACGCCTATTTCTTCAACGATCGTCGTCTCAGGCAGCGAAAGCGACAAGGGCACCGGCAACGGCGGCAGGCCGTAGCGTTCCCGGGCGCGATCGCAGGCTTCGTTGCGCAGGCCGTTTTCACCGGACTGATCGAACTCTCTGCACGGGCTGGGCCGATTGAGGTAGATCGAGCAGGACACGGCGGTGCCGATCTCGCCGTCCAGCGCGGTGCAGCGCGGGGACTTGCTGTTGGTCCCCTGCATGCAGCGCAGGAACGGGGTCAAAGGCTCCGTTAGGGAAAGAGGGACGGTGCCGCCGCCGTCTTCGGCTTCGGCCCAATAGAATGACACTCGAAAATAACCGCAGCATGCGCCGCAGCTGACACAGGGATTAAGGATTTCGCTCATCTTGATTGCCCGCCGACTCCTTACGGCACCAACCAAAACCAACACGGAAAACGAAATTACCTCAGCCGCATTTTTCTCCGCAACTGAAATTTGAACATGTAGATAATTTGCAACAAAATCGATTTTTTGATGCAGATCAATCCTTGATTTATTAAGCGGTTAGGTAACCTTGTTTTTAGTGGGATTTTAAATTTTTACACATAAGATGTGATCTCGATGGGATCACAAATACCCGAAAGTAGGTATATTCCTCCCCGAGAGATTAACCACACAAATGGAATGGATAATGAAAAAGACAACTCTGGTGGTATTGGCGACGATGATGGCGCCTATGTTGGCAAGTGCGCATCAGGCTGGTGATTTCCTGTTCCGCGCGGGTACCGCGACGGTACGCCCGAATGCGGGGTCGGACAACGTGCTGGGCTTAGGTTCGCTGGATGCGAAAAACAACACCCAGCTCGGCCTGACCTTCGGGTATATGGTGACGGACAACATTGGCGTTGAGCTGTTGGCCGCAACCCCATTCCGCCACAAGGTGACGCTAGGCGGCACCGATCTGGCGACCGTTCACCAACTGCCGCCAACGCTGATGGCGCAATACTACTTCGGCGACAAGCAGGACAAACTGCGTCCTTACCTGGGCGTCGGCGTTAACTACACCACTTTCTTTGACGAGAAGTTCAACGACTACGGCAAAAGCGCCGGGTTGAGCAACCTCGATCTGAAAGACTCCTGGGGTGTTGCGGCGCAGGCCGGTCTGGATTACAACCTGGACGAACACTGGATGCTGAACATGTCGGTGTGGTGGATGAATATCGAAACCAAAACTCGCTTCAACGATGCGAATGGCGGTCACCACAGCTTCGATACGCGTCTGGATCCGTGGGTGTTCATGTTCGGGGCGGGTTACCGCTTCTGATCAAAGCCGCAAGCAGGGAGGCGCAAGGCCTCCCTGTCGGTATTATTTAACCTGCATCACGTTTTCAACCGATTTCACGCCGGCCACGCCGCGTGTGACCTGCACCGCACGGTTGGCGTCATCGCTGGATGTCACGAAGCCGCTAAGCTGTACACGCCCTTTAAAGGTTTCCACGCTGATCTCGCGCGACTTGATGTTTTTATCCGCCAGCAACGCCGATTTCACTTTGGTGGTGACTACGGTGTCATCGATATAACCGCCCGTTCCCTCTGATTTTGCCGTCGGCGCGCAAGCGCTCACCGCGACCGCCACAACGGCTGCCATGCACAAGGCTGAAAGGGTTTTAAACAGCTTCATAAATTACTCTCCATGCAATGTTATGGTTGAAATTCGCTACGGTTTTTCGCCGCAGCGAGCGCATTCCCCAAATCAAACGAAGAAATGCATAGCGAACAAAGTTCATTGTGAGACAAGACGGCGGTTTGTTCAAATTTTTGCGGTAAATAAATGGAACAAACTTTGAAGGGAAACAAGCTGTTAAAGCGAGCGCCGGCAAGGCGCTCGCCAAAGAGGCTCATGCCCGGGTGGCGTGCTTCATCGCGCTGACGAAGGTCGCCAGTTTAGCCAGCATCTCCGCCGGGTTGGCATGGTGCTGTTCGATGATTTTGACGATGGCCGAGCCGGAGATCGCGCCGGCGGCGCCGGCCTGCAGCGCGGCCTTCACCTGCTCCGGTTCGGAGATGCCAAAGCCCTGCAGCGGCGGCGCGGCGTGGTACTCGCGCAGCTTGTTCACCAGATGATGCAGCGGCAGCTGCGCCCGGCTTTCGGTGCCGGTTACGCCGGCGCGCGACAGCAGGTAGGTATAGCCGCGGCCGTGCGAAGCGATTTCACGCAGCAGCTCGTCATCGGCGTTCGGTGGGCAGATGAAGATCGGCGCGATACCGTGGCGCGCGGCGGCGGCGCGGAACGGCGCAGACTCTTCAAACGGCACGTCGGCGACCAGCACCGAATCCACGCCCACTTCGGCGCAGCGTTGGTAAAACCCATCGATGCCTTTATGGAACACCAGATTGGCATACATCAGCAGGCCGATAGGAATGGTCGGGTGCTTTTGGCGGATGGCCGCCAGCATCTCGAAGCACTGGGTCGGGGTGACGCCGGCGGCGAAGGCGCGCAGCGTCGCGTTCTGGATCGTCGGCCCGTCCGCCAGGGGATCGGAGAAGGGGATGCCCAGCTCCAGCGCGTCTGCGCCGGCTTCAATCAGGGTGTCGATAATCTGCAGTGACAGCGTCGGATTAGGATCGCCCAGCGTGACGAACGGGACGAAGGCGCCTTCCTTGCTGCTTTCCAGACGCGTGAACAGTTGCTGATAACGTTCCATCAGATTTCTCCCCGTGCTTTCAAAATGTCGTGAACGGTAAATATGTCTTTGTCGCCGCGGCCGGACAGGTTGACCACCAGGATCTGCTCTTTCTGCGGCGTTTCACGGATCATTTTCAGCGCGTGCGCCAGGGCGTGCGAAGATTCCAGCGCCGGGATGATGCCTTCATGGCGCGACAGCGCCTTGAACGCTTCCAGCGCTTCGTCGTCGGTGATTGACACGTATTCTGCGCGGCCGATGCTGTTCAGGTAGGCGTGCTGTGGCCCGACGGACGGGAAGTCCAGCCCGGCGGAGATCGAATAGGACTCTTCAATCTGGCCTTCGTCGGTTTGCATCATCGGCGCTTTCATGCCGAAGTAGATGCCGACGTGGCCATGCTTGAGCGGCGCGCCGTGCTGACCGGTTTCGATGCCCAGACCGGCGGGTTCCACGCCGATCAGGCCCACTTCGGCGTCATCGATAAAATCGGCGAACATGCCGATGGCGTTGGAGCCGCCGCCGACACAGGCGATGACCGCATCCGGCAGACGGCCTTCGCGCTCCAGCACCTGCGCTTTGGTCTCTTCGCCGATCATGCGCTGGAATTCACGCACGATGGTGGGATACGGGTGCGGGCCGGCGGCGGTGCCGAGCATATAGTGCGCGGTTTCATAGCTACCGGACCAGTCGCGCAACGCTTCGTTGCAGGCGTCTTTCAGCGTGGCGGAACCGCTGTGCACCGGGATCACTTCCGCACCCATCAGCCGCATGCGGAAGACGTTCGGCGACTGGCGTTCGACGTCCTTGGCACCCATATAGATGCGGCATTTCAGGCCGAGCAGCGCGCAGGCCAGCGCGGAGGCGACCCCGTGTTGACCGGCGCCGGTTTCCGCGATGATCTCGGTTTTGCCCATGCGTTTGGCCAGCAGGGCCTGGCCCAGCACCTGGTTGGTTTTGTGCGCGCCGCCGTGCAGCAGATCTTCACGCTTCAGATAGAGCTTGGTGTTGCTGCCGGCGGTGAGGTTTTTGCACAGCGTCAACGCCGTTGGGCGGCCCGCATAGTTCTTCAACAGATCGATAAATTCTGCCTGAAACGCCGGATCGCGCTGAGCGCTGACAAAGGCTTCTTCCAGTTGTTTCAAGGCCGGCATCAGAATTTGCGGCACGTATTGGCCACCAAATTCGCCGAAGTAGGGGTTAAGCAGCGTCATGAGAGTTCCCGTTATTATCCGTTATTAATGTAGAGCCATATTCAGTAGGCGCGCAGGGTTTGGAAAACCGAGGCCAGGCGCGCGGGATCTTTGATGCCCGGTTCGCTTTCCACGCCGGAGTTGAAGTCCAGACCGGCGCAGCCGAGCTTGGCCGCTTCAACGCAGTTGTCTGCGCGCAGGCCGCCCGCCAGCATGACGTTAGTCAGGTCTTCGCCTTGCAATACCGACCAGTCGAAGCGTTGGCCGGTGCCGCCTGCGCCGTTGTCCAGCAGATAGCGATCGACATGCTGCAGATCGCGCGCCGGCACCCGATCTTTCACGCTCAGCGCTTTCCAGATGCGGCAATCGGCCGGCAAACGGGCGCGCAGTGCGCTGATATAGGCCTGGTCTTCCGCACCGTGCAGCTGAACCGCCTGCAAGCCGAGACGCTCAACGGTCAACGCCACGGTATCGACCTGGGCGTCGCAGAATACGCCGACGTACTTCAGCGGCGCGCCGGAGATCACTTCACGGGCGCGGGTGATGTCCACATAGCGCGGCGAACGGCCGACGAAGATTAGCCCGCCGTAGATGGCGCCGGCCTGATAAGCGGCGGCGGCGTCCTGCGGGCGAGTCAGTCCGCACACTTTGTTGTCGCCGAGGATCACGCGGCGCACGGCGGCGCGCAGATCGGGCTCCGACATCAATGCGCTGCCGATCAGGAAGCCGTTGGCGTAGTGGCTCAGCTCGCGGATCTGCCCGTAGTTGTTGATGCCCGATTCGCTGATCACCGTCACGCCATGCGGCACGCGGGGCGCCAGTTGACGGGTGCGGTTCAGGTCGATGCTCAGATCGCGCAGATCGCGGTTATTGATGCCAACCACCCGCGCTTCCAGCGCGATCGCACGCTGCAGCTCTTCTTCACTGATCACTTCGGTCAGCACGCCCATATTGAGGCTGTGGGCCACCGCCGCCAGCTGGCGATACTGGTCGTCGGTCAACACCGACAGCATCAGCAGGATGGCATCGGCCTGATAGTAGCGCGCCAGGTAAATCTGATACGGATCGATGATAAAGTCTTTGCACAACACCGGTTGGCTGACGGTTTTACTGACCAGCGGCAGGAAATCGAAGCTGCCCTGGAAGTATTTCTCGTCGGTCAGCACCGAGATCGCTGAGGCGAAATCTTTATACACCGTGGCGATCTCTACCGGATCAAAGTTTTCGCGAATCAGCCCTTTGGAAGGCGAGGCCTTCTTGCATTCGAGAATGAAAGCCGTCCGGGTGCCCTGCAGCGCGTGATAAAAGCTGCGTTCGCTCGGCACGATGTCGTTCTGAAAGCCGGCCAGGGGCTGTTGCTGTTGTCGCGCCGCGATCCATTGCGCTTTGTCGCGGACAATCTTGTGTAGCACGGTTTCCTGCATCATTTATCCTCTTGCCGCCAGTGCGATGACACGCTCATAGGCCTGCCCGCTGTTGATCATATCCAGTGCCTGCCGCGCATTTTGGCGCAGGTCTTCATGTCCGAATAACTTCAGAAGCAACGCGACGTTGGCCGCGACCGCCGCGGCGTGCGCCGGCTCGCCTTTACCTTGTAACAGCCGCGCCAAAATGTCACGGTTTTCTTCCGGCGTGCCGCCCAGCAAGGCTTCCAGCGGATAGGTTTCCAATCCGAAGGACTGCGGCGTGAGCTGGTAGCTGCTGATTTCGCCGTTGTTCAATTCCGCCACGTGCGTCGGGGCGTGGATCGCCACCTCGTCCATGCCGCCGCCGTGAACCACCGCCGCACGCTGATAACCCAGCACGCGCAGGGTTTCGGCGATCGGCAGCACCAGTTCCGGGCTGTAAACGCCGATCAGCGCCAGCGGCGGGCGCGCCGGGTTGATCAGCGGGCCCAGCACGTTGAACAGTGTGCGGGTTTTCAGCTGCTGGCGCACCGGCATGGCGTGACGAAAACCGGTGTGGTACTGCGGCGCGAACAGGAAGCACACGCCAAGATCGTCCAACGCCTTGCGCGCTTCTTCCGCCGGCAGATCCAGACGGATACCGAACGCCGCCAGCAGATCCGAAGAGCCGGAACGGCTGGAAACGCTGCGGTTGCCGTGTTTGGCGATCTTCGCGCCGCACGCCGCCGCCACGAAGGCGCTGGCGGTGGAAATATTGATGCTGTTGGTGCCGTCGCCGCCGGTGCCGACGATATCGGCGAACAGATAGTCAGGGCGCGGGAACGGCTGAGCGTCGTCCAGCAGCGCTTTGGCGGCGCCGGCGATCTCTTCCGGGCGCTCGCCGCGGACTTTCATGCTGATCAACGCCGCCGCCAGTTGGCTCGGTTCCAGCTCGCCGCGCACGATGGCGCTGAACAGCTGTTGGCTTTCCTGCTGGCTCATCGACTCGGCGCGGTACAGTTTCTCAAGAATAGGTTGCATCGTCGTGTTCCTTATATTACTTCGCCAGCGCCCAGGCCAGGGTCTGCTCAAGCAGGCGCGCGCCGTGGGTGGTCAGAATCGATTCCGGGTGGAACTGGAAGCCGCACACGCGGCGGCGGTCGTCGCGCACCGCCATCACCATTTCGCCGAAGCGGGCGTTGACGGTGAGATCGGCCGGGATATTGCTGCCGACCAGCGAGTGGTAGCGCGCCACCGGCAGCGGATTGGCCATGCCGGCGAACATGCCTTCGCCATCGTGAGCGATCGCCGAGGCTTTGCCGTGCAGGATCTCGCCCGCCTGGCCGACCTGGCCGCCATAGGCTTCGACGATCGCCTGGTGGCCTAGGCAGATGCCGATGATCGGCAGTTGGCCGCGCAGACGCTGCAGCAGTTCCGGCATGCAGCCCGCTTCGGAAGGGGCGCCAGGGCCGGGCGACAGCATCAGCACCGGCTGTTCCATCTGTTGCAGACGCTCGATGATCACCTCGGCGGCGATCTGGTTACGGTAAATCACCACCTGGTGGCCGCTGGCGCGCAGCTGATCGACCAGGTTGTAGGTAAAGGAGTCGACGTTGTCGAGCAGCAGGATATCGGCCATCAGAACACCTCCTTGGCATGGTGCGCAGTGGCGATGGCGCGCAGCACGGCACGGGCTTTATTACGGGTTTCGTCGGCTTCCGCCTGCGGGATGGAATCCAGCACGACGCCGGCGCCGGCCTGCACGGTGGCGATGCCGTCTTCAACGTAGGCGGAGCGAATGACGATGCAGGTATCCAGATCGCCGGTGGCGGTGAAGTAGCCTACCGCGCCGCCGTAGCTGCCGCGGCGCGTGCCTTCGGAGGAGGCGATCAGCTGCATCGCCCGCACTTTCGGCGCGCCGCTGAGGGTGCCCATGTTCATGCAGGCCTGGTAGGCGTGCAGCACGTCGAGATCGGCGCGCAGGGTGCCCACCACGCGGGAAACCAGGTGCATGACGAACGAATAGCGATCCACTTTGGTCAGGTCGGCCACGTAGCGGCTGCCGGCCTGGCAGATGCGCGCCAGATCGTTGCGCGCCAGATCGACCAGCATCAAGTGCTCGGCCAGCTCTTTGTGGTCGGTGCGCATTTCCAGCTCGATGCGGCTGTCGAGATCCAAATCCAGCGACCCATCGGCGCGGCGGCCGCGCGGGCGGGTGCCGGCGATCGGGTAGATTTCGATTTGGCGATTGCCCGCGTCGTATTTCAGCGCGCTCTCCGGCGAAGCGCCGAACAGGGTGAAGTCATCATCCTGCATGAAGAACATGTACGGGCTGGGGTTGTTGTCTTTCAACGTTTGGTAGGCCGCCAGCGGCGCCGGGCACGGCAGGGAAAAGCGGCGCGACGGCACCACCTGGAAAATCTCGCCCTGGCGGATCGCTTCCTGCAGCTCGCTGACCACCGCGCCGTACTCTTCGTCGCTCTGGTTACAGCTCAGCTGCATGTTTTCCAGCGTTTGGTGCGGGATTGGCTGCGGGGGTTGTTGCAACTCAGCCTGCAGCTGTTCCAGGCGGTGCTGTAAACGCTGCGCTTCACTCGCCTGCTCACTGAAGACGCTGGCCTGCAGACGGGCCGAGCCGCGTTGATGATCCAGCACCAGCAGGGTTTCCGCCAGATAGAAGCAGAAGTCCGGGCAGCGTTGATCCTGGCGCAGCGCCGGCAGGTTTTCAAAACCGGCGACCAAATCATAGGCGAACAGGCCGCCCAGCATCACGGCTTCGCGCTCGTCCGCCGGGGAGTCCACCAGCGTCAGCAGTGTGCGCAGTGCGTCGAACACCGACAGGGAGCGCAGGCGCGCGTCTTCGTCCTGCACCTCGTCGATCGCCGGGAAGGTCAGCTCGCGGCCGTTAGGGCGTGCCTGATTGCGCACCTCGGGCGGCAGCGCTTCGTCCAGCAGCGGCAGCAGCGCCGCGCCGTTGGCGGTCAGCGCCTGCACGCTGACGGTGTGGCCCAGTGCGGTAATGCGCAGCGCGCTGTCGATGACCAACAGGCTCTGCAGATTCTGTTTGCTGTTGATTTCCGCCGACTCCAGCAGCAGGGTGGCCGGCCGCGCGCCGCACAGCTGGTGGAAAAGGGTGGTGGGGTCGCCCCGGTAGCTGGCTTGCGCCTTCAGCAGTGTCAGTTGTGGTTTGGTGTTCATCATCGGTGGTTCCAGTGAATTCTGTCCATAAAAAAGCCCGCATCAGGTGCGGGCTCAGGAAATCTGCATTGTCAGATGACAGCTATGCGCGATTACACCGCCCGCAAGAGGGAGGTACGCCACCAACCGTGAAGAGAAATGTATGTGTTCATTTGCAGACTCTCTTTGTTAACTCTCATCCGACACGGCCGTTGCCGTGAACTTGTGTACTAGTTAACTGGTTCGAGAAGGCAAAGTCAACCCTCTTTTTGCACAATGTTTTAGCGGTCAGCGTGAATTCTATTCATCGTCTGCCTGGCGCAGAATAGATTTCCGTCCGGCCGCCGATCGCGGGTATGATAGAAAACCAAGCCATTGCCGGATAGCCGTTTTGACAGACAGTAACCCCCCATCCACCGCTTTTACTCTGTACGATCTCCACAGCCACACGACCGCCTCCGACGGCTATCTGACGCCGACGCAGCTGGTGCTGCGGGCGGTAGAGATGCGTGTGGGCGTGCTGGCGATCACCGATCACGACACCACCGCAGGCTTGGCTGAGGCCGCCGCCGCCATTGCGGAGCAGGCGTTGCCGCTGCGGCTGGTCAACGGGGTGGAAATCTCGACGCTGTGGGAAAACCATGAAATTCATATCGTTGGGTTGGGCATGGACGTCGCGCACCCGGCGCTGGTGGCGCTATTGGCGGAACAAACCGAACGTCGCAACCGGCGGGCGCAGGAGATCGGCGCGCGTCTGGGTAAAGCGCGCATTCCCGACGCCTATGCCGGCGCCCAGCGGTTGGCGGGGGCCGGTGCGGTGACCCGCGGCCATTTCGCCCGTTACCTGGTGGAGATTGGCGTGGCGGACAACATGGCGCAGGTGTTCAAGAAATATCTGGCCAAAGGCAAAACCGGCTACGTGCCGCCGCAGTGGTGTACAATAGAACAAGCCATTGATGCGATTCATCAATCGGGCGGCCAGGCGGTGATAGCGCATCCCGGCCGTTACGATCTGACCGCGAAGTGGTTGAAACGTTTGCTGGCGCATTTCGCCGAACACGGCGGCGACGCCATGGAAGTGGCGCAGTGTCAGCAGGCGCCGCATGAGCGCTCGCAGTTGGCGAAATACGCCCAGGACTACCGCCTGTTGGCCTCGCAAGGATCTGATTTTCATCAGCCTTGTTCGTGGATCGAACTGGGCCGCAAACTGTGGCTGCCGGGCGGGGTCGAGCCGGTGTGGCGCGATTGGCCGCAGCCTGGCGAGGCGGTCTGATTTTTCGCGCGTGGCAACGCGCGCGGGCATCATTTTAGGAGCAAGTCATGAGTCAGCTTTTTTATATTCACCCGGACAACCCACAACCGCGTTTGATTAACCAGGCGGTTGAGGTGCTGCGCAAGGGCGGGGTGATCGTTTATCCCACCGATTCCGGCTACGCGCTGGGTTGCATGTTGGAGGAGAAGGCGGCGATGGAACGCATTTGCCGCATCCGTCAGTTGGACGGCAACCACAATTTCACCCTGATGTGCCGCGATCTGTCCGAGTTGTCGACTTATGCGCACGTCGATAATACGGCGTTCCGCCTGATTAAAAACAATACGCCGGGCAACTACACCTTCATTCTGAAAGCGACCAAAGAAGTGCCGCGCCGCCTGATGAATGAAAAGCGCAAAACCATCGGCCTGCGCGTGCCGTCGAACCCGATCGCATTGGCGCTGCTGGAGGCGCTGAACGAACCGATGATGTCAACCACCCTGATGCTGCCGGGCAATGATTTTGCCGAGTCCGATCCGGAAGAGATCAACGATCATTTGGGCAAGGTGGTCGATCTGGTGATCCACGGCGGCTTCCTCGGCCAACAGCCGACCACGGTGATCGATCTGACTGAATCCTCGCCGGAAGTGGTGCGTGAGGGGGCGGGCGACGCGGCGCCTTTCCGTTGATGTCAATTGTTGCCACCTTGCCCATTGTCTGAAAATCGGCTGAAGCGACGCTATTTCGCGTGAAAGCCGCTATTCTTGAAGACTTCAGAATTGATAATGGGCAGGATGCGCAGCAATGATTAAACAGGTTTCTTTTTTAGCGGCCTTATTATTTTCCTCAATGGCAAATGCGGGGTTTTATTCGGGCAGTGGTCTGCTGGCGGAATCCAGCGGTTACGTAAAAAATAAAAGCGGTGAAGCCACCGTGGCCGAAGCGCTGAATGGCGGCATGTTCATGGGATACGTCGCCGGCGTATTCGATACTTATTCCATGCAGGGCAACCGCAATATCTGCCCGGAAGCCGGGATGAGCATCGGCGTAGCCGCCGACGCGGTGATGCAGTATTTGAACGAGCATCCTGAGCAACTGCATTATTCCGCACCGTCGGTGATCATGCTGGCGTTAAGTGCCGCCTATCCCTGCGTGCGCCATTAAGTTCCCATTCCAATTAGTGCGCATTTTTTCATAAGGTGCGCCCAGGGGGCTTTCCGCACGAACTTCAATAGATCAATACCTGCTGCGCTGTCACCTTATCCCCGTCGGTATTCCCCGAACGGGTCGGGGAGAGACGCGCAGGAGGTAATATGACCGCATTTCACAGTGCCAACATGATACTCGACTATCAGGATGTCGGCTCAGGGCCGCTCACGTTGGTGTTGCTGCCCGGCTGGTGCGAACCGAAAACCGTGTTTGAGCCGTTCATCGCTCTGGCGGCCGAACGCTATCGGGTGATCAGCATCGACTGGCGAGGCCATGGCCTGTCTTCAAAAGCCACGGAGATGTCGCTGACGGCGGACGACTTGCTGGAGGATGTGCGCCAACTGCTGACGGCGCTGCGTTTGGATAACGCGGTCACTCTGTCGGTGGCGCACGCCAGCTGGCTGGCGGTAGCGTTGGCCGAAGCGTTGCCGCAACGGGTACGGGGCATGGTGTTTCTCGACTGGATCATGACGCAGCCGGAGCCGGCGTTCTTTACGGCGGTGAGCCGCATGCAGCAGCCGCAGCAGTGGCTGGCGGCACGCGACGCCTTGTTCGACTTTTGGCAGGGCGGCATCCGCCACGATCGGGTCAAACGCCATCTGGAGGTCGAGATGGCGCAGGAGGATTACCGGCTTTGGCGTGCCGCCGGGGTGGCCATCGAACAGGCCTACCGGCAATTCGGCTCGCCGCTGCAACGCCTGGCGGGCATGAGCGCGCCGCCGCCGTGCCGGCATATCTACTCGTTGGATCGCCGCGACGACTACCTGCGGCAACAGCAGGCATTTGCCGCCGAGCAGCCGTTCTTCTCCGTGGTGCGTCTAGGGGAGGCCCGCACTCACCTCGGTATTCTGGAACGGCCTGACGCGGTGCTATGGGCAGTGGAGGATTTTTTGGCGCCGTGAACGCCGCCTGTGGGGGCCACCGCCGATAAAGTGGGTTTCAACACCTTAGAAAGCCTGTATAATACGCGGTTCGATCCTGATAAACGTATTATTACCGTGGTGGCGGTTGGCCGCGGCGGTATCCCCCCCGACGCCTGTGAAGGCGACATTAGAGGTTGCTCAATGAGCGAAAAGTTACAGAAAGTTTTAGCGCGCGCCGGGCATGGCTCGCGTCGTGAAATCGAAACCATGATTGAAGCCGGGCGCGTCAGCGTCGACGGCAAGGTCGCCAAGCTGGGCGATCGCGTTGAAGTGACCCCGGCGATGAAAATTCGTCTGGACGGTCATGTCCTGTCGATCAAAGAGTCCGAAGAGGTGGTTTGCCGGGTGCTGGCTTACTACAAACCGGAAGGCGAGCTGTGTACCCGCAGCGATCCTGAAGGCCGCCCGACGGTGTTCGATCGCCTGCCGAAGCTGCGCGGTTCGCGCTGGGTGGCGGTAGGGCGCCTGGACGTCAACACCTCCGGTCTGCTGCTGTTCACTACCGATGGTGAACTGGCCAACCGTCTGATGCACCCGAGCCGTGAAGTGGAGCGCGAATACGCGGTGCGCGTGTTCGGCCAGGTCGACGATGCGAAAGTGAAGCAGCTGAGCAAAGGCGTGCAATTGGAAGACGGCCCGGCCGCCTTCCGCACCATCAGCTTCCAGGGCGGTGAAGGCCTCAATCAGTGGTACAACGTGACCCTGACTGAAGGCCGCAACCGTGAAGTGCGTCGCCTGTGGGAAGCGGTGGGCGTGCAGGTGAGCCGCCTGATCCGCGTGCGTTACGGCGACATCGATCTGCCGAAAGGCCTGCCGCGCGGCGGCTGGGCCGAACTGGATCTGCCGGCGATCAACTACCTGCGCGAGCTGGTGGAGTTGAAACCGGAAACGGTCAGCAAAATGCCGGTGGAGCGTGAGCGCCGCCGCGTGAAGGCCAACCAGATCCGCCGGGCGGTCAAGCGCCACTCGCAGGTGGCCGGCAGCGGCCGCCGCAGTGCGCCAGGCAGCAAACCAGGCAAGCCAAGCAAACGCAGCTAATCCCGCCGTTCTGGCCCCGTTCGGGGCCAGAACGTTTTGTTACCAATCGATCCCTTGTTGCGCCTTCACGCCCGCGTCGAACGCGTGTTTCACCGGCCGCATCTCCGTGACCGTATCCGCCAGTTCCAACAGATCGCGATGGCAGCCGCGCCCGGTCAGGATCACCGTTTGATGCGCAGGGCGTTGCAGGAGCGCTTCCTTCAGCTCTTCCAGTTCCAGATAGCCGTAGGTCAGCATGTAGGTCACTTCGTCCAGCAGCACCAGATCCAGGCTGTTGTCGGCCAGCATGCGTTTGCCGTGCTGCCACACCGCCTGGCAGGCGGCGGTGTCGCCGGCCTTGTTCTGCGTTTCCCAGGTAAAACCGGTGGCCATCACCTGAAATTCAACGCCGTGTTGCTGCAGCAGATTCTTTTCGCCATTGGGCCATTCGCCCTTGATGAACTGGATCACCCCGGCGCGCATGCCGTGGCCGACCGCGCGGGTGACGGTGCCGAAGGCGGCGGTGGTTTTGCCTTTGCCGTTGCCGGTAAACACCAGCAGCAGGCCGCGGGTGTCCTGCGCCGCGGCGATGCGCGCATCGACCTGTTCTTTCAGGCGCTGCTGGCGCTGTTGATGACGATCTTCCGCCATGAAACGCTCCTGATTATTCGGCTGCGCCGGGTTTGCGGTTCGGCTGCGCGTCGAAGCTCATGCCGGTTTTGCGGCGGCTGTCTTCGCCCATCAAATACAGATACAGCGGCATGATATCGGCCGGGGTTTTCAGCTTGTTCTTGTCTTCGTGCGGGAAGGCAGATGCGCGCATTTTGGTGCGAGTGCCGCCCGGATTGATGCAGTTCACCCGCAGATTGCGGTTTTTGTACTCGTCGGCCAACACCTGCATCATGCCCTCGGTGGCGAACTTCGACACCGCATAGGCACCCCAGTCTGCGCGGCCGGTACGCCCGACGCTGGAGCTGGTGAACACCAGTGAACCGGCGTGGGATTTCAGCAGCAGCGGCAGCAGAGCCTGAGTCAGCATAAAGGTGGCGTTGACGTTAACCTGCATCACTTCTTGCCACATGGTCATCGACAGGTCGGCCATCGGCGCGATGTCGCCGAGCAGGCCGGCGTTGTGCAGCACGCCGTCAAGGCGGGGGATCTGGCGCGCCAGATCGTCGGCTATCTGCCGGCATTGCTCCTGAGTGGCGTGCAGCAAGTCCAGCGTCACCACCAGGGCCGGGGCACCGCCCTGGGCTGCGATCTCTTGTTGTACCGCCAGCAGTTTGCTCTCGGTGCGCCCCAGCAGCACCAACTGGGCGCCGAAGCGCGCGTAGGTCAGCGCCGCTTCACGGCCGATGCCGTCGCCGGCGCCGGTGACCAAAATGATTCGTTGTTCGAGCAGATCTTGTTTGGGTTGGTAATGCACGATAAATCCTCGCCTGGGTGGCTGTTCTCCCGCAGATATCGGGGAGCAAGGGTGAAACGCGCGGCCGGGGCGGGAGCGAAGGCTCGACCGTCTGCGGGCCGCGCAGCGAATCTGTCTCATCATATTGATGAATAATGGGTGTTATATGCCTTAATCCGCGGGCATTTTCAATGCGTAGCAGGCTGAAATGGCATTCTTTTGTAACAAAAGCGCGGCGGTGGCGGCTTGGTTCGGCCGTAAATCGTCCCCATAGTGATGCTCTGTGCGCAATGAATTTTCATTTAGCCGCGACAGCAGCCGCTGCGGTTGGCTAAAATGGAAATAAGCATACTAACAACCTGTAAATAAAGGCGGAATCTGTGGAGTTTATATCTGTTTATGGCCTGTTTCTGGCCAAGGTCGCCACGGTGGTGCTCGCCATCGCCGCGTTGGCCATCCTGGCGGTCAGTTTGGGGCAACGCAAGAGCCGCCAGAAAGGGGAGCTGCAGCTGACCGATCTCGGCGAACAGTATCGCGAGATGCAGCGCGATATGCGCCTGGCGCGCATGGATGCCGCCGAGCAGAAGGTTTGGCTGAAACAGTTCAAAAAGCAGACCAAATCTGATGACAAATTGAAGAAACAGCGCGCCAAGTCCGGCGCGGTGGAAGTGGCCAAGCCGTGCCTGTATGTGCTGGACTTCAAGGGCAGCATGGACGCGCACGAGGTCACCTCGCTGCGCGAAGAGATCTCGGCGGTGCTGGCGGTGGCGTCGGCGCAGGATGAAGTTCTGTTGCGCCTGGAAAGCCCTGGCGGGGTGGTGCATGGCTACGGCCTGGCGGCTTCGCAGTTGGAGCGCCTGCGCAAAGGCGGCATTCGTCTGACGGTCGCGGTGGATAAAGTGGCGGCCAGCGGCGGCTACATGATGGCTTGCGTTGCGGATCGCATCGTGGCGGCGCCGTTCGCCATCATCGGTTCCATCGGCGTGGTGGCGCAGATCCCGAACTTCCACCGCCTGTTGAAAAAGAACGATATCGACGTGGAGTTGCACACCGCCGGGCAATTTAAACGCACGCTGACGCTGTTTGGCGAAAACACCGAACAAGGGCGCGAGAAGTTCCGAGAAGATCTGAACGAAACGCACGAGCTGTTCAAGCGCTTTGTGCATGAGCAGCGCCCGTCGCTCGACATCGACAGCGTCGCTACCGGTGAGCACTGGTTCGGTTCACAGGCGAAAGAGAAGGGCCTGATCGACGCCATCGGCACCAGCGATGATTTGCTGATCGCCGAGCTGGATAACCACGAAGTGATCGCTGTGCGCTATACGCGCCGCAAACGCCTGATGGATCGCTTCACCGGCAGCGCGGCGGAAAGCGTCGATCGTTTGCTGCTGCGCTGGTGGCAGCGTGGGGAAAAGCCGTTGTTGTAACGGCAACGAGAGCGGGAATCAACGGGGGCCAGGCGCCCCCGTTTTCTTGTCTTAATCGACCAGGTGGTATTTTTCCGAAAGCAGGTGAGCCAAATGTTTAAACATATTAAATACCGCGGTGGTTTTGGCGGTGGGCAATCCATCGGCATCCAAAAAGTATTCGCCGCGAAAAACTAAAACGCCGCTTTTTTGTTCAACGTCGGTGGCGATCATGCCGTGCAGATAATCTTCGTGTTGGCGGATGATGTTATTTGCTTCCGCCAGCAGGGCCTCGCGGCCGATAGGTGCAGTATTCGTGCGCATTTATTAGACTCCAAACTAAAAACTCTGCGCATATTCTAACGCCGGTTCGCTTTTATCCGCAAACCGACTAAGGTTTATTTGCCGTCTGGATGGCCATGGGCGGCCGCCGGTTGGCGAAATCGGACTTTCCATGCTAATTAGGTTGCGTGACGCTTTTTATCAGGTACAGTGTGGGATTTTGCGGCGTCGGGTGGAAGGTTTTGTTTACGCCATGAATAAAACTCACACAGCCATACTTCTGGGGCATGGGTGAATAGCAGGCAGGATCAACAACTTGCGTTCAGGTTGAGCAGTTGGGCAACCAAAAGAAAAAAATCTGTTGATCTCTTGCCAGACTGCCGCAATATAAAAAAAGAGACACGAATTGCCGCGGCACGGCGAGATAAAAGACTTCTTTTTAGAAGAAATAAATTAGGTAAAGGTAAATATGGGTAAAGCTCTCGTAATAGTTGAGTCCCCGGCAAAAGCCAAAACTATTAATAAATATTTAGGAAGTGACTACGTGGTGAAGTCCAGCGTCGGTCACATCCGTGATTTGCCGACCAGTGGCTCAGCCAGCAAAAAGAGCGCTGACTCAACCGAAGACAAAGCCAAGAAAAAAGTTAAAAAAGATGAGAAGGCGGCGCTGGTAAATCGCATGGGCGTCGACCCTTACCACGGCTGGAAAGCGCATTATGAAATCCTTCCGGGTAAAGAAAAAGTGGTCGCCGAGTTAAAATCGTTGGCGGAAAACGCCGACCACATTTATCTCGCAACCGACCTTGACCGCGAAGGGGAAGCCATCGCCTGGCACCTGCGGGAAGTGATCGGTGGGGATGACAAACGCTTTAGCCGCGTGGTGTTTAACGAAATCACCAAAAACGCGATCCAACAGGCGTTCAAACAGCCGGGCGAGCTGAACATTGATCGTGTCAACGCGCAGCAGGCGCGCCGGTTTATGGACCGCGTGGTGGGCTATATGGTCTCGCCGCTGCTGTGGAAGAAAATCGCCCGCGGCCTGTCCGCCGGCCGTGTGCAGTCGGTGGCGGTGCGTCTGGTGGTTGAGCGCGAACGCGACATCAAGGCGTTCGTGCCGGAAGAGTACTGGGAGCTGCATGCCGATCTGCTGGCGAAGGGTGAAACCGCGCTGCAGATGGAAGTGACCCATGCGCACGACAAACCGTTCAAGCCGGTCAACCGCGAGCAGACGCACGCCGCGGTCAAGTTGCTGGAAAAAGCCCGCTACACGGTGCTGGATCGCGAAGACAAACCGACCAGCAGCAAGCCGGGCGCGCCTTTCATTACCTCCACGTTGCAACAGGCCGCCAGCACCCGACTGAGCTTCGGCGTGAAGAAAACCATGATGATGGCGCAACGGCTGTATGAAGCCGGCCACATCACCTATATGCGTACCGATTCCACCAACCTGAGCCAGGATGCGCTCAACATGGTGCGTGGCTACATCGGCGACAACTTCGGCGATAAATACCTGCCGAAGGCGCCGAATCAGTACAGCAGCAAAGAGAATTCGCAGGAAGCGCACGAAGCGATCCGTCCTTCGGACGTGAACGTGCTCGCCGAACAGCTCAAAGACATGGAAGCGGACGCGCAGAAGCTGTATCAGCTGATCTGGCGTCAGTTCGTAGCCTGTCAGATGACGCCGGCGCAATACGATTCCACCACGCTGACGGTAAAAGCCGGCGATTATCAGCTGCGCGCCAAGGGTCGTACGCTGCGCTTTGACGGCTGGACCAAGGTGATGCCGGCCCTGCGCAAAGGCGATGAAGATCGCACGTTGCCGTTCGTCGAAATCGGCAGCGAGCTGGATCTGCAGAAACTGATCCCGAGCCAGCACTTCACCAAGCCGCCGGCGCGTTACAGCGAAGCTTCGCTGGTGAAAGAGTTGGAGAAACGCGGCATCGGCCGTCCGTCCACCTACGCCTCCATCATCTCGACCATTCAGGATCGCGGTTATGTGCGGGTGGAAAGCCGCCGTTTCTATGCCGAGAAAATGGGCGAGATCGTCACCGATCGTCTGGAAGAGAACTTCCGCGAGCTGATGAACTATGACTTCACCGCACGCATGGAAGACGGCCTCGATGAGGTCGCCAACAATCAGGCTGAGTGGAAAGTGGTGCTGGACGAATTCTTCGTTGATTTCAGCGAGCAGCTGGAAACGGCGGAGAAGGATCCGGAAGAAGGCGGCATGCGGCCTAACCAGATGGTGATGACCAGCATCGACTGCCCGACCTGCGGCCGCAAGATGGGCATCCGTACCGCCAGCACCGGCGTGTTCCTCGGCTGTTCCGGCTACGCGTTGCCGCCGAAGGAGCGTTGCAAAACCACCATCAACCTGGTGCCGGAAGCGGAAGTGCTCAACATCCTCGAAGGCGACGACGCGGAAACCAACGCGTTGCGCGCCCGCCGCCGCTGCCAGAAATGCGGTACGGCGATGGACAGCTATCTGATCGACAACCAGCGCAAGCTGCACGTCTGCGGCAACAACCCGGCGTGTGACGGCTATGAGATCGAAGAGGGCGAGTTCCGCCTGAAAGGCTATGACGGCCCGGTGGTGGAATGCGACAAGTGCGGTTCGGAAATGCACCTGAAAATGGGGCGTTTCGGCAAGTACATGGGCTGCACCAACGAAAACTGCAAAAACACCCGCAAGATCCTGCGTAACGGCGATGTAGCGCCGCCGAAGGAAGATCCGGTGCCGTTGCCGGAGCTGCCGTGCGAGAAGTCCGACGCCTATTTCGTGCTGCGTGACGGCGCTGCCGGCGTGTTCCTGGCGGCCAACACCTTCCCTAAATCGCGCGAGACCCGCGCGCCGTTGGTGGAAGAGCTGGCTCGCTTCAAGGATCGTCTGCCGGAGAAACTGCGCTATCTGGCCGATGCGCCGGTGGCGGATGCCGAAGGCAACAAAACGCTGGTGCGTTTCAGCCGTAAAACCAAGCAGCAGTACGTCTCCTCTGAAAAAGACGGCAAGGCGACCGGTTGGTCTGCGTTCTACGTGGACGGCAAGTGGGTCGAAGGCAAGAAGTAAGGGCGATGCCCTGCCTGCAAGATGAAAAACCAGCCCCGGCGGCTGGTTTTTTTATTGGTGAAAAGAGGCAAACGGATCTATCCTTTGCTGTTTTTATCCCTCCGACATCGCCGTTTCACGTTGATACCAATGCAAAATAATCGTTATCATAGTGTGACGCGGATCTATACTTGAAGCTGCATCGTGGTATAGTGGTTATATAAAAAGTTTTTTTATTATTAAAGCTTATTAACAACGGCGTTTTCTTCACCATCAGGGTAGAACACGGGGTTTATGGCTTGTGAGTTTCAGCATACCGGGGCGACACCGATATACCTGGCTGCGGGTAAGCCGCAGTGTTTAACCTAGGATGGTATAAGATATGAAATTGCAGCAGCTTCGTTACATTGTGGAAGTGGTTAACCACAACCTGAATGTCTCCTCGACGGCAGAAGGGCTCTATACCTCTCAACCTGGCATCAGCAAACAGGTGCGCATGCTCGAAGATGAGCTGGGCATCCAGATTTTCGCCCGCAGCGGCAAGCACCTGACCCAGGTCACCCCCGCCGGCCAGGAAATCATTCGCATCGCGCGTGAAGTGTTGTCCAAAGTAGACGCCATCAAAGCCGTTGCCGGTGAACACACCTACCCGGACAAAGGCTCGCTGTACGTCGCCACCACGCATACGCAGGCTCGCTACGCCTTGCCAAACGTGATCAAGGGCTTTATCGAGCGTTATCCGCGCGTCTCGCTGCACATGCATCAGGGCTCGCCGACGCAGATCGCCGAAGCGGTCTCCAAGGGCACCGCCGATTTTGCCATCGCCACCGAGGCGCTGCACCTGTACGACGATCTCATCATGTTGCCGTGCTACCACTGGAACCGTGCGGTGGTGGTGAAGCCCGATCATCCTTTGGCGGGCAAAAGCAGCATCAGCATTGAAGAGCTGGCGGCTTACCCCATCGTCACTTACACCTTCGGCTTTACCGGCCGCTCGGAGCTGGACACCGCCTTCAACCGCGCCGGCCTGACGCCGCGCATCGTCTTCACCGCCACTGACGCTGACGTCATCAAAACCTATGTGCGTCTGGGATTGGGGGTGGGGGTGATCGCCAGCATGGCGGTGGATCCGGTGCAGGATCCGGATCTGGTGACGGTGGATGCGCGCGACATCTTCACCTACAGCACCACCAAAATCGGCTTCCGCCGCAGCACTTTCCTGCGCAGCTACATGTACGATTTCATTCAGCGCTTCGCGCCGCACCTGACGCGCGACGTGGTCGACAGCGCGGTGGCGCTGCGCTCCAACGAAGAGATCGAGGCGATGTTCAAGGACATCAAGCTGCCGATTAAATAGGTTCAGGTTGGCAGAGCGTGCGTCAAAACAGGAGGGGTTGTCCCTCCTGTTTTGTTTGCTGCCGCTTACGACACATCTTGGTTATTCGTCGGAGGTTGAGACTGAGGTAAAGCGTTAACGTGTTGATTGATGCGCTTATCCAACGCTTTGGCCCGTTTGGCGGCGACGATCGCTATAACAGCCAGGTAAAGCAGATAAAGGCTTGATGCCAAAAGTGTCCATCCTATTCTCTTTTGTACTTTGACATCGGCGCGCCGTTCACTGTCATCACCGGTGGTGAGTCGATAACAGATTGATTGTACTTCACTTTCCAATAGACCTACCTCGCCGGCGCGGTGAAAAGCATCGCGGGTGCCGCATTGCTCTCGTGTCAGTTCCCATTTTTTGTCTGATGTGAACGGAATAAACAGATCTGAGTTTTTCGCATAGTCTTTGCCCAACAGAAAACTGTGCGTGGTCTGTTTGAACTCATACCAGGCTTCATTGGTGATTGTCAGTTTCGTTGCGGCAATGGTAATGAAGTACAAAAGCACGATAGATACGGCAAGGTAGGCAAACTCCATGGCGCTTGCCAGCCTAATTTTCTGATCTTTAGGGGTAAATCTGTCCTTTATGCGCCGCAACTCATACATTGCGACGTCTTTGTTCTTCATCCAATGCAGCGTTGCCTCAATTTCCGTGAGGTTTCTTACCTTGATGCCGTAATGGTAAATAAAGCGATGCACCTCATACTGTTCACTGTCGAATGTTTTGATGCTCTCATACTGGCTGCCCTTACCGCGCAGTACTTTATCCCACAAGAATTTGAGCAGAATATACCCCGAACGCGTGCGATAGATAATAATGATAAACAAAATCAACGGTATGAGTGATGTTGCCGCTACCATTAGATTTTGGAAAGTTGGATCGATGGTGATATTCAAAATGTGCTCCATGCGCGTGCTTTATTGTCAGAATGTTCAATATCGCTGATGTATCGGGAAATGCCGATTGAAATTATCGCGCATGCTCGATGAAACCGTTTCATGCGGCGTTGGCGTTTCAGGCACGGAGCGGCGGTTAAGGTAACTCGCTGACACTCTTCACATTAACCTCTGTGATTGTTCCCGCCTATCGTTGTGATCAAATCGTGTTGTTATCAAAACGTTAACTTATCTTTGTGGTATCTTTAAACAAGACCTCACTGATTACCCTGTTTTAGTCACAATAAGAAATGGAGGAGCTATGTCGCCCGATCTTCGTGAAACAAGTCTGGATAAGCTGGTTGCGCTGAATAGCGAATATTACTACTACAGTCTGCCGCTGGCGGCGAAGCAGCTGGGTGATATCGACCGGTTGCCGAAATCAATGAAAGTGCTGTTGGAGAACCTGCTGCGCCATGTGGATGGCGATACCGTGCAGGTTGACGACCTCAAGGCCATCGTCGCCTGGTTGCAAACCGGCCATGCTGACCGTGAGATCGCCTACCGTCCGGCGCGCGTGCTGATGCAGGACTTTACCGGCGTGCCGGCGGTGGTGGATCTGGCGGCGATGCGCGAAGCGGTACGGCGACTGGGCGGCAATGTCGACCAGGTGAACCCGCTGTCGCCGGTGGATCTGGTGATTGACCACTCGGTCACCGTCGATGAATTTGGCGACGATAATGCCTTTGAAGACAACGTGCGCATCGAAATGCAGCGCAACCACGAGCGCTACACCTTTCTGCGCTGGGGGCAGAAGGCCTTCAACCGCTTCCGCGTGGTGCCGCCGGGCACCGGCATTTGTCACCAGGTTAACCTCGAATACCTTGGCCAAACGGTGTGGCACAGCGACGAAAGCGGCCGCCGCGTGGCCTATCCGGATACGCTGGTGGGCACCGATTCTCACACCACCATGATCAACGGCCTGGGCATTCTCGGCTGGGGCGTCGGCGGTATCGAAGCGGAAGCGGCGATGCTGGGCCAGCCGGTGTCGATGCTGATCCCGGACGTGGTCGGCTTCAAGCTGACCGGCAAGCTCCGCGAGGGCATTACCGCCACCGATCTGGTGCTGACCGTCACCCAAATGCTGCGCAAACACGGCGTGGTCGGCAAGTTCGTCGAGTTTTACGGCGACGGCCTGGCCGATCTGCCGCTGGCCGATCGGGCGACCATCGCCAACATGTCGCCGGAGTTCGGCGCTACCTGCGGCTTCTTCCCGGTAGACGATGTCACGCTCGGCTACATGAAACTCAGCGGCCGCAGCGCCGAACAAATCGCGCTGGTGGAAGCCTACGCCAAGGCGCAGGGCATGTGGCGCAACCCGGGGGATGAGCCGGTATTCACCAGCTCGCTGGCGCTGGATATGTCGACGGTGGAGGCGAGCCTCGCCGGGCCGAAACGCCCGCAGGATCGCGTGGCGCTGCCGAATGTGCCGCAGGCGTTCAAGGCTGCTACCGAGCTGGATATCGGCGGTCACAAGGCCAAAACAGACAGCAAAACCTTTACGCTGGACGGGCAGCAGCACGAACTGCGCGACGGCGCAGTGGTGATCGCGGCGATCACCTCCTGCACCAACACCTCCAACCCGAGCGTGATGATGGCGGCCGGCCTGCTGGCGAAAAACGCCGTCAAGAAAGGGCTGCGCAGCAAACCCTGGGTAAAAACCTCGCTGGCGCCGGGTTCCAAAGTGGTGACCGACTACTTCGACAGCGCCAAACTCACCGCTTATCTGGAAGAGTTGGGGTTCAACCTGGTGGGGTATGGCTGTACCACCTGCATCGGTAACTCCGGCCCGCTGCCGGATCCGATCGAGCAGGCGATCAAAGAGGGCGATCTGACCGTGGGCGCGGTGCTGTCGGGCAACCGTAACTTCGAAGGGCGCATCCACCCGCTGGTGAAAACCAACTGGCTGGCCTCGCCGCCGCTGGTGGTGGCTTATGCGCTGGCGGGCAGCATGAAGATCGATCTGACCAAAGAGCCGCTGGGCGAGGGCAACGATGGCCAGCCGGTCTACCTGAAGGACATCTGGCCGAGCAGCCGGGACATCGCTCAGGCGGTGGAAGAAGTGCGCACCGAGATGTTCCACAAGGAGTACGGCGAAGTGTTCGACGGCGATGCCAACTGGCAGGCGATCCAGGTGACCGGTTCGGCGACCTATCAGTGGCAGGAGGATTCTACCTATATCCGCCATCCGCCGTTCTTCAGCACCATGAAGGTGAAGCCGGATCCGGTGCAGGACATCAAAGATGCGCGCATTCTGGCGATTCTGGCCGACTCTGTGACCACCGATCACATCTCGCCGGCGGGTAACATCAAGCGCGACAGCCCGGCGGGGCGTTACCTGAGCGAGCATGGCGTAGCGCCGCAGGATTTCAACTCCTACGGTTCACGCCGTGGCAACCACGAAGTGATGATGCGGGGCACCTTCGCCAACATTCGCATCCGCAACGAAATGGTGCCGGGCGTGGAAGGCGGCTATACCCGCCATATTCCTTCGCAACAGCAGCTGTCTATCTACGACGCCGCCATGCAGTATCAGCAGGAGAAGGTGCCGCTGGCGGTGATCGCCGGTAAAGAGTACGGTTCCGGCTCCAGCCGCGACTGGGCGGCGAAGGGGCCGCGCCTGCTGGGCGTGCGGGTGGTGATTGCCGAATCCTTCGAGCGTATTCACCGCTCTAACCTGATCGGCATGGGGATTTTGCCGCTGGAGTTCCCGCAAGGGGTGACGCGTAAAACGCTGGGGCTGACCGGGGATGAGCAGATCAGCGTTGGCGGCCTGCAACAGCTGCAGCCGGGCCAGACGGTGCCGGTGCACATCACCTATGCCGACGGGCGCAAGGAAGTGGTCGACACCCGTTGCCGCATCGATACCGGCAATGAGCTGACTTACTACGAAAACGACGGCATCCTGCACTATGTGATCAGGAAAATGCTGTAATTAATCAATAAAAAGGGCGCCGTAAGGCGCCCTGATTGTTTCCGCGGCGGTGGCGATCACTTCTGGTCGAGCAAATGGCCCATTTTGGCGGCCTTGGTTGCCAGATAGCGTTCGTTCTTCGGGTTGCGGCCGACGATCAACGGCACGCGTTCGCTGATGTTGATACCGGCTTCGGTCAGGATCTCGACCTTTTTCGGGTTGTTGGTCAGCAAACGCACCGCGTCGACGCCCAGCAGTTTGAACATGTCGGCACACAGGGTGAAGTCGCGCTCGTCGGCGGCGAAGCCGAGCTGGTGATTGGCTTCCACGGTGTCTGCGCCCTTATCCTGCAGGGCGTAGGCGCGGATCTTGTTCAACAGGCCGATATTGCGGCCCTCCTGGCGATGGTACAGCAGGATGCCGCGGCCTTCTTCCGCAATCTGCTCCAGTGCGGCTTCCAGTTGAAAACCACAGTCGCAGCGCAGGCTGAACAACGCGTCGCCGGTCAGGCATTCGGAATGCACGCGTGCGAGCACCGGCGCTTCGCCGGAAATATCACCGAATACCAGTGCCAGATGGTCATGTCCGGTCGCCAGTTCTTCGAATCCTACCATCAGGAAATCGCCCCAAGGTGTCGGCAGTTTAGCCTCTGCCACCCGTTTCAGCTGCATGTCACTCTCCACAAAAACCTACGATTCAATCATTGTCGCGCATCCTAAGTCCGGTTCAGTAAATTGACCAAGACTAAAACGTGCTACGCCGATCTCTATTTCGTTAATTATCGGCTATTTTGCCACAACTTCTTGCCGGGCGGTGCTCAGCAAACCAGCAGATGGCGTTTTCTGGCCACCTATTATTGCGATAGGTTTCCTATCTGTTTAATTTTTCGCGTGTTATCAATATTGCACTCTTGTTACACTGCAGCCTGATTCACGCAGAGGAAAATGGGAATGTATGAGATAGCAAAACGTACGGCAGGCGGCGCGCTGCTGCTGCTGTTGATGCCGCTGGTCGTATGGGCATCCGGCTGGCATTGGCAGCCCGGCGGCAATGATCGGCTGCTCAAAGCGCTGTTCTGGGTGACCGAAACCGTAACCTCGCCGTGGGGTATTATGACCAGCGCTGTCCTTTGCGGTTGGTTTTTGTGGTGCCTGCGCTTTCGGCTGAAGGCGGCCATCGGTCTGGCGATCCTGCTTTCCGCCGCGTTGGTGATTGGGCAGGGGGTCAAGTCGTTGATCAAGGATCGGGTGCAAGAACCGCGGCCGTTTGTGGTATGGCTCGAGCAAACCCACGGCGTGGACGGAAAATATTTCTATTCGCTGCATCGCAAAGAGCGCAGCGCGCTGGTGCGCGAGCAACTGCAAGACCAGACGCTGGTACCGAACTGGCTGCGCAAGCACTGGCAGTTTGAAACCGGCTTCGCTTTCCCGTCGGGGCATACGATGTTCGCCGCCACCTGGGCGCTGTTGGGCGTAGGGCTGCTGTGGCCGCGCCGCCATTATAAAACCGTTGCGCTGCTGATGGTGTGGGCAACGGGGGTGATGGGCAGCCGTCTGCTTCTGGGCATGCACTGGCCGCGCGATCTGGCGATGGCTACGCTGATCAGTTGGCTGCTGGTGGTGGTCACCTGCTGGCTGGCGCAGCGCTGGTTCGGCCCGCTGACGCCGCCGCCACAAGAGCAGCAGGAAATCGCGGCGCGCAAGCCGGAGATATGATCGCTATGTGACCATGTCACAAAATAGGCGGCATCGGATCGGTGCCGCATTAACCGCTTACATTTTCCCGCCATTGCAATTCGCCCGGTTGCCCCCATATCCTTATAAATTCGACGTTTTGAGAAGCTTTCTCATCAATTTGTTCGCTAAGACCGTTTACTGCCGAATATGCCAGCAGATATGTGGTTTTATCGTGCGGCAGGGTTTCCCTGCCGCAGCGGGAAATGCTAACTTAAGGGTTAGGGACGCCACATTTTGGCATCGTTCATCCGATTCACTCGGCATCGCGGGAAAGAATGTGAAATATTTGCTGATTTTTTTGTTGGTTCTGGTGATCTTCGTGATTTCCGTCACCTTGGGTGCGCATAACGATCAGGTGGTCAATTTTAACTATCTGGTTGCGCAGGGCGACTATCGCGTATCGACCCTGTTGGCCACGCTGTTTGGTGCCGGTTTCGTTCTCGGCTGGATCATTTGCGGCCTGTTCTACCTGCGCACGCGTATTGCGCTGGGTCGCGCCGAGCGCAAGATCAAAAGGCTGGAGCTGCAGCTTGAGCAGCCCGCTGAACCGGCGGCTCAGCCTGTTGTCAGCAAGGAATAATCCTCTATGTTAGAACTGCTGTTTCTGTTGCTGCCCGTGGCTGCCGCGTACGGTTGGTACATGGGGCGCAGAAGCGCTCAGCAGGATAAACAGCAAGAAGCCAACCGCCTGTCGCGCGAATACGTGGCAGGGGTGAACTTTCTGCTCTCCAACCAGCAGGACAAGGCGGTCGATCTGTTCCTCGACATGTTGAAAGAGGACAGCAACACCGTTGAGGCCCACCTGACGCTGGGTAACCTGTTCCGTTCGCGCGGTGAAGTCGACCGCGCCATCCGCATCCATCAGGCCTTGATGGAAAGCGCCTCCCTGACCTTCGAACAGCGCCTGCTGGCGGTGCAGCAGCTGGGCCGCGACTATATGGCGGCCGGGCTGTACGACCGCGCGGAAGACATGTTCAGCCAGTTGACTGACGAAGCGGATTTTCGCGTCTCGGCGCTGCAGCAACTGCTGGTGATCCATCAGGCGACCAGCGACTGGCAGAAAGCGATCGACGTGGCGGAAAAGTTGGTCAAGCTGGGCAAAGAGAAACAACGCGTCGAGATCGCGCACTTTTACTGTGAGTTGGCGCTGCAGGCAATGGGCAGCGACGATCTCGATCGGGCGATGAGCCTGCTCAAGCGGGCGGACGCCGCCGATAAACAGTGTGCGCGCGTGTCCATCATGTTCGGGCGCATCTACATGGCGCAAAACGACTACGCCAAAGCGGCAGAGTCGCTGCAACGCGTATTGAGCCAGGATAAAGAGTTGGTCAGCGAAACGCTGCCGATGCTGCAGGAATGCTACACGCATCTGCCGGAACAACAGCACAACTGGGCCGATTTTCTTAAGCGCTGCGTGGAAGAGAACACCGGCGCTACTGCCGATCTGATGCTGGCCGAGATCATCGAGCAGCACGAAGGGCGCGACGTGGTGCAGATCTATATCAACCGTCAGCTGCAGCGTCATCCCACTATGCGGGTGTTTTATCGGCTGATGGATTATCACCTGGCGGACGCTGAAGACGGCCGTGCGAAAGAAAGTCTGCTGCTGTTGCGCGATATGGTCGGCGAGCAAATTCGCACCAAGCCGCGATACCGCTGCCACAAATGTGGCTTCACCGCGCACTCGCTCTATTGGCATTGCCCGTCGTGCCGCGCCTGGTCATCGGTCAAACCGATCCGCGGTCTGGACGGGCAATAACGCGGCGGCGCGACAAAATAAAACGGGGCGATTTATCGCCCCGTTTTTTTATGTTCATACTTACTTTTTCTTGCCGCCTTTGGCGCCGGTTTTTAACAGCTGGCGGAGTTTCTTCAGCTCTTTCTGGCTCAGCGGCTGTTCAATTTCTTCTTCGGTGCTTTGATTGTCGATTTCGCCGTGGTGCAGCTCATCCGCCTTTTTGGCCGGTTTTTCTGCTTTGGTGGCGGGCGCGCTGAAACTGCTTTCCAGGCGCTGGCACACTTCCACGCTCAACGAAAATTCGTTTTCAGCGGCGGCGGCGCGGATTTTTTCCTTGAGTTCCAGAGGAATTTTAATGGTAAGTGTCGATATCTCGCTCATTTTGAAAGCCTTTCTGCAGGAAGATGCCTTCAAGCTAAGCCACTGGCGATCGGGTGTCTAGTGTGTAATAAAAATTTAATATTTATGTAACAAATGGGGCGGGGAAAATGCGTTTTTTTCAGGCGGCAAACAGAGGCAGGGCCCGAACGTTCGGGCCCTGTACCGGAAACATTATTTGTAGATGATCGCGGTGCCGCTCAACATGTTGTTACCACCGGCGGAGATGATGCGGTAGCTGCTGGCGCCCTGGGCATCCGCTTTAGCGGCCAGCTTTTTCTCCAGGCTGCTGAGGGTCGTTGCGTGACCTGCGGAAACGATGCCGGTGGCGGTCAGGTTATCGGCCTGCTGGCTGCTGATCGGTTCAGCGGCTAAGGTGGCGAAAGAGGTCAGTGCGATAGCGGCTGCGGCTGCAAAATATTTGATGGTTTTCATAGGTGACTCCAGTCTGTTTATTTAGGAAGGAAGCCGTTCGCTTCCGATGTGGTGAATAATAAAGCATCCGTGCCGATTGAAAATCTGATAATGCTGAGCAAGTCTTTCAAAATATCTGATTAACAATTTACGCATCTTTACGGCGTTTTACGCTGCGTGGTTTATTGCTGACGGGCGTTCATTGACGCGCCATGACAAAGGCGGGAGGTAACATGACAGAGCGTAGGTGCGCGCTGCGGCTGGGATTTCGGGCCCCCGACATGTAGAATGCGGCGGTCAGTTTCGCGGGTGAGTCCCTGATTATCTCCATTTTACAAAAGGTAGAAGAAATGAAGTCTGAAAATAACGCTAATAACAATGACTTAAAATCATCTCCAATCGTTGTGGCGTTAGATTACGCCGATAAGAACGCTGCGCTGGCGTTCGCCGACCGTATCGATCCGCAAGACTGCCGGCTGAAAGTGGGCAAAGAAATGTTCACGCTGTTTGGGCCGCAGCTGGTGCGCGATCTGCATGGGCGCGGTTTCGACGTGTTTCTCGACCTGAAATTCCACGATATTCCCAATACCACTGCGCATGCGGTAGCGGCGGCGGCCGAACTGGGCGTTTGGATGGTTAACGTCCACGCCAGCGGCGGCTCGCGCATGATGACTGCCGCTAAAGAAGCGCTGGCGTCATTCGGGACGGATGCGCCGCTGTTGATCGCCGTAACCGTGCTCACCAGCATGGAAGCGGAAGACCTGCGCGGCATCGGCATCGAGGCCAGCCCGGCGGAACACGCCGAGCGCCTGGCGCGCCTGACCCGCGACTGTGGGCTGGACGGCGTAGTGTGTTCGGCACACGAAGCGCAGCGGCTGAAGGCGGCCTGCGGGCAGGCTTTCCAACTGGTTACGCCGGGGATCCGCCCTGAAGGCAGCGCGGCGGGCGATCAGCGCCGTATCATGACGCCGGTGCAGGCGCAGGGCGCCGGCGTGGACTATATGGTGATCGGGCGTCCGATCACCCAATCTGCCGATCCGGCCGCGACGCTGCGCGCGATCCGCGCCTCTTTGGCCTGAGGAACCGCCGATGAGTGACGATAACAGCCGCCTGGTGTATTCCACGGACACCGGCCGCATCAAGCAGGAAGAGGTTAAACCGCAACGCGCCAAGGGCGACGGCATCGTGCGCATCCAGCGCCAGACCAGCGGTCGCAAGGGGAAGGGCGTATGTCTGATCGCCGGCGTTGATCTGGATGATGCTGCGCTCGATAAACTGGCGGCCGAGCTGAAAAAGAAATGCGGCTGCGGCGGTTCGGTGAAAGACGGGGTCATCGAGATCCAGGGCGATAAACGCGATCTGCTCAAGCAACTGCTGGAAGCCAAAGGCATGAAGGTCAAACTGGCGGGCGGTTGAGGTGAATCGCCATGCCGCGGTGCAATGCCGTGGCATGGCTTGAGGTTGTTGCTGCCGGGGGTTAGCCCGTTAACGGCAAAAGAACCATAGACTTAACGTAAAACAGACCTGAAATCATCGTTATTGGTTAATACGTCAAAGCGCCAAGGCGCTTTTGCCCGCCTGTCGGCGGAGGGCTCTCGGTCAGGTTATTTACCTACCTGGTGACCGATAATGCCCCCTACCGCAGCCCCACCCAGCGTACCCAGCGCGCTGCCGTCTGTCAGCACTGCGCCGCCGACTGCACCGGCGCCGGCGCCGATAGCGGTGTTGCGATCGCGTTTGGACATGTTGGAACAGGCACTGAGTGAAAACGCCAGAGTCAGTGCCAGAGCGGCGGTGGCGAAACGTTTATTGATAATCATCATAATGACTTCTCCTTAGCATTGGCTATATGGAAGTGCCCTATAAGTATAGGCGTTAACCATAAATCAGGCCTGCTGTTGATTCCCGCACAGTATCGATATAAAAAATGGCATTTTTTGTTAACGGCCGAATAATTAGCGGGTTACGGCCCAAAAGTCGCCGAAACTGAGTATAGGTTTCTCGGGAAGGATAAACAGGTAAATAGTCTTAAAATCCTGCGGTGCAAGGGGAAAGACGCGCGGCGTGGCCCGCGCGGTGCGGCGGTGGTCTGCGTTATTCGTTGACCAATTCCACCTGTACGCCCTGGCGTTTCAGCTGATGCTGATACTCCAGCGCCAAACGTGAATCGGTGATCACCCGGCTGATTTGCCCCGGCTGCGCCAGCGGATTGGGCTGGATCTGGCCGAATTTGCTGGAGTCCGTCAGCACGATATTCTCCACGCCCTTGGCCAGTACCGCGCTGACCACATCGGCGCGCATCATGTCGCGGCCGGTAAAGCCGGTTTCGGCCTGAAAGCCGTCAATGCCGATAAACGCCTTATTGAAATGCACCTGCTGAATGCACAGCCGCGTCAGCGGGCCGACCACGGTCTCGCTTTTCTTCTGGTACATGCCGCCCAGCACAATCACGTCGCAGTCGGTTTCTTTCAGCAGGTTGGCGATGTAGTGGCTGACGGTGATCAGCGTAATGCGCTTGCGTTCGGCAATGTAGCGCGCCAGCAGGGCGTTGGCGCTGCCGCTCTCGATAAAGATCGTCTCGCCGTCGTTGACCTGCGCGGCGGCGTATTGCGCCAGCCGCTGCTTGAGGGTGAAATTGGACATCATGCGGGCGTCGACGTCGTCGCTCTCCAACGCCACGGCGGAACCGTGCACCCGCTTCAGATAACTGCGCTTTTCCAGCAGGTTGAGATCCTGCCGGATGGTGACTTCCGAGACGCCCGAGGCGCGCGCCAGCTCATTGACGCTGATCCGCCGGCGATCGTTAACCAACTGCAATATGGTCTGTTGTCGTAAATTCATATCGGCCTGATGATGCGGCCGCCAAGGCGCGGCCGCTAAGAGTCAAAGGTTTAAAGAGTATGTTCTGTGCGCGCAATAATATCATCCTGCGCCTCAGGGGATAATGCGGTAAAGAAGGCGGAATAGCCAGCTACGCGAACCACTAAATCACGATATTGGTCAGGGTGTTGCTTCGCCGCCAGCAGCGTTTCGCGCGACACGATGTTGTACTGCACATGCCAGCCGCGGTAGCTCTCGAAGAAGGTGCGCAACATCAGCATCAGCTTTTCCCGATCGCGCGGGTTGTCCAGCGTCGCCGGGTTCAGCTTTTGGTTGAGCAGCACGCCACCGAGGATCGCCTCGGTCGGCAACTTGGCGAGCGAATTGAACACCGCCGTCGGCCCCAGGTGGTCGGTGCCGGACGCCGGACTGGCGCCTTCCGCCAGTGGCGCGTGCGCCTTACGACCATCGGGCGTGGCCAGAGTGGCGGCGCCGAAGGGCACGTTGGCCGAGATCGACGAGGTGCCGGCGTAGTAACCACCGCCGATCGGCCCGCGGCCGAAGCGGGTGTTGCGATACTGCTTCAGTTCTTCGATATAGGTTTGGTAGGCGCGCACCAGCAGCCGATCGACCTCGTCCACGTCGTTGCCGTATTTGGGCGCAGCGTTAAGCAGCCGCTGGCGCAGCTGCTCGCCATCCAGCCCGGCGAAGTCTTTGGCCAGCGCCGTCGCCAACTGCTGCTGGCCGATCGCCCCCTGGTCGAACACCAGTTTGCGCACCGCCGCCAGGCTGTTGCCCAGGTTGGCGATGCCGACCTGCAGGCCGGAAACCCAATCGTATTTGGCGCCGCCTTGCTTGATGCTTTTACCGCGTTCGATGCAGTCATCCACCAGCGCGGAACAGAGGATATCGTGGGCATTCTCTTCCAGCACGCTGTCCACCACGCACTCGATCTCGATCGACTTGCGCGTGTAGTAGCGGATTTGCCTATCCCAGGCGGTTAAGACCTGCTCGAAATCGGCGAAGTTTCCTTTGGACAGCGCCTGTTCCTGTGGCAGGAAGATCTGCCCGGAGGTCGCGTCGCGGCCCTGTTCCAGCGCCGCCAGCAGCACGCGGGCGAAGTTGATGAAGCTCATGCCGGTGCAGCGATAGCCCCATTTTCCGCCGACGGCGGTCTCGATGCAGCCGATGGCGGCGTAGTCGTAAGCGTCTTGCGGTTCGACCCCCAACTTGATGAACTCGGGAATGACGATTTCGTCATTATTGAATGCCGGCATGCCGAAGCCGCAGCGGATCACCTGTACGCAGGCGTCGAGGAAATCGGCGCTCATCCCGGCGTGGTAACGCACGCTGAGGTTGGGCTGGGTGGAGCGCAGGCGGCCGCAGGACTCGAGAATGGCGTAGGACAGCGGGTTGACCGCATCGCATGGCCGGCCGTCGAGCAGCTTCTGTCCGCCGATGGTGACGTTCTGGTACAGCGGGCTGCCGGCGGAAGCCTTGGAATGCGAGCCGGAGCGGATCTTGTTGACCTCCAGCAGCTTCAGCCAGCAGCTGTGCAACAGCTCGATGGCGTCTTCCCGCGCCAGCTTTTGCTCCAGCTCCACGTCACGCCGATACCAGGGATAGAGGTATTGATCGAGGCGGCCAAAGGAAACCGAATGGCCGTTGGATTCGATCTGCAACGTCAGCTGGATGAAATAGCACAGCTGCAGCGCCTGCCAGAAGGTTTGCGGCGGGCGATGGGCGATCTGTTCACAGTTATCCGCGATGGCCAGCAGCTCGGTGTGCCGGCCAGTGCGCGGTTCGTTTTGCGCCATGTCGCGCGCCAAGCGGGCGAAGCGCAGGATGTGTTCGCTCAGCGCCGCCAGCACGATGTCGATAGCGTTGAGAAACTGCGCTTTGTGCAGATCTTCCCACTCGCTCAGGCGCAGGCGGTTGCGGCGCGCGTTCACTTTTTCACGCAGGCCGTCGAGACCTAGCTCCAGCAACAGCGGGAAGTTGACCGCCAGGTGAGCATCACCGGAGGTCATGTTGCCCTCGGCCTTGATGATGCCGGTGGCCAGCAGCGCTTTTTGCTCGTCGGTGAACATGCCGTAGCAGCGATCCTGCACCGTTTGGCCGCGCCACCAGGGGCACAGGCGATGCAAAATCGCCTTGTTCTCTTCGCTGACCGAAAAACCGGCGCCCGGCCGGTCGGCCAACTGGTCTATTTCGTTTTCTATCCAGCCGACGGTGTATTCGGGGAAGATCGGCGCGGCGCGCAGTTCGCTGGCCTGGTTGCCGACGATCAGCTCGTCGTTGGCGATCCAGATGCTGCGTTTCGCCAGGTGGTTGGCCAGCGCCAGCGCGCGGCGCACCGGCAGCGGCTTGTCCTGATGCTGTTGATAGGCTTCGGTATAGTGCTGCGCGCGTTCGGTGCACACCGGCGGTTTGACGATGTGAATCAGCGCGTTCTTGTGCGCCTGAATGCGGGCGCTGAGGGTGGTCAAATCCAACGTGGTCATGGCGTTATCCTCGCAAAATGGCGGTCAGGCCTTTGGCGCCGGCATAGGCTTCGGCGAAGGCCAGCAGATCGGGCGCGTCCAGCGGCGTGTGGGCGGCGCGGTAGGGCTCGCCGAGCAGGTGGTACTTGTTGATGCCCAGCGTGTGGTACGGCAGAAAGTGGATCTCCGATACGCCGATCTCGTCGGCGGCGAAGTCGACGATCGCGCGGACTGAGCGGCGATCGGCGTTGAAATAGGGGATCAGCGGCACGCGCACGGTCATTGGCACGCCATGCGCCGCCAGCCGGCGGAAATTGTTCATCACCCGGCGTGCGGAGCCGCCGGTCCAGGCTCTGAAGCGCGCTTCGTCGATGTGCTTGAGATCGGCCAGCAGCAGATCCAGCCACGGCAGCGAAGGGGCGATGTAACGCCAGGGAACGTGCAGGCAGGATTCGACGGCGGTGTGGATACCGGCCTCGCGGCCGCGCCGCAGCAGTTCCGCCGCAACCTCCGGCTGCATAAAGGGCTCGCCGCCGGACAGCGTTAAACCGCCGCCGCTGCGCAGGTAGAAAGGCTTATCCCGCATCACCTCGGCCATGATATCGTCGGGGGTGACCGGGCTGCCGCACAGGCTGAGTGCGCCGGTCGGGCAGGTGGCGGCCAGGGCGGCATAATCGTCTGCGCTAATCAGCTCGCGTTGCAGCGTCAGCGGCCCGTCGGTGCGCTGCAGCCCTTGCGGACAACGCTCGGCGCACAGCGTGCAGCCGCTCAGGCACAGGCGCTCGTCAAACAGCAGGTCTGCGTGGCGCGAACGGCTTTCCGGGTTCTGACACCAGCGGCAGCTCAGCGGGCAGCCTTTTAAAAAGACCACGCTGCGGATGCCGGGGCCGTCATGGGTCGAGTAGCGCTGCAGATTGAAGAACATGAGTCACCCGTTTGGCGTTGCTGAATCTTTCGCTATTAAAGGTGTTTCGAATGAAAGTTGGATTGATTTTGATCAAAGGTTGACGTTTTTTTTGCCCTATGATGATCAGAGTTTGAATCCGTCAACAGAACATGACACAGGAGTCCGTGATGGAGCTTTATCTCGATACCGCCGATGTGACCGCGGTAAAACGCCTGGCGCGCATTCTGCCGCTGCACGGCGTCACCACCAACCCGAGCATTGTGGCGAAGGAAGGCAAGCCGATCTGGGAAGTGCTGCCCGCGCTGCGCGACGCCCTCGGCGGCACCGGCAAGCTGTTTGCGCAGGTGATGGCGGCCGATGCGGAACGTATGGTGGCGGAGGCGGCGCTGCTCAGCCAGCGGGTACCGGGGTTGGTGGTCAAGATCCCGGCAACCGCCGAAGGGTTGGCGGCGATCAAGAAACTCAAAACGATGTCCATCCCGACGCTGGGCACGGCGGTATACGGCGCCGGGCAAGGGCTGTTGGCGGCATTGGCCGGTGCGGAATATGTGGCGCCTTACGTCAACCGCGTGGACGCGCAGGGCGGCGACGGCATCGAAATGGTGCACGAGCTGCAGCAGCTGTTGAGCCTGCATGCGCCGTCGGCGCAGGTGCTGGCCGCCAGCTTCAAAACGCCGCGCCAGGCGCTGGAGTGCTTGCTCGCGGGCTGTCAGGCCATCACGCTGCCGGTGGACGTGGCGGAGCAGTTCCTGAATGCGCCGGCCGTACAGGCCGCGGTCGAGAAGTTCGAGCAGGATTGGCAGGGGGCGTTCGGCAGCAGCCTGCTGAACTGATGGCCTGCGTCTATTCCTCGGTGCTCACACTATTATCGCTAAAGGATGGCGGCTACGCGCCATCCTCCTTTCATTATCCATTATCGGCTTTCCTTTCACTTAATTTTCGCTGAACTGTTTATTTTCCGCACGACCTCTCTTTCGGGAAAAATCGATTGATTTTCGCCCTTATCGGCTCATAATTCGTCACTAAAGCAGTGTCATTACAATTATTTAAATTATTTATAATATTGCACTTTTCTTCAGGTAGGTAATCGAGTCGCTTCCCTGGAATAATTTGGTATACCCTGGTGGTGGAGATGTGTCTTTTGATTTTTCGCTGCTACAACCTGATATGAGTGCGAAACCTAAGAGTGTGATGATCAATTGGTTGTATTTTTTCATTTTTTCAATAACCCAGTAAGATATAAGTCTTTGTCAGTAATTTTCCCTTGTAATGTACACATGATACTCACAACACCTTTCTCTTTATTGTCTTCTATTATAAACAATTTTTCTGCTGAGTTCTCTTCTGGTGCTACACCGTCAACGGCTGAGTTATTAGCCATCCATTGGCCATCAACGGTGTTTCGTATCATTGGGTTGTAGGTGTAAATATTTCCAATTTTAACTAGGTTGATTTTCTGGGATAGAATTTTCACAATCTCATTAAAGGATTGAAGGGACTCAAACCCCCAATAGTAGAATTGGCCTTTCACATCAAATGTGCTAATTTCTTTGTATTTATCAAAGTCGGTATAAGTAACAATAAAACTATTAACCTCAATGCCTTCCGGGGATGTAAATGTGGTCGGGAACGATAATTTTCCGGTGGTTTTTAACATGGATATATCTAACGAAGGGATGAGCGACTTTAAATTCCCATCATTCTGTATTTCTTTAAAAAATGATGCATCGCAGTTTGCGAGTGCTTGAATTGTTGAGTTAGCGTTTGCGTATTCTGCAATTCCCATCAATATATAGAGCAAGCATGCCATATGTCTCTTTTTCATAATCATTTCCTTATGTTACGTTTTAAAACAATCTGAAATATAACATAACGATAATGGAAGATCAGCAATGATACCCTTGTGATACTTCAGTTTCTTTGCACTTCGGTAAATGCCCATTGCACCGAAGCTTCTGGTATGTATGTTCCCGAGTAGTCGCTGAAAATCTCCTATCCCCTATCTCGTGTCTTTACTGCACGTTGTGGTCTAGCGTCAGGCGAACGGCATGGCCGGGTGCCAGTCGTGCCATACGCAACTGAGCGAAAGCAAAAAATAGAAATAGCCTAGGCAGGCAAGAAATAAAACAGCTGCAGCAGTCCGTTGATCGGTGAGGCGGAGGCGGATGCCGCCGTAAACGCAATATTGCCCACCGGCGCGGTAACGACCCAACCCCTCGAGCAGCGCATTGCTCGAGAGGCCGGCCGTCTATCTCAACCCCGGGACTCAGCCACGGCTGGTTTCCTCCCGCAGTGCGGCGCTGACCTCGTGCGCCGTCGGTTGTTCGGAACGCAGCGCCCGGCGGATGGCGAAGAAAGCGGCGATCAGCATGGTCACCGCCACCAGCATAAAGAACCCGCACAGCGCGGCGTTGATTTGGTTGCTGAACACGATGGTCTCCATGTCTTTTAACGACTTGGCCGGCGCAATGATCGTGCCTTGCTCGATGCCGGTGGAGAACTTCTTCGCCTGCGCCAGGAAGCCGATGCTCGGTTTTTCGTGGAAGATCTTCTGCCAGCCGGCGGTCATGGAGGTCACGAACAGCCAGGCGGTCGGCAGAATAGTCACCCAGGCGTAACGCTGCTTCTTCATCTTGAACAGCACCACGGTACCGAGGATCAGCGCCATCGATGCCAGCATCTGGTTGCCGATGCCGAACAGCGGCCACAGGGTATTGATGCCGCCGAGCGGATCGACCACCCCCTGATACACGAAGAAGCCCCAACCGGCCACCGCCACCGTGGTGCCCGCCAGGTTGCCGAGCCAGGAGCGGTTGTTGGCCAGCTGCGGCACCGCCACGCCCACCAGATCCTGCACCATAAAGCGGCAGGCGCGGGTGCCGGCGTCGACGGCGGTCAGGATGAACAGCGCTTCGAACAGAATGGCGAAGTGGTACCAGAACGCCATCATCGCCCGGCTATTGAACACCTCGCTGATGATGTGCGCCATGCCCACGGCGAAGGTCGGGGCACCGCCGGCGCGCGACAGTATCGAATTCTCACCCACCTCTTTGGCGATCAGCGCCAGCGTTTCCGGCGTGACGATAAAGCCCCAGCTGTTAATGACCTGCGAAGCATTTTCCACCGTGGTGCCGATCAGCGCCGCCGGCGAGTTCATGGCGAAGTAAACGCCCGGATCCAGCACCGAGGCGCAGATCAGCGCCATGATGGCGACGAAAGACTCCATCAGCATGGCGCCGTAACCGATAAAGCGAATGTGGCTTTCGCGCTCCACCAGTTTGGGCGTGGTGCCGCTGGAAACCAGCGCGTGGAAGCCGGAAATGGCGCCGCAAGCGATGGTGATGAACAGGAATGGGAACAGGGCGCCTGCGAACACCGGGCCGCTGCCGTCGATAAAGCGCGAGACCGCCGGCATTTTCATCTCCGGCATGGCGAAGACGATGCCGATGGCCAGGCCGATGATGACGCCGATTTTCATAAAGGTGGAAAGGTAATCGCGCGGCGCCAGCAGCAGCCATACCGGCAGCACCGAGGCGACGAAGCCGTAGATCACCAGCACCCAGGTCAGGGTGGTGCCGTGCAGCGTGAAGAACGGCCCCCAATAGGGATCTTGCGCCACGTTACCGCCGTAAACGATCGCCAGCAGCATCAGCACGAAACCGATCACCGAAATTTCAGCGATCTTGCCCGGCCGGATAAAGCGCATGTAGATGCCCATGAACAGCGCGATCGGGATAGTGGCGGCGATGGTGAACAGCCCCCACGGGCTGTCGGCCAACGCTTTTACCACCACCAGCGCCAGCGCCGACAGGATGATGATCATCACCCCCAGCGCGCCGAGCATGGTGATCACCCCGGCGAACGCGCCCAGCTCTTGCTTGGCCATTTCCCCCAGCGAACGTCCGTCGCGGCGGGTGGAGATGAACAGCACCAGAAAATCCTGCACCGCGCCGGCCAACATAACGCCGACCAGGATCCAGATGGTTCCCGGCAGGAAGCCCATCTGCGCGGCCAGGATCGGCCCCACCAGCGGCCCGGCGCCAGCGATGGCGGCGAAGTGGTGGCCGAACAGCACCCATTTGTTGGTGGGCACATAGTCCAGGCCGTCGTTGTGGCGTTCGGCCGGGGTAAGACGGCGGTCATCCAGTTCAAAGACCTTGTCGGCGATGAACCGGCTGTAGAAGCGGTAGGCGATGCTGTAGCAGGCGACGGCGGCGACCACCAGCCAGACGGCGTTGACGTGTTCGCCGCGGCTGAGCGCCAGCATGGCGAAGGCGAAAGCGCCGACCAACGCCACCAGCAGCCAGATAAGTCCGGACCTGATGTTTTTCATGAAACAACTCCTTGGCGTACAGAGGTAGAAATTGACGTTGTTATTAGGGATGACGTTTTAACAGTAGAAGTTTTGCCGCCGAACCGCGGCAGGTCGGATGAGAAATGTGAAGCAGGTGGGGTTTTGGTGTAAAAACAAGGCGATGAAACGCCGTTGGCGCAGGCTGCCGCCCACGCATTTCCGAACAGATTTTCATTCTGCACTTTTACTGCGCATGCAGCGAATCATCGCCGTTTTTTATCTGGGTGCGGCGTTTGTCGGCTTATTATTTCATCTGTAGAGGTGTGCCGGAATAAAATGGCACGCATCGTGTTATACCTTTATTTTCATCCGCATGTTTATTCATTCATTAAATAAATAATAGGGAAAGAAAAGGGATTTAATTATGATAAATAAAGTTATTGAAGGGTATTTACCGCAGCTAACGGCCATTCGTCATGATATTCATCAGCACCCGGAGCTTGGCTTCGAGGAGTTTCGTACCAGCGATTTGGTGGCGGATTATCTGAGTTCGTGGGGGTATGAGGTGCACCGCGGATTGGCGGGCACCGGCGTCGTCGGTACGCTGCGGGTGGGTGACGGCGTGAAAAGCGTCGGGCTGCGCGCCGATATGGATGCGCTGCCGATCGAAGAAAACAACGGCAAATCCTGGAGCAGCAGCGTGCCCAACCGCATGCACGGTTGCGGCCACGACGGCCATACCACCATGTTGCTCGGCGCTGCGCGTTACCTGGCGCAAACCCGCCGCTTCAATGGCACGCTGCATCTGATTTTTCAGCCGGCGGAAGAGACGCTGGGCGGCGGCGCGTTGATGGTGGAGCAAGGGTTATTCGAACGCTTTCCCTGTGACGCCATCTTCGCCATGCACAACATGCCGGGTCTGCCGGTGGGCGAGTTTTTCTTCCGTCACGGCGCCTTTATGGCTTCGACGGACCAATTCGTCGTTACCGTGCAAGGCTGCGGTGGGCACGGCGCTATGCCGCATCTGACCGTCGATCCGGTGCTGGTGGCCTCGCATATCGTCGTCGCGCTGCAAAGCATCGTCTCGCGTAATACCGATCCGCTGGAGGCGGCGGTGATCACCGTCGGCAGCATTAAGGCCGGTGAGGCGGCCAATGTTATCCCGGACAGCGCGGAAATGCGGCTTAGCGTGCGATCGCTGGGGCGCGAGTGGCGAACCGAGCTGTTAACGCGCATTCCTGCGCTGATTCAGGCGCAGGCGCAAAGCTTCGGTGCCACGGCAATCGTGAACCACATCAACGGCGCTCCGGTATTGGTTAACGATGAGGCCATGACGCGCTTCGCGCATCAGGTGGCGCAGCAGCAGTTCGGCGCCGCGCGCGCGCACTACGGCGCCAAGCCGCTGATGGGCAGTGAAGATTTCACCTTCATGCTCGAGGCGCAGCCGCAGGGTTGTTATCTGCTGATCGGTAATGGCGACGGTGAAGGAAGCTGTATGGTGCATAACCCGGGATATGACTTTAACGATGAATGCCTGGCGGCGGGCAGCCATTATTGGGGAGCGCTGGTGGAAGCCTATTTAAAATAAACTAAAAGAATAATAACAGGGAAGGTCATAATGAGTGAAAATACGGCGGTGACGCAATCAGAAATAAATGCGCCGTCGAAGGCGGGTGGCAAGAAAGTGATATTTGCCGCCTCCTTCGGTAATGCACTGGAATTTTTCGACTTCGGCATTTATAACTTCTTCGTCATTTATATTAGTGTGCTGTTCTTTCCGCCGTCGAGCGATCCTAATCTGGCGTTGCTGCTGGCGTTCGCCACGTTCGGCGTCAGTTTTATTATGCGGCCTCTGGGCGGTATTTTGATCGGCGCTTATGCCGATCGCCGCGGACGCAAACCGGCGATGATCCTGACGATTTCACTGATGAGCCTGGGTACGGCGATGATCGGTTTTGCGCCGACCTACGCCAGCGCCGGCTATTGGGGAACCATCACGCTGGTGGTGGCGCGCCTGATCCAGGGCGTGGCGGCGGGCGGAGAGGTGGGGGCGTCGATGTCGTTGCTGGTGGAGTCGGCGCCGCCCAATCGGCGCGGCTTCTATTCCAGCTGGTCACTGGCGACGCAGGGCATTGCCAGCGTGATTGGCGGTGTGACAGCGCTGGGGTTGAGCGCCGCGCTGCCGCTGCTTTCGGGCGAACCGAACGCGATGGCTGAATGGGGCTGGCGCATTCCTTTCTTTATCGGCGTGGCGCTGGCGCCGCTCGGTTGCTGGCTGCGTCTCGGGCTGGAAAGCGACCGGCCGCCGGCGGAGCGTACCCATGAGGCGCCTGTACCGCTGCGCAAACATTCCCGGGCGGTGATGCTCGGCGTGATGTTGACCATCGGCGCCACCGTCGCGACCTATATCTCGATGTACTATCTGGGCACCTTTGCGGTTAAGTACCTGGGGATGGCGCAGACCTACGGGTATGCGGCGATGCTGCTGGCCGGGATTATCACCTTCGTCGGCAGCCTGCTGGTCGGGCATTGGTGCGATCGTTATGGCCGTCTGCCGCTGATCCGCTGGGCGCGGATCGCCATTTTGCTGCTGGCGTTGCCGGTTTTCTGGCTGTTGACGGTGGCGCCGCATCCGGCGGTGTTGCTGAGTGTGGTGGCGCTGATGGTTGGGCTAACGACGTTGGGGTCTGTTCCTACGCTGTTGATGATTTCCGAGCTGTTTCCGCAGCGCGTGCGCGCGCTGGGGTTTGCGTTGGTTTATAGCCTTGGCGTCGCAATCTTCGGCGGCTTTGCCCAATACATCGCTTCACAGTCGATCGTGCTCAGCGGTTCATTGTTAGCGCCCGCCGGCTATCTGATGTTGGCGACGCTGATCTCGCTGGCCGCGCTGCCGCTGTTGCGTGAAACCGGCGGCGATCCGCTGCGCTAGCAGACGCGGGGCGAAAAAAACGCCGGCGGTTCTCACCGCCGGCGTTTTGCGTTACGACCGTTTCAGGTTGGCGTTCAGGCCACAGGGCGGGCGATTACGCTGCGGGTTTCCATGCGCACTTCAGCGATGGTGACCTGCAAGGTGTCGCTCTGGCGGTAAACCACTTCACCTTTGATCTGCACGGTGCCGGTTTCCTGGCTGCACTGCATCTCGTCACGCACTGCGTGAATGAACGGCGCCGGGATGAAGGCAACCGCGCCGTTGTCCAGCAGGCGCACACGCAGGCCGCCGCGTGTCACGTCGATAATCTCGGCGTTGAAGCGGGTATCGGTACCGGCCTTGTCCTGCAGGAAGCGGGCGTACAGCCAGTCGCCGACGTCGCGTTCCGCCATGCGGTTCAGGCGGCGGCGTTCCGCCAGCTGCACCGTTACGTCATCCTGCGGTTTTTCGGCCGATTGCTGGTTGATGATTGCCTTCAGCAGGCGATGGTTGACCATGTCGCCGTATTTACGGATCGGCGATGTCCAGGTGGCGTAAGCCTCCAACCCCAGACCGAAGTGTGGCCCCGGCGTAGTGCTGATCTCGGCGAAGGTCTGGAAGCGGCGGATGCGGCTGTCGAGGAACTGGGTCGGCTGCGCATCCAGATGGCGGCGCAGTTCGCAGAAGCCCTCAAGGGTCAGCAGTTTTTCGGCTTCGGCTTCCACGCCGTTAGCCTGCAATACGGTGACCGCTTGCTCAACCAACGCGGGATCGAAACCGGTGTGCACGTTGTACACGCCGAAGCCCAGGCGATCGCGCAGCACGATGGCGGCGCAGACGTTGGCGGCGATCATGCACTCTTCAACGATACGGTTGGCGCTGCGGCGCTGCTCGGTGACGATCTCCAGCACGTCGCCTTTTTCACCCAACACGAAGCGGTAGTCCGGGCGATCTTTGAATACCAGCGCATGCTGGTGGCGCCAGGCGTTACGCGCGTCGCAAACGCGTTTCAACAGGGTGATCTGTTGTGCGATGGCGTCGCTCGGCGGCTGCCAGCCTGCAATGCCTTCCAGCCAGTCGGAGACTTCGTCGTACACCAGTTTGGCTTTGGATTCGATCTCGGCGGCGAAGAACTGAATATCGTCGCCCAGCGCGCCGTCGGCGGCGATGGTTACGCGGCAGGCCAGCACCTGGCGGCGCTCGTTAGGGCGCAGCGAACACAGGTTGTCCGACAGATCGCGCGGCAGCATCGGGATGTTGAAGCCCGGCAGGTAGTTGGTGAAGGCGCGCACGCGGGCGATATCGTCCAGCTTGCTGCCTTGCTCGACGTAGGCGGTCGGATCGGCGATGGCGATGGTCAACTGCAGCGAACCGTCACCGTTGTCGGTCACATACAGCGCATCGTCCATGTCTTCGGTGCTGGCGCTGTCGATGGTGACGAATTCAAGCGCGGTCAGGTCTTCACGCGTCAGCGCGGCGTCCGGCTCGCTGAGGGCCTGCATCTCCGGCGCTTCTTTTTCCAGATTGTGGCGTGCCAGCGTCACCCACCACGGGGCGAAATGGTCTTCACCGTCGGTGATAAACTGGGTCAGATCGGCGTTGAAGCCGCGATCGCCTTTCAGCGGGTGGCGACGCATTTCCGCCACCGCCCAGTCGCCGGCCTGGAAGTTGTGGGTCAGTTCACGCACCGGGCGGCACGGAATCGCCTCTTTCAGCAACGGATGATCGGGCACGATGGACAGACGATCGTCGCGCTTTTGCACGCGGCCGACAAAGCGCGACAGGAACGGCTCGACCAGGGTTTCCGGCTCGGCGATTTCGCGCTCTTTCTCGGTGTGCAGGGTGGCGATAATGCGATCCCCGTGCATGACTTTCTTCATGTACGGCGGTGGAATGAAGTAGCTTTTTTGACCGTCTACTTCAAGAAAGCCAAAGCCTTTCTCAGTCCCTTTCACGACGCCTTCAACGCGCGGGGTCTGAGAGTGAAGTTGCTGTTTAAGCTGCGCCAGCAGCGGGTTATCTTGAAACATATCGTCCAGTGAATGGGTTGTGAGTGGCAAGATTTGCGGCTGACAGTTTTACGCGAATCACCCGCTGCGAGCAAGCCTAACGTCACGGAACCCCGCGTTGCCGCGCGATTTTGCGCAAGAATGGTCAATCGAAGCGCTATCGACGAAAAACCCCGGCGCGAGGGCCGGGGTGAAGGAGGGGGCAATCAGTCCCGCAGCGGCGTCGGCTGCAGGATTTCAATCCAGTAATCGTCCGGATCGCGAATGAACGCCACGTAGTTCATGCGGCCTTCATGCAGGCGTTTCTGGAAGGTGACGCCCAGGCGCTCAAAACGCTCACAGGCGGCGCGCACGTCCGGCACCGTGACGCACAGGTGGCCAAAGCCGCGCGGCTCGCCGTTGCCGTTGTGGTAGTGGAAATCCGCCTGATTTTCGGTGCCGTGGTTATGGGTCAGTTCGAGAATGCCCGGTTGGCTCAGCGCCCAGCGTTTGCGTTCGTCGTCATCCTGCGGGATCTGCTCGCGCGGGCTGCGCGTCAGGTAGCAGATGGTGAAAGCGGCTTCTTCGAACGTTTCCAGATAGACAGGCGTAAAGCCCAGTACGCGGGTATAGAAATCCAGCGCCTTGGTCAGGTCCTTCACGCGGATCATGGTGTGGTTGAACACGTAACCATCGGTTACCGCGTCCGGTTGGGCCGCCACGCCGGGCAGCGTCAGTAGGTCATTCAGTGGCATCAGAGGTCCTCCTCAGGGTGTTGGCAGACTGTAGATGAAATCGATGCTAATCTAAAGTGATTGTTTTTAACTAAAACACTAACTAAAAATGAATGATAAATGAAGCTGAGTCAGCTGAAGTTTTTCTGTACCGTGGTGGAGCATAAAACCATCGCCGCCGCCGCCCGCGAGCTGCACTGCGTGCCTTCCAACGTCACGCTGCGGCTGCGCGAGCTGGAGGAGTCGCTGGGTGGCGAACTGTTTTTTCGCGACAAGAACCGGCTGTACGTCAATCCCAAAGGCCGGTTGTTCTACCAGCAGGCGCGCGACATCGTGGCGCAGGCTGAGCGCAGCAAGCAACTGTTCGCCGGCGAGTACCAGCACGGGCTGCTGAACCTCGGGGCGCTGGATTTCTCGCTGGTCAGCCATTTGCCGGCGCGCATCGCCCGGCTGCGCCGTTTACAACCCCATCTGCAGATCAACGTGCTCAGCCGCGATTCATTGGTGCTGGAGCGCATGCTGATCGACAGTACTCTCGATCTGGCGATCACCGACGGCCCGATTGAACATCCGTTGCTGGCCAGCCAAAAGGCGTTTGACGAGCGGCTGGTGCTGCTGATGCCGGCCGACGCCGGGCAACCCGACGCCGCTATCCTGGCGGCGCTGGAGTTTTACACCTTCAGCCGCGAATGCTCGTTCCGCCTGAAGGTCGATCACTGGCTGGCCTCGCGCGGGCTGAAGCCGCGCATGACGCTGGAAATGGAATCTTATGCCGCGATGGCGGCCTGCGTGCAAGCCGGTTGCGGCGTCGCCTGCGTGCCTGGCTCTTTGCTGCCGCAGATCTTGCCGGCGCCGGGGCTGAAGGTGGTGGAAATGGGCGAGGAGGGCGTGAGCGATCTCTACTTCGTCTGGCGCAGGCATCAGCTGTCTGACGAATTGCAGACCATCCTGGAGATATTGGCGCGCCCGGCGTGAACCGGGCGCGCGTTTTCAGGCAATACGCAGCGAGGGTTGCTGCTCGCTGCGGCGAATCACCACCGGGATAGACTTCGACGTCGGGGTGCCGGTGCCGTCGCCGAAGCTCGCCAGCGGCACCAGCGGGTTGGTTTCCGGATAGTAGGCCGCCAGGTTGCCACGCGGAATGTCGTAACTCACCAGCTTGAAGCCGTCCACCTTGCGCACCACGCCGTCGTTCCACAGGGTTTCTATCTCTACCCGTTCGCCATCCTGCAGGCCCAGCGCCGCCAGATCTTCCGGATGGATGAACAACACTTCGCGCTGCCCGTAAACGCCGCGGTAGCGGTCATCCAGGCCATAGATGGTGGTGTTGTACTGATCGTGCGAACGCAGGGTTTGCAGGGTAAACGGCGCTTGCTCGTCGCCCAGCTGCGGGAACAGGGTCGCCGGCAGCGCGGCGGCGCTGAATTCCGCCTTGCCGCTTGGCGTGGCGAAGCGCAGTTCGGCGGCGGCGTTGCCCAGGTAGAACCCGCCGGGCTGGTCGCAGCGCCGGTTGAAATCCTCGAAGCCGGGAATGGTGGCGGCGATATGATCGCGGATCAGCGAGTAGTCGTCGGCCAACTCCAGCCAGTCCAGCTGCTGCGTGCCCAGCACCGCGTCGGCAATGCCGCAAACGATCGCGGTTTCCGAACGTTGCGTATCCGCCAGCGGTTTGCCGATGCCTTCCGAAGCGTGAACCATGCTGAAAGAATCTTCGACCGTGATGTACTGCGAGCCGCTGGCCTGCATATCCAGCTCGGTGCGGCCCAGCGTTGGCAGGATCAACGCGTCTTTGCCGGTCACCAGGTGGCTGCGGTTAAGTTTGGTGCTGATGTGTACCGTCAAATCGCAGTTGCGCAGGGCGCGGGCGGTGCGCTCGGTGTCCGGCGCTGCGGCGGCCAGATTGCCGCCCAGCGCGATCAGCACTTTCACTTCGCCGCGCAGCATCGCTTCGATCGCTTCCACCGTGTTGTGGCCCAGCGCGCGATTGGCGGTGAAGTTAAAGTGGCGTTCCAGGCTGTCGAGCAGCGCCTTCGGCGACTTCTCATCGATCCCCATGGTGCGGTTGCCCTGGACGTTGCTGTGGCCGCGTACCGGGCACAGACCGGCGCCCGGTTTGCCCAGTTGCCCGAACAGCAGCTGCAGGTTGGTGATTTCGCGCACCGTCGCGATAGAGTGTTTATGCTGCGTCACGCCCATCGCCCAGGTGCAGATCACCCGTTCGGCGCCCTGGTAGGTGGCCGCCGCCTGGCGCAATTGCGCTTCGCTCAGGCCCGATTGCGCGGTGATGGTCTGCCACTCGGTGGCGTCCACCTGCGCCAGATAAGCCTCTACGCCGACGCTGTGCCGTTCGATAAACGCCAGGTCAAACAGGGGGGGCTCACCGGCGGCGAGGCGCTGACGGTGGGTTTCCAGCAGGGCTTTCACCATGCCGCGCACCGCCGCCATATCGCCACCCAGATTCGGCTGGTAATAGGAAGAGCTGATCGGCGAGGATTTTGGCGTCAGCATCTGCACCGGATCCTGCGGATCGGCGAACCTTTCCAGCCCACGTTCGCGCAGGGTGTTAAAGCTGACGATGCGCGCGCCGCGTCGGGCGGCGTTTTTCAGGCTGTGCAGCATGCGCGGGTGGTTGGTGCCGGGGTTTTGACCGAACACGAAGATGGCATCGGCCTTTTCGAAGTCATCGATGCGGATGGTGCCTTTGCCGACGCCGATGCTCTGCTTCAGCCCAACGCCGCTCGCCTCGTGGCACATATTGGAACAGTCGGGGAAGTTGCTGGTGCCGAGCATGCGGCCAAACAGCTGATAAAGGTACGACGCTTCGTTGCTGGCGCGGCCCGAGGTATACAGCTCGATCTGGTTCGGGTTGTCCATGCCGTTGATGTGTTTGGCGATCAGCGCCAGCGCGTCCGGCCAATGGATAGGCTCATAGTGGTCGGTTTCGGCGTTGTAGCGCATCGGATGGGTGAGGCGCCCCTGATACTCGAGGAAATAGTCGCTCTGCTGCTGCAGGGTGCTGACGCTGTGGGCGGCGAAGAACTCAGGCTCCACGGCGCTGCGCGTCGCTTCCCAACTGACCGCTTTGGCGCCGTTTTCGCAAAAGCTGAAGGTGCTGTGGTTGTCGTCGCCCCAGGCGCAACCGGGGCAGTCGAAGCCGCGCGCCTTGTTGACGCGCATCAGGTTGCGCATGTTTTTTAGCGTTTGTTTACTGTCGAGGACAAAGCGGGTGGTGGCTTCAAGCGAACCCCAGCCGCCCGCCGGGCCGGTATAAGGCTTGATTGACGGTTTGAATTTCATGGTGACACTTCGCAGGTGGTTGTAGCTAAAAAGTAAACGCTTTTTTATGCGTTTTGCGTATTTATGTCACAAGTTTAGGAGCGCGGCAGGCGGGCGTCTAATCGAATGGGGCAATGGCGGCATAGAGCATATCTATCGCAGATGTTTGTTGACCTAAACAAATGGTTGCATAAAGACACCCGCTGCAAAAGAGTAATGGTTTCGTCTGAAAGTGAATTCATGCAGTCTATCTCACGGATTACATTGGAATTTTATTTAGCCTGCGGGCCTGAGGAACACAGCGTGAAGCGTTCAGTATCAGTAGTGATCGGCGGTATCTTACTGCCTTTGGCGGCGCAGGCGGCGGAAACGGTGTCCCATTTTCCCGCCATGACTCCGCCGGCGATAGACGCCGCCTCTTACGTGTTGATGGATTACACCACTGGCCAGGTGTTGGCCGCCGGCAATGCCGACGAGCGGCGCAATCCGGCCAGCCTGACCAAACTGATGACTGGGTTGGTGATCGACCATGCGCTCGACCAGCATAAGATTGGCCTCGACGATGTCGTCACCGTGGGGAAAGACGCCTGGGCGCAGGGCAACCCGGTGTTCAAAGGATCCTCGCTGATGTTTCTGAAACCCGGTGACAGGGTCACGGTGCGCGATCTCAGCCGCGGCATCATCATTGATTCCGGCAACGACGCGTGCGTGGCGATGGCGGACTATGTCGCCGGCAGTCAGGCCAACTTCGTCAAGCTGATGAATGAGAAGAGCGCCCAGTTGGGATTGCAGAACACCCATTTTGAGACGGTGCACGGGCTGGATGCGCCAGGGCAGTTCACCACCGCCGGCGATCTGGCGGTGATCGCGCGCGCCATCATCATGAGCGAGCCGGCGGAATACCACATGTACAGCGAGAAATCGCTGACGTGGAACGGCATCACGCAGCAGAACCGCAACGGCCTGCTGTGGGATAAGACTCTGCACGTCGACGGCCTGAAAACCGGGCACACCGCCTCGGCCGGCTTCAACATCATCGCCTCCGCCACCGAAGGAGATCGCCGCCTGATCGCCGTGGTGATGGGCGGCAAAAGTTCCAAAGGCCGCGAGGAACAGGCGCGTAAGCTGTTGACGTGGGGGCTGCGCGACTTTACCACCGTACACCTGTTCAGCGCCGGCCAGAGCCTGGGGGAAGAGCCGGTCTGGTACGGCGAAAGCCACCGCTTGCCGGTCGGCAGCGCGCAGGACCAGACGCTCAGCCTGCCGAAAAGCGAGGCGGACAAGCTGAAGGCGCAGTACGTGATCAATGCCGCGCGGCTGGAAGCGCCGGTCAACAAAGGACAAACCGTTGGCGAGATCCGCATCAGCGATAATGGCCAGGTGGTGAAAACCCTGCCGCTGGTGGCGCTGCAGGCGGTGCCGCAGGGCGGCGTGTTCTCACGCCTGATGGATTACATGAAGCTGAAGCTCTGACTCACCGGGCGAGCGACGACGCCCGGTGGTATACTGAGCGCGAATGCCGATCATTGAGCCGCGCTATGGATATTAAACAACTGATTTATTTGTGTAATTTAGAACGGGAACGCCACTTCGGCCGGGCGGCGGAGGCCAGCTTCGTCAGCCAGCCGACGCTGTCCATGCGATTGAAAAATCTGGAAAAAGAGCTGGGCGTTTCGCTGATTAACCGCGGCAACCATTTCGGCGGTTTTACCGCCGAAGGCGAGCGGGTGCTGGCGTGGGCGCGTGAGATCGTCTCGGTTTACCAAGGGCTGAAGCTGGAGGTGGAGTCGCTCAAGCACGGTTTGCACGGCACGTTGCGCCTTGGCGTGGTGCCGCAGTGCAGCATCTCGGTGGCGGAAATGCTCAAGGCGGTCAGCGAGCGTTATCCCCATCTTGATTACCGGCTGGCGGTGCTGAGCGCCGATCAATTGCTGGAGGCGTTGACGGCGCATACCGTCGACATCGGCATCGGCTTTTTCGAGCTGTCGACGCTGAAGGAACTGCATTTTCAATCACAACCGCTGGTGGAAACCGGCGTAGAGCTGGTATTTCATCCGCAACACTTCCCTAAGCTGGTGGGCGACACGCCGTTGCCGCTGGAGGCGGTGGCCGCCTTGCCGCTGTGCCTGGCCGAGCCGACGCGGTATTTCCGCCGCTATCTCGATCAGCATTTCCGCGACGCCGGGTTGACGCTGCACACGCGGCTGGAGACTGCCTCGATCTTCCAACTGCTCGAGGGCATTTTCGTCGGCTTGGGCTGCGGACTGTTTCCGCGCGGCCAGCTGCAATCGCCGCTGATGCCGGCGTTGCAGCGCCGTCCGGTGGCCATCGGCGCCATGCCGCGTCATGCGGCGGTGGTGGTCGATATGTCGGAGCGCGCCACGCCGTTGGCGCAGAAGTTTTTCGATGCCGCCAGCGAGTGGTTGCGGCGGCAAAAAGAATAGAGACGTTTATGTTTATCCTATGTTCCCGCCATGATTATGGCCCTACGGGGCCATAATCATGTTTTCTCTAACGGCCGATGAAATCATGTTAATTACTGATGGTAATGGTCGGATCCCAATAGAAATAACCCAGTAATTTCTGATCGCCGCCGTTTGGCCGATAATAAAGGCCAAATTGGATGCAATAGTTTTCCGTGCCGGTATTGGTAATGTCCGCCTGTATAAACCAATAGGTTTGGTTGGTGAAGCTGACGGGGAATACGGTATTTTGCGCCGGCATCATCGAGCTGCGGGTATACATTTTGAAGGTCGGGTTGGAGAAAACCTGGTTGCCGCTGCCGAACTGCGGCAGCCCGTAGATCAGCACGCTGGCGTCGAAATTGGCGGATTCCGAGGTGCCGGTCCAGCGAATGACATCGCCGACATTGGCCTTAAAGTTCAGGTCCGCCGTGCCGGAGCCGCCGATCACCTGTTCGGAGGTGACGACCATATAGGCGTATTGATGGCCAATGCCCGTCGGGTTGCCGGCGTCCTGGCTGGGGTTGTTATTCTCGAATGCTTCTATCAGGGCATCGGTATCGATGACGACAATCACGTTAACGATACTGTTGCTGGATTTAAGTTCTTGTTCAGACATAGGGTTACCTCACAATATTTTTTTGCTGTGATAGAAAATTAAAATAATGGGAATAACGGCGAGCGTTTATCTTTGTTGAATATTTAAAAGGGGTCATCACAACGCCGCTATCGGCTTAATCATAGAAACTAAATAGCAAGACGACCACTGCTGAAAGGTTAGGGGTGTTAATGAGTTCATCTATTAATTAGCAGGGTTAAAACCTTGTTTTACTGCTTATGCGATGAGGACGGTTACAGAATTGAGCGATGGCGCAATCTGCCTATTACTTTGTTTGCAGACATAATTTTGACGAACCCTGTTTTTCGCCGATGGTAGAACAAAACGAATCATAATCCTGATAAATGAAGTGTGTTTGGATTTTTGCTTTATCAATTTATATTTTGGTGAAGTTTTTCGCCGAAACAGAGAAGGGTGAGTTAACGGCGAAGGACGCTAGCCGTCAACTCAGTGATGACAGATCACGGCGCCGGTTGTGCCGGTTCCGCATCGCCCAGCGTTTGGCGCAGGCGATTTTCCCAGGCGTAGAGCGCGGCGGTGAGGATCACCTCCAGCGCCTGCGCCTGATTCAGGCCGCTGTTGAACAACGGCTGCACGCTCTGCGGGGTAAATTTCTCCGGTGCGCGCGTCAGTTCGGCGGCGGTGTGGATCACCGCGCGTTTGACGGCATCCTCGGTAAATGCCAGCCCCTGAGGCAGCCCGGCGAACAGCGCCTGGGCCAGTCCGTCGTCCTGGAGTTCTTGTGTCACCGTGGATGCGCAATAGTGGCTGCCGTTGATGCGCGAGACCGCCAGCGTCGCCAGCGCCTTCAGGCGGCTCGATAACCCATATCCTTCGGCATTGATGCCGTTGAACACCCCGTTACGCTCGCGCAGTGCGGCGGCATTGTGCGCCAACAGCAGATAATAAGATTCGGCGCGCGCCTGCGGGTGACTCTGATCCAGCACGTCAAGCTGTTCGGCGGCGGCGGCTTCGGTGTCGATTGGCGGCAGACGCGCGGTCCAGCTTAACTCTTCGGCACTGAACGCGACGCCATCGGCGTCTTCGACGTTAGGGAAGCCGGGCACCACCACCGCCGGCCGGCCGGCCAACGCCGCGACGCCCGCGACCACGCGCGCCTGATAGCTGACAAAACCGATGATTTGCGAAAAGGTGACGATATCCGCCGGGCTCAGCCCGACGTCGGCGAGCTGTTGCAGCGCCTTGCGGCAAATCAGCGTGGGTTGGCTGGCAAGCTGGCGGGCATATTGGGTGATCTGAGCGAGGCGGATATTGCTTTCCCGGGAGGCGTCCGGGCTGTGCAGCGGGGCGAGGCGAGCGGCGTAGTGGCTACAAAGCGATTGCACACCCGTCACCTGAGCGACGGTCAACGCGGTGCTGAGGCGATCGTAGGGTGACAATGTCACGTATCGTGACAGCGGCACCTGGTCGGGAAACAGCGCGTGGTAACCGGCCAACGAGGCGCTGAACACGCCGGCGCGAGCGCTGAGCGCACTGTTTAAGGCTTCATCGGCGAAGGCGCCCAGCCCCAGCAGAAAACGGTCACGCAGGGTAGCCGCCTGAGGCTCCAGCGGCGCATCGCCCCGCACGCTGCTTTGGGTTTCGTGATACCACTGGGCATTATGTTGTCGACGGAGTCGTTCCATAGGGTCAATCCTTAATCATGATCAACAGCCAACGCTGCGTACGGCAGCGGCGGCTGGACAAAGAGGCAACATGCCCGCAGGCGGGGCGAAAGGCGGATTTAGCGCAGCTCATCGCAGCACAGCGCGTGGCCGTAAACAGAAAAACCGGCGGCCAAGGTGAGCAGAAACTGCGTAAGGCGGCGATGGCGAAGGCTGTTCATCAGTGCGATATCCTGTCGTATGAGAAGTGCAACGTAGGGGATATCCTCACCGATCGTCCTGGCGAGATAAAATAATGTTACGGACTAATCAATAACTGAAAGGAATAAAATATAAGGATATATAACAAGAATGTAATTTGCATGTGCGCTTTCTCGCTAAGCGGCAGGCGCGCAAGGCGATAAAAAACCCGCCGCAGCGGGTTTGTAGGTGAAGGCGTGACTCAGAAGCGGCCGCCGTCGCGCCGCCAGGCATCGGCGGTCAGCGCTTCGCCGAAGTGGCTGGCGATAAGGCGCTTGGTCAATTCGTGCAGCGGCGCCGCCAACACCTCCGCGGTGCTGCCGCGTTCGACGATTTCCCCTTCGTGCATCACCAGCACCTGGTCGCTGATATGCTTCATCATGCCGAGGTGCTGGGTGACGTAGATATAGGAAATACCGTGTTTTTCCTGCAGCTCCAGCATCAGGTTGATGATTTGCGAGCGCATCGACATGTCCAGCGAGGCCAGCGCCTCATCGGCGACGATCACCTTCGGTTGCAGGATCAGCGCGCGCGCCAGCGCGACGCGCTGTTTTTGCCCGGAGGCCAGCATGTGCGGATAGTAGTAGGCGTGATCCGGCAGCATGCCGACTTGGCGCAGCGTCTGGTTGATACGCTGCTCGCGCTCGGCAGGCTCAAGATCGGTGTTCAGCCGCAGCGGCGCGTCCAGCAGCTGGCCGATGCGCTGGCGCGGGTTGAGCGAGGTGCTCGGATCCTGAAAAATCATGCGAATGCGCTGGCTGCGGTAGCGATAGTCGCCGAATTCCAGCGGATGATCGTCGATCAACAGTTCGCCGGCGGTCGGCTCCACCATGCCGGAGAGCATCTTCGCCAGCGTGGATTTGCCGGAGCCGTTCTCGCCGATCACCGCCAGCGTCTGGCCTTCGCGCAGGGTAAAGCTGACCGATTTCACCGCCTCAACGTGCTGGCGGCGGAACAGCCCGGTGCGGTAGCGGTAGGTTTTGCTCAGGTTGCGCACTTCCAACAGCGTTTCCATGTTATTGCTCCTCCATGTTCAGCGGGAAGTGGCAGGCGAAGAAGTGGTTTTTGACCGGGCGCAGGCGCGGCGTTTCGATGCACTTCTTCTGCGCGTAAGGGCAGCGCGGCCCCAGGCGGCAGCCGATCGGCAGGTGCTCCAGCGAAGGAATGGCGCCCGGCAGCGTATTCAACCGGCTTTTGTGCGGCAGCGAGCGGCCGAAGTCCGGCATGGCGCGGATCAGCGCCTGGGTGTAAGGGTGGTGCGGCGCCGCCAGCAACTCTTCGCACTGGGCGCTCTCCACCGTTTGCCCGCAGTACAGCACGTTCACCCGATCGGCCCACTTGCTCATCATCTGCAGGTCGTGGCTGATCAGCAGAATGGTGGTGTTGTTGTTCTGGTTGAGGCGCGCCAACAGGCGGAAAATCTGCGCCTGCGTGGTCGGTTCCATGGCGTTGGTCGGCTCATCGGCGATCAGCAGGCGCGGTTGGTTGGCCAGCGCGATGGCGATCATCACTTTCTGGCACTCGCCTTCCGTCAGCTCGTACGGGAAGCTGCCCATGATGTCGTCATGATCCTTGATGCCGACGCGGTGCAGCAACTCGATGGCGCGGCGTTTGCGCCAGTTGAAGCGCTGCCACCAGTGGCCCTTGTAGGTCCAGCCCGGGATGGCCTGCGCCAGCTGGCGGCCGATGCTCTCGGAAGGGTCGAGACAGGACTGCGGCTCCTGGAAGATCATTGAGACGTTGTGGCCCACTAGCTTGCGCCGCTCGCGCGGGCTCAGCTGCAGCAGATCGATGTCGTCGAAGCGGAAACGATCGGCGGTGACACGCCAGTTGTCTTTGGTCACGCCGCAGATGGCTTTGGCGATCAGACTCTTGCCGGAGCCCGATTCGCCCACCAGGCCGCGCACCTCACCCTCGGTCAGCGTCATGCTGACGCGATCGACCGCCTTGACCGGCCCTTCGGCGGTCATAAATTCAATCGTCAGATTGCGGATATCAAGTAACGGCATTATTCCACCCCGGCATTGATTGCGCGGCGCATACCGTCGCCCAACAGGTTAACCAGCAGCACGCTGACGAGGATGGCCGCGCCGGGCAGCATCACCGTCCAGGGCGCGACGTACACCAGCTCGAGCGAATCGCCGAGCATCGCTCCCCATTCAGGAGAAGGCAACTGCGCGCCGAGATCGAGGAAGCCGAGCGCGGCGATATCCAAAATAGCCATCGACAGCGCGCGGGTGAATTCGGTCACCAGCACCGCCGCGATGTTCGGCATGACCGCATACCACAGGATCTGCAGCGTGGAAGCGCCGTCAAGCCGCGCCGCCACCACGTACTCTTTCTCCAGCTCATCATGCACCGCGCTGTAGATGGTGCGCACCATGCGCGGCAGCAGAGCCAGCCACACCGCCAGCATGGCGTGTTCCAGTTTGGGGCCGATAAACGCCACCACCACGATCGCCAGCAGCAGCGACGGAATCGACAGCAGGGTATCGAGAATGTGGTTAAGCACCGCCGAGCGCAGCCCGTGGGTGACGCCGGCGAACACGCCGAGGATCACCCCGCAGAACGCCGCGGCCAGCGTCACCGCCAGCGCGGAACCGAAGGTGGCGGCGGTGCCGGTCAACAGGCGGCTGAGGATGTCGCGCCCGAGATCGTCGGTGCCGAGAAAGAACGACACGTTGCCGTAGCGCGACCAGGACGGCGGCAGCAGTTGATAGCCGAGGAACTGCTGATCCAGCGCATAGGGCGCCAGCAGGCTGCCGAACAGCGACAGCAGCAGCAGGGCGATCACGCCGTAAAAACCGATCATCGCCAGCGCGTCGCCGTAGAAAATCCGCCAGGTGTAGCGCAGCGGGCTCGGCATCTTTTTCTCGCGGTATACGTTATCGAAGGGCATACCATTCCTTATGTTTCAGCGGGTTGGTTGCCGCACCCAGAATGTCGGCCAGAACGTTAATGGTGATCACCAGCGTGCCGACCACCATCACGCCGGCGGAGATCGCCGCATAGTCCTGCTGGCGAATGGCGTTGATCAGCCACCGGCCGAGGCCCGGCCAGCTGAATACCACTTCGGTGATCATCGCCAGCGTAAGCATGGTGGAGAACTGCAGCCCCAGTTTGGGCACGATCGGCGGCAGCGCGTTGTGCAACACGTGGCGACGAATGATGGTAAAGCGCGACAGGCCGCGGGTGGCGGCGGCCTTGATGTAGTTTTGGCTCAGCACGTCGTCGGTGCTGATGCGCATCAGCCGCACCACTTCGGTGGTGGGCGCCACCGCCAGCGCGGCGATCGGCAGGATCATGTGGCGCAGCGCGCTGCCGATCATCTCGGCGCGGTACGGCGAGTCCGACAGCCAGGCGTCGATCAGCGCGAAACCGGTGATGGGTTTCACCTGATACAGCAGATCGAAACGGCCGGAAACCGGCAGCCAGCCCAGATGCAACGAGAAGAACAGCATCAGCAGCAGCGCCAGCCAGAACACCGGCATCGAAAAGCCCAGCAGCGCGAAGGTGCTGATGGCGGTGTCCTGCCACTTGCCGCGCAGCACGCCGGCGATGATGCCCAGCGGAATGCCGATGAACAGCGCCAGGGCGAAGGCCAGCAGGCACAGTTCCATGGTGGCCGGGAACACTTCGCGCAGCTGTTCGCTGATCGCCTGGCCGTTGATGCTGGAGACGCCGAAGTCCCAGTGCAGCAGGCTGACGAAGTAGAACTGATAGGCGTCCAGCAGGGCGGCGCCGTTCAGCGGCGCGCGCGGCGTGAAATAGCTCAGGCTGAAGCTGACCAGCGTCAGGAAGAACAGCGTGATCAGCAGCAGCAGAATGCGGCGCAGGGTAAAGATAATCACTTTTTCACCTCCGGCGCGGATTCACGGTACACCCCGGCGAACGAGGCGTTGCCGAACGGGCTCAGCACCAATCCCTTGATGTCGTAACGATAGGCCTGCAGGCGCAGGGAAGACGCCAGCGGCAGCACCGGCAATTGCTGCTCGAGGATTTTCTGCGCCTTGCGGTAGTTGTCGATGCGCTGAGACAGCTGCTGCGACAGCAGCGCGTTCTGCAGCACTTCGTCAAAGCCCGGATCACACCAGTGAGCATAGTTGGTTTGCGAACGGATTGCCGCGCAGCTCAGCAGCGGCCGGAAGAAGCTGTCCGGATCGTTGCTGTCGGTGGCCCAGCCGGTCAGGGTCAGATCGTGGTTCATCTCCATCAGGCGCGCTTCCTGGAAACGGCCCTCCACCGGCACGATGGTGACGTTGATGCCCACCTGGCCGAGATCGGCCTGGATCAGTTCGGCGGTTTTCAGCGGGCTCGGGTTGTAAGACTGCGAGGCGGTCGGCACCCACAGCTTCAGGTTCAGCTGGCTGACGCCGGCCTGCCGCAGCATCTCGCGAGATTTGGCCGGATCGTACTCGGTGACGTGCGCGTCGTTGTCGTAGGCCCAGGAGGCGCGCGGCAGGATCGAGGCGGCGGTTTCCGCCGTGCCGTAATAGATCGACTGCATCAACCGCTGGTTGTTGATCGCCAGCGAGATCGCCTGGCGCACGTTGAGGTTGTCGAGCGGCGGTTTGCGGGTGTTGAACGCCAGATAGGCGATGTTCATCCCCGGACGCAGCGTCAGGCGCAGGCGCGGATCGTCGCGTAGAATCGACAGCTGGCTGGCCGCCGGATAGGCCAGTACGTCGCACTCGCCGGTCAGCAGCTTGGAGAGGCGGCCCGTGCCGCCGGCGCCCAGATCGATCACCACCTGCGGCATGCGCGGCAGGCCCTTCCAGTAGGCGGCGTTGCGCGCCAGGCGAATATATTGCCCCGAGCGGTATTCGTTGAGCAGGAACGGGCCGCTGCCGACCGGCTCGCGATCGATCAGCTCCTGATGGCCTTCGCGCGTCAGCGCGTCGGCGTATTCGGCGGACAATACCGGCGCATAATGAGTCGCCAGGTGCCACAGGAACGAGGCGTCGGGCGACTGCAGGCGAATTTCCACCGTGTAGTCGTCGAGCTTTCTCACGCTCTGCACCGAATCGCCGAACTGCAGGCTGTCGAAATAGGGGTATTCGCCGCCGTTCACGTCGTGATACGGGTGTTTTTGATCGAATACGCGGGCAAAGCTGAACACCACGTCGTCGGCGTTCATCTTGCGGGTGGGCGTGAACCAAGCGGTGGTCTGGAACGGCACGTCCTTGCGCAAATGGAAGCGGTAGGTGGCGCCGTTATCCAGCACTTCCCAGCTTTGCGCCAGCTCGGGGATCAGGCGATAGGTGTAGGGATCGACGTCCAGCAGGCGATCGTACAGCTGGGCGGCCAGGGTATCCACCGTCAGGCCGCTGCTGGCCATTTGCGGGTTGAAGGTATTCAGTATGCCGCTGACGCAATAAACAAAGCCGCTTTGGCGAATGTCCGGCAGCGGCGCCGCGGCGGGCGCGGGCGGTGTTGTCGCGGCCAGGGCAGAGCCCGTCAGGCACAACGACAGTATCCAAAAGGGTAAACCACGCATAGAGGCTCATGGGTTAATCAGCAATAGCGTTAGTGTATCGCACTCTGACCAGCAGCCCAATCCATTGAGCAAAATCGCTGAGTTTTCTGCGACTTGATTAATCAGCCCGTTCAGCGGCAAGAAAAAAGTTTTTTATGTTATGTTATAATATAACAAAATCATGTTACCGTTCCCCGGCAAAGTCACCATAACGCAAGGGGATGTATGAACGAAGTTGCACTTCCACCACGCCGTTCGCTGCCGGACGCTCAGGCATGGCGCGGCGAAATGAGTGATGTCGGGCTCGATTGGGTCGGGATGCAAGGGATCGCGCTGCCGCTGGAGCTGGCCGGCAAGCCATTGATGGCGAAGGTCGACGCCGGTATCAACCTGCGCGCCGAAGCGGCGGGGGAACGCGGCATTCACATGTCGCGGCTGTATCTGGCGCTGGACGAGTTGACGCAGGGAGAGCTGACGCCACAGCGCATCGGTCGGACGTTGCAGGCCTTTTTGGCTTCGCAGCCGGAACACAGCGATCGCGCCAGCCTGACGCTCAGCGGCGAGCTGTTGCTGTCGCGCCCGGCGCTGCTGTCGCCGCAGCGCGGCTGGAAAGCCTATCCGCTGCGCATCGAGGCCACCCTGACGGACACGCTGACGCTGGCGCTGACCGTCGGCGTGCCTTATTCCTCCACCTGCCCGAGTTCAGCGGCGCTCAGCCGCCAGCTGGCGCAGCAACAGTTCCAGTTTGATTTTGAACAGGAGGCGGAGCGGGTCAGCCAGCGGCAGGTGAGCGAGTGGCTGTTGGAGCAGGGAATGCCGGCCACCCCCCACAGCCAGCGCAGCTGGGCCTGGATCACAGTAACGCCCGAGAATGAACGGGCGTTCGAACCGGTAAAACTGATCGACCGCATCGAACACGCGCTGGGCACGCCAGTGCAAACGCTGGTGAAACGCCGCGACGAGCAGGCCTTCGCGCTGGCCAACGGTCAGAACCTGATGTTTTGCGAGGATGCGGCGCGGCGCCTGTACCGCATGCTGCGCAGCCAGTGCGACTACCGCGCTTTCTCGCTGCGCGTTGAACATCAGGAGAGCCTGCATGCCCACAATGCGGTGGCGGAGCTGAGTTGGCGGGGAGAACACCATGCTGCGTAAAAATCCCAGCGGTCATCTGCCGCAGGTCTCGCCGCTGGCCTACATCGATCCCACCGCCATTATTTGCGGTCGGGTGATCGTTGAAGATTTCGTTTACGTCGGCCCGTATGCGGTGATCCGCGCCGACGAGTTGAACGCCGCCGGCGACATGGAGCCGATCGTCATCGGCTCGCACTCCAATATTCAGGATGGCGTGGTGATCCACTCCAAGAGCGGGGCGGCGGTGACCATCGGCCGTTACAGCTCGATCGCCCACCGCGCCATCGTGCACGGCCCGTGTCGCATCGGCGATCGGGTGTTTATCGGTTTCAACAGCGTGCTGTTCAACTGCCACGTTCAGTCCGGCTGCGTGGTGCGCTACAACGCGGTGGTGGACGGCGTGACGCTGCCGGAAAACCGCTATATCCCCTCGACCGAACGCGTGGGGCCGGACAGCGATCTGTCGCGCTATCGCCAGGTCGATCGCGGCGCGCTGCAGTTTTCGGAAGAAGTGGCCGCCACCAACGTCGAACTGGTGCGCGGTTACCAGGCATTACGCAATGAATTTTAATGAGGTCCCCATGAAACAACTTCCCGTGACCGTGCTTTCCGGCTTCCTCGGCGCCGGCAAGACCACGGTGCTGAACCATATCCTGAACAACCGGCAGGGCATGCGCGTGGCGGTGATTGTTAACGACATGAGCGAAGTGAACATTGACGCCGCGCTGGTGGAGAATGAAGTGCATCTCGATCGCCAGGAAGAGAAGCTGGTGGAGATGAGCAACGGCTGCATCTGCTGCACGCTGCGCGAAGACCTGCTGGTGTCGGTGCGCGAACTGGCGCAGGAGGGGCGTTTCGATTACCTGTTGATCGAATCGAGCGGCATCTCGGAGCCGCTGCCGGTGGCGGAAACCTTTACCTTTGAGGATGAAACGGGCGAAAGCCTGTCCCAATTCGCCCGGCTGGATACGCTGGTGACGGTGGTCGACGGGGTGAATTTCATTCAGCAATACCAGCAGGCGCAAAGCCTGCAGGAAGCCGGCCAAAGCCTGGGCGAGGACGATCTGCGCAGCGTGGCGGACCTGTTGATTGAGCAAATTGAATTTTGCGACGTGATCCTGGTCAGCAAGACCGATCTGTTGACGCCAACGCAGCAGGGCGAAGTGATGGCGCTGCTGGCCAGCCTGAATCCCGACGCCCGCATTGTGCCGATCGCGCCGGGCAAACTGCCTCTGGAGGCGGTGCTGAATACCGGCAGCTTCAGCTTTGAAAAGGCGCAGCAGGCGCCCGGCTGGCTGAAAGAGCTGCGCGGCGAACACGTGCCGGAAACGGAAAGCTACGGCATCAGCAGCTTTGTCTATCAGGCGCGGCGGCCGTTTGCGCCGGACAAGTTCTACCGCGTGATCAACGGCGACTGGGGCGGCGGCAAGCTGCTGCGCTCGAAAGGCTTCTTCTGGCTGGCGACGCGGCCGCGGCAGGCCGGGCAGTGGAGCCAGGCCGGCGGCATCGCCCATTACGGCCTGGCGGGCACCTTTTGGCGCGCGATCCCGCAAGATAATTGGCCGCAGGATCCGCAAACGCGGGCGCATATTCAGGAGAAATGGGTGGAGCCGTTCGGCGACATGCGCCAGGAGTTGGTGTTTATCGGCCAGCACTTGCAACAGGCGGCGATCGTGCGTCTGCTGGACGACTGCCTGCTGAACGACGACGAAATGGCCGCTGGCGTGGACTATTGGCTGGACATGGCGGACCCGTTCCCTGAGTGGTAATTGCGCAATCTTCGTGTGGTAATGAGAAAAATTCTCAACAAAGTGCTTTACAGACGATACTGATAACTATTATCATCGCCTGGCAGTTCACGGAAGGCCACAGTTTGCGGCTCTGATGTGGAAGGCACGACATTGCTCACATTGCTTCCAGTGTTTTTTAAGCCAGCTCGGGTGCTGGCTTTTTTTTTGCCTGTCTCAGACCGGAAACCTCGCCTGGCGAGCCGCCATGCTCCACTTTCTTCTTTTTTCGCCGCGTAACCTGGACGATCTCGACAGAAGTTCGGGGTTTCATGCATTCACAGTCCCGTGACGGAATTTCATACTCCTTCTCATCGACGCGCCGGCTGCGTTTGGCCGGCCACTGTTAACCGTGAGGAGCATGCCTGTGATTACCCAACAAACCCCCATCAAGTCAGGATTCGGGCCCAAAACGACCGCCGGTGAGGTGCTCGCGGGCCAGGATCTGTCAGGCACGCTGGCCATCGTCACCGGTGGCTATTCAGGCCTCGGTCTGGAGACGACGCTGGCGCTGGCCGACGCCGGCGCACGGGTTATCGTCGCTTGCCGGGCACCGGCGGCAGCCAAAGCGGTGTTAGGGCAGAGCGCCGGCGTCGAGATCGCCGAACTCGATCTCGCCGATTTGAACAGCGTGCGTCGTTTCGCTGCAGACTTTACCGCATCGAGCCTACGGGCGGATATCGTCATCAACAACGCCGGGGTGATGGCATGCCCGGAGGCGCGGGTGGGGCACGGTTGGGAAAGGCAGTTCGCCACCAACCATCTCGGCCACTATGCGCTGACCAATTTGCTGTGGCCGACCATTGCCGATGGCGGGCGGGTGGTCACTGTCTCCTCCGCCGGGCATCACCATTCGGCGATCCGCTGGGAAGATGTGCAGTTCGAACGCGGTTATGACAAGTGGCTGGCGTACGGTCAGTCGAAGACGGCGAATGCCCTGTTCGCCGTCCGGTTGGATCTTCTGGGCCGCTCGCGGGGGATCCGCGCATTTAGCCTGCATCCGGGCAGCATCGCCACGCCGCTGCAGCGGCACATATCGAGAGCAGAGATGATAGCCCTGGGCTGGATGGACGAAGACGGCAACCCGGCCGATCCCGATGCCCTTAAAACGCCTCAACAGGGGGCTGCTACGCAGGTGTGGGCCGCCACCTCACCGCAGTTGCAGGGATTGGGGGGCCTCTACTGCGAGGATGGCGATATTGCCGGCATAGCCGTCCACGACAGTCAGGCGCTGGTCGGCGTGAAGGAATACGCGATCGACCCGGAACAGGCGCAGCGTCTGTGGGCGCTTTCGGCATCGCTGACCGGCATTGATGCCTTTGCCTGACCAGACCGCTAATCGGATAAGGGGGCGCTTATGATGTCGATGATGAAAGAAAAAAACCTGGCGATATCCAGCATGTTTTTCATGCTGGGGCTGTGTTTCGGCAGTTTGAGTTCAAGGATGGCGACGATCAAGGGAGGGCTTGCGTTGTCTGACGGCGTATTCGGCACCGTCCTGTTCGCCATGTCGGCCGGCGTGGTCGTGTCGCTGCCGATATCGGGATGGGCGATCGCCAAACTCGGCAGCAGGGTGGTCGGCGTTGCGGCTATTCTGATCAACGCCACGCTTTTGCTTCTGGTGCCCTTCGCCGCGACGGTCCCTCAACTGGCGGCGTTGCTGTTTTTCTCCGGGTTCGCTTACAGCGCGGTCAATGTCTCGAACAACATGCAGGCCAGTATCGCCGAGGCGGTCAGCGGTAAAACGAGGTTGCCGTTCTTTCACGGTATATGGGGCGTGGCGGGGTTCGTCGGCGCAGGGATCGGGGCGTTAATGATCGGTCGGGGTGTCGCCTTGCCGCTGCACTTTGCGGGCATAGCGGCGGTGGCTCTGATGTCCGCCTTGTTGTGTCGGCGGGCATTGTTCGACAAACCGGAGCTGGAACAGACTGGGCGCGTTTTCGCCATCCCGGACCGTTCTCTGTTCAACTATGGTCTGATCGTTTTTTGCTCGATGGCTTGTGAGGGCATCATGTATGACTGGAGCGTCGTTTATTTTCAGGACGTCGTCTCGGTCGATCGAAAATACATCGGCCTGGGTTTTACGGTATTTATGGCTGCCATGACGATCGGCCGGCTCATGTTGAACCGGTTCGTGGATCGGATCGGAGTGAGAAGAACGTTGCAGTGGGGTGGGATGCTGGCGTTCACCGGCATGACGCTAACGACCTGGTTACCGGGTTTAGTGATGTCGATAATCGGTTTTTTTCTGGTCGGCCTTGGCATTTGCGCCATTATTCCGCTGGTTGCGGGGGCGGCCGCAAGGTCTTCTTCCATGGCGCCAAGCGCCGCCATCGCGGCGGTGCTGACCATCGGCTTTCTGGGTACGCTGATCGGGCCGCCGTTAATCGGGTTCTTATCCGAAACTGTCGGTCTGCGCTATGCCTTTCTGGTCTGCGTCGCGTTGTCGCTCGGCGTCATTTACCGGTCAGGAAAAATACCGCAGTGATCTTGCAAAAAGGTGATTCATCGGCGGGCTATCCGCAGATAGAAGTGACCGTCGGGAAAGGCCGACATCTCCAGGCGGCCGTTCTCAGGCCACATCTCTTAACCTGGGCTAATAGCTGACGGCCGGGAAAGACCGGCACCCAATCCCCGCGTTGCTAATCCTCGTCTTGCTCGCCGTTTTGCAGCAGCGCATGTTTTTTCAGCATGCCGCGTAGCTGATGGTAGGTGAGCCCCAGCAACTGCGCCGCCTTGCGCTGGTTGAATCGCCCTTGCTGCAGCGCTGCCTCGATCAGCGCCTTCTCTTGCTCCAACTGCCAGTTTTTCAGCTCGAGCGGCAGCGACGGCAACACGCCGGCGCCTTCAGGGGCGGGCGCAAGCGGCGTGGCCTCGCGTGGTGCAAACGGGTTGATGACGATCTCATCCAGCGGGTTGTCGCTGTCGCCGTGACGATAGACCGAACGTTCCACCACGTTTTTCAGTTCGCGCACGTTGCCCGGCCAGCCGTAGTTGAGCAACGTCTGCCTGGCGCGTTCGGTAAAGCCGGGAAACAGCGGCAGTGCCAGCTCACGGCACATTTGAATGGCGAAGTGCTCGGCCAGCAGCATGATATCGGGCCGGCGTTGCCGCAGCGGCGGCAACTGCACCACGTCGAACGCCAGCCGATCCAGCAGGTCGGCACGGAACTTGCCCGCCGCCGCCAGCGCCGGCAGATCGTCGTTGGTGGCGCACACCAGGCGCACATCCACCCGCAGCGGCTGGCTGCCGCCCACGCGTTCCAGCTGGCCGTATTCGATCACCCGCAGCAATTTCTCCTGCACCAGCATCGGCGCGGTCGCCAGCTCATCGAGGAACAGCGTGCCGCCGTCGGCGCGCTCGAAGCGGCCCAGATGACGTTTCTGCGCGCCGGTAAAGGCGCCGGCCTCGTGGCCGAACAGCTCGGAGTCCAGTAGGTTTTCATTCAGCGCCGCACAGTTGAGCGAGATGAACGGCCCTTGCCAACGGTTGGAGAGGTAGTGCAGACGATGGGCGATCAGCTCTTTGCCGGTGCCGCGCTCGCCGATCACCAGCACCGGTTTGTTCAGCTTTGCCACCTGGGAGACTTGCTCCAATACTTCGACAAAGGCATTTGCTTCGCCCAACAAATTTTCTGGCTGTTCGTTCATGATGAAATTCGCCAATGTTTGGTGAAAATAATCACTCTACAGCAAGCGCGCAGAGAGTCAAAAATAAAGAGTTGTTGTTTTTCAATAATATAAAAGTTGGCACGGGTTTTGATTATCTCTTTGGGCAAGCTGTACGACTTAACGCGGCGCTTCAGACGCCATCAGAACCAAGAGGAAGTGAATTATGGGTATTTTTTCTCGTTTTGCCGACATCGTGAACGCCAACATCAACACCCTGCTGGACAAGGCGGAAGATCCGCAGAAGCTGGTGCGGTTGATGATCCAAGAGATGGAAGACACGCTGGTTGAAGTCCGTTCTACGTCGGCGCGCGCGCTGGCGGAGAAAAAGCAGTTGCTGCGTCGCATCGAGCAGGGCGAAAGCCAGGTAAGCGACTGGCAGGAAAAAGCCGAGCTGGCGCTGCGCAAAGATAAAGAAGACTTGGCCCGCGCGGCGCTGATCGAAAAACAAAAGGTTGCCGACCTGATCGCCACGCTGACGCAGGAGGTGGCGACCGTAGAAGAAACGCTGGCGCGCATGAAGAGCGAAATCGGCGAGCTGGAAAACAAGCTGACCGAAACCCGCGCGCGGCAGCAGGCGCTGGCGCTGCGCCATCAGGCCGCGTCTTCTTCCCGTGAAGTGCGTCGCCAGCTCGACAGCGGTAAGCTGGACGAGGCGATGGCGCGTTTCGAACAGTTCGAACGCCGCATCGACCACATGGAAGCCGAAGCGGAAAGCATCAGCATCGGTAAAAAGAAGTCGCTGGACCAGGAGTTTGCCGAGCTGAAAGCCGACGACGCCATCAGTGAGCAGCTGGCGGCGCTGAAAGCCAAGATGAACCGCTCAGAGTAAGGCGAACCGCGGCCACACGCCGGAGGTGGCCGCCAATCCAGGACCCGATAAGAAGGAATAACAATGAGTGCTTTATTACTTGCCATTCCGCTGACAATTTTCGTGCTGTTTGTCGCGCCGATTTGGCTTTGGCTGCATTACAGCAATCGGCAACAGACTGGCATCCAGCTGAGTCAGCAAGAAATGCAGCGCCTGGCGCAGCTGGCGGAAGACGCCAAACGCATGCGTGAACGCATTCAGGCGCTGGAAGAGATCCTTGATGCGGAACACCCGAACTGGAGACAGTCCTGATGAGTAATACGCTGGGCAGTAAAAAGCTTTATCGCGTACCCGAAGAAGGCATGGTGAAAGGCGTCTGCGCCGGTTTGGCCCACTATTTCGACGTGCCGGTGCGCCTGATCCGCGTGATGGTGGTGCTGTCGCTGTTCTTTGGGCTGTTCTTCTTCACGCTGGTGGCCTATATCGCGCTGGTGTTCGTGTTGGACGAGGCGCCGGCCAGCCGCTTCGAAGGCGAGCATCAGAAGACGCCGCGCCAGCTGCTCGATCAGCTGGAGTATGAGCTGGGCAGCGGCGAGCAGCAGCTGCGTCAGGTCGAGCGTTACGTGACGTCCGACACCTTCGGCGTACAGAGCCGTTTCCGCAAGCTGTAACCCTTCTTGCGAGACCCGGCCTGCGCAGGCCGGGCATCTTCGCCGCCGTTATCCCGTGAATAACCTTAATCGTCTTGTGCCGGAGGGCATTGTCATGAATAAAATCGATGTCGCGAACACCGCCAGAACGGGTGGATTTAAACGAGGAGCGGCGGCAATGTTGAAGACATTGGCTAAAGTCATCATCATAGCGTTATTGAACTATGGCCCGGCGGGCGCTGCCGGCTGGCTGTTGAAAACCGTCGGCCGCAAACCGGTGCGCTTCGTGCTGGCGCTGGTGCTGGAACCGCTGTTCCGTAAAGGCCTGAACAAGGCTTTCGGGCGTTACGTCAAGGAGAGCAATGAAACGACTGCAAAATGAGTTAACCTCGCTGGTCAACCGCGGAATGGATCGCCATCTGCGCCTGGCGGTGACCGGCCTGAGCCGCAGCGGCAAAACCGCCTTTATCACCGCTTTCGTTAACCAACTGCTGCATGTGCACAGCGGCGCGCGCATGCCGCTGTTTTCACCGGTGCGCGAAGAACGCCTGTTGGGCGTTAAACGCATCCCGCAGCGCGATCTCGGCATCCAGCGTTTCACCTATGACGAAGGGCTGGCGCAACTGTACGGCACGCCGCCGGCCTGGCCGACGCCGACGCGCGGCGTCAGCGAAATTCGTCTGGCGTTGCGCTACCGCTCCAACGACTCGCTGCTGCGCCACTTCAAAGACACCTCAACGCTGTACCTGGAGATCGTCGACTATCCCGGCGAATGGTTGCTGGATCTGCCGATGCTCGAACAGGATTACCTGGCCTGGTCGCGCCAGATGACCGGGCTGCTGCAGGGCGAACGCGCCGAATGGGCTAAGCCCTGGCTTGAGCTGTGCAAAACCTGCGATCCGCTGGCGCCGGCCGACGAAAACCGGCTGGCGGTGATCGCCCAGGCCTACACCGATTATCTGTTGCGTTGCAAGAGCGAAGGGCTGCACTTCATTCAGCCGGGGCGTTTCGTGCTGCCGGGCGACATGGCCGGCGCGCCGGCGCTGCAGTTTTTCCCGTGGCCTGACGTGGCCGCGATCGGCGAGTCGAAGCTGGCGCAGGCCGACAAACACACCAACATCGGCATGTTGCGCGCTCGCTTCAATTACTACTGCCAGTCGATCGTCAAGAACTTCTACAAAGAGCATTTCGTCCGTTTCGATCGGCAAATCGTGCTGGTCGACTGCCTGCAGCCGCTCAACAGCGGCCCGCAGGCGTTCAACGACATGCGTCTGGCGTTGACCCAACTGATGCAGAGCTTCCATTACGGCAAGCGCACGCTGTTTCGCCGCTTGTTCTCGCCGACCATCGACAAACTGATGTTCGCCGCCACCAAAGCGGACCATATCACTGCCGATCAGCACGCCAATCTGGTGTCCTTGCTGCAACAGCTGGTGCAAGAGGCGTGGCAGAATGCGGCGTTCGAAGGCATCAGCATGGATTGCGTCGGCCTGGCCTCGGTGCAGGCGACCGAGAGCGGCATCGTCGATCATCAGGGGCAGCGTATCCCGGCGCTGAAGGGCAACCGCCTCAGCGACGGCGCGCCGCTGACGGTGTTCCCTGGCGAAGTGCCCGCCCGCCTGCCGGGGCCGGCGTTCTGGCAGAGCCAGGGGTTCCACTTCGATGAATTTCGCCCGCGCGCCATGAGCGTGGACAGCCCGTTGCCGCATATCCGTCTGGATGCGGTAATGGAGTTTTTATTGGGAGATAAATTGCGATGAGCGAGCCGATCAAACCGCGTATCGACTTTGACGAGCCGCTGCAGCCGCCGCAGGAACCGGCGTTGCGCGCCGGCGTCGCTTTCGACGCCGAGCAGGCGGAGAGCTTCTTTCCGGCGGCGCCGGAGCTGCAGCAGGAGGAGGAAGAAGGGCGCGCCGAAGGCATCATTAACGCCGCGCTGAAACCTAAACGCAGCCTGTGGCGCAAAATGGTGACCGCCGGGCTGGCGCTGTTCGGCGTCAGCGTGGTGGCGCAGGGCGTGCAGTGGGTGCATACCGCCTGGGTGCAGCAGGACTGGATCGCCATGGGCGGCGGCGTGGCCGGCGGCCTGATCGTGTTCGCTGGCGTCGGTTCGGTGGTCACTGAGTGGCGGCGTTTGTATCGGCTGCGCCAGCGCGCGGAAGAGCGCGACGTGGCGCGCGAGCTGTTGCACAGCCACGGGCTGGGGCAAGGGCGCGAATTCTGCGAGAAGCTGGCGCGCCAGGCCGGGCTGGATCAGGGGCATCCGGCGCTGCAGCGCTGGCAGGCCTCGCTGCATGAAACGCAAAACGATCGTGAAGTGGTGGAGCTGTACGCCAAACTGGTGCAGCCGGTGCTCGACAATCAGGCGCGGCGCGAAATCAGCCGCTCCGCCGCCGAATCGACGCTGATGATTGCCGTCAGCCCGTTGGCGCTGGTGGATATGGCGTTTATCGCCTGGCGCAACATCCGTTTGATTAACCGCATCGCCGCGCTGTACGGCATCGAACTGGGTTACTTCAGCCGCATTCGTCTGTTTCGGCTGGTGCTGCTCAATATCGCTTTCGCCGGCGCTTCCGAGCTGGTGCGCGAAGTGGGGATGGACTGGATGTCGCAGGATCTGGCGGCGCGGCTGTCGGCGCGCGCGGCGCAGGGCATTGGCGCCGGGCTGTTGACCGCGCGGCTGGGCATCAAGGCGATGGAACTGTGCCGCCCGCTGCCGTGGCTGGAAGGGGAAAAACCGAAGCTCGGCGATTTCCGCAGCCAGCTGATTGGCCAGTTGAAAGATACGCTGAAAAAGGGCGACGGCAAGGCCAAATAACCCCGCGACGGCGCTCTCAGGAGCGCCGTTTTCTGAGCGGTGCCGACGCCGGACGTAATCGAGACTTGACGACAGTCGATCCCCCTGTGATTGCGTGATAAATCTCTGCAAAATTAATTATGGTTGTGATAACTCTCTGTTTGTAGGCTAAAATGACGCCGATGCTGTTATTCACTTGCGTTTAAAATCAGCAACCACGGCAATAAATCAGAGTTCTGTCAACTTTTGCTGACAGATCGCTTCTACCGCCCGGTGCGAGGGAGTATCATCATCGCTAACGATCCCCGCACTTGCAGAGATAAGGCCAACACTGATGCGTTTGGAAGTATTTTGCGAAGACCGCCTCGGTCTCACTCGAGAATTACTCGATCTTTTGGTATCGCGCAGCATTGACTTACGTGGCATCGAGATCGATCCCATCGGCCGCATTTACCTCAATTTCTCCCAGCTGGAGTTCGATACTTTCCGCGCGTTGATGGCGGAGATCCGCCGCATCGCCGGCGTAACCGACGTGCGCACCGTCAGCTTTATGCCTTCCGAACGCGAGCATCGCGCGCTGCGTGCGCTGCTGGAGTCGATGCCGGAGCCGGTGTTCTCTATCGACATGAAGGGCAAGGTCGAGCTGGCCAACCCGGCGGCGCTGGCGCTGTTCAGCCTGAGCGAAGACAAGATCCGCAACCAGACCGCCGGGGCGCTGATCGGCGGCTATAACTTCAGCCGCTGGCTGGAGAGCGAGCATACGGCGCCGCACTCAGAACGGGTGGTGATCCGCAGCCAGGACTTCCTGATGGACATTACGCCTATCTATCTGGAGGACGAACAGCAACAGCCGGCCGCGGTTGGCGCGGTGGTGATGTTGAAGTCCACCGCGCGCATGGGCCGCCAACTGCAAAATCTGTCGGTGAACGACGATACCGAATTCGACCACATCGTCGCGGTGAGCGCCAAGATGCGTCACGTGCTGGAGCAGGCGCGCAAGCTGGCGATGCTCGATGCGCCGCTGCTGATCGTGGGCGATACCGGCACCGGCAAGGATATTCTGGCCCGCGCCTGCCACCTGCGCAGCCCGCGCGGCAAGCAGCCGTTCCTGGCGCTGAACTGCGCCGCGCTGCCGGATGACGTGGTGGAGAGCGAGCTGTTCGGCCATGCGCCGGGCGCTTATCCCAACGCGCTGGAAGGCAAAAAGGGCTTCTTCGAGCAGGCCAACGGCGGTTCGGTGCTGCTGGATGAGATCGGCGAAATGTCGCCGCGCATGCAGACCAAACTGTTGCGTTTTCTCAATGACGGCACGTTCCGCCGGGTCGGCGAAGAGCATGAGGTGCACGTCGACGTGCGCGTGATCTGCGCCACCCAGAAGAACCTGACCGAGCTGGTGCAGCGCGGCGAATTCCGCGAAGACCTCTATTATCGCCTCAACGTGCTGACCATCACCATCCCGCCGCTGCGCGAACGTCCGCAGGACATCATGCCGCTGACCGAGCTGTTCGTGGCGCGCTTCGCCGATGAGCAGGGCGTGGCGCGGCCCAAGCTGGCGAACGATCTGGGCGGCTTCCTCAGCAAATACGGCTGGCCGGGCAACGTGCGCCAGCTGAAAAACGCCATCTACCGCGCGCTGACGCAAACCGAAGGCTACGAACTGCGGCCGCAGGATATCGTGTTGCCGGAGTTCGAGGTGGAGATGTCGTTGGGCGACGAGGTGCTGGACGGCTCGCTGGACGACATCAGCAAGCGTTTCGAGCGCTCGGTGCTGACGCGCCTGTATCGCACCTATCCCAGCACCCGCAAGCTGGCGAAGCGCCTGGGCGTTTCCCATACCGCCATCGCCAACAAGCTGCGCGAGTATGGCCTGAGCAGCCGTAAAGGCGGCGCCGAGGGCGAAGAATAAGAAAGGCGCCTTGCGGCGCCTTTTGCGTGTTTCCAAAGCCGGCGAACGCCGGCTTTGTTATTTCAGCGCTGCCAGCGCCGCGTCGTAATCCGGCTCGGTGGTGATTTCGTTCACCAGCTCGCTGTACAGCACGTTGTCCTGGCCATCCAGCACCACGACCGCACGCGCGGTCAGGCCCGCCAATGGACCTTCGGCGATTTCAACGCCGTATGCCTGTTTGAACTCGGCGCCGCGCAGGGTGGACAGGGTGATCACGTTGCTCAGGCCTTCCGCGCCGCAGAAACGAGACTGGGCGAACGGCAGATCGGCGGAGATGCACAGTACCACGGTGTTATCCAGGCCGCTGGCCAACTGGTTGAATTTACGCACCGACGTCGCGCAGACGCCGGTATCGATGCTTGGGAAGATGTTCAGGACTTTGCGTTTACCCGCGAAGCTGCTCAGCGCTACGTCTGACAGGTCTTTGGCAACCAGCGAGAAGGCCTTGGCCTGTTCGCCCTGCTGTGGCAGTTTGCCCGCTACGCTGACCGGATTGCCTTGAAAATGTACTGTCTGAGTCATTGCTAGATTCCTTTTACAGGTGTTTATACAAAGGGTATGAACCTGATGGAACGGCGCGCCGACGACGGCTGTTAACATCAGGTTCACACCCTGGCGCCAGTTTATGACAAGCGGGGCGGATTGGATATCAAAGTTTGCTAAATAGTTGTATATATTAGGCTGTTCTATAAAACATCACCGGCGCATCAGCCTGCCTGGATGCGCAGTTTTCGCTCAGGAGCCGTTATGAGAGACATGCGTTTTTACCCGGAAGCCTGGCCGCTGCACACCGCCTTCGTGATCGCGCGCGGCAGCCGCACCGAAGCCCGGGTGGTGGTGGTCGAAATCGAACAGCAGGGCGTGCGCGGCGTCGGCGAATGCACGCCGTATCCGCGCTATGGCGAGAGCGAGGAATCGGTGATGGCGCAGCTGGCTGAGATGGCGCCGGCGATCGCGCAGGGCATCACCCGCGAGCAGCTGCTGACGCAGATGCCGGCGGGCGCGGCCCGCAACGCGCTGGATTCGGCGCTGTGGGATCTGGAGTGTCGTCTCCACGGGCAAAGCCTGTGGCAGCGCAGCGGCGTGACGGCGCCGGCGCAGATCAGCATGGCGCAGACCGTCAGCATCGGCACGCCGGAAGCGATGGCCTTCGCCGCGCGTGAGCTGGAGCGGCAGGGCGCCACGCTGCTGAAGATCAAACTCGACGATCACTATATCAGTGAGCGGCTGGTGGCGATCCGCGCCGCGGTGCCGCAGGCGACGCTGATCGTCGACGCCAATGAATCCTGGCAGGCGGAAGGGCTGGCGGCGCGCTGCCAGCTGCTGGCCGATCTTGGCGTGGCGATGCTGGAGCAGCCGCTGCCGGCCGGTGACGACGCCGCGCTGGAGCACTTTATCCATCCGCTGCCGATCTGCGCCGATGAGAGCTGCCACACCCGTGCCGATCTGCCGCAGCTGGCGCAACGCTATCAGATGGTCAACATCAAACTGGACAAAACCGGCGGCTTGACCGAGGCGCTGGCGCTGGCGCAGGCCGCGCGCGAACAAGGGTTCGCCATCATGCTCGGCTGCATGTTATGTACGTCGCGGGCGATATCCGCCGCCTTGCCGCTGGCGCCGGCGGCGCGCTTCGTCGATCTGGACGGCCCGACCTGGCTGGCGCGAGACGCCGAACCGGGCCTGGCGTTCGAATGCGGGGCGATCGTCGATATCGCCCCGTAGGGATTAATCCGGGTAGGTCAACAGCTCGGTCATGGCGTCGATGTAACGCTCGCTGGCGGCATCGGCGGAGATCGGCGGGAATTCGGCGGTGATGCACGGCAGCGACAGATCCGCGCACCAACTGCCGAACGAACCGGGCGTTTCATAGCCGACGCTGGTCACCAGCGGGAGTTCGAACTTGTGCGACAGCCAAACGCCGAGCCGCGAGCTGGCGGGATCTTCGATGCAGGCCAGCGGCTCATGGAACGACACCACCCAATGCGGCTTCAGGCGATGGATCAGATGACACAGCGCCTGGGTTTCCGGTTCGGAGCCGGGGCGCCCGCCGGTGGAGAGCCTGACGTCGCGCACCGGCGCCGCGCTGTTCCAGCGGTAGACGGTGTCGCCGGAGCGCCAGTTGGCGGCCGGGAAGTTGCGGTTCAGATCGACGCCGTTGGCATTGGCGCGCAGCCCCAGCTGACAGCCGTCGGGGTTGACCGCCAGCACCACGTGGTGGCGCAACTGTTCGGGGGCGATGCTGCGTAGCGCGCAGGACAGAGTTACGATGGCGGCGCTCTCATCGCCGTGGGTGCCGGCGATGATCAGCCCGGTCTGCGGGCCGCTGACCGCCGCCGGGAAATAGAGCAGCGGTGCGCCCAGCAGCGAGCTGCCGTAGTTCTCTCCTGCGATGGCCAACTGGCCACGTTCACTGCGTGGTCGATGTTCGGTCATGGTGTTGTCCCTGAGTTAAAGGCCGAGAGTCATTGTCATTTTATTCAGTGTATTACGCTTTGAGACATCTTTCCCATCGCAATTGTGCGGCGTTTGCGCGATCTGTGATGCGGTAGCGGCGAAAACGCCAATTAAACCGCACCTGGCCTGAGGCTGTTGTTATACTAACGGCAGAGCTAAGCCAATCACCCGCAAGAGGATTTAACATGCCAGTAGCCAGAATCATCGCCAGCTATAGCGAAAATGAAAATGACACCATCACGCTGCTGTGCGGCGTAGACGCTGAAAACCAGATCCGTCAGGGGGAATGGTTCGGCGTGGTGAAAAATGACGACGGGCGCGGGGACGAATCGAACTATCCGTTCACCCTGCATATCGATTACCAGAAAGATGCCTTCTATCTCGACTACGGCTACGACGACGCGGATGCGCGTCAGCTGCAAAAAACCGATATCTCGGCCCGTCCGCTGGCCGAGAAAGGCTTTTTCACCGTGTTCGATGAAGAAGAGGGCGAAGAGTTCAGCTACCGCATCAACAGCATCCACCTGTACGACTGACGGTCGCTGCCGCAATCCCACCCGTGCCGCCCTGCGCCGCACGGGTTTTTTATCGCCTGAATCGCACTTTTTGCAACTTCTCGCCCGTGAGCGCTAGGCCGGACGGATCTTGTGCTATATGATAAAAAATTCAGATGGTTAACGGGGGACAAATCATAATGACGGGAAAAATAATGCAACGGGGTTTTCGTTTGGCGCTCTGCGCGGCGGCGATCGGCGCCTGTATGAGCAGCGCCATGGCGGCGCAGGTTCCCCCGGGCACCGCGCTGGCGGACAAACAGGAAATCGTGCGCCACATTAAAGACGAACCGGCCTCGCTCGATCCGATCAAAGCGGTGGGCTTGCCGGAGGCGCAGCTGGCGCGCGATCTGTTCGAAGGGCTGGTCAATCAGGACGCCAACGGCAAAGTGATCCCCGGCGTCGCCACCCGCTGGCAGACCAGCGACAACCAGACTTATATCTTCCATCTGCGTAAAGACGCGCGCTGGTCAAACGGTGACCCTGTCACTGCTAAGGATTTCGTCTACAGCTGGCAACGGCTGGTAGAGCCGAAAAAACTGTCGCCGTTCGCCTGGTTCGCCCAACTGGCGGGGATCCAGAACGCCGAGCAGATCATCAGCGGCAAGCTGCCGGCCGATCGCTTGGGCGTGTCGGCGCCCGATGACTACACGCTCAAGGTGCAGCTGGATAAGCCGGTGCCGTACTTCGTCAGCCTGACGGCCAATTTCAGCCTGTTCCCGGTGAATAAGGCGGTGGTGGAAAAATACGGCAACGACTGGACCAAGGTCGGCAATCTGGTGGGCAACGGCGCGTTCAAACTGCAGGAGCGGGTGGTGAATGAGAAGCTGGTGCTGACGCCTAACGACCATTACTGGGATCATGCGCGCACCGTGCTGACCAAAGTGACCTTCGTGCCGATCAACCAGGAATCCAACGCCACCAAGCGTTACCTGGCGGGTGACATCGACATCACCGAATCCTTCCCGAAAAACATGTATCAGAAGCTGCTGAAAGACATTCCGGGGCAGGTGTACACCCCGGATCAGCTCGGCACCTATTACTACGCGTTCAACACCCAGCGCGCGCCGACCAACGATGTGCGGGTGCGTCAGGCCTTGTCCTACGCCATCGATCGCAAGATTATCGCGGAAAAAGTGTTGGGCACCGGCGAAAAACCGGCCTACCACTTTACGCCGGACGTGACCGCCGGATTCAAACCGGAAGCGAGCTTGCTGCAACAGCAATCGCAGGCGGAGCTGGACGCGCAGGCCAAAGCGTTGCTGCAGGCGGCCGGTTACGGCCCGAACAACCCGCTGAAGCTGACGCTGCTGTATAACACCTCGGAAAGCCACCAGAAGATCGCCATCGCCGTGGCCTCGATGTGGAAGAAAAAGCTGGGGATTGACGTCAAGTTGCAAAACCAAGAGTGGAAAACTTACATCGACAGCCGCAATACCGGCAATTTCGATGTGATCCGCGCCTCCTGGGTGGGTGACTATAACGAGGCGTCGACCTTCCTGTCGCTGCTGACCTCCACCCACAGCGGCAATATCGCCAAGTTCAAGAATGCGGACTACGACAAGCTGCTGGCGCAGGCGGGGCGGGAAACCAATCCGGCGGCGGTGACCGCCGATTACAACAAGATGGAACAGATCATTGCCGATCAGGCGCCGATCGCGCCGATATATCAATACACCAATGGCCGCCTGATCAAACCGTGGGTAAAAGGCTACCCGATCACCAATCCGGAAGACGTGGCCTATAGCCAAACGATGTATATTATCAAACACTGAGTGGGCTTATTTATCGCCCCCGCGCAATGCGGGGGCGGTATTTTTTCTCGGCGGCGAAACTACGAGGCTAATTAATTTTCCCACGCGATAAACCCCGTTTAATAATAAACAGGGTTGCCATCATCACATTAATATTGTCTATTTCAGAGCGCGGTTACGCTTACAGACAGTCCCGCATGGCGTCCACCACTACGCGGCCGCTCATATCGGTCTGAGTAATGCGGTAGCTGGTGGGATAAGAACGACGGGTACTGAAACGATCGTGGACGGAGACCTTGCCAATCTGCAGGCCGGCGGCGTTTTTCACCACGAACTCACTGATCTCTTCCTGGCCCTGGTTTTGCAAATGAATATTGCTGATTTTTTCCAGCGTATCGCTGGCGTTTATTTTTAAATGGTCGCGTAACATAACTACCTCCTCGTAGTGAGAAAAGTATATGCCCCTAAAATTTGCGCTGAAACAGCTTTGTGTTGATTTATTATTATCATTTTGAATTAAAATTGATAGCAATATGTTAAGTCATAATAATAACGGCATTACCAGCGCTTTATCGGTGATATTGTCTGATTTATCGGCAAGGGTTTATTTCATTGCTGTTATTATTAGTCTGCATTAATGGGAAACAGCGCGTGCCTGGCCGCCGGAGCCGGAAAGACGCAGGCGACGTTGTGCCCACAGCCGGGTACGATCGTTAACCGATGCGGTTTGTCCGGCGCCAGATAACGTCGGTCATAGTCGGCATAGGCCAGGGCGCGCTGCAGCCGATAGGGACCCTGTAGCTGGGCGGCGCAGGACTTGTCGAGTATCCGATAGTAGGCGCCCGGCGCGGTGCCGGTATCATCGGCGGCGGCCAGATAGGTGATATCGGCGGCGGCGTAGAGCCGGCGGGCCGCGTCGGCGGTGCGCTGCAGGTGAGCGGGAAACGTTTCCAGGCCGTATTTCCAGTGGTTGGCCTGTGGACACTGTCCGGCGTCCGGCGTTTGCCAGCGGAAGCGGCAGGTTGTTTCACTGCCGCAGTTTCCCCAGCTTGTGGGCAGAGGGCGCAGGCGATCAAAATAGAGCCAGCTGCCCGGATCGGCGACGACATAGCGCAGACGCACTCCGCTTGGCGGGTTGGCGAAGCCGACATAATGCTGCACGAATTGGGCGCCGGCGGAAAAACCGGCCACGGTGATCGACTGCAGCGACGGCCAACGCCGTTTCAGATCGGCCAGCAGGTTATCCATGGCGTTGAACGAGCCGGTTTTCCCGTCATTATCCAAACCGCCTGCGATCCACGAGCCGCAGCGCCAGAGAGCGTCACCGTCTTGCGGCTGGGGCAGACCGGCGGAATGGCAGCGGGCGGCGAGTTTCACCGGCACCTGGAACAGCGGAGCGACCAGCAAGCTGTTGTCTCCCGCTCCCTGCGCGGCATCGATCGCCGCTTGCAACGTCTTGGCGGCGTCGCGTGGATGCCCGTGCATCACCACCAGCGCGGTACGCGGCTGGGGGGATCGAGCGCGAGCGACAAAATAAGGCAGGGAACCCGCCGCCGTCGGCGCGTGGTAGGGCGTGGCGAGGCGTTCTAACACCGGCTCTGCACGAGCCGATTGGCCGAACAGCAGCAGGGTGGCCATGGCGATGCCGCGCAGACGGCGCAGCCTCGTCAGGTTCGGCGCAGCACCGTGCGCATTTGTCTCAGGACTTCCCGGCATCGTTGTTCCTCACGCGCGCGTTGATAGTAGCGATAAAAGGCGCGTTCCGAACTGAGGTTACCCGCGCGTGCCAACTGCCTGAAGGTCAGGAATGCCAGGCTGAACATAATCATAATAAATAATAGGCCGGGGAACAGCAGCTGCCAGCCGTCGGTGATGCGTGCATTAGGCAGATAGCGGAGTGAATGGGGCGTAATCAATACCCCAAACTGCTGCAGCCCCCATTGAGTCAAAGCGGGGAACAGCACCAGCAGCGTAACGAACACCAAATACAGCAAAAAATAGCGGCAGGAAAGCAGGAAACGTTTGAAAGCGTTATTGGCGCTTGGCCGCAACACGAAGCCAGCGGGCGTGGCGCGCAAGATTTGCTGACGGCCACCGGTGAAGCGATAGCGTTCCAGCGCCGCTACGCTGTCCGGTAACGCCAACAGCAGCTGCAGCGCAGTGAGGCTGGCGCTGCTGTTGCCGATATAGTCGCGAAAGCGCAACAGGCGTATGGGGGCGCTTTGGGGCTTCTCGACGGATTCGAGCAGGTTTAGCAGCTTATCGTGGTTTTCCCGCCGAATGCGGAAGGGCGTTTTGACGAGGGCGAAAAACATCGCGCCAAAGGCGCCTACGGTGGGTACGACGATGTCCAGAAAAGTTTTTAGCATGGCGATCTCCTGCGGTTCTCCGTTCGTTCCTTGCGGCAGAAGTATAGATCACGTTTATGGGACAACGAGAAAACTGGCGTTACAGCTTGGTCTTTGATCTCCAAGGCGTTAACGCTAGACTCAGCAACATAAGCAAGACTGAGGGGATAAATGAATGGATGTGATTGAGGGGAGCGAGCTGCAGGTCGCCGATGCGGTTTACGCCTACCAGCTCGACGGCAAGGGGAGCGTCACGCCGATCGAGCGGGATGACAAGATCACCTGCGACGCGCCGTGCTGGCTGCATCTTGATTACGCGCACCCGGCCAGCGCTGAATGGCTGAGCACCACGCCGCTGCTGCCGGACTCGGTGCGTGAAGCGCTCTCCGGCGAAAGCTCACGGCCGCGCGTCAGCCGCCAGGGCGAAGGCACCATGATCACCCTGCGCAGCATCAACTTTAACGCCAACTCACGGCCGGACCAGTTGGTCACCATTCGCGTGTACATCACCGATAAACTGATTATCTCCACGCGGCACCGCAAGGTGTATTCCATCGATCAGGTGGTGAATGATTTGCAAAGCGGCGCCGGGCCGACCAACAGCGGCAACTGGCTGGTGGAGATTTCCGATGCGTTGACCGATCACACCAGCGAATTTATCGAGGATCTGCACGACAAGATTATCGATCTGGAGGACGCCTTGCTGGAGCAGCAGGTGCCGGAGCGTGGCCAGCTGGCGCTGATCCGTAAACAGCTGATCGTGCTGCGCCGTTACATGGCACCGCAGCGCGACGTCTTCGCGCGGCTGGCCAGCGACCGCCTGCCGTGGATGAGCGATGACGATCGCCGCCGCATGCAGGATATCGCCGATCGCCTGGGACGGGGATTGGACGATCTGGACGGCAGCATCGCGCGCACCGCCATCTTGTCCGACGAAATCACCACGGTGATGGCCGACGCGATGAACCGCCGCACTTACACCATGTCATTGTTGGCGATGGTATTTCTGCCCACCACTTTCCTGACCGGGTTGTTCGGGGTCAACCTTGGCGGTATTCCGGGCGGCGGTAATCCTTTCGGTTTCGCGGCATTTTGCCTGATGCTGGTCGGGTTGGTGCTTGGCGTCGCCTGGTGGCTGAAGCGCAGCCGCTGGCTGTAGGCAAAAATGACGAAAACCCGGTTAACATTGAGCAATATCAACATTTAGCCGGGGTAAATGGGGCATGATCTCTCTCGCAGGTGAATGCAACGTCAAGCGATGGGCGTTGCGCTCCATAATTGTCTTACTTTCTTATTTTTGAATTACTGCATAGCACATTTGATTCGTACAATGCCGGTTTAATCACCGGCATTTTTTTATTCGATTTCTCTCTTCCTCAGGCCGCGCTTTCATCCCAGAAGCTGGCTTCAATCTTGTGCCCATCCAAATCACGGACAAAGCAGCCGTAGTAAGCCTCGCCGTAATGCGGCCGCGAACCGGGCGCGCCTTCATCGACGGCGCCGGCCAGCAGCGCCTGGCGATGGAATTCATCCACCTGTTGCTTACTGGTAGCGAAAAAACCGACGTGCGTGCCATTGCCGGGCGAGGCCGGCCGGCCGTCGATCGGCACCTGCAGCCAAAACTCCGGGTAGTCGCGGCCGTAACCAATGGCGCCGGGATGCTCCAGCACGCGTCGGCAACCCAAAGCGGCCAGCGCACGATCGTAAAAGGCGGCGGCGGCCTCGAAATCGTTGGAGCCCAGCGAGACGTGGGACAGGCAGGGGGTGATGTTCATTGCGCGATCTCCATATGACTGTATAAATAAACAGTATAGGGTAAAAACGGCACTGCCCAGTAAATTTTGCGCAAACTGTGAACAGGATCGAGATCGTCGGGAAAGGGAAATGTCGCCGCTCGCAGGATGGCAAGCGGCGAGGGGGCTTATTTGATTTCCAGCACGTTCAAACGCTCTGGCGCTGGCGCCGCGTCGTCCGCGTCTTCCGGCTGCCAGCCGACCGGCTGCATCGGGATGTCTTCGCGATCGAAGGCCAAATCGCCGCCGTCCACCACCGCGCTGCCGTGGTGAATGCCTTTGAAATCGAACAGGTTGATATCGCTCAGGTGCGAAGGCACCACGTTCTGCATGGCGCTGAACATGGTTTCCAACCGGCCTGGGTAACGCTTGTCCCAGTCGCGCAGCATGTCGCCGATCACCTGGCGCTGCAGATTAGGCTGCGAGCCACACAGATTGCATGGAATGATCGGGAACGCTTTGGCGATCGAGAAACGCTCGATGTCTTTCTCGCGGCAATAGGCCAGCGGGCGGATGACCACGTGTTTGCCGTCGTCGCTCATCAGCTTGGGCGGCATGCCTTTCATCTTGCCGCCGTAGAACATGTTGAGGAACAGCGTCTGCAGAATGTCGTCGCGGTGGTGGCCCAGAGCGATCTTGGTGGCGCCCAGTTCGGTGGCGGTGCGGTACAGAATGCCGCGGCGCAGGCGCGAACACAGCGAACACGTGGTTTTCCCTTCCGGGATCTTGTCTTTAACGATGCTGTAGGTGTTTTCTTCGACGATCTTGTACTCCACCCCCAGGCTTTCCAGATAGGCGGGCAGAATGTGCTCCGGGAAGCCGGGCTGTTTCTGATCGAGGTTCACCGCCACCAGCGAGAAGTTGACTGGCGCGCTTTGCTGCAGATTGCGCAGGATCTCCAGCATGGTGTAGCTGTCTTTGCCGCCGGACAGACAGACCATGATGCGGTCGCCTTCTTCAATCATATTGAAATCGGCGATCGCTTCGCCCACGTTGCGGCGCAGGCGCTTTTGCAATTTGTTCAGGTTGTACTGCTCTTTTTGGCTAACGGATTGCTTTTCTGACATTTAAATCGTGCTCATTCTCAATGGGGGGCACTAGGGGCATGGCGTTATAGACCGCGAGTTTACCATTCAACCGGCCGATTTTGATCATTATTCATCATCCAGCCGCCACGCACCCGACGCGAGGCCTGTATGGTACGGATTGCGCGCCGGAATGCCAGCAGGTTTTGTTGCTGCGATTTACGTCGGCGGTAAAAGAACAGGGCGCGAATCGCTCGCGCCCTGAGGGAGGTTACTCAGCGGCGGACTTTTCCGCCTTGCCGGCCAGCAGGCTGAGGAAATCGTACTTCTCCTTCAGCTCTTTCTCGGCGGCCTGATACAGCGCGCTGGCCACCTCCGGCTGCTGCGCGTTCAGGCGACGGAAACGCTGCTCGTTCAGCAGTGTTTCAGCCAGGCTGCTGTTCGGCGGGCGCGAATCCAGCGCCAATGCGGCCTTGCCCTCGGCGCTGCGGCGCGGATCGAAGCGGTACAGCGGCCAGAAACCGGTGGCGGTCAGCTGTTTCATCTGATCGTGGCTGAGCGCCAGATCGTAGCCGTGCTCTTCGCACGGGCTGTAGGCGATGATCAGCGATGGCCCCGGATAGGCCTCGGCCTCCTGAATCGCTTTCACCGTCTGGTTAAGCTGCGCCCCCAGCGAAATCTGCGCGACGTAGACATGGCCGTACATCATCATACTGACGCCCAGATCCTTGCGCGCCTTGCGCTTGCCGTGCTCGCCGAACTTGGTCACCGCGCCCAGCGGCGTGGCCTTCGACTGCTGGCCGCCGGTATTGGAGTAGCACTGGGTGTCGAGCACCAGCACGTTGACGTTCTCCGTCAGGCTGAGCACGTGATCCAAACCGCCGAAGCCGATGTCGTAGGCCCAGCCGTCACCGCCGATCAGCCAGATCGATTTATCCACCAGGTAGTCGGCGTCCGCCGCCAGCTGGCGCGCATCTTCGCCTTCGAAACTCGCCAACAGCGTGCGCAGTTCGGCGATTTGCTTGCGGCGCGGCTCCGGCGCTACGTCGGCCATCTGCAGGGCGTTGACCAATTGCTCCGGCAGCTGCGGCGCCAGTGCGTTCAGCAGACGCAGCACTCGCGCGCGATGTTGATCGACCGTCAGGCGGAAGCCCAGGCCGAATTCGGCGTTGTCTTCGAACAGCGAGTTGGCCCACGCCGGCCCGCGCCCTTCGGCGTTGGTGGTGTACGGCGTGGTCGGCAGGTTGCCACCGTAGATCGACGAACAGCCGGTGGCGTTGGCGATCAGCAAGCGGTCACCATAGAGCTGGGTCAACAGCTTGATGTACGGCGTTTCGCCGCAGCCTGAGCAGGCGCCGGAGTACTCGAACAGCGGCGTGATCAGCTGCGAGGTGCGAATGTCGATGCGCTCCAGCTGCGCCGGATCGATTTCCGGCAACTGCAGGAAGAAATCATAGTTGTCTTTCTCCGCTGTCAGATTATCGAGGCGCGACGCCATGTTGATGGCCTTGATTTCCGGGTTCTGGCGATCTTTCGCCGGGCAGACCTCGACGCACAGGTTACAGCCGGTGCAATCTTCCGGCGCTACCTGCAGCACGTATTTCTGGCCGCGCATATCGCGCGCTTTCACATCCAGAGACTGCAGAGAGGCGGGGGCGTGTTCCATCTCCGCCGGCTGCACCACCTTGGCGCGAATGGCGGAGTGCGGGCAGGCGGCGACGCAGTGGTTGCACTGGGTGCACAGGTCGGGCTGCCAGATCGGGATCGCTTCGGCGATGTTGCGCTTTTCCCACTGGGTGGTGCCCACCGGCCAGGTGCCGTCCGGCGGGAAGGCGGAAACCGGCAGCGCATCACCCAGCCCGGCCAGCATCGCGGCGGTAACGGTTTTGACGAAGTCCGGCGCGGCGTCCGACACCACCGGCGGGCGCATCGGGCTGCTGGCGTCGACCGGCTGCAGCGGGATCTCGGTCAGCGCGGCGCGGGTGGCGCCCAGCGCCTGCCAGTTGCGCTCGACGATCTCCTGGCCCTTGCTGCTGTAGCTGCGGGCGATGGCGTCCTGCAGCTGTTGCAGCGCCACGTCGTTCGGCAGGATCTGCGTCAGGTGGAAGAACGCCATCTGCATTACGGTGTTGATGCGCGCGCCGAGCCGGCATTCGCGCGCCAGCTTGGCGGCGTTGATGATATAGAAACGCGCCTGGCGTTGGTGCAACAGCGCCTGAACCTCCTGCGGCAGGCGCGACCAGACCTCATCGGCGCCGTAAGGGGTATTGAGCAGGAAGGTGCCGCCGGGCTTCAGGCGTTCGACCATCTGGTACTTATCGATAAACTGCAGTTGGTGGCAGCCGACGAAGTCCGCGTGGCTGACCAGGTAGGCCGAATTGATCGGCTGCTCGCTGACGCGCAGATGCGACACCGTCAGGCCGCCGGCCTTTTTAGAGTCGTAGACGAAATAGCCCTGGGCATACAGCGGCGTGGCGTTGCCGATGATTTTGATGTTGTTCTTGGTGGCCGAGACCGAGCCGTCGCTGCCCAAACCGTAGAACAGCGCCTCCAGCGAAGCGCGCTGCGGCAGGATTTCGTCGCTCAGCGGCAGCGAAAGCCCGGTGACGTCATCGAAGATGCCGACGGTGAAACGCGGGCGCGGCTGCGGCTGCGCCAGCTCGCGGAACACCGCCAGCGCGCAGTCCGGGCCGAACTCTTTCGACGACAGGCCGTAACGGCCGCCGATCACCCGCGGCAGCGTGGCGCGCTCCCCCCGGCTGTAGGCTTCCGCCAGCGCGGTCATCACGTCCAGATACAGCGGCTCGGCCAGCGCGCCCGGCTCTTTGGTGCGATCGAGCACCGCGACGCTGCGCACGCTGTCCGGCAGCGCGCCGAGCAGATGCTGGGCGGAGAACGGCCGGAACAGCCGCACCTTCAGCACGCCGACTTTCTCGCCGCGGGTCAGCAGGGTGTCGATCACTTCTTCGCAGGTGCCGGCGGCGGAACCCATCACCACCACCACGCGTTCGGCCTGCGGGTGGCCGTAATAGTCGAACGGCCGATAGCGGCGGCCGGTGAGGGCGGCGAAGGCTTCCATGGCGTCGATCACGTGTTGGCCGGTGGCGTCATACCATGGGTTGGTGGCTTCGCGCGACTGGAAATAGGTGTCCGGGTTGGCGGAAGTGCCGCGCACCACCGGATGATCCGGCGACAGCGCCCGGCTGCGGTGCGCGTCGATCGCCGCCTGCGGCAGCATCTGCCGCAGCGTATCGTCGCTCAGCGGCACAATCTTGTTGATCTCGTGCGAGGTGCGGAAACCGTCGAAGAAATGGATAAACGGCACGCGCGCGTTGAGGGTGGCGGTCTGCGAGATCAGCGCGAAGTCCTGCGCCTCCTGCACGTTGCCGGCACACAGCATGGCGCAGCCGGTTTGGCGCACCGCCATCACGTCCGAATGGTCGCCGAAAATGGACAGCGCGTGCGTGGCCACGGTGCGCGCGGCGACGTGCAGCACGAACGGCGTCAGCTCGCCGGCCAGTTTGTACAGCGTGGGGATCATCAGCAGCAGACCCTGCGATGAAGTGAACGAGGTCGACAGCGCGCCGGTTTGCAAGGCGCCGTGCACGGTGGCGATCGCGCCGCCTTCCGACTGCATTTCCACCACCTGCGGAATATCGCCCCAGATGTTTTGCCGGCCATCGCCGGACCAGGCATCAGCCTGCTCCGCCATGGTGGAGCTTGGCGTTATAGGGTAGATGGCAATCACTTCGTTGGTGCGATAGGCCACGGAAGCGACTGCATTATTACCATCTGTAGTTATCATCGGCGTTACCTTTTCATTGCTCACAAAGCCGCGAAAGCGCACTTTCGCAGTAATGGAAAAAAGTCTAACAGAGGGGGCGAACGCGGCTTTATCGCGTTTGTGTGGCGGGTGATAAATCGTCAAAGGCATATTTCCTCGCCGATTAGGGGCCGGCGGCAATAAATTGTTTTCACCGTTTAAAGACAATTTATTTCCGGCGCGTCATAATTGCGCATCGGCAAATTGACAGAAGAAAACCATGAGCGCATTTATGTATTTGACGATGGCGATAGTCGCGGAAGTGATCGCCACCACCATGTTGAAAGCCTCTGAGGGCTTTACCCGCCTGTGGCCGTCGCTGCTGGTGGTGCTGGGTTACGGCGTGGCGTTTTGGGGGCTGTCGATGGTGGTCAAGAGCATGCCGCTGGGCATCGTGTATGCGATTTGGTCGGGCATGGGGATTGTGCTGGTGTCGGTCGCCGCGGTGTTCGTTTATCAGCAAAAATTGGATTGGCCGGCGATCGTCGGCATGGGATTAATTATTGCCGGCGTGCTGGTGATTAATTTACTGTCGAAAGCCTCGGTGCACTGAGTGTTATTTTGATGTAAAAAAAGCCGGCGTGACAGCAAGTCGCGCCGGTTGAAGAATTCAGTCATCATTCACTGAAAATAGTGGAATGCTAATTACTTAGCGCCGCCAGCATAGACACAAATATCGTTCTCTCCGGTAGCAAAAAATGCGCCGCTGCGATGAAAGCACACGAAGATAATTAATACCGCTGTCGCGGGAAAAACTTCCTCGATGGCCGCGGTGACGTTATCACTTTTTTGCGTGCGGCCAGCGCCTGACAGCGAGTGGCGCCGTCACGGAAATATTCTGCAAACAAAATAAATGTTCGGCCGGCGCAAAAAAACGACAAATAATGGCTGGAATATATTTTCATTATTTATATATCGAGCTAGATTAAACAAGTTTGCATCAAAGATAGCGAAACGTGTCCGCCAAGTGACGCGCGTTATCAGCAATGGCGATTTTACACAGCGCAGTTCCGGGTTCAGGAGTGGGATAATGACGACATCAAAATGGCTGCTTGCCAGCGCCGTGCTGCTTTTAGCCGCCTGCAGCAGCAATAACGAAGAGCCAGTACAGCAGGGCAACAGTGCCAGAATCAATACGTTGCAGACCAGCGCCGGTTGCGCGGCGGTCGGCGGCGTTACCACCATCGCGCACAACTTGAACGGTGAAGCGCTGCGCATGTGCCAGATGCCGAACGGCAAGCAGTGCGAAGAACGTACGCTGGCCCTGGGCAGCTGCGCCGGGTAAGCCCGCGGCGCCTGGCCTGCAGGATCAATACACCCAATCGCGCAGGGTATAAATAAGCGTGTGGCCGCTGCCGGTGAGCGTCAGCTGCTGTGCGTTTAGCGTCACTTCGGCGCCGTTTTCCAGCACGGTGCCAATCACCCGATCCCAGCGGTTGCGCGGCTCATCAGGGCACAGCTTGCGCGTGGTGGCCAGCGATTTCACCGTCAGCACGCCGTCGCGTAATTGCCCCTGGCCGAAAAAGCGGTTGCACATCGTGCCGGAGACATGCAGGTTCTCGCCGAACTCCAGATTGAGCAGGCCGCCGCCCGCCGGTGATTTTGCCGTTTCGCCATCCACGCTTTGCAACACGAAGTTGTGATGCAACAGATCGCCTGGCGTGACGGCCGTGTGTGGTTTCATGCTGCACCCCGCTAAGGCCAGCGCCGCAAGGGCGGCTACCGTGGTTTTTCTCATCGCGTTCTCTCAAATAAACAGGGCGCCGCAAGGGCGCCCCGAGGTTACGCTCAGGCGTTCAACTGGTTCGGGCAGGTTTCGCCGCGATCCAACTGGCTGATGTTCTGCAGCGTGGTTTGTGAAATGCTGGTCAGCGCCTCTTCAGTCAGGAAAGCCTGATGGCCGGTGAACAGCACGTTGTGGCAGGCCGAGAGGCGGCGGAACACGTCGTCCTGAATCACATCGTTAGACTTGTCCTCAAAGAACAGATCGCGTTCGTTCTCGTAGACGTCCATCCCGAGGGCGCCGATTTTTTGCTGCTTCAGCGCATCGATGGCGGCGGTGGAATCGATCAGCGCGCCGCGGCTGGTGTTGATCACCATTACGCCGTTTTTCATCATCGCGAAGGCGTCGGCATTCAGCAGGTGGTGGTTCTCCGGCGTCAGCGGGCAGTGCAGGGTGATCACGTCGGATTGCGCGTACAGCGTCTTCAGATCGACATACTCCGCGCCCAGTTCCAGCGCCTGTTCGCTCGGGAACGGATCGTAGGCCAGCAGTTTCATGCCGAAGCCTTTCAGAATGCGCATCGTCGCCACGCCGATTTTACCGGTGCCGATCACGCCAGCGGTGCGATTGTGCATGTTAAAGCCGATCAGCCCTTCCAGCGAGAAGTTGGCGTCGCGGGTACGCTGATAAGCGCGGTGAATACGGCGGTTCAGGCACATCATCATGCCGACCGCGTGTTCTGCCACGGCCTCCGGCGAGTAGGCCGGCACGCGCACCACCTTGATACCCAGTTCTTTGGCGGCGTCCAGATCGACGTTATTGAAACCGGCGCAGCGCAGGGCGAGAATTTCGACGCCCAGCGCCGCCAGTTCTTCGAGCACTTCACGGCTGCCGTCGTCGTTGACGAAGATACACACCGCCTTGCAACCGGCGGCCGTTTTGGCGGTTTTTTTACTGAGTAAAAAGTCGAAGAATTCCAGCTCATAGCCAAACTGCTGATTCACCAGTTCGAGGTATTTACGGTCATACTGTTTGGTACTGTATATCGCCAATTTCATCGTGGTTTCTCCACCGTGATTTTGTGATCAATTTAACAGATTTTAGTAAATTCGACAATTGGTTAGCCCGTTTCGACATAGCCGAAATCGCTGCTGCAAGACTGCGGTGGGCCTGGATTCGATGGAGGGAAGACGACGGTGGCGGCAGGCGGCAAAAAAATCCCCACGGGGGTGTGGGGAATGGCTTCTCTAGTACATAGTTAGCTAGCAGCTAAACTTTTATTAGAATGGTTGCAAGACTATTAATCATCAACGGTAACAACAATAACAAAAGTCTGAAAACCGTCCTGTTTATGTGATGTATATGTAACGAAAATCTACAACCCCGTACACGTTTGCGCCAAAAAGGTGCAAATCGCTTCTGCGAGCCCGCTCGGCTTCACCCTATGTCAAATTCGTGCCATCATTATTGTCAATTCAGGCATAGACTTAACCAATGCCTAACTCAGGAACGAAGCAATCATTTAATGACCAGGCGATTGAAAGTATTCATAGGGACGGTGGCGGGCTGCGCAATCCTGGTGCTGGCGTTGTGGCAAACCTTGCCGCGCTGGCTGCCGGGGGTGTTATCGCATTGGTTGCCGGCGGGGAGCCGCCTGGAATTGCAGGGCAAATTGCACTGGCACCAGGGCGGGCTGGCGTTGGCGGGGGCGCGTTTCACTGCGCAAGATTGCCTGTTGGCCAACGTAGGGCCGACGCGGCTGGCTTACCGCCAGGGCCGCTGGCAGCTGTCGAGCGATAAGGTCAGCGTCGATAGCGCCTGTTTGTCAAAACTGCCGAGCGGCGACGCCAACAGCGCGCCGCTGGCGCTCGATCAGCTGCAGCAACAGCTGCCGCCGCTGGATCTCACCATTAATGACCTGACGCTCATTCCCTGGCAGCGCTATGCCGGCAAGCTGCAGCTTTCCTCCGGCCCCGACGGGCAACGTCTGCATTATCGGGGTCCGAATCTCAGCGCCGAGGCACAGCTGGATGAAAAACAGCAGCTGACGTTGCAGAGCCTGACCGTGGTTCCGCCCAACAGCGCACAACCTTTGCACCTCGCCGGCAAGATAACCATCCCGTTGGATCTGGCCAGCCTGCCGACGCAGGGCGCGTTGCAGGGGGAAATGCAAACCGCCTATCTGGAAAAACCGGTATTGCTGGACATGCGCTGGCAACAGCAGCAGGGCGTATTGACGGTGAGCGAGAAAGGCGACGATCGCCCGCTGGCGGTGTTGCCGTGGGAAGTCTCGCCGCAGCGGGTCAGCATCAAGCAGGGCGAGTGGCGTTGGCCGTACAGCGAGCAGCCGTTGAACGGCGGGCTCAGCATCGCGCTGCACGATTGGAGCAAAGGGCTGGATGAAACGGAGATCAGCGCGCGGCTGAACGTGATCACCGCGGGTCACAACGGCAAGGGCAATGCGGTGCTCACCCTCGGGCCGGGCAAGGTGGGGTTGACCGACAGCGATCTGCGCTTCCAACTGACCGGCCAGGCCAATCTGGCCGACTTTTCCACTACCGCGTCGATCCCGGGAGTGATCGGCGGCAGCATTCTCAACCCGACGCTGGTGCTGCAGCCCGGTTCGCTGCTGCGCCTGTGGGGCAAGGTGACGCCGGAAATGACGCTGGAAGAGGCGCGTTTGCCGCTGGCGGGCGTGAAGGTGACCGCCGCCGGCATCACCGGCCGCCTACAGGCGATTTTGAGCGCCAGCGACAGTTACTGGGGCCGCTTCAAGCTGCACCTGGACGGCCAGGCACAGGATTTCTGGCCGGACAAGGGCAACTGGCAATGGCGTTACTGGGGCAATGGCCGCTTGCCGCCGCTGCAGGCCGCCTGGGACGTCGCCGGCAGCGGCCGTTGGCGCGACAGTGAGTTGGTGCTCGACAAACTTTCCACCGGCTTCGATAAGTTGAAGTACGGTCTGGTGACGGTCGCCGCGCCGCGCCTGAGCCTCAATCAGCCGCTGCGCTGGCGGCGTGATGAACAAAGTCCGCAGTTCAACGGCGAGTTGCAGCTGGCGGCGGATAAGGTCAGCTTCAGCGACGGCGGCTATCTGCCGGCGCCGGTGCTGGCGCTGCAGGTAAACGGCCGTTCACCGGACAGTTTCCAACTGCAGGGCAAACTGCAGGCGCAACAGATTGGGCCGATCGCGCTGCGCGGCCGTTGGGACGGCGAACGTCTGCGCGGCGAAGCCTGGTGGCCGAAACAGTCGCTGAAGGTGTTCCAACCGCTGCTGGCGCCGGATCTCAATCTCACGCTGCGCGACGGCGAGTTTTACGCGCAGTCGGCGTTTTCCGCCGCTCGCGAACAGGGGTTCGAGGCCGGTGGCCACTGGGTGGTGAAAAACGGCGGCATGTGGCTGAAGGACGGCGAGATGAGCGGCCTGGATTTTATCCTGTCGTACCGGTTCAAGCAGCATCAGTGGCAATTGGGGGCCAAACAGCCGGTGTCGCTGCGCATCAAGTCTTTCACCAACCTGTTCGAGATGCAGAATATCTCCGCCGATCTGCAGGGCACCTATCCTTATAGCGAAAGGCAACCGCTGACGTTGAGCAACGTCGGCGTGGACATGCTCAACGGGCATATCAGCCTGTCGGCGCTGCGGTTGCCGCAGCATGACGCCGCGGTGCTGAAGCTGGACAAGGTCGATCTCAGCGCGTTGTTCACCGCCCTGAAACCGAAGCAGTTCGCCATGTCCGGCCGGGTCGACGGCGAACTGCCGCTGTTCCTGAATCACCCGAAATGGCTGGTGCAAAACGGCTGGATCGCCAACGCCGGCACCCTGACGCTGCGGCTGGACAAAGACATGGCCGACGCCATCGGCAGCAATAACCTGGCGACCGGCGCGGCGATCGACTGGCTGCGCTACATGGAAATCAACCGTTCGCACGCCCGGGTCGATCTCGACAACCTGGGCGAGCTGACGCTGAGCGCGCGCATCGACGGCATCAATCCGCAGAAAAGCGCCAAGCGCGAGGTGATCCTGAACTATCGCCATCAGGAAAACGTGTTTCAGCTGTGGCGCAGTTTGCGCTTCGGCGACAATTTACAGGAGTGGCTGGAGCAGGCCCTCTCACAACCTGGGGAGCAACAATGAAAATCATGAGTGTGTCGGCGCTGGCAGCGGTGCTGTGCGTTTCGCTGCTGAGCGGCTGCGTGCCGCGCATCGAGGTGGCGACGCCGAAGGATCCGATCACCATCAATATGAACGTCAAGATCGAGCATGAGATTCATATCAAGGTGGATAAGGACGTCGAAAACCTGCTGAAAACCCAAAGCGGTCTGTTCTAGGAGCCGACATGAAAAAACGTTATGTGTGGCTGGCCGGCGCCGCCTGGCTGTTCAGCAGCGTGGCGATGGCGCTGACGCTGGATGAGGCGAAGCAGCAAGGGCGGGTGGGCGAAACCCTGAGCGGCTATATTGCGCCGGTGAAACAGGATGCGGAAACACTGGCGCTGGTGAAGCGCATCAACGCCGGCCGCGCCGAGAAGTATCAGGAAGTGGCGGACGGCAACCATATCGCCGTCGACGAAGTGGCGCGCATGGCGGGGCAGAAGCTGGTGACGCGTGCGCAGAGCGGCGAGTATGTGCGCGGCATCAACGGACAATGGTTGAAGAAATAAAAAAAAGCGCGCCGTCTGGCGCGCTAAATGATACGGATAGATGATTATTATGAGGGTAGTGCAGGTTTGACAGGACTTGCCTTTTGTCCGGCAGGGGCACGGCGCCCCTGCGCAGGGTCTTAGGCAGCAACCACCTGAGACAGGGCCGCTTTGGCGTCTTCCTGTGCTTTGGTCGCCACTTCCGGGCCGTAGGCGATGCCTTCCGCGAAGACGAACTCCACGTCGGTAATGCCGATGAAGCCCAGGAACAGACGCAGGTAAGGTTCTACCAGGTCGGTTGGGGTGCCTTTATGGATGCCGCCGCGGCTGGTCAGGATCACGGCGCGTTTGTTTTTCACCAGGCCTTCCGGACCGTTTTCGGTGTAGCGGAAGGTCACGCCGGCGCGGGCAACCAGATCGAAATAGTTTTTCAGCTGGGTCGGGATGTTGAAGTTGTACATCGGTGCGGCAATCACGATGACGTCATTGGCCTGCAGCTCGGCGATCAGCTCGTCCGACAGCGCCAGCGCTTCTTGTTGACGCGGGGTCAACGGCGCATCGGAAGGACGCAGCGCGCCAACCAGTTCGCCGTCCAGCACCGGGATTGGCTGTGCAGCCAGATCGCGTACGGTGATGGTGTCGCCGCTATGGGCGTTGCTCCATTGCTCTACGAAGAAATCGGCCAGTTGGTTAGACTGAGAGTAGGTCGCCAGGATGCTTGATTTCAGAACCAATACGTTGCTCATCGATAATTCCTTACGTTGTGACAGTGACATCAGGACTCAGCGTCCCTTGCATGAAGTACATGCTATTCACATTCCTCCAACAGTGATAGCGCAATATTTCGAGATCTTCGTTCGATTTTATTGAATGACATGCCGAGGTTTTGCTCGCGGAAGTAGGGCGAAAAAGCCGTTTGTGATAGGCTGTGCGGCTAAAGCAAAAAAATCGCTAAAAAAACATTAAACCGTTGCCAAGCCTGGCCTTGGCGGCGAAGAAACAAGGAACACCGAACGTGAAATCTCCGCTCGAGGCACTGCCGGCCCAACTGGGCGAGCTGATGCTCCGCGATCAACAACGCCTGCGTCGTCGCCTGCAGGGCGCACGAAAAATCAAAAATCCCGATGCCCAGCTGGCGGTTGCCGCCGAAGTGGAAAGCGACATCGCGGCGGCGCGGCAAAAAGTGCTGGCGCGCGCCGCGTCTTGCCCGCGCATTACCTATCCGGAAAGCCTGCCGGTCAGTCAGAAAAAGCAGGACATTTTAAACGCTGTCCGCGATCACCAGGTGGTGATCGTCGCCGGGGAGACCGGTTCGGGGAAAACCACCCAGTTGCCGAAGATCTGTCTGGAGCTGGGGCGTGGGGTGAAAGGGCTGATCGGCCACACCCAGCCGCGCCGCCTGGCGGCGCGCACCGTCGCCAACCGCATCGCCGAAGAGCTGGAAACCCCGCTCGGCGGCAGCGTCGGTTACAAGGTGCGCTTCAACGATCAGGTCGGGGAAAACACCCTGGTCAAGCTGATGACCGACGGCATCTTGCTGGCGGAAATTCAGCAGGATCGCCTGCTGATGCAGTACGACACGCTGATCATCGATGAAGCGCACGAGCGCAGCCTCAACATCGACTTTATTCTCGGCTACCTGCGCGAACTGTTGCCTAAGCGCCCGGATCTCAAGGTGATCATCACCTCGGCGACCATCGATCCGCAGCGCTTCTCGCGCCATTTCAACAATGCGCCGATCATCGAGGTTTCCGGCCGCACTTACCCGGTGGAGGTGCGTTACCGCCCGGTGGTCGACGACGGCGACGATACCGACCGCGACCAGCTGCAGGCGATTTTCGATGCGGTGGACGAGCTTGGGCGCGAAGGGCCGGGCGACATTCTGATTTTCATGAGCGGCGAGCGCGAGATCCGCGACACCGCCGACGCTCTGAACCGCCTCAATTTGCCGCACACCGAAGTGCTGCCGCTGTATGCGCGCCTGTCGAACAGCGAGCAGAACCGGGTGTTCCAGTCGCACCACGGCCGCCGCATCGTGCTGGCCACCAACGTGGCGGAAACCTCGCTGACGGTGCCGGGCATCAAATACGTCATCGATCCGGGCACCGCGCGCATCAGCCGCTACAGCTTCCGCACCAAGGTGCAACGCCTGCCGATCGAGCCGGTGTCGCAGGCTTCCGCCAACCAGCGTAAAGGGCGTTGCGGCCGCGTGTCGGAAGGGGTGTGCATCCGTTTATATTCCGAACAGGATTTCCTGTCGCGGCCGGCGTTTACCGATCCGGAAATTCTGCGCACCAACCTGGCGTCGGTCATTCTGCAGATGACCTCGCTGGGGCTGGGCGACATCGCCGCGTTTCCGTTCGTCGAAGCGCCGGATAAACGCAACATTCAGGATGGCGTGCGCCTGCTGGAAGAGCTGGGGGCGATCGCCACCGCCGACAACGGCCACTATCAGCTGACGCCGCAGGGCCGTCAGCTGGCGCAGTTGCCGATTGACCCGCGTCTGGCGCGCATGGTGCTGGAGGCGCAGAAGAGCGGCAGCGTGCGCGAGGTGATGATCATCACCGCCGCGCTGTCGATTCAGGATCCGCGTGAGCGCCCGATGGACAAGCAGCAGGCCTCGGACGAAAAACACCGCCGCTTCGCCGACAAAGACTCCGATTTCCTGGCGTTCGTCAACCTGTGGGATTATCTGCAGGAGCAGCAAAAGGCGAACTCTTCCAGCCAGTTCCGCCGGCTGTGCCGCAACGATTTCCTCAACTACCTGCGGGTGCGCGAGTGGCAGGATATCTATACCCAGCTGCGCCAGGTGGTGAAAGAGCTGGGGCTGCCGATCAACAGCACGCCTTCCGACTACCGCAGCGTGCACACCGCGCTGCTGACCGGCTTGCTGTCGCACATTGGCCAGAAGGATGCGGACAAGCAGGAATACACCGGCGCGCGCAATGCCCGCTTCTCGATCTTCCCCGGTTCCGGCCTGTTCAAAAAGCCGCCGAAGTGGACCATGGTGGCCGAACTGGTGGAAACCAGCCGCCTGTGGGGGCGCATCGCCGCGCGCATCGAACCGGAATGGATCGAGCCGCTGGCTCAGCATCTGGTGAAACACAGCTACAGCGAGCCGCACTGGTCGAAGTCGCAAGGGGCGGTGATGGCCAGCGAAAAGGTCACGCTGTTCGGTTTGCCGATCGTCGCGGCGCGCCAGGTCAATTACGGCGCCATCGATCCATTGCTGTGCCGTGAGCTGTTTATCCGCCATGCGCTGGTGGAGGGCGACTGGCAGACGCGCCACGCCTTCTTCCGTGAAAACCAAAAGCTGCGCGCCGAAGTGGAAGAGCTGGAGCATAAATCGCGCCGCCGCGACATTCTGGTGGACGACGAGACGCTGTTCGGCTTCTACGATCGCCGTCTCCCCAACGACGTGGTTTCCGGCCGTCATTTCGACAGCTGGTGGAAGAGCGCGGCCAAACAGCAGCCGGATCTGCTGAACTTTGAAAAAGAGATGCTGATCAAGGATGGCGCCAACAAGATCAGCGCGCTGGACTACCCGAACTTATGGCATCAGGGCAATCTCAAGCTGCGGCTGAGCTACCAGTTCGAACCGGGCACCGACGCCGACGGCGTGACGGTGCACATTCCGTTGCCGATCCTCAATCAGGTGGAGGAGCAGGGCTTCGAGTGGCAGATCCCCGGCATCCGCCGTGAGCTGGTGATCGCGCTGATCAAGTCGCTGCCGAAACCGGTGCGCCGCAACTTCGTGCCGGCGCCGAACTACGCCGAAGCGTTCCTCGGCCGCGTTACGGCGCTGGAATCGCCGCTGCTGGACGCGCTGGAGCGCGAGCTGCGGCGCATGACTGGCGTGACCGTGTCACGTGATGACTGGCAATGGGATCAGGTGCCCGATCACCTGAAAATGACTTTCCGCGTGGTGGGCGAGAAGAACCAGACGCTGCGCGAAGGCAAAGACCTGGCCGCGTTGCGCCTGCAGCTGAAAGAGAAGGTGCAGGAGACGCTGTCGGCGGTGGCCGATGACGGGCTGGAGCAGAGCAATCTGCATGTCTGGAGCTTTGGTCAACTGCCGGCGTTCTACGAGCAGAAGCGCGGCGGCTATTCGATGAAGGCCTACCCGGCGCTGGTGGATGAGAAGGACAGCGTGGCGATCCGTCTGTTCGACAGCGAAAGCGAGCAGCAACAGGCTATGTGGCAAGGTACGCGCCGTCTGCTGCTGCTGAATATTCCTTCGCCGATTAAGTACCTGCATGAAAAGCTGCCGAACAAGGCCAAACTGGGGCTTTATTTCAACCCGTACGGCAAGGTGCTGGAGCTGATCGACGACTGCATTTCGTGTGGCATCGACAAGCTGATCGCCGAACACGGCGGCCCGGTCTGGCAGGAAGAAGGCTTTGCGCGTTTGCAAGAGCAGATCCGCGCCGAGTTGAACGACACGGTGGTCGAGGTGGCCAAACAGGTTGAGCAGATCCTGACGGCGGTCTTCAACATCAACAAGCGGCTGAAAGGCCGGGTGGACATGTCGTTGGCGCTGGCGCTGTCGGACATCAAGACCCAGCTCGGTGGCCTGGTCTATCGTGGCTTCGTCACCGGCAACGGATGGAAACGCCTGCCGGACACGCTGCGCTACCTGCAGGCGATCGAGCGGCGGTTGGAAAAACTGGCTATCGATCCGCACCGCGATCGCGCGCAGATGCTGCGGGTGGAGCAGGTACAGCAGGCGTGGCAGCAGTGGCTGAACAAGCTGCCGCCGAAGCGACAGCAGGAGGAAGAGGTGAAGGCGGTGCGCTGGATGATCGAAGAGCTGCGCGTCAGCCTGTTCGCGCAGCAGTTGGGCACGCCTTACCCGATCTCCGACAAACGCATTTTGCAAACTATCGAGCAGCTTTCGGGTTAAGCTCGGGCGCGCCGGCCGGCAAGCGGCCGGCGCAGCGCAAGTTGAAATTCAGGGAACAGATAAACAGCCACGGCGCTTGATGCGCCGTGGCGAGAGCTACTTGCCCGCCGCCAGGGCGTCCAGCGCGTCGCGGATGCCGGGCACCGCCAGGGCGCGGTTATCGGCGCGATAGCGATCTTTCGCCGCCGGCGCCGAGCTTTGGATGGCGATCAGCTGCCAGCCGTCGGCGGTTTTCAACAGCAGCGGTGAGCCGCTGTCGCCGGGCAGGGTATCACACTGGTGCGACAATACGCCTTGCTGGGCCCAGCCGGTGACCTTGCAGTTTTGGTGGCTGTAGAGGTCATCCAGATGATCCTCCGGGTAACCCGCCTGAGTGATCAGCCGTTTGGCCTGTTTCAGGGCCTGGGTCAGCGCCTTGCTGTCGCCTTGCCACAGCGGCAACGGTGCGATCGGCAACGGCTTTTTGTCTTTCAGCCGGATCAGCGCAAAATCATAAGCGGCCGCAGCGGGCGGGACGATCCAGCCATCGCCGTCCGGCTTCAGCTTTTTGCCCAGCTTGCTGTCGACCAGGGTCTCGATATCGCCGGTTTGATACTGCCAGGATTTATCGCCTGCCACAAAGCGCAGAGCGATGGCTTTATCCAGTTGTCCGGGCGGCGCCAGCACGCAGTGGCCGGCGGTCAGCGCCAGGTGCGGGGAGATCAGCGTGGCGGTACACAGATTGCCGCTGGCGGTTTCGACCTGGCCGATGGCTTGCCACGGCTGGGCGGCGGTATCCGTGACCTTGATTCGTTCATCTTTGCCGAAAAACAGACGCGTTTGCTCGGCCTTGGACGGGCCGTCGGCGCGTGCCGCCTGAGCAGCGATGAGCGGGAGTGAGCACAGCAACAGTAAAACGGATATGCGCATAGATCTCTTGCCTGACAAATACGGATCATCCATAAACACACTGAATGCTAACTATAGACTGATTTAGCAGCCATGTGGATGGGCAATAATTGATTTTTCAATAATTTCCCGCCGGCAACGCGGCAGGCTACAGGTAAAAAAAGACGGCGATCAGTCCGCAAAGGATCAGGGCGGTCAGAACGATCTCGAACAGGTAGCGGCGCAGCATCAATGAGAACCCCCCGATGAAAAAACACCCGGCGAACCGGGTGTCGTACACGTCAAGCCTGAAGCGGTGAGGGGACCCTCACGTCATTACGCTTTTTTGTGGCTGGTTTTCTTGTGGTGCTTTTTAGCAGCCTGGGCTTTTTGCGCCGGGGCTTTCTTCACGGCTTTTTTGTGATGCTTCTTGGCCGCCTGCGCTTTCTGTACCGGCGCTTTCTTGCCGTGGTGTTTCACCTGAGCTTTAGCCGGCGCAGCGGTGGCGGTGGTGGCGGTAGCCGCAGGTGCGGTGGTGGCAGCCTCGGCAGCGAAAGCCACGGAAGACAGACCCATTGCAGCGGCAACAACCAGAGCTAATACTTTTTTCATCGTAGAATCCTCAACATGACTTTTGGGTATCAACCCCACTGCGGGGCCGTTGAAATGATAGTAGGCAAACGGCGCCCGGCTTTCCGTGAGTGATTGGTTTCGGCATGTAACCTAATGTACAGGGCGACGGCGGCGAGGGGATTGCTGCTATAATGGCCGCCAGGCGCGATAAAAGGGATTGAAAATGAACGAGATAGTGATTCGTTATGGCGTAACCGAACAGGGCGAGGTGCCGCTGGCCTATGAGGACTGGGGCGATGAGGCGCACCCGCCGCTGCTGCTCATCATGGGCATCGGCGCGCAGCTGTTGCTGTGGCCTGACGATTTCTGCCGCGCCCTGGTGGCTCAGGGGTTTCGGGTGATCCGTTATGACAACCGCGACGTCGGCCTTTCCGGCAAAACGCAGGCGCAACGCACGCAGCCGTTGTGGCTGCTGATGCTGCGCGCCCAGCTCGGTTGGCAAACGCCGGTGCCTTATACCCTGGCGGACATGGCGACGGACGCGGCGCATCTGCTCGATCATTTACGCATCCCGCAGGCTCACGTACTGGGCGCTTCGATGGGGGGGATGATCGCCCAGGTGCTGGCCGCCGAATACCCGCAGCGCGTCGCCTCGTTATGCATCTTGTTCTCCAGCACCAATCAGCCGCTGTTGCCACCGCCGGCGCCTTCGCTGCTGTGGCTGTTGGTGCGCCGGCCGGCGGCCGATTTGACGCTGCAGCAGCGCCACGAGGGAATGAAGGCCTTCCTGCGCGCGCTCGGTACCCGGTTTTATCCGCCGGAGGAGGCGGAGCTGGATGCATTGGTGAATCGGTTGTTGAAGCGGGGCGTGGATCCCGAAGGCGTGCAGCGGCAACTTTCCGCGTTGCTCGGCAGCGGCGATCTGCGTCGCTACAGCCGGCGCATAGCCGCGCCGACGCTGGTCATTCACGGCGATCGCGATCGGCTGGTACGCAAGGCGGGTGGAGTGGCGATCGCCCGCGCGGTCGCCAACGCCAAATTGCATATTATGCCAGGCATGGGGCATGACCTGCCGGCCTCGTTGAGGCCGCAGCTGGCGGCGATGATCGCCTGTCATGCACTGGGATGAGAGGCCGGAATGCCGGCGTTTCTTGCTATTTTAGTTACAACATACTAATGGTGGGTGGCCACCCGCCACTCTGTAGCCAAGGCGATGTCGGCACAGAACGTGCGTTATGAAGCATTATCCGGTCTTGCAGGCGGGAAAAGGGCGCGGCAGGGCCGCGCCAGGGGAGATTACAGGTAGCGGTTTTCCAAATGCTGACGGAAGTAGCGTGGGTTGAGCGCTTCGCCGGTTGCGTTGGCGATCAGCGTCTCGGTCGGGAAACGGCTGCCGTGGCGCCAGATGTTGTGCTGCAACCAGTGGAACAGCGGCTGCAGGTTGCCGGCGGCGATATCTTCGTTCAGCGAAGGCAGGGCCTGACGCAGGCTGTGGAACAGCTGCGCGGCGTACATCGCGCCGAGGGTGTAAGTCGGGAAGTAGCCGAAGGCACCGTCGGTCCAGTGAATATCCTGCATGCAGCCGTTGCGGTAGTTGCCGATGGTGTCGAGGCCGAGGTAAGCACTCATCTTCTCATTCCACAGCGCCGGAATGTCTTCCACTTCAATGTCGCCTTCGATCAGCGCTTTTTCAATTTCGTAGCGCAGGATGACGTGAGCAGGATAGCTCACTTCGTCGGCGTCGACGCGGATCAGGCCCGGTTTAACGCGCTGGTTGAGGCGAATGAAGTTGGTCTCTTCCAGCGCCGGCTGTTCGCCAAACTGCGCGGTGACTAACGGACGCAAGATTTTCAGGAATTCATTGCCGCGCGCCAGCTGCATTTCGAACAGCAGGCTCTGCGATTCGTGGATAGCGGTAGAACGGGCCAGGGCGACCGGCTGGCCAAGCAGATCGCGCGGCAGGTTTTGCTCGTAGCGGGCGTGGCCGGTCTCGTGCACGATGCCGAGCAGCGCGGTCAGAAACTCTTTGTCGTTGTAACGCGTGGTGATGCGTACATCTTCCGGCACGCCGCCGCAGAACGGGTGGGCGCTGACGTCGACGCGGCCATTGTCGAAGTTGAAACCGAGCAGTTTCATCACGCTCAGGCTCAGCTGACGCTGGGTGTCCACATTGAACGGGCCTTGTGGCGCCTGGCAGGGCTCATTAGCTTGTTTGGCCACCACGCGCTGCAGCAGATCCGGCAGCCAGGTTTTCAGATCGCCGAAGATGCGGTCGAGATCGCTGCTGCGCATGCCCGGCTCATACAGGTTGAGCAGAGCATCGTAACGGCTTGTGCCGGCCGCCTGCGCGCGGATCTGCGCCTCTTCCCGGCTGAGCTTGACCACCTCGCGCAGGTTGTCGGCGAAGCCGTCCCAATCGTTGGCAGGGCGCTGGGCGCGCCAGGCGTGTTCGCAGCGCGCACCCGCGAGCGACTTGGCCTCGACCAGCGACGCCGGCAGCAGCACGGCGTCTTCATATTGGCGGCGCATTTCGCGCAGGTTGGCGCGGTCGAGTTCGTCCAGCGTCTCTTGCTGCGCGCGATCCAACAGCGCGCCGGTGCTTTGTGCCGTTAAAATCTGGTGCTGCAGCACGCTCAGCTCGGCCAGCGCTTCGGAGCGCGCCTTGCTGCCGCCCGGCGGCATCATGGTTTGCATGTCCCAACCGGCGATGGCGGACAGGTGGCCGAAACGCGACAACCGGCTGAACAGGGCGCGCAGGTGATCGTAAGCAGACGTGTTGGAATGTGCAGATGTCATTATTATTCGGCTCCAATGAGAAGGTCTGGCGGCATTATGCCAGATCGGCTTTTAAACTGAATGTCGGCTTTACCGGCCAGCAGAAACGGAAACTGGCGCCGCCGAGCGAACTGCCTTCGACGAACACCTGCCCCTGGTAGGCGACGGCGATGGAATGGACGATGGCCAGTCCCAACCCGCAGCCGCCGGTAGCGCGATCGCGGCTGGGGTCGAGACGGACGAAAGGTTCAAACACCCGTTCACGCTCTTCCGGCGGAATACCCGGCCCGTCATCCTCGACCTGCAAGCAGGCGAGGTCGCCGTCAAACCACAGGCCGACGCGCAGACGCTGTTCGGAATAGCGCAGCGCGTTGTTGACCAGGTTGTCGAGCACGCGCTCCATCAGGCGCAGATCGACGCCGCCGAAGTCGCCGACGTGTGGGATATCGAGCTGGATGTCACGTTCCTGATGAATAAGACGGATATCATCGACCTTGTCCTCAAGCCATTTTGGCAGATCGATGGGTTCAATGTTTAACGCAACCTGCGGGCGGTCCAAACGGGCATAGGTCAGCAGCTCGTCGATCAGCGACTCCAGCTGGCCGATATCGCGGTTCAGCGCCTGCTGCTCGCTTTCGGACAGATTATCGCTCATTTCGAGCCGGTAACGCAGGCGCACCAGCGGCGTTCGCAGCTCGTGCGCGATGCCGTCGATCAGCTGTTTCTTGCTGGCGATCAGGGTATTGACGCTGTCGGCCATCTGGTTGAACGCCACGCCGAGCCGGCTCAGGCTGGAGGTGGGATCGAAGTGGGTGCGCTCATCCAGATGCCCGGCGCCGAGCCGCTGGGCGGCGCTTTCCAATTTGAGCAGGTCTTGCCAGTGCGGCCGCATCCACAGAAACACCGGCAGCGCCAGCGACATGCCGATAAACACCAGCAATACCAGATCCAGCAGGCGCATCTGGTGCAGGTAGAACAGATAAGGAATGGGGCCGACCACTAACACGTAGTGGCTGCGCGGAATGCGCTGCATAAAGGTGTACTGATCGTCGAGGGCGATGATTTCCCCCAGCCGCAGCCGTTTTTTCAGATCCTCGCTCAGCGCCTGTTTGCCGAGCGGTTCGATATGCAGTTTGAACGACAGATTAAGATCCAGCGTGGCGATGGTCTTGTTCCAGTCCTTCAACGGGATTTCGCGCAGCTCGCTGCGCATCAGGTACAGCGAGCTTTTCATCAGATCGTCCATCGACTGGCGGCCGGCGCGCTCGGCGGTCACCTTGTACACCAGGCCAACCAGCATCGCCATCACCAGAAAACAGACGAACAGCAACAGGAAGAACTGGACGAAAAGTTTTCTCATTGTTGCACCGATGTCCAGGCGTTAGGGGCGAACAGATAGCCTTTATTGCGCACGGTCTTGATGCGGAACGGTTCCAGCGCGTTATCGTACAGCTTGCGGCGCAGGCGGGAGATCGCCACGTCGATGCTGCGATCCATGCCGTCATAGCTTACGCCGCGCAGGTTTTGCAGCAACGCCTCACGATCCATGATCTGCCCGGCGTGGGTCGCCAATTCCCACAACAAATCGAAATCCGAGGTGGACAGGGTGATCGTCTCTTCGCCCAGCGTGACCTGCCGGTTGACCGGATCGATGCACAACAGCCCGAAATGCAGCGCGTTGTGCTGGGTGAGCGGCTGAACCGACTCTTCTTTCGGCTGCTGGCTGTGTTGGCGCAGGTGCAAACGCAGGCGGGCCAGCAACACCGCCGGCGGCGTGGTTTTCAGGATATAGTCGTTGGCGCCCATCTCCAGCGACAGAATATGGTTCATGTCGCTGTCGAGCGAGGTGAGCAGCACGATCGGGCCGGGGAAGGTAGGGCGCAGATCGCGGCACAGCGTCATGCCGTCTTTGCCGGGCAGCATGATGTCCAGCAGCACCAAATCGGGTTGCTCGCGCTCAATGCGCGCCTGCGCGCTGTCGCCGCGCGGTTCGATCAGCACCTCGATGTCGTGTTTGCCCAGATAGGCGGCGATCAGCTTGCCGACTTCAGGATCGTCTTCCACAAAAACAATTTTATGCATATGCCCGTGTTTTAATAAGAAAAGCGGATTTCAGCATAGCGCGGCCTACAGCGATGCGCCATGCGGATCTTTGCCTCAGCGCAGCGGCCGCCCGCCGTCGACGCCGTGGGTGCGGCCGGTCACGTAACGGCTCTCCAGCAGGTAGTTCACCAGATTGACCACTTCGCTCTCGCCCGGCGCGACCTTCATCAGCGATTTCGCCAGCGCTTGTTGGCGGTAGGCTTCATCGTCGCCCGGATTGAAGATGATCAGCGCCGGCGCGATGGCGTTGACCTTCACCTCCGGCGCCAGCTTGCGGGCGAACGATCGGGTCATATTGTCCAGCGCGGCCTTGCTGGCGGCGTAGGCGATATGTTTGTCGCTGCCTTTTTCCACCACGTAGTCGGTCAGATGGATAATGTCAGCGCCCGCCTGGCCCTGGCCGGTCAGGCAAGATTCGAGCAGTTGGTTGAGCAAATAGGGCGTATAGACGTGAATTTGCAGCATCGCCGCCATCACTTGCTCCGGCGGCACTTCCGCCGACTCGGCCTGCCAGGCGCTGGCGTTGTGGATCACCGCGCGCAATTTGGGCGCCACCTGCCGCACCTGGTCGGCGAAACGGTAGATACCTTCGTGCGTGGAAAAATCGCCTTGAATGCAACTGGCGCCCAAGGCTTTCAACTCGGTCATCGACGGATATTCGCTGCGATAGGCGATGATGACGGGAACGCCGCGCTGGAGAAACGCTCTGGCGAGCGCCAGCCCGATGCGCCGCGCGCCGCCGGTAATCAGCACCGGGGCAGAGTTGGGGTGTTCCATTGATTAAAGCTCCTGGACAGACTGGCAAACAATAGGGGAATTATGCCATCATACGGCGGAAAGTCGTTAAAGCTTCGCATGATTATCCATTTCTGGATGTAAGATCCCCAATGCGTTTCAGGTTGCCGCCCGGCGGCGGCTTGAAAGACCACGGGTTAACACTGGCCATGAGAGGAATGAGGGGATGAACAGCAATCACCTTGCATCCATCGCGCGCAGTGAGAAAATCTGTTTCGACTATATGGATTTTCTGTCCGCATCGTGCAGGAAGCACTGGCGCTTTGTTGATGCTATTTATGGTGTGATGCCGATCTTCGGCATGGTGTTGAAATCGCGCGTGACCACGTCACAAACGCGCAAAGAGCAGTTGAAAGAGCTGGCGCTGCAAGTGGTGTCGACACAGGTCAGCGATGAAACCAATATCGTGCGCCTGATTGACCTGGCGCAGCAGCAGGGCCTGACGGTGTTTGATATTCAGTTGCCCTATGCGCTGGAAGCGCAACAGCTGGCGGCCATTCAAAAAGAGTGCGAGGAAGGCATTGCGATCGCCCTGGTGGGTGAGCGCATGACCATCACCATTCCCCCTAAAAGCTGACCGGGTGTACCGACCCGGCTGCCCGTTCATGGTTAGGCAATTGACTTACCGCGATGGCCTAACCATGAACGTGATGTCTCACGCCGCATGACGGCCGGCGTCTAGAGCTGGGTCCCGGCATTCGGGCCTGAGCGCAGGGTATAAATACTGTCTATATGAATTAACACCGCGTACTTCGGCGGCTTCATCCCATTTTTTTCCGCAAACGTCAACGCATCGTCAAACGGCTTGCCCGCCAGAAACAGTTCGGGCGTGCCAACGAAGCGGTAACCGTCCAGCGCCTCGCGATCGATGATCACCACGGCCATTTTCGAGCCGGCCTTGATGTTTTTCAGCGTTTGGCCACCGGTATTTTCGTTGTAAATCAGCGTACGGTCATCATAGAGGCGCAAAGAGCGCTTGGGGCCGATATCGGGAACGCCGTTCGGGCTGCTGGTCGCCTGCACAGGCAGCTGTTTAGCCAGCATCTTCTTCATCTCGTCATTCAATTCTTTCATTACAGATGACCCTCAGATTGGTGTGTCACTTTTAATGCAAGGTAGCGGAAGCGTTGGCTGCCGGCGCGCAGACGCTGGTTTCCGGCAGCCGGTGTTCGCGCAGCAAGTGCAGGGTTTCAATCCTGAAACGCAGCAGGTGCCGTTCGGCGATCTGCTGCATCTGTTCGCACAGCGACGTATCGTCCAACAGTTGCTCGATAGCGACTCGGGCCTGATGAACATGCAGCTCGACGCCGCGAAGAGGCTTCTGCCGCAGGCGCAGATGGGTAATGTTGTTGAACGTGACGATCAGCGCGGCAAGGGCAGACTCGAAAATATTCAGCGCTTCAAATCTGGCGGTATATTCCGCATTCAGCCAGGGCTTCTCGGCGATGATCGCCTGAGCCCCCTCCAGCGCCTGTTGATAGCGCGCCATCGCCAGGCGATCGCGCCGCTGATTGAATGCCGTGTTGCCCTCAGCGATCCGTGCTTCCCAAGCGGCAAACAAGGGTAATGCGTGCAGCAGTTTTTCAGCCATGAAATGCCTTCCATTTTCAGCCTGTCTAAACCCGCCACCTGACGCCTCTCGGCAGGGGGCGCTCGAGCCATACCGTCAATCACAATTGATAATGATAATTAATTGCATTTGAGATCGCAAGAGGAGCCACTGACGGATTAATCACGGGGAGCGGGATAAGAGGAAGGACGAGCAAATGAAATGCGGCTGACGGGCAGCCGCATGGGCAGGCGATTTTAGTGCAACATAAACCAGCCGGCAGGCAGCGTGGCCACCAGCAGCAAGAAGATGCTGCTTTTTTCCAGGCGATTGAGCAGATTGATATCTCGATGGCCGCGGCGGGCATACATGAACACCAACAGCCCTGGCGCATACAGCAGCACCGACATCAGCAAGTGCATCAGCCCGGAAGCGTACAGCAGCCATAAACCATAGACGCAGGCGCCGGTGGCGGCGAAGATCAGGCGTTTGTCGCGGCGGCGGTAAGCCACCTTGAACAGAAACGCGCCGACCAGGAAGTAAGGCACCAGGATCATCTCTGACGCGATGGTCAACAGCGAGTTATAGTTGCTGCCGGTCAGCCAGATCAGCACCAGCGCCAGTTGCACCGCGATGTTGGTCAGCCACAGCGAAGAGGACGGGGCGTGATGGCGGTTCTGCTTGCCGAACACGCGCGGAAACGCGCCGTGCTGCGCGGCCAGCAGCGGCACTTCCGCCGCCATGATGGTCCAGCTCAGGTAGGCGCCGCACACGGAAACGATCAGGCCGGCGGCAATGAGCACGTCTCCCCACGGGCCGATCAGTTCTACCATCAGCACCGCCATCGACGGATTGCGCATCTCTGCCAGTTCGCTGCGCGGCACCACGCCCAGCGACAGCAGCGTGACCATCAGATACACCGCCAGCGCCGACAGCACCGCCAGCATAGTGGCGCGGCCCACGTCTTTCTTATTGCGGGCGCGGGCGGAAACCACCACCGCGCCCTCCACGCCGATAAACACCCACAGGGTGATCAGCATGGTGTCCTTGACCTGTTCCCACACCGGTTTGCCGAGGGCGATGCCGTTGAAATCCAGTGTGAACACGTCCATTTTAAAGGCGATCGCCGCCAGAACGGCGAACATCCCCAGCGGCAACAGCTTGGCGAGGGTGGCCGCCAGATTGATGCTGGCGGCGGTTTGCACGCCGCGCAGCACCAGCGCGTGCACGATCCACAGCAGGGCGGATTCGGCGATCAGCGCCTGCCAGGTATTGCCGTCACCGAGGATAACGTTGCCACCGCGATCGGTAAAAATGCTCAGCGCCGCGAACACGATCACCAGATACGAGACGTTGGCGATCACGGCGCACAGCCAGTAACCCCAGGCGGAGCAGAAGCCCACCAGTTCGCCGAACCCTTCTTTGGCGTAGGTGAAGATGCCGCCGTCCAGATCCGGACGCAAACGCGTAAGCAACAGCATGGCGAATGCCAAAAACAGAATGCCGACGCCGGTGATCCCCCAACCCAGCAGCAGCGCGGCGGGGCTGGCGACCTGCGCCATGTTTTGCGGCAGACTGAACACGCCGGCGCCCAGCATCGAGCTGAGCACCAAAGCGGTTAGCGCGGTAAGACCGAGTTTTTTTTCCAATGACGGATCCTGAACGCAGAATAAACAACTGGAAGGGAACTGCTTGGCGGCAACAATGTATTAACAACCACTGCGCGAATAGACAATAGCCCTAAAAATTGGCGCAAATTCTACGGAGGGATGATTAGAGATGCAATGATTGAATATGCGGAATTTACAAAAAACTATTCAACGCGCGATGGAAAAAGCGGCAATAAAAACGGGCAGCTCAAGGGCTGCCCGATGGTAAACCTAAAAACGGGTTTTATTTGAACAGATCGGCGCTGACGGTCAGGTTGCCGCCGCTCTTGTTCTGCCACTGGCGGGTGACGTGGTAGTACTTGGCGCCTTTCTCGGCCGCGCGTTTCGCCACTTCGGTGGAGACATCGGTCATGCTGTTGAAGTGACCGGTGAAGGTGACGGAATCGAATGGCACCATCTGCGCGGCGGTCACGTTGTTCACTTCCTGGATCTTGGTGCCGTTAGGCAGCGTGACGGTATAGCGTTGGCCGGTAGAGGACTGGGTTTCGAAGAAACGGCCCACTTCGCGGCTTGGCGAACCGGAAGACGCGACGCCAGGAATTTCGACTTTCGCGGCTGCGGCGCCGCCGGCGGCCAGGGCGGCGCGGCCGGCGTCAGAATCGGCCGGAATGGCGTCCGGGCTCTGCACGCGGCGTTTCGGCGCATCGGCCTTATAGATGTAGGCGGTGACGAACTGGTTGCCGCCGGAGTTGGCGTCAACCTGGCGCACGATGAAGAACGAAGCGGCGCCTTTTTTCTTCGCTTCTTTGGAGATGGCGTCGTTGATGTCCGGCTGGCTGCGGTAGAAGCCGCTGACGCTCACGGTATCGTAAGGCTCCAGCAGGTAGGCTTCCTCTTTAGGCAGTTCGTTCACGCCGTTAAATACGCGGTATTTTGGTGTTTTGCTCACTTCTGGCGCATCTTTATGATAAAGGTCTGCGGTGACGCGCCAGTTGCCGCCGTTGTTGCTGTTGTTGCTGTCCTGGATATAGAAGGAATCGGCACCCAGTTTGTCTGCACGGCGGGATACGGCGTCGACGGCTTCATTGATGGCATTGAAGCGGCCGGTAATCGTGATGCGATCAAACGGCTTCAGCGCCGCTGCTTTCTCAGGAGTTAACTCTTGCGCCGCATGAGCAGACAGCGCGGTGAGTGATAACAAGGCTGACGCGATGATCGTGGTCTTCAGCTTCATAAAAAATCCTTTCGCCTAGCGCATTAACGTTTATAACGTACTGAACTGTTTAAGTGTAATTCAGCCGTCGATTATTACATGTAATTCTGAAAACTGTCTCAGCATTTTATGTTATCCCGTGCGACAAATCGCCGATGGCGACGCGGGGCGCACGGATGGCGCCGCCGTCATAAGTTTCCATAATAACGGCTTTGGTGTCATTAATGTTAATTATTCACAAAATGATAACTTTTATGCTTTTACGCCGCGCGTGGCCATAAATCGTTACGCCGGGCGTAAACCTCCTGTCACGCAGAATGTGCTGTTCTGTATGGATTTTTTCACTGTAAATTGCGATTTGTCATATCGCGCACGGCGTTTTTATGTAAAAACAGGGATGAATGCGTAAGCAATTATGGATCATCGACCTTATTTTCAGTAGGTTATAGTTGGCGCCTGAAATCAGTGCGGGCAAGTTAACGCAACGCTCGCCGGCGGCGCCGTGCTATGGGCAGGAAAATAATAAACATCATCCAAGACAGGTGAGAAGGGAACATTATGCGTATTGGTGTACCAAGAGAGCGGTTGGCCAATGAAGCCCGGGTCGCAGCCACGCCGAAAACGGTGGAACAACTGCTGAAGCTGGGTTTTACCGTCGCGATTGAACGCGGGGCGGGCAAACTGGCCAGTTTTGAAGACGTCGCTTACGAAGCCGCCGGCGCGGCGCTGGTCGACGAAAGCGAAGTGTGGCAGTCGGATCTGATCCTGAAAGTCAACGCGCCGCAAGACGACGAGATCGCCTTGATGCGCGAAGGCAGCACGCTGGTCAGCTTTATCTGGCCGGCGCAAAACCCCGAATTGATGGCCAAGCTGGCGGCGCGCAACGTCACCGCGCTGGCGATGGACTCGGTGCCGCGCATCTCGCGCGCCCAGTCGATGGACGCGCTGAGCTCGATGGCCAACATCGCCGGCTACCGCGCGATCGTCGAAGCGGCGCATGAGTTCGGCCGTTTCTTCACCGGCCAGATCACCGCCGCCGGCAAAGTGCCGCCGGCCAAGGTGATGATCATCGGCGCCGGCGTGGCCGGCCTGGCGGCGATCGGCGCCGCGGGCAGCCTCGGCGCCATCGTGCGCGCCTTCGACACCCGCCCGGAAGTGAAAGAGCAGGTGCAGAGCATGGGGGCGGAGTTCCTCGAGCTGGATTTTGAAGAGGAAGCGGGCAGCGGCGACGGCTACGCCAAAGTGATGTCCGAAGCCTTTATCAAGGCCGAGATGGCGCTGTTCGCCGCGCAGGCGGCGGAGGTTGACATCATCGTCACCACCGCGCTGATCCCGGGTAAACCGGCGCCGAAGCTGATCACCAAAGAGATGGTGGCGTCGATGAAGCCGGGCAGCGTGATCGTCGATTTGGCGGCGCAAACCGGCGGCAACTGCGAACTGACCGTGGCCGACACCATTACCGTGACCGACAACGGCGTGAAAATCATCGGCTATACCGATCTGCCGAGCCGCTTGCCGACCCAATCTTCGCAGCTGTACGGCACCAACCTGGTCAACCTGCTGAAGCTGCTGTCGAAAGAGAAAAACGGTGAGATTGACATCGATTTCGACGATACGGTGATCCGCGGCGTTACCGTGGTGCGCAGCGGTGAAATCACCTGGCCGGCGCCGCCGATCCAGGTCTCGGCCCAACCGAAAGCGGCGCCCGCCGCCGCACCGGCCGCCAAACCCGAAGCCAAACCGACCTCGCCGTGGCTGAAGTATGGCCTGATGGCCCTGGCGATCCTGCTGTTCGGCTGGCTGGCGGACGCGGCGCCGAAAGAGTTCCTGTCGCACTTTACCGTGTTCGCGCTGGCCTGCGTGGTCGGTTACTACGTGGTCTGGAACGTCAGCCACGCGCTGCATACCCCGCTGATGTCGGTTACCAACGCGATCTCAGGGATTATCGTGGTCGGTGCGCTGCTGCAAATTGGCCACGGCGGCTGGGTGAGTTTCCTCTCCTTTATCGCCGTGCTGATCGCCAGCATCAATATTTTCGGTGGGTTCACCGTCACTCAGCGCATGCTGAAGATGTTCCGCAAGAACTAAGGGGTAACAAATGTCTGGAGGATTGGTTACAGCTGCATACATTGTTGCCGCTATTTTGTTTATTTTCAGCCTGGCGGGCCTGTCGCGTCATGAAACGTCGAAGCAGGGCAACCTGTTCGGCGTCGCCGGCATGGCGATCGCGCTGATCGCCACCATCTTGGGGCCGGATTCCGGCAACGTCGGCTGGATCATCATCGCCATGATCATCGGCGGCTCGATCGGCGTCTATCTGGCCAAGAAGGTCGAGATGACCGAAATGCCGGAGCTGGTGGCGGTGCTGCACAGTTTCGTTGGCCTGGCGGCGGTGCTGGTCGGCTTCAACAGCTACCTGGATCACGGCGCGCCGATGGAGCCGGTGATGGCGAATATCCATCTGACCGAAGTGTTCCTCGGCATCTTTATCGGCGCCGTGACCTTCACCGGGTCGATCGTCGCTTTCGGCAAGCTGCGCGGCATCATTTCTTCCAAACCGCTGATGCTGCCGAATCGCCACAAGCTGAACCTGGCGGCGTTGGTGATCTCGTTCCTGTTGCTGGTGGCGTTCGTGCGCACCGACAGCGTGGGCTGGCAGGTGATAGCGCTGCTGCTGATGACGGCGATCGCGCTGGCGTTCGGCTGGCATCTGGTCGCCTCGATCGGCGGCGCCGACATGCCGGTGGTGGTGTCGATGCTCAACTCTTATTCGGGGTGGGCGGCGGCTGCTGCGGGCTTCATGCTGAGCAACGATCTGCTGATCGTCACCGGTGCGCTGGTGGGCTCTTCGGGGGCCATCCTGTCTTACATCATGTGCAAGGCGATGAACCGTTCGTTTATCAGCGTGATCGCCGGCGGTTTCGGCAGTGACGGTTCATCCACCGGCGAAGCCGAAGAGATGGGCGAATACCGTGAAACCACGGCGGAAGAAGTGGCCGAGCAACTGAAGAACTCCACCTCGGTGATCATCACCCCGGGCTACGGCATGGCGGTGGCGCAGGCGCAGTATCCGGTGGCGGAAATCACCGAAAAACTGCGGGCGCGCGGCGTGAAGGTGCGTTTCGGCATTCACCCGGTCGCGGGGCGCTTGCCGGGCCACATGAACGTGCTGCTGGCGGAAGCGAAGGTGCCGTACGACGTGGTGCTGGAGATGGATGAAATCAACGACGATTTCCCGGATACCGATACCGTGCTGGTAATTGGCGCCAACGACACGGTGAACCCGGCGGCGCTGGAAGATCCGCGCAGCCCGATCGCCGGCATGCCGGTATTGGAAGTGTGGAAAGCGCAGAACGTGATCGCGTTCAAACGCTCGATGAACACCGGCTACGCCGGCGTGCAGAACCCGCTGTTCTTCAAGGAGAACACCCAGATGCTGTTCGGCGATGCCAAAGACAGCGTGGAAGCGATTCTGCGGGCGCTGCAGAAGTAAAATTGGGCAACCAAAGAAAAACGGGCCGCTTTTCAGCGGCCCGTTTCTTTATGAGCGAAGCCTAATCTTCGTCGTCGTGTTCGTCGTCTTCATCCGCTTCGATCGGGCAGTTGAAGTTTTCCGGTTTAATCACCAGCAGGTCGCATTTCAGATGATCGATCACATGTTCCGCGGTGTTGCCGATAAAGGCGGCTGAAATACCGGTACGGCCCAGGGTGCCCAGCACCACCACGCCGGCCTGCAGATGTTCGGCCAGATCGGGGATCACCTCTTCCGGCAGGCCTTTTTCCACGTGGGTGAACTCTTCCTTAATGCAGAATTTCTGCCGCAGCGCCTTCATGGCGATCAGATGCTGGCCGCGAATGGCGTCGTTGTAGACGCTCGGGTCGAAGTCGGGCAATTCGATGGCGATGTTGATCGGGGTAACGGGATAGGCGCCGACCAGATGAACCTCGGTCTGGTTGACGTTTTGCGCCAGTTCGACGGTTTCTTGCACCAGTTTGATATTGAGCGGGTCGTGATAGGGTTCTTCGCTGGCCAGATTGACCGCCACCAGCGCCTTGCCGCCTTCCGGCCAGGGCTGGTCTTTCACCATCCACACCGGGCAAGGGCATTTGCGCAGCAGGTGCCAGTCGGTGGGGGTAAAGATCACCGACTCCAACCGGTCGTGCTGGTGCGCCATTTTCAGCAGCAGGTCATGTTGACCGGACAGCACTTCCTGAATGATGGCTTCGAAGGGGCGGTTATGCCAGACCACTTTGATTTCGATCGGCACGCCGTCGTTGAGATAGAAGCGGCACTGCTCGTTGATCCAGGCGGCGCGTTGGCTGATCACACCTTGCCGCATCGCCGTTCTTTCATCCGGGGAGAGCAGGGTCGTCATTTCGTAAGAGAAGTCATAGATGGGCAGGAAGGCCTTGATGCGCCCGCCGTTCCGTTTTACCAGGTACACGGCGCGGCGCAATGCCGGCTGATCGTCCTGATTGGGGTCAATAGCCACCAGAAGATTCTGATACTTCGCCATAGGGCCTCCTTACAGCTGAAATCAACAGTCTGTTAATTTACAGAGTAACCCAACATTGAAAAACAGAACAACAACGGAAGCGTGCCGGATCAACAATTTCGGTGAAATGTTGATCCGGCGGGGGGATCAGGCGTTGACGGTCACGTTGATGCGCGGCGTACCGGCCAGCACCGACAGCGCGTCGGCGTTTTCGATGGTGATGTATTTGCCTTTCACGCTGAGGATTTCGCTTTTCTGGAAGCGGCCCAGCAGGCGGCTGATGGTTTCCACCGTCAGCCCAAGGTAGTTGCCGATGTCGCCGCGGGTCATGGTCAACCGGAACTCACGCGGTGAGAAGCCGCGCTCCGCAAAGCGGCGCGACAGGTTGTAAACGAACGCCGCCAGGCGCTCTTCGGCGTTTTTCTTCGACAGCAGCAGGATCATGTCCTGGTCGCCTTTGATCTCGCCGCTCATCAATCGCATGATTTGCTGACGCAGGTTCGGCATTTTGCCGGACAGATCGTCGAGGGTCTCGAACGGGATCTCGCACACCATCGAGGTTTCCAGCGCCTGAGCGAAGCTCGGATGCTTCAGGCCGCCGATGGCGTCGAAGCCTACCAGGTCGCCCGCCAGGTGGAAGCCGGTGATCTGCTCATCACCTTGCTCGGTGATGGTGTAGCTTTTGATGGTCCCGGAACGGATCGCGTACAGCGATTTCAGCTCGTCGCCGGCCTTGAACAAGGTCTGGCCTTTCTGGATGGGCTTCTTCCTCTCGATAATGTTGTCGAGCTGGTCCAGCTCGTGAGCATTGAGGGTGAAAGGAATACACAGCTGGCTGATGCTGCAGTCCTGGCAATGGATCGCACAACCACCAGACTGGATACGACGAATCACGCGTTTTTCCGGGATCATAGATTACGCTCATTCAATAATTGATATGAGTCAATTTTAACATCTTTTGCTGCAGCTGATAAGGGTGGCATTAGCATGAATAGGGGTATTGTGTGCGAATTTTGCGCACACATGCCGCCGATTATTCTGTATCGGACTGAAGTTATGAGTATTATTTGTGACTTATGCGTTTTATTCACACAAGTTATTAATAGTGCCCTGCGGGCACGAGCGCGGCGTTGGGCACTGTGCTTTATTAAGCAGCGCCAAACAATGGCGCTGGATAAGCCGAGCGCAGCGGCTACAGCAAACTTTTCGGCAGGTAGCCTTCATGCTGCAGCAGCCACTGTTTGCGCTGTACGCCGCCGGCATAGCCGGTCAGCGCGCCTTGCGAACCGATCACTCGATGGCAGGGCACCACGATGCTGATCGGATTTGAACCGTTGGCCATGCCGACGGCGCGCGAGGCGGTCGGACGGCCGATGCGTTGCGCCAGCTGGCCGTAGGTCAGGATCTCGCCACAGGGGATTTGGCGCAGCTGTTGCCAGACGGTGCGCTGGAACTCGGTGCCGGCGGTCATCACCGGCAACCGATCGATAATGCTCAGTTCCCCGGCGAAATAGCGCTGCATGGCGTCGGTCAGCCCGCTGGGATCGCGCTGTTCGCGCAGGGTGAACCGATCGGCGCGGTAGTGGGTGTTCAGCAGCTTCATCAGGCGCGCTTCGTGATCGGTCCAGTCGATCGCCCGCAGGCGCCCCTGTTCATCGGCAATCAGCACCAGTTCTCCCACCGGCGTGGCGGTACGATCAATCAAAAAAGTCTGCATCTGGCTCACTCCTCAGTTTAGTGTGGCGATTATCGCATGAAATGGGAGGGAGCGATGGCGGATTTCGGACATGCTGATGGGCAACCACAGGATTGCCCGAATAGCCGGCTTACGGTAAGGCGGGGAGTTATTGTGCGATAAATTTATAAAATAAATTTATAAGTCATCAAGACAAGTTGTGTCTTGTTTATTATTTCAGCAGGCAGTAACGCTTTGTACTTACTTATAGCTGATAGTCACGCGCTTTAAATGGGGATCGTTATTCACCAACTCACTGCTGACGGCAGAAACTAATTCTTTTGGCATCTCTTTTAACGAAGAGGATATATACCCGTTCTGATATTCCGTCACTTTACCGAAGCAGCTGGAGATAAGCTTTTCATCCTGATGTTTGACGGTGCAGGCCGGCGTGGTAATGGCGCCGGTGAAGCGCACGACGCCGGAGGTGACCTGGCTACCGGAAAGCGGTTTTGCTTGCAGAGCGAAGGGCAGAATGACCAATGCGCTTAATATGGCTAAGTAATGGTTCATATGCTGTTCCTTTCAGAGTAAAAAAACTGCCAATTAAAAAACAAGCGCGCTTGTTTTCATCAAATAAGCTATTTCGCCTGGCGAAATAAAAACGAATGGGCAAAAATCCTACTGCCCGCATTCAATGAGTTTGATAATAGAAAGGTAGGGTGAGTAAAACCATGATTTGGATCATAGTGAAGACCGGTTAATGGTTTCCGGCGCGGGCAGGGTAAAAGGCTGTGATCGTTCTCTCAGGAAAGTCGGACAAGGGCGGCCGTTTTCGGCCCCGTTGCGCGGCGGCAGCAACGGGGGCGAGAGCGGGATTACAGCATGCCGCTGCTGCCGCAGATGCGGATCTTGTCCGCCACCACTTCTTTCATCGCCAGCTTGCCGGGGACGATGTATTTGCGCGGGTCGTTGGCGTCCGGGTGCTGTGAAAAGTAGCTTTTTACCGCATCGGCGAAGGCGATTTTCAATTCGGTGGCGACGTTGACCTTGCAAACGCCGAGCGAGATCGCGCGCTTGACCATCGCTTCCGGAATGCCGGAAGCGCCGTGTAGCACCAGGGGGACGTCCACCTGTTCTCGGATCAGCGCCAGGCGCTCGAAGTCCAGCTTCGGTTCGCCGTGGTACAGGCCGTGGGCGGAACCGATCGCCACCGCCAGTGAGTCGATGCCGGTGGCGGCGACAAACTCGCGCGCGGCGGCCGGATCGGTATAGAAGCTGTCCGCCGTATCGACGATCAAATCGTCTTCCTGTCCGCCCAGGCGGCCCAGCTCCGCCTCCACGCTGGCGCCGTAGCGGTGGCACAGGGCCACTGCGGCGGCCACCTTGGCGATATTCTGCTCGAACGGCAAATGGGAACCGTCGATCATCACCGAGCGGATGCCGCTTTTTACCTTGTGCTCGATGTCGTCCAGCGCTTCGTGATGATCGAGATGCAGCGCCAGCGGCAGATCGTAGCGGTGCGCGGCCGCCTGGCAGATGCCGATCAGGTAGTCGGTGCCGGCATAGCTGAAGGTGCCGGGCGTGCCGGCCATGATCACCGGCGAGCGCAGCTCGGCGGCGGTCTCCGCCACCACCTGCACGGTTTCCAGATTGTGGACGTTAAACGCCGGAACGGCGTAACCCTGGCGCTGCGCCTTGAGCAGCATGTCTCGGTTGGCTATCAGATACATGGGATCTCCTTACGGCTCGAGGGAAGGAAAACGGTAAATCGTCACGCCTTTCACCACCCGGTTGACCTCGCCGGTCGGGCAAGGGTTGTCCGGGGTCAGCCCCAGCGCCAGCGAACTCTCGAAGGCCAGCATCTGGCTGAACAGCAGATACGGGAACAGCAGCCAGATATCGTCAGCGGCATCGTGCATATGCAGCAGGGCATCGGCGAGAGGTTGGCGTTCGCCGGTCAACCCGACCAGCTGCATCGCCTGCCCATCACGCTGCAGCTCGTTCCACAGGTCGCGGTCATACTGACGGGCGTAGTCGTGGTGGGAGAACATCAGCACCACCAATGTCTGGCCGTCGACCATAAATTTCGGGCCATGGCGCAGGCCGAGCGGCGAGTCGTAGCGCGTAACGATGCGGCCGGCGGTCAGCTCCAGCATCTTGAGCGAAGCCTCTTCGGCGAGGCCGGTAAAGCAGCTGCCGCCGAGGGTGATATAGCGGCGGAAACCGCTGGCGGCCAGCGCCTTCACCTGCGGCTGCAGCGTTTCGCGCAGTGTGCGGCAGCGCTGCACCATGGCGTTCAACGGCGCCTGGGCGGCCTCGAGTGAAGCCGGGCCGAGCAGCAGCGCGGCGCTCAGCATCATGCAGCTGAAGCTGGAGGTCATGGCGAAGCTCTGATCGTTGGCGCCCTGCGGCATTACCAGCGAGCAGACGTTGCCACGCTGATGCGCGTACTGCGCCAGCCGGCTGTCCGGGTTGCACACCAGCATCAGATGATAGCTTTCCGGCAGCAATTGATCGGCCAGCTCCACCGTCGCCACGCTTTCCGGGCTGTTGCCCGAACGGGCGAAGGAGACCAGCAGCGTCGGCCGGTCAGGGTCGAGATACTGCAGCGGGTTGGCGACAATATCGGTGGTGCCGTAAGCCACCACGTCGCGGCCGGTACGTTCGCGCAGCCAGGGGGCCAGGGCGCGGCCGGCAAATGCCGAACTGCCGGCGCCGCACAAGACGATTTGCAGGCGCGGATTGGCCAGCAGCGGCGCCAGGAACGGCTGCCATTGCGCCTGTTGATCCTGCAGTTGGCGATGCAGCGTCGCCCACAAATCCGGCTGTTGCCAAATTTCTGCGGCGGTATGCCAGGCGTTGCGCTGCTTCAGCCAATTCGTCTCGTAAGAGAAATACGCGTTCATGATGACAGCTCCTTAAAAAGCCTCGGTTAACGGTCGGCGATAATCACGTCGATCCCTAAATGGTGCAGCGCCTGCAGATAATGTTCAGGAATGCGGCTGTCGGTGACCAGGCGGTGGATCTGGCCGATGTCGCGGATCATGCAAAAGCTGGTGCGGCCGAATTTGCTGGCGTCGGCGATGGCGATCACTTCGCGCGCCACCTCGCACATCACCCGGTTCAGCTGCGCTTCACCCGGATCCGGCGTGGTGATGCCGCTCGCGAGATCGAAGCCGTCGACGCCGAGAAAAAGCTTGTCGAACCGATACTGGCGCAGCTGTTGTTCGGCGGCGGGGCCGTACAGCGACCAGGCTTTGCGGCGCACGCTGCCGCCGACCACCATCAGGTCGATCTGCTCGTTGTTGGCCAGTTCGAAAGCGATGTTGAGCGCGTTGGTCATCACCACCAGATCCTTTTTCCCCGCCAGCTGCGGCGCCATTTGGCTGGTGGTGGAGCCGGAGTCGAGGATGATGGCGTCGCCGTCTTCAATCAGCGCCGCCGCCGCGCAGGCGATGGCGTGTTTTACGTCGCGATTGATGCGGCCCTTGTCCTGCAGCGGGCGGTCGAAGGCGAACTGTTTATTCAACATGGCGCCGCCGTAGGCGCGCACCGCGCAGCCGTGTTTTTCCAGCTGGCGCAGATCGCTGCGGATGGTGACGCTGGACACCGAAAACTGCTGGCTAAGCTGCTCCACGCGCACCGTGCCCTCGCGGCACAGCTGGTCGATAATTAATTCCCGGCGTTTTGCGGTATTGATCATTAATGCAGACTCCTGATTTACCTGTAGCCGTGCCCGACCGCGGCTTAATAAGCCGCAGCGATACCGACCGGAGCGCTTTCAGTTGTTCGTGGCGAATTACAGCAAACGAAACACTGAAATGCAATCGATTAATTTTAAAATATCTATATCTATCAGTTGGTTATATTTGATTTTGCTTTCGGTTGAGCGACAACCGAAAGCGGTGTTAACGCAAAGTGAAAACGGCAAATTCGTTATTTTTCAGTCGCCAATTCCCAGCGCTTATTCATTCAGTCCATCGATGCCGAAAGCCGCAGCGATCGCTCGACAACCGCCGGGCTTTCACTGTTTTTTTTATGCCGGCGCGCTTAAAAGCGCTGCGCCGCGCACGCCGCTGCTGTCACCGTGCACCGGCGGGAACACCGCCGCTGGCTCCATGCCAGGCAGCAGCCAGCGCCGCATCGCCGGCGGCAACAGCCGATACAGCTCACCGACGTTGGACAGCCCGCCGCCCAGCACGAAGGCATCGACGTCCAGCAGCAGCTGCAAACCGGCCAGCGCGCTGGCCAGGATGTCGACGTACATGGTCATCAGCCGTTGTGCGAGCGCATCACCGGCACGATAGCAGGCGACCAGCGTCGGCACGTCAGCGGCCGGATGGGCAAAATGGCGGCTCAGCGCCAGCAGCCCGCTGCCGGAGACGTAGCGTTCAAAGCAGCCGGTCAGCCCGCAGTTGCAGCCGAACAGCGGCAGATCGTAACGTTGCGCCAGCTGGGCCGAGATCGGCATATGGCCCCATTCGCCCGCCAGCCCGTTGCGCCCCTTGTGCAGTTGCCGGTTCACCACCAGGCCGCCGCCGGCTCCGGTGCCGATGATGGCGCCGAACACCAGCGGCAGGTGCGCGGTTTGCGGCGTGCTGGCTTCCGACAGCGCGAAGCAGCGGCAGTCGTTCTCGATGGCGATAGGTCGCGCCAGCGCCTGCGTCAAATCATCCGCCAGGCAATGGCCGGTCAGGCAGGGCACGTTGACCGCCAGTTGGCGGCGGCTGACGGGATCGGTGATCCCCGGTAAACCGATGCCGATGCTGCCGCGCGTGTGCAGTTCGCGATCCGCCTGCTCGGCCAGCCCGGCGATGCAGGCCACGAACTCGCCGTAATCGCCGGTTGGGGTGCGCACCCGCTGGAGCAGCACCTGATTGAGCCGGCGATCGTAAGCGGCCATTTCAATTTTGGTGCCGCCGATGTCGAAGCCGTAACGCATCTCTCTCATCGCCATGCTTTAGGCTCCGCTCAGGGCGATCACCGCCGCTTCGCGGCGCGCGCGTTCGGCGGCGAACACCATCAGATGGCTCTCCAGCGCTTCCGCCGGGCCGGCCAGCACCTGGCTCGGATCGTTGGCGCGAATGGCCGCGATAAAGTGCTGCATCAGGTAGTAGTCGCCGCCGCCGTGGCCGGCCATGGCGTGCAGATCCTGGCCGGCATCGGTGTCGTAATGCGTTTCACCGTCGTCGAGGAACGAGGTGATGCGGATATGGCGACCGTCGCCCTCCAGGCAGCCGCGGCTGCCAAAGATGCGGGTGTGCCGATCTTCGTGGCGGGTAAAGGCCGTCATGGTGAAGGACGCGGTGCGGCCGCCGGCGAACTGCATATTGACCACCTGATGGTCGACCACGTTATTGTCGCAGCGGTAGACGCAGCGGCCGTAAGGCCCGTCGCGCAGCGCCGCCCGCAGCGTCGTCTGGTCGGGCTCTGGCGTCAGCACCCGCAGAAAACCGGGCGTGGCCTTGTGATTGTCGCCCAGATAGATGCGTTTGGCGGAATAGGGGCAGTTTGCCTCTACCGCGCAATCCAGGCAGTTGTCCGCCGCGCCGGCCGGTTGGTTTTCCTGGCGGAAGTGGCGCAGGTTGCCGAAGGAGCTGACCTGTTCGCAGGGCTGCTCCATCACGTAGCGGATCCAGTCGATGTCGTGGCAGGATTTCTGCAGCAGCATAAAGGCGGCCTGCCGATCGTTGCGCCAGTTGCCGCGCACGAAGGAGTGCGCCTGATGCCAGTAGCCGACCGGTTCCAAATGTTGCAGGCTGATGATGTCGCCGATCGCGCCGTCGCGCAGCAACTGTTTGAGCTTTTGGGTATAGCGGGTGTAACGCAGCACGTGGCCGACCGAGAAGATCAGCTTTTGGCGCGTCACCTCGGCGACGATGGCGCGGCACTCGTCGGCGTCCGGCGACAGCGGTTTTTCCAGCAACATGGCGTAGCCCTGGCGGGCGAAGGCCAGCGCCGGTTCGAGGTGCATCCGATCCTGGGTGCAGATCAGCACCGCGTCGGCCAGCTTGCCGGCGTCGGCGGCCAGGCGCCAGTCGGTGAAGACGTTTTCCGGCGCGATGGCATGCTGCGCCACGAACGGCTCGCGGTAGGCGTCGCGCGGTTCCGCTACCGCCACCACCTGCATCAAATCGGGATGCGCCAGCGCATAGCGCGAGTAGATTTCACCGCGCGCCCCGGCGCCGACCACCAGCACCCGCACCGGGCGATGGGCAAAGCTGTTGGGTTGTGTTGACGACATTGCTGGATACTCCGCTGTTGTTATTTGAGGTTTTGGCCGCTGAGCTCGTCGAACAAATGCGCGCGCGTCAGATCGAATGCCAGATGAATGTTTTCGCCGAGGCGCGGCTCCCAATCCGGCAGCGACGCCATGCGCAGCACGAAGCGCAAATCGGCCAGTTCGCAGTGCAGCAGCTCTTCGTTGCCCATGCGCTCGATAGTGACGATCTGCGCCGGGAAACAGTTGGCGCTGCCGGGCGCGCACAGCCGCAAGGACTCCGGCCGGATGCCGAGACACACCCGAGCATGCGGGTAGTCCGCCAATTGCCGTTGCAGCGCAGGTGGCAGATCGAGCTGGTGCTGCAGGCCGATACGCAGCTGCACCATTTGGCCGTCGCGCACGATCGCCAGATCGTGCAGGTTCATCGACGGGCTGCCGATAAACTCGGCGACGAAACGGTTGGCGGGGTGGTGATACAGGTTGATCGGTTTATCCACCTGCATGATGGCACCGCGGTTCATCACGCAAATGCGATCGCCCATGGTCATCGCTTCGACCTGATCGTGGGTGACGTACACCATGGTGGCAGCGGCGCCTTCCTGCTTCAGTTGATTGTGCAGTTCGATCAGTTGCACGCGCATCGACACCCGCAGCTTGGCGTCGAGGTTGGACAGCGGCTCGTCAAACAGAAACACCTTGGGTTTGCGCACGATGGCGCGGCCGACCGCCACCCGCTGGCACTGGCCGCCGGAGAGCTGGCCCGGCTTGCGCTGCAGCAGATTGGTGATCTCCAGCTTTTCCGCCGCGTCGCGCACCCGGCGGTCGATCTCGGCCTTGCTCTCTTTGCCGATCAGGCCGAACGCCATGTTCTTGTACACCGTCATGTGCGGGTACAGCGCATAGTTCTGGAACACCATGGCGACGCCGCGATCCTTCGGCATGCTGTCGTTGACGCAGCGATCGTGGATCAGGATCTGCCCCTCGCTGACGCTCTCCAGCCCGGCGATCATCCGCAGCAGGGTGGATTTGGCGCAGCCGGACGGGCCGACGAACACCATAAATTCCCCGTCCTCAATGTCCAGATCGACGCCGTGCAGCGCGTGGAAACCGTTGGGGTACACTTTTTTAACGCTGTTTAACTGAATTCCGGCCATGTTGTTTACCTTGTCTGCGCGTTAGCCTTTCACCCCGGCGCTGGCGATGCCCTGGATGAAATAGCGTTGGAAAATAATGAACAGCATCAGCATCGGGATCACCGCCATCAGCGCCCCGGCCATCAGCAACGGGTATTCCACCCCGGCGCGGCTGGAGAGCGAGGCCAGCCCAACCGGCAGCGTCAGCTTCTCGGTGGTGGTATTGACGATCAGCGGCCACATCAGGTTGTTCCAGCTCCACAGGCCGTTGATGATGACGCAGGCGATAATGCCGGGCCGGATCAGCGGCAGCATGATGCGCCAGAAGATGGCGAAGTAGCTGTAACCGTCGATCAGCGCCGCTTCTTCCATCTCCTTCGGCACCGCCAGGAAGAACTGGCGCAGCAGAAAGGTGGCGTAAACGCTGAAAATGCCCGGCAGTACCAGCCCAGTGATGCTGTTGACCAGCCCCAGCTTCTGCACCACCAGGAATTGCGGGATCAGAAACGCCTGGCCGGGCACCATCAGGATCGACACGCACACCAGAAACACCGCGTCGCGGCCGCGAAAATGCAGGCGCGAGAAGCCATAGGCGGCCAGGGTGGCGATCGCCATCTGCAGGGTGACGGTGAAGAAGGTCGCCAGCAGCGAGTTGAGATAAAAACCGGCGAACGGGATTTCGTGCATCACCCGGCCGTAGGCCTGCAGGCTGGGATGCGCCGGCAGCAGCGTCAGCGGGATCTGAATGCTCTCGGCCTGGGTTTTCAGCGAGGTCACCAGCATCCAGATAAAAGGCACCACCGAGGCCAGCGCCGCCAGCCCCATAAACAGGTACACCAGCGTTTTCTTGCTTGCGTTCATGTGCAGCTCCTCAGCTGACTTTCAGGCGCTTGCCGATCGCCATTTGAATCAGGGTGATCACCAGCGTGACGGCGAACAGCACCACGGTGATGGCGGAGGCGTAACCTTTTTCCTGCAGATAAAACGCGTACTTGTAGAACAGGTTGGTGACGGTCATCACGTCGTTTTCCACCAGTGCGCGGTCGAACATCAGGAACACCACGTCAAAGATTTGCAGGATCTCGATAAAGCTCATCACCGACACGAAGAACAGCGTCGGCACCATCATCGGCAGCGTGATGCAGAAGAAGCGCCGCAGGGTGCCGATGCCGTCGATGTCCGCCGCTTCGTACAGCTGGCGCGGAATGCTCTGCAGCCCGGCCAGCAAAATGATGATCTTCAGCGCCAGCGACGACCAGATGATGATGATGGACACGCTGATGCGCACCACGTCCGGATCGGACAGCCAGGCGACCGGCGTAATGTGCAGCAGGCCCAACGCCTGATTGATCAGGCCGAAATCCTTGTTGAACAGCCATTGCCACACCATGGCCACCGCCGCGGGCATGGTGACCGCCGGCAGGAACAGCAGGGTGCGCAGCAGGCCTTTGCCGCGGATGTTCTGGTTGAGGCCAATCGCCAGCAGCAGCGACAGGCTCAGGCTGATCGGCACGCAGACCACCACGTAAAACAGGGTGTTGGCGGCGGCAGTGTAGAAATCGTCGTCTTCAAACAGGTTGAGATAGTTATCGACGCTGATGCTGCTCCAGCGCATGAATTGGTTCAGATCGGTAAAGCTGTAGAAAATGTTCTGCAAAAAGGGGATCAGGTAAAACACCGTCACCCCCAACAGCAGCGGCAGGATCATCACCCAGCCCCAGAAGCGTTCGGCGCGTTCGAGCCGATTGAGCGCGGGGCGGGCGGTGCGCCGGGATGGTTTCAGGGTGACCGTAGCCGTTTCTGCCAGCGACATGTTGCCATTCCTCACCTATGACGTTCAGCGTGGGTCCACCGCGGCGCGCGCTCGGGGCAGCGCGCCGCGGCGGGGCGATTACTGCTCCATGACGCGCGCGATCTTCTTGACCGATTTGTCCATTTCCTGTTTGGCGTCCGCGCCCATAAAGATCTTCTTCAGGCTGGCGATCCACATGTTTTGCCACTTCGGCGTATTGGTGCCGGCGGTGGGGTAAGCCTGGGTCACTTCCAGGGTCTGGATGTAAGGCGAGACGTCGACTTTCTGAATCTGCTGCGCCCAGACTTTGGCCGCCGTCTTGTTGGCCGGGATCACCACCTTGGCCAGCTCCGCCTGTGAGGCCTCGCTGCTCATGAAGGCGATGTATTTCCAGGCGGCCTGCTTGTGGGCGCTTTTCGCCGACATGGCGAAGGCCAAACTGTGGGCCACGCCGGACTGGCGTTCAATTTTCGGCATCATCACCACGCCGATGTGGTCGTTGATCAGCGGGTTATTGGCGAACGGCGCCGCCAGCCAGGAACCGGCATAGACCATCGCGGCGCGGTTGGACTGGAAGATGTTCTCGGTTTTGACTTCGCTCATCTGCTGGGCGCTTGGCATCAGACCGTCTTTCATCATGCCCTGCAGCTGCTGATAGACCCAGAGGGATTTGTCGTTGGCGATGTCGGTGGGCTGGCCATCTTTCGGCACGATGTGATTGCCGTTTTGGAACAGCAGGTTCATGTAACTGTCCTGACCGTCGATGCTGAGATCCATCACCAGCGGGAAGGCGGCGCCTTTCAGCCCGTTTTTCAGCGCGGCGGCCTTGCTCTTCAGATCGTCCCAGCTCCAGTCGCTGGTGGGATAGCTGACGCCGGCCTGATCGAACAGTTTTTTGTTGTACCACACGGCGATGGAATCGACGTCGCGCGGGATGGCCATCTGTTGGCCGTCGTACTGATAGGCTTTCACCGAGCTGGCGACCACGTCGTCCAGTTTAAGGCTGCTGTCCTTAATATAGGGCGCCAACGGTTCCATAATGCCGTTTTTGGCGTACTGCACAAAATAAGGCATATTGATCCAGAATATATCTGGCGCTACGCCGCCGGCGGCGGCGGAATCTAATTTAACGAAATATTGCGCCGAGGGAGTTAATTCTATTTCTATTTTTATATCCGGATTAGCCTGTTCAAAGCGCTTGGCAATCTCCTGTTCGGCAGGTAATTGGTTTCTGTCCCAAACGGCATAGCGTAAAGTTATTTTATCTGCGGCATGGAGCAGTGTGGGTAATAATAATGCGCTGGCGAGAATAGAATGCGCCAGCAGGCGGCCGGTATTTTTTATCGGTGACATTGCTTTCCCCTCGGTGAGCGACGAATAGCGTTTTTCGCAACGTAAATTCTTTCTATCCCTTAACTTTCAATGTGTCAATACACCCCCAAACGCCCAAAAATGGGGCGACAATGTTTCATTGTTGTTAAAATCGAAAGGCTTTTACGGCCAAGTGAAAGGGGTTTTTGTTTACATTTTATTAACCTTTTGACGGGTTTTTCCCCGGTGGCGCGGCATTTAGCGGCCTTCGCAGGCATAGGAATAACTGATAACCCTTGCACCATAATGGGGATTAAAAATATTTTTATTGTGCAAGCTTCAGCTTCTTTCATTTTTGTGATGCAAATAAACAAAAAAATCTTGCTGGGGCTGTCCGAGGAGGGCGCTTGAACGTTTTTTATTGCCGGCTATTGTTTGTGGCGATAAAAGACGCTAGCCTGAATCTCACAACATTTATTCATCCAAAATAAAGAGGGCGAAATATCATGCGCCTGTCTCTGGTATTTACGCATTGCCTGGAAAAAGTATTTCATCGCCAAAATATGCCGCCCATTGCCGTGGAAAATCGGCTGAGCGGGTTAAATAACGAGGTGCTTTCCTGGCAGGCGGTGTACTGTTTGCAAACCCCGGGCAACGAGACTCGCCATGAGCTGTGTTATCAACTCGACGGGCCGCTGGCGGAGTATATCAGCGTGCGCCAGGTGCAATCGGTGCCGAGCGGTTTTCCCTGTTATCGCGAGACCGATGAGAATTACCTGACCACCGAGCCGGGCTTATTTCCCGATCCGCTGATACCGCTGCCGCAACGGCGTTTTTTTGCCGCCTGCCGCTATTATGGCAGCCTGTGGTTGACCCTGACGCCGCCGGCCGACGCGCAACTGGCCGGCGACTTTCCGTTGACCCTGCGGCTGCTGGATGCCCAGAGCGGCGAGGCGCTGGCCGAGGCCACACTGACGCTGCATCTGGTGCCCGCGGCGTTGCCGCCGCAAACGCTGTTGCACACCGAATGGCTGCACACCGACTGCCTGGCGGATTACTACCGTTTGGCGGTGTTCAGCCCGGCGTACTGGCGCGCGGTGCGCAACTTTGTGCGCTGCGCGGTGCAGGCCGGCGTCAATATGCTGCTGACGCCGCTGTTCACGCCGCCGCTGGATACCGCCGTTGGCGGCGAACGCACCACGGTACAGTTGGTGAGGGTGACACATTCGGCGCACGGGTATGGCTTCGATTTCAGCCGTCTGGCGCAGTGGGTGGCGTTGGCGCAGGAAGAGGGCATCGAGCACTTCGAAATCGCGCCGCTGTTTACCCAATGGGGCGCGGCGCATGCGCCGAAGATCGTGGTGGAGGCGCAGGGCGAGACGCGAACGCAGTTCGGCTGGCACACCGATGCGCAGGGCGAAGCGTATCGGCGTTTCCTACAGGCGCTGCTGCCGGCGTTGACCGCCTGGTTCCGCGAACGGGGGCTGGAACGGCAGGTATGGTTCCATGTTTCCGATGAGCCGACGTTGGACAACCTGGCGGCCTACCGGCGCGCCAGCGCCGCGCTGCGCCCGCTGCTGGATGGCTTCCGCACCTTCGATGCGCTGTCGGATTTCGCGTTTTATCAGCAAGGCCTGGTGGAAACCCCGGTCGTTGCGACCGACCACCTCGAACCTTTTATCGAACACCAGGTCCCCGGCCTGTGGGCCTATTACTGCTGCGTGCAGAAGACTGAGGTCGCCAATCGCTTCTTCGCTCAGCCTTCGGCGCGCAACCGCATATTGGGCGTGCAGCTGTATCTGTACCGCATCGCCGGCTTTCTGCACTGGGGATTCAACTTCTATAACAGCGCCCATTCGCGTGAACGCATCAATCCGTACGCGGTGACCGACAGCGGCCATGCGTTTCCCTCCGGCGATCCGTTCGTGGTCTATCCCGGTGAGGATCTGCAGCCGGTGGAGTCGCTGCGCCTGCGGGTGCTGCACCAGGGGCTGCAAGACATGCGCGCGCTGCAGCTGCTGGAGAGTTTGACCGATCGGGCGACGGTGGAAGCGCTTATAGAAAGTGAGCTGGGCATGCGCATCACCTTCAAGCGTTATCCGCACCAGGCCGGGCCGCTGCTGCGCCTGCGCGACGCGGTAAACCGCCGCATCGAAGCGTTGCTGGCGCCGATGTGAAGGCAAGTGGGGGCGAAAATGCGTCTTTCGCTCCCAATTCGCCATTACTTTGCTATACCTGATAGTCGATGGATTCACTTTATTGTCATGTAACTGACATGTCAGAGTCACGGCTCTGGCTTAAGTTTGCAGCGACTACGTCAGGAGATAACGCGATGTTCAGCCTGGATTCTCTGTTGCAAGATGCATTTCCACACCGCAATACCCCCGCCTGGCAGCGCAGCCTGCTAAGAACCCTTCTCTTCGAAAAAGAATTCAAACAGTTCGCCGCCGATTATCCCCATCTGAAAGGGCTCGATCTGATCGAGCAGGTGGTGGACTACTTTAACCTCAGCTGCGAACTGGTGGACGGCGATCTGGAAAACATCCCGAGCCAGGGGCCGGTGGTGCTCGTGGCCAATCACCCGATCGGCTCGCTCGACGGCTTGGTATTGCTGCGCGCCGTTGCCGCAGTGCGCCCGGACGTGAAAGTGGTGGCCAACCAGCTGCTGACCTACATTGAACCGCTGCGCAGCCTGTTCGTGCCGGTGGATAACGTCGCTTATAAAACCAGCCGCAAACAGATTGAAGGCATGCAGCAGCAGCTGGACAACCAGGGTGCGCTGATCCTGTTCCCGGCTGGCGAAGTGTCGCGCATGAGCCCGAAAGGCATCCGCGACGGCCACTGGCATACCGGTTTTCTGCGCCTGGCCGCCAAAGCGCGCGCGCCGATCGTGCCGATCCACATCAGCGCACGCAACAGCAACCTGTTCTACTTTACCTCTCTGGTCTACCGGCCGCTGTCGACCTTGCTGCTGGTGCGCGAAATGTTCCAGCAGCGGGGCGGGCGCATCAAGATCCGCGTCGGCGGCCGCGTGCCGTTCGCCAACTGGCACGACGGCCACACCAGCGCCAAGGATCTGGCGGAGCGTTTTCGCCGCCACGTCTATCGTCTGGGCCAGGGCAAGCCGGGGCTGTTCGCCAGCGAATCGCCGATCGCGCTGCCGGAAGATCGTCTGGAGCTGAAAAAGGCGCTGGCGAACTGCGAACGGTTGGGGGTAACGCCGGACGGTAAAACCATCTATCTCTATCGTCGCCATGACGAAGCGCGGACGCCAATCCTGCGCGAGCTGGGGCGCCTGCGTGAGATCGCCTTCCGCGCGGTGGGGGAAGGATCCGGCCGCCGCCGCGATCTGGACAGCTACGACGACGATTACTACCACCTGGTGCTGTGGGACGAGGAGGAGCTGGAGATCGTCGGCGCCTATCGCTTCATCCCTACCGCCGAACAAATTGCGCGCAAAGGGCTGGAAAGCATCTACAGCAACAGCCTGTTCCATTATGACCGCGATATGGAACCGATCCTGGCGCAGGGCATCGAGCTGGGGCGCAGCTTCATTCAGCCGGCCTATTGGGGCAAGCGCGGGCTGGACTATTTGTGGCTGGGCATCGGCGCCTATCTGTCGAAATACCCGCAGTACCGCTATCTGTTCGGCCCGGTGTCGATCTCCGGCGGCATGCCGCTGGCAGCACGTGATTTGCTGATCGCCTTCTATCGGCTCTATTTCTCGCCGGACCACGCCTTCGCGCAGTCGCGGCGGCCTTATCCGGCGTCGCTGCCGCAGGTGCTGGCGCAGTTTGCCGGGGACAACTATCAGGAAGATCTGGTGCGGCTGAAGAGCCTGCTCAGCAACATCGGCTGCTCGATCCCAACGCTGTACAAGCAGTACACCGAGCTGTGCGAACCGGGCGGGGTGCAGTTTATCGATTTCGGCACCGATCCGGCGTTCAACAACTGTATCGATGGACTGGTGTTGGTGGATACTACGCGGCTCAAGCCATCGCGGTATCAGCGTTACATCGCGGTGCACCAGCCGCAGCCGGCCGAGACGGCATGACTACAGTCTGACTCATGCCTTTTTGATCTAAGCACGACCTTGGGGCCGGCGACGGGATAGCGCTACGATAAATGTTTTGCTTTCCACCGCCGGAGCCCGCCATGCCCCATTCGTTTATCCCGCCGTTATTGTCCGCCGATGAACCCTCTGCCGCCGCCGTTGAAATCCCGCGCGGCAAAGCGCCCTTTTTGCTGCTGTGCGATCACGCCGGTAAGGCGATACCGCAATCCCTTGGCGACCTTGGTTTGCCGCCGGGGGAGATCGAACGCCACATCGGCTGGGACATCGGCGCGTTGAACGTGTCGCGCCATCTGAGCCGTCAGCTGGACGCCACCCTGATCCACCAGCGTTATTCACGGCTGGTGATCGACTGCAACCGGGCGCCAGGCATCGCCAGCTCGATCCCGCATTTGTCCGAACTGACGCCGATACCCGGCAATATCGGTATTGACGCCGAGCACGCGCTGGCGCGCGAGCGTGAGGTGTTTTTGCCGTATCACCACGCCATCGACGATCATTTGGGGCAACGTCAGCTGCGCGAACTGCCGACGGCGGTGATCGCCATGCACAGTTTCACACCGGTGTTCAAAGGGGAATCGCGCCCCTGGCAGGTGGGGTTGCTGTTTAATCGCTACCCGGAATTTGCCCATCTGTTGGCCGAACTGCTGCGCGAAGAGGGGGATTTGCAGGTGGGGATCAACGAACCCTATGCGATGACCGACGCCACCGACTACACGTTGCCGGTTCATGCGGAACGGCGCGGGTTGCCTTATGTCGGCATCGAAATCCGCCAGGACCTGATCGCCGACGAACGCGGGCAACAGGCGTGGGCGAAACGTTTCGCACGCCTGTTGCCACAGGCCTGGCAGCGCTGGCAAATTTGACTTTAGGAATATTCCCAGAGATGATAACCGTAAGGAATAGGTAATACGTAATACGTAATACGTCATTAGAAAAAAGTCAGGAGAGACGTGTGGAGCACAGCGATAACGGACTGTTTGTTAAACGGGAACGTTTTGAAGTTCTGGCGATTTTGCGTGAAATTTGCAAACAGCGCACGCCGCTGCGCGTAGAGAATCAGCAGCAACGGTTTCAAAGTCTGTTATTGAGCGTCGGGCCGGATAACATCGTGTTTAGCGGTGAAGAAGCGGAAAGCGCCATCGAGGGCGCTTGTACCATCGTGATTGAAAGCCACGACGCCAAGATCGAGTTTTCCGTAGAACAGGCGGAGATGACTGAGCATCAGGGCGTGCAGGCCTGCTCGACCCGGCTGCCGCAGGAGTTGGTCTACATCCAGCGTCGTCGGCAGTTCCGCATCACCACGCCGCACTGGCGCCAATTCTTCTGTACCGGCGAATACCCGGACGGCACGCCTTATGAACTGCGGATCCACGATCTGTCCGCCGGCGGCGTTGGTTTGCGCTTCGACGGCCCGCTGCCGGATTTCTTCCAGCCGGGCCTACTGTTCAAGAAAGCGGAGTTGGAGCTGGGCAGCTACGGCAGCTTCAAGGTCAACATGGAGCTGGTGGTGGTCAACGACGATCAGGAAACCGACGATAACGACCAGGTGGTGCACTTCTCGCGCCTGTCGTGCCGTTTCCTCAAGCTGGGGCTGGCGATGGAGCGAAAAATTCAGAGCGCGGTGTTCGCCTTCGAGTTGGATTTCAACAAAAAGAAAAAACGCTGATATTTATCAGGGGCGGGCATGCTGCCCCTGACTCTCCACAGGTCTTACGGTTTTAACGCCCGCAGGCTGCCGATTTCTTCCCAACCGAAATGCGCCGCTTCGGCCAGTACGTCGCACACTTCGCCGCCGGCGGCAACCACGGCCGCATCGAGCGCGGCGCCGCGCAGCAGATGGCTCACCAGCAGTGCGGTGAACAGATCGCCGGTGCCTTTGACCGCCGATTTGACCTTCGGATGGGTAAAGCACTGCGCTTCCTGCCGGGTGACCAACATTAAACCCACTTCGTCTTCGTGCTGTGCCACGCCCGGCGCACTGGTGACCAGCACCCATTCGGTGGTGTCGTTTAACAGCGCCTGCGCGGCGCGTTGCGTCTGCTCCCGGCTGCTCAGAGAGCGGCCGCACAGCTGCTCCAGTTCGAAACCGTTCGGCGTCAGGCCGTTGGCCAGCCGCAGGAACGGCGAACGATAGCAATTGACGATGCGCTCATCCACGTAGATCCCTTCGCCGTAATCGCCCATCACCGGATCGATATAGATCCTTATCTGCGGATTGAGGGCGCGCACCCGCTGCAGCCAGTTGGCCAGAATATGGCACTGCATCACGTCGCCCAGGTAACCGACGATCACCGCCCGGGTGCGTTTCATCACGCCGCGGGCAATCAGATCGTCGAGAAAGCCGCCGAACCACTCGCCGGAGATGACGCCGCCATGCGGCTTGCCGTAATAGGGCGGGCAGCCGAACAGCACGCTGGGCACCTGCAGCGCTTCCAGCCCCTTTTTCAGCAGGGCCCGGTAGGCGATACCGTTGCCGACGCTGCCGTAAACCACCTGAGATTGAATGCTGATCACGTCGATGGACGGTGATCGCAAGGGTGAAGCCTGTTGCATGAGTTACATCCTTGGTTCGTTATTATCCAGCCAGCGGGCGAACACCTGCCGCGCGCGCTGTTCCAGCCGTGCGCCGTGGTGCGCCGCCTGTTCGCGCAGGCTCTTGGGTGCGATGCCGGCCAGTTCCAGCTCGCAGGCATGACCAATCAACCAGCGTTCGATATCGCGGTGATCCGCCTCCAGATGGAACTGCAGACCGAGCGCGAACCCCTGATAGTCGAAAGCCTGATGCGGGCAAATCGCCGTGCCGGCCAGGCAGCGGGCGCCGTCCGGGATCATGAACATATCGCCGTGCCAATGCAGCACCGGCGTATCGGCCAGCGGCGCCAGCACCGAGTCGTCTTGGGCCGCGAGCGTGGTCAGCGGGGCGAAGCCGATCTCTTTGACGCCGAGCGAAATCACGTCGGCGCCCAGCGCCTGGGCGATCACCTGCGCGCCGAGACACACCCCGAGGGTCGGCCGCCGCTGCGCCAGGCGCTGTTTGACCAGCGCCAATTCATGGTCGAGAAAATCATAGCGCTGCTCACCGGAAAAGTGCCGGGCGGCGCTGATCGGCCCGCCGAGCACCACCAACAGATCGGTCTCTTCATTATTGATAGCACGAATATCATCGCGACCGGCATCGTAATAGTCGATCTGATAGCCACGCAGCGAGAGCAGGGAACCGAGAATACCCAGGTTTTCAAAATTGACGTGTCGAATGGCGACGGCTTTTTTCATTGTTTAACCTCGTGAGCGTGGGGGAACGGCGTCAGCGCCAGCGACTCGCCCAGCACCGTGATGCCCTGCGCGCCGCTCTGATAGACGATGCGGCGTTCGCTGACCTGGCTGAGCTGCACCTGATAACCCTGCGCGGCCGGGAACAGCGCGCACGCCTGCTCCAGCTGATCGGCTGCCCAGGGGGTGAACATCTCCAGGCGGGCAAAGGCTTTTCCTGCATACTGAATGTCGAGCACGTAATGTTTATCCATGGAACCCCTTACTTTTGGCCGCGGAAGCTGCTAATCTTGTCTGAACTAGTACAAAAGGATTTATGTATGACTTTATTGTATGCAAAAGGCGGCGGCGCTGTCCAGATTGCCGAGCAGATCGCCGCACGCATCAAAGACGGCGCGCTGCGGCCGGGCGAGCTGTTGCCGCCGGTACGCCAACTGGCTGCGGAGCTGGAGGTCAATCCGAATACCGTCGCCAGCGCTTATGCCCGATTGCGCGATGCCGGCTTGGTGGCGACGCGCGGGCGGGCGGGAACGGTGGTGCTGGAGCCGCCGCTGGCGGCGGTGAGTGCGGCCTATACGCCGCGTCAGGTGCCGGCGGGAATGTGCGATCTGGCCAGCGGCAATCTGGATGCCGCATTGTTGCCGGCGTTGGCGCTTGGCGCGGCGGAGGTGTTCCCGCAGCAAAATGGTTATGACATCAGTGGCGATCTGCCGGTATTGACCGGTCTGGGACGCGAGTGGCTCAGCCGCCAGGGCGTCACGCTGGGGGAACCGGCGGTGTTCTCCGGCGCGCTGGACGCGATGGAAAAGGCGCTGCGCTGCCATGTGCAGCCGGGTGCGGCGGTGTGGGTGGAAGATCCCTGCTGGCCGCCGCTATTGACGCTGTTGCGCCATCTGCGTCTACGGCCGCTGCCGCTGTCGGTAGATGAACAGGGCTGTCGGCTGCCGGAAAGCGGGGCCGCCGGCGCGGTGATCCTGACGCCGCGCGCTCACAATCCGACCGGCGCTTCGCTCTCTGCGCAGCGCGCGCAACAGTGGCGGCGTTTTCTGCGCGACAACCCGCAGTGTCTGGCGATCGTCGACGACTTCTGGGGGCCGCTGTCGCAGCAGCCGCTGCATCTGCCGTTCGACGGCGATCGCGGCCTGTACGTGTTGTCGCTGAGCAAGTTTCTCAGCCCGGATCTGCGCATCGCGCTGGCCTGCGGCAACCCGACGTTGCTGCAGGCGATGCGCGCCGATCAGTACATCAGCGAACGCTGGGTCAGCCATATCTTGCAACAGATCGCCGCCAGGCTGTGGAGACAGGCCTTGCAGGAAGGGCAACTGCCGCGGGCGCAACAGGCATATCAGGCCAGAAGGGATGAACTGGTGCAGCGGCTCAATGCATTGAATCACACGGCGCTGGCGGTCGGTGAAGGGTTGCATCTGTGGTTGCCGGTGAGGTCGGAAAGCGCCGCCGCGCAGCTGATGGCGCAGCGGGGGTGGTTGGTGCAGGGCGGTGAACCTTTCCGCCTGAAGGGCGGCCCGGCGCTGCGCGTTAGCCTGGCCAACGTGGTGCCGGCACAGCTGGCGCCGCTGGCGCAGGATCTGTCCGAAGCCATGCGGGCCGAGGCGGCGATCAACTAAGCCGGCGTCAGGTTTTCCTCCGCCAGCCGCTGTAGCGAGGTTAACCGGGCGGTCGGTTCGGCGATCGGCGTGTCGATGATGAACTCGTCCACGCCGTACTGCAGCTGCAGCTGCGCCAGTTGCTGATGCACCTGCTGCGCGGTGCCGAGCAGAACATGACTTTCTCGCGGCTCGATGCGGTAGTCGGTGGCGCCGGCCTGTTGCACGAAACTCTCGGCCTGCGCCAGGCTGCCGACGGTCACGCTCTGCTCACCGGCGACGTGCACGCGGTATTGCTGAATCTCCGCCGCCAGCGTCGCGGCCTGCTCCGGGCTCTGCGCCACGATCGCCGCCACCGCCAGCAGCCCCTTGCGGCCGCCGCTGTGTGCGGTGTAGTGCTCCAGCGCTTCTCTAATCTCTTGCGGATTGCCGTTCAGATGCGCGGCGAACACGAAGGCCCAGCCGGATTCAGCCGCCAGCGTCGCGCTCTCTTTACTGGCACCGAGCAAAAAGCGCTGGGCGGCGTGCGGCGGCAACGGCGTGGCGCTCAGGCCCGGTTCGGCGTCGTCGTTCAGGTAAGCGGTCAGCTGCGACAGCTGCTGCGGGAAGGCAGGTTTGTTTTGCCGGTCATGGGCGGCCTGCAGCGCCTGGGTGGCGAGCGGCAGCCCGCCGGGCGCTTTGCCCACCCCGAGATCGACGCGCCCTGGCGCCAGCGCCGCCAGCAGGTTGAAGTTTTCGGCTACCTTGTAGGCGCTGTAGTGCTGCAGCATCACGCCGCCGGAGCCGATGCGAATGCGCGACGTTTGGCCGAGCAGATAACCGATCAGCACCTCCGGCGACGGGCAGGCGAGCTGCGGCGTATTGTGGTGCTCCGCTAACCAGAAACGCCGATATCCCCAGCGTTCCGCCTGTTGCGCCAGATGCAGCGTGCGCGCCAGCGCCTGCGCGGCGCTTTCCCCTTCGGCGATCGGACTCTTTTCCAATATGCTCAAGGCATAAGCCATTTTCCCGCTCCTTTCCTCATCAGATATGCCTGACAAATACCATGCGGGCGGCGCACGCCTTAATACTGATTGGCGATAGGATATTCCATTGATCCAAAACGGATTTGGATATGCGCAGAACGGTAAAGCGACGCGATGTTACCCCTCGAGCCAGGCCTTCAGACGAATGGCGTCACGGTAGTGGCCGTAGCGCGGCTGTGCGCCGAGCAGGATCATCACCACCGGCTGCCCTTTGATGGTGGTGCGCATCACCAGGCAGTGGCCGGCCTCGTCGGTAAAGCCGGTTTTCTGCAGCTGGATCTTCCAGGCGGGGTTGTTGATCAGGCCGTTGGAGCTGCGGTAAACCAGCTGGCCGCGGCCGGGGCGCACTATCTGCTGCTTGTCGGTGCTGAAGCGGCGAATCGACTGATAGCGATAGGCGTGATTGACCATCTTCAGCAGATCGTTGGCGGTCGCCACATTGCGCGGCGTCAGCCCGGTCGGATCGTAGAAGCGGGCGCGTTTCATGCCGATGGCGCGCGCTTTCTGATTCATTTTCGCCACGAAGGCCTTGCGCCCGCCGGGATAACTGCGGCTCAGCGCGGCGGCGGCGCGGTTCTCCGAAGACATCAGGGCGATGTGCAGCATGTCGCGGCGGCTGAGCACCGAGCCGATGGTCAGGCGCGAATGGGTTTTCTTCAGCAGATCGCGATCGGCGGCGGTGACTTTGAGCTTGCTGCCCATCGGGCGTTTGCTGTCCAGGGCGACCATGGCGGTCATCAGTTTGGTGAGCGAGGCGATCGGCAGCACGCGGTTCGGCTGCTTCTGATAAAGGGTCTTTCCGGTGCGTTGATTGACGACCAGCACCGATTTGGCATTCAGCACCAGCGGCGGTGCAGCGGCATGCACGGGCGCCAAAACGAACAGCAGGCTGAACAGCAGGGCGGCGCCGAAGCGCCGGACAGGCAGACGGAGAAAAGCGTGAGATAAAAGCATAACGGCGGCAATAGTGACCCTAAGTGATTAAAAAATATCAAAAGAGTCTGCCCGGCAAATGTGAAGGAAATAGGGCGATAATCGCTCAAACTGTTACAACAATCCCTTTTGCCGCAGGGTGAAGCGGGTGGCCTCGTTCAAATCGTAGTCCGCGAGGCGCTCGCGCGGCACCCAGGCGTAGTCATCGAACTCGTCGTTGATCGTCACGTCGCGGTTGGCGGCATGGCAGTCGAAAATCAGGTAAATCATGTAGATTTGCTCCTGGCTGCCGTCGGCGTAAGTTTTGACGCGCACGTCATCGCGGAAAGTCCAGGGCGTGATGTTGTCGAGGATCAGCGCGGCGCCCAACTCTTCGCGCACTTCGCGCCGCAGCGCCTGTTCTATTTGTTCACCCGGCTCGACGCCGCCGCCGGACAGCGCCCACTGGCCGGGAAACACGCCTTTGTGGGCGGCCATTTTACACAGCAGGAAGGCGTTATCGTTTTCAATCAGCGGGCAGACAATGATGCGTTGGCGCATGGAAGACTCCTGTCAAAATGGAAAGCAACCACTTTAACATGGAGTCTGGCCCCTTAGCGTGAGAGAAATCAAAGCGTTGTATTTGCGCAGAGCTGCGGCAACCGCCTCTCTGCGCTACGGTCAGTAGATTTCCGGCACCACCATGTTGTCTGGCACCGGGTTACGGTGGTACTCCGGGCTGCGTTTGCGCTGCGGCAGCGTGATGACGTTACCTTCGGCTTCCTCATAAGGCACCTGCTGCAGCAGGTGAGTGATGCAGTTCAAGCGGGCCTTTTTCTTGTCGACGCCCTGAACCACCCACCAGGGCGCCTCGGCAATGTTAGTGCGCGCTAACATGATTTCTTTGGCCTCGGTGTAGTCCTCCCAGCGGCGGCGGCTTTCCAGATCCATCGGGCTGAGCTTCCACTGCTTGAGCGGATCGTGAATGCGGCTGAGGAAACGCAGCTCCTGCTCCTCATCGGTGATCGAAAACCAGTATTTGACGATTTGGATGCCGCTGCGCGTCAGCATTTTTTCGAATTCCGGCACGCTGCGGAAAAACTCCTCGTACTCTTCGTCGTTGCAAAAGCCCATCACGCGCTCCACGCCGGCGCGGTTATACCAGCTGCGGTCGAACAGCACCATTTCGCCGGCGGCGGGCAGATGCGCGATATAGCGCTGAAAATACCACTGGGTGCGTTCGCGGTCGTTCGGCGCCGGCAGCGCCGCCACGCGGCAGGTGCGCGGGTTGAGGCGCTGGGTAATGCGTTTGATCACGCCGCCCTTGCCGGCGGCGTCGCGGCCTTCGAAGAGGATCACCAGCCGATGGCCGGTACGCATCACCCAGTCCTGCAGCTTTACCAGTTCACCCTGCAGGCGCAGCAGTTCGCGGAAGTATTGCTTGCGCCAGGCTTTCTTCGCGTCGCTGTCGACTTCTGCCGCGTCGAAGCGCAGGTCGTCCAGCTCCATTTCCAGCTCTTCGTCGTAGCTGTCGTAAAATTCTTGCAGCAGGCGCTGGTTGAATCCGTCTTCGCGGTTGAATTCATGCATGGTCATCAGATTTTCTCCGTATCAGCCCGGTGTTAGAAATGGTTGAAGATCCAGTACAGCACCGCCGACAGCAGCACTGAGGCCGGCAGCGTCAGCACCCAGGCCATCAGCAGATTGCGCAGGGTGGCCATCTGCAGGCCGGAGCGGTTGGCTGCCATGGTGCCGGCGATGCCGGATGAAAGTACGTGAGTGGTCGAAACCGGCAAGCCGAAGGCGTCGGCCGCGCCGATGGTAGTCATCGCCACCAGTTCGGCGCTGGCGCCCTGGGCGTAGGTCAGGTGCGATTTGCCGATCTTTTCGCCCACCGTCACCACGATACGGCGCCAGCCGACCATGGTGCCGAGCCCCAGTGCAATCGCCACCACCACTTTCACCCAGAAGGGAATGAAGCGGGTGGCGTTGTCGAGTTCGCCCTTCAGCGCGTCGAGGTTGCGCTGCGTGTCGGGATTGATCTGCAACTGATGCTCTGCCTTCAGGTGCTTGATGGTCTCGGACGCCAGGTACATGTCGTTGCGGGTGTTCGACACCGCCTGCGCCGGGATCTTGTCGACCGAGCCGTACTGGCGAATTTGATCGCCGATCGCGCCGGTCAGTTGCGCCAGCGCCGGCACCACCTCCGGCGTCAGATCGCTGGTGCGCACATAGCCGGTCAGCACCTCGCGCGGCGGCGTTTGGCCGCCGGCCGGGAACTGGCGCAGCAGCTCGTTTTTGGTCACCTCCGCCAGCGCCGCCACCCGGGGGATCTGCTCCGGCGGCATCGAACGGTTCAGGGCGTAGGCGATCGGCATGGTGCCCACCAGGATCAGCATGATAAGGCCCATGCCTTTCTGGCCGTCGTTGGAGCCGTGGGCAAAGGAAACGCCGGTGCAGGTGAGGATCAGCAATCCGCGGATCCACAGCGGCGGCGGGCTATTGTCTTTAGGCGCGCTGTACAGCTGGCGGTTCTTGACAAACAGCTTCAGCGCCAGCAGCAGCAGGCCGGCGAACACGAAGCCGATCACCGGCGACAGCAGCAGCGCATAGCCCACCTTGATCGCCTGGCCCCAGTCCACGCCGCTGGTGCCGGTGCGGCCGTGGATCAGGGCATTGGCCACGCCAACGCCGATAATCGAGCCGATCAGCGTATGCGACGACGAGGCGGGCAGCCCGAGCCACCAGGTGCCGAGGTTCCAGATGATGGCGGAGAACAGCAGGGCGTACACCATGGCGAAGCCGTTGCCGGTGCCGGCCTGCAGGATCAGCTCGACCGGCAGCAGCGAAATGATGCCGAAGGCCACCACGCCGCTGGAGAGCAACACGCCGAGAAAGTTGAAGAAACCGGACCACACCACGGCGACCATCGGCGACAGCGAGTGGGTGTAAATCACCGTCGCGACCGCATTGGCGGTGTCGTGGAAGCCGTTGACGAATTCAAAGCCCAGCGCGATCAGCAGCGCCAGCCCCAATAATAAAAACGGAATGTAACTGGTATAGACGGCGCCGGCGTCGCTGACGTCGTTAAATAAGTTCACCCCGGCGAACGCGATCCCCAGAATTAATAAAAACACAAAAAAAAGAACAGTGAGTCGACTGTTCTTTTGATGCAGTTTGGGCAGGCTGGCGGCGGCCGGCACACCCGTTTGAACGGCGCTGTTATCGCTCATAATGACCTTCCTGAGAGGATTGAATGCGGTAGCTGTCGCCTGAAAAGTATTCTGAATGAATGTGGCTTTTTTATGACGAAAATATTAATCATCGGGAACGGCGAAAATCATTAACGCCGATAAATAAAGATTGTTATAACAGCGGGGACGGTCTTGGGTTAACGGCAACAGGCAGGATAAGGCGTTATGGTGCAACGGTTAGCGGAAAAGATGCACAAGCTTGATTTCGATGATGAAGTGACCGGGCTGATCTACGGCCATGTGTTTCGTTCCGGTGAGCCGCCGGTGCGCCTGAACTCGCAGCAGATCTGTCAGGCCTACCAGGCTTTGCCGTCCGGCGACGGCTTTGTCTGGCTGCACCTCAATCTCAACCACGCGGCGGCGGAGAAGTGGCTGAAAAACCATTTCGCCATTTCCGACTTTTTCTTCCACGAAATTCGGCATGGTTCCCACACCACGCGCATCGAGCGCCAGGGCGACGATCTGTTCGCGGTGCTCAACGACGTGATTTTCCACCCTGAGGACAGCAACCCGGAAACGGCGACGCTGTGGCTCTATTGCTGCCGTGGGCTGGTGGTCACCGTGCGTCACAAACCGGTGCGATTGATTGAACGGCTGCTTGGCCGCCTGACGGCGCTGGAGCTGGCATCGTCTACCGAGCTGCTGGCGCACCTGCTGGAAGAGCAGGAGGACGTGCTGGAGCAGGTGGTGCGGCAGGCTAACCAGTATGTCGATACCATCGAGGATCGCCTGCTGACCCGCCGCGTCAAACGCAACCGCGCCGAGCTGGGGCGCATGCGCCGCATGTTATTGCGCTTTCAGCGCCTGTTGGCGCCGGAACCGGCCGCGCTGTTTCGCCTGTTGAACCGGCCGCCGGCCTGGCTGAGCCGCGAGGTGGTGCAGGATCTGCGGCAGTTTACCGAAGAGTTCACCGTGGTGTTGAACGATCTCGCCAGCCTGACCGAACGCATCCGGCTGCTGCAGGAAGAACTGGGCGCCAAGCTGATGGAGCAGAATAACCGCACGCTCTACACCTTGACGGTGATCACCGTACTGGCGTTGCCGATCAACATCGTCGCCGGTTTCTTCGGCATGAACGTCGGAGGGATACCGCTGGCCAGCAATCACCACGGTTTTATCCTGCTGGTGTTGCTGGTCGGCAGTTTTACGCTGATCGCCGGTTATCTGGCGTTCAGGCGCAGGGACGAGTCGTAATTACAGGCGGGCGCGGTACTCTTCTTCCAGCCGGGCATGGGTGCTCCAGAACGGCTGCGGCGCCCGATCGTGCAGACGATCCAGCAGGATATCCAGATGGGTGTGCCAGCCGCCGGCGACGCTGAGCATCTCGTCGCGGTTGGCCAGGCGCCGGTGGGTGACCGTCAGCAGCACCGCGTTTCCCTGTTCCGTCAGCTCGAAGGTCACCTCGGAAGGGCGGCCCTGATCTTGTTCGGCCCAGGTAAAGCTCAGCAGGCGCGGCGGGAACAGGCAGGTGATGTGGCCGCGGTTGCTGACGCAGCCGCCGTGCTGTTTGTACTTGGCCGGCGGTGGCTCGTGCTCGCCCGCCAGATCGGAGTTGCGAAACTCCAGCTCCAGCGGCGCGCCGTTTTCCAACTTCATGGCGCCGGCCGCCAGCCAGGTGGCGCGCTTGTCGGATTCGGTCAGGTAAGCCCACACCCGTTCGATGGGGCCGGGCAGCAGCCGCTGGATGCGCAGCGTGCCGGGTTCGATAATCATGCCGTAATCATTCATGGTTCACTCCTTGGGAGGAAGCTGTTCGGGCTGCAGCAGCGCCTGTTCGAGCGCATCCAGCCGTTCAGTCCAGAAATGTTCATAGGTTTGCAGCCAGTGCATGGCCTGCGCCATAGGCTCGGGTTCGAGCCGGCAGATATGGTTTCTTCCTTGCACGGTGCGTTGCACCAGGCCCGCATGTTCCAGTGCTTTCACGTGCTTGGAGGCGCCGGCGAACGACATCTGCAGCGGCGCGGCCAGTTCGCCGATGCTGCGCTCACCGCCGGCCAGCGCGCGTAACATCGAGCGGCGGGTCGGGTCGGCCAGCGCATGAAAAATGGCGTCCAGCTGTGAGGAAGATAATTCAACCATATGGTTGAATATAGAACAGGCGGGCTAATATTCAACCGTTTTGTTGAATATTTTTTGGCCCCGGCAAGAAACCGGGGCGAGGATCAGGCGCCGGCGTGCGCCAGCAGGGCGTTCAGCAATACGTCGGCGCCGGCGGCGGCCCAGGCGGGGGTGATATCTTCCCGCTCGTTGTGGCTGATGCCGTCCACGCAGGGAATGAAAATCATGGCGGTCGGAGCGACGCGGTTAAGGTAACAGGCATCGTGGCCGGCGCCGGAAATCATGTCGCGATGGCGATAGCCCAACGCTTGCGCGGCATGACGTACGCTGTCGATGCAGCCCCGATCGAAAGCGACCGGGGGATACTGGAAGATGCGCTCGGCGCGCGCGGTCAGGCTGCCGTCGTTGACGGCGTTCACCGCCGTCAGCAGGCGCTGCTCCATCTGCTCCAGAATTGACTCCTCTGGATGGCGGAATTCGACGCTGAAAAAGACGCGTCCCGGCACCACGTTGCGTGAATTGGGGGTAATTTGCGCCATGCCCACCGTGGCGCGCGCGTCGGGCGCGAAATCCCAACCGATGCGGTTGACCGCCGTGACCAGCGCCGCAAAGCCGAGCAGGGCGTCGCGGCGCCGATCCATCGGCGTGGTGCCGGCATGGGCGCTGAAGCCGACGACCTCCAGTTCATACCAGCGCTGCCCTTGTGCGGCAGTGACTACGCCGATGTCGAGATGCTCCGCTTCCAGAATCGGCCCCTGTTCGATGTGCAACTCGAAGGCGGCGTGGATCGGCACGCCGCCCACCGGATACTCGCCGGCGTAGCCGATGCGCTCCAGCGCGTCGCCGAGGCTGACGCCGTGCTCGTCGCGGCGCGTCAGGCCGTATTCCAGGTCGAATACCCCGGCGAACACGCCCGAGGCGATCATCGCCGGCGCGAAGCGGGCGCCTTCTTCGTTGGTCCAGTTGATCACTTCAATCGCGCGTTCGGTGGCGATCTGCCGATCGTTAAGGGTACGAATAACTTCTAATCCGGCCAGCACGCCGTAGATGCCGTCGAAACGGCCGCCGCGGGGCTGCGAATCACCGTGCGAGCCGGTGACGACCGGCGCCAGCTCGGGGCGAGCGCCTTCACGGCGCAGGAACATGTTGCCCATTTTGTCGACGCGTACGGTGCAACCCGCCTCCAGCGCCCAGGCGCGCAGCTGATCGCGCGCTTGCCGATCTTCTTCACTCAGCGCCAGCCGGGTGACGCCGTTATTGGCGATGGCGCCGAACTGCGCCATCGTCTGTAGGCTTTGCCACAGGCGCTCGCCGTTGACTCGATACGTCATTGATCTTCTCCCGGTGTTTTAGCGGTGTAGCGGAAATCGCAGCAGGGGGCGCCGGACATGATGGTCTGGCTGCGCTGCAGTTCAACGTCAGGCGCATAGCCGACGATAAACTGGCTGTCGCGAGCGCAGGAGAGCAGGTGGCCGATCTCCCCAAGCCCCATCTCGTGATACATCTCGGCGTAGCGGCAGCGGGTGACGTTATAGTCGAAGTGCTGTTCGTCCTGATTGATCACCTCGACGCGCAGCGCATCGTCTTTTTCCCACAGGTACTGCAAGGCGGCGAAGCTGCGCAGATCCGCGCCGTTCGGTTCCTGAGCGGCGAACTGTTTGCCCGCCGCGATGGCGGCATTCTCGATGGCCTCGCCGATCACCGCCTGGGCGCGCGCCTTGCCGATTTCACGCACCAGGATCTGGTAGATCGGTTTGATGATCTCCGCCTCGATTTTTCTGCGGGCCAAAATGCCCAACTCGTTGTTTGCACAGCTCATCGCCTTGCTCCTCTTGATTTATTGTGGTTTGGCGCCGCCCAACACGGTTTGCGGCTGCCATTTGCCGTCAACCACCCGATACAGGGTGAAGCTCGGCTGTTGCAGGTTGCCCTGCGCATCGAAGGCGATGGCGCCGGTCACGCCCTGATAATGTATGGCGCGCAGTTTCGGCAGATAATCGGCCGGGTTGGCCGAGCCGGCCTGTTCGATGGCGGCGATCAGCACTCGGGTGGCGTCGTAGGCGAAGGGCGCATGCAGTTCGATGTGGGTGTGGTAACGATCGCGGTAGGCTTGCTCAAACGCCTTGCCGCCCGGCATCTGTTCCAGCGGCAGCCCCGGCTCCAACGCAACGACGCCTTCACCTTCCTGCTGCGCCAGCGTCAGGAAGGTTTGGCTGACAAAGCCGCCGGCGCCCATCAGCTGCGCGTTCATGCCCAGCTGTTTCAGTTTGCGCGCCAGCGGCGCCGCCTGGGAATCTACGCCGCCAAAGAAGATCAGATCGGCGTTTTTGCTGCGCACGGTGGTCAGCACGGCGCTGAAATCGACGGTCTTGTCATCGACGTATTCACGGGCAACCGGCTGCACGCCCTGGGCCTGCAGCGATTTGATGAATTCGTCCGCCAGCCCCTGGCCGAAAGCGGTGCGATCGTCGATCACCGCGATGCGCTTGGCTTTCAGCGTCTTCACCGCATATTGCCCGGCGTAGTTGCCGCCGTCGTCGTCGTGGCCCATCACGCGAAAGCTGGTGTCAAAACCTTGTTGCGTATAGCCGTGACCGGTGGCGACCGGCGCCACCTGGGCGATGCCGGCGTCGTGATAGATGCGCGCCGCCGGGATGCTGGTGCCGGTGTTCCAGTGGCCGACCACGCCGGCGACGCCTTCGTCGACCAAACGCTGCGCCACGGCCACGGCGGTGCGCGGATCGGACTGGTCGTCCTCGGACACCAGTTTGAAGGTGACCGGTTTGCCGTTCAGCGTCGGTTTCTGCGCGTTAGCGTCGGCGATCGCCAGTTGCGCGCCGTTTTCGAGATCTTTGCCGATGCGCGCGGAAGGGCCGGTCAGCGGCCCGGCCAGGCCGATCAGCACGGTGTCGGCCGCCAGCGCCGGGAGGCTAAGAATCATTGTCATGGCAGCCAGCGCCAACGGTTTGATGCGAATGTTCTGTTGCATGTCATACTCCTGGTGCGGTTAAAAGAAACAACGGTTATTCACCCAAATAGATCTGTTTGATTTTTTCATCGTCCAGCATGTCGGCGGAACGGCCGCTGTGGCTCAGGCTGCCGCTGTCCAACACATAGGCGCGATCGGTGGACTCCAGCGCCAGGCGGGCGTTCTGCTCGACCAATAGTAGCGTGACGCCGTCACGGGCTAACTGCTTGATGACCGTGAAAATGGCTTCCACCACAATCGGCGCCAGCCCCATCGAGGGTTCGTCCAATATCAGCAACCGCGGGCGGCTGAGCAGCGCGCGCCCCATCGCCACCATCTGCTGTTCACCGCCCGAAAGTAGCCCGGCCGGTTGGTGCAGACGCTCGCTCAGCCGCGGGAAGGTGGCGCACACCCGTTCGAAATCTTGCCGCACCGCCGATTTGTCGCGCCGCGCATAGGCGCCGAGCTGCAGGTTCTCCCGCACCGTCAAACGGGTGAAAATGCCGCGTCCCTCCGGCACCATCACCAGCCCCCGTTGCAGCAACCGGTGCGGCGGCACGCCGCGAATCGAGAAACCGTCGAACAGGATGTCGCCTTCGAACGGCTGCAGGCCGGTCAGCGCTCGCAGGCTGGAGGTCTTGCCCGCGCCATTGGCGCCGATCAGTGTCACCTGTTCGCCGGCGTTGACCATAAAATCGATGCCTTTGACCGCATGAATGCCGCCATAAGACACTTTGAGTCGTTTAACGCTCAGCAGGGCTTCAGACATGCGCGCCGCCTCCCAGATAGGCCTGAATGACCGCCGGTTCACGTCGCACCTGCGCCGGCTCGCCTCCGGCGATCGCTTTGCCGTAATCCAGCACCGTCAGCCGATCGCACAGACCCATCACCAGTTTGACGTCGTGTTCGATCAGCAGCAGCGTTTTACCGCTGTCGCGGATGCGCAGCAGCAGCTCGCGCAGCGCCACTTTTTCACCGGCGTTCATGCCGGCCGCCGGTTCATCCAGCGCCAGCAGCCGGGGCTCGGTCGCCAGCGCGCGGGCAATCTCCAGACGGCGTTGGTGGCCATAGGCGAGATCGCCGGCGCGGTAATGGGCGAATTGGCTGATGCCGACGTACTCCAGCAGCGCATGAGATTTATCGCGCACCGCCTGTTCCTCCTCTTTCGCGCGCCCGTGGCGAGCGATCGCCGCCCACAGGCCGTTGCGGGTGCGCACATGGCAGCCGACCATCACGTTTTCCAGCACGCTCATTTCGTTGAACAACCGCAGGTTCTGGAAGGTGCGGGCGATGCCGGCCTGCGCCACTTTGTCGATGGCCTGCGGTTTATAGCGCTGGCCCAACAGGCTGAACTCGCCCTCGTCGGCGCGATACAGGCCGGTGATCAGGTTGAAGCAGGTGGTTTTGCCGGCGCCGTTCGGCCCGATCAGGCCGTAGATTTCCCCTTGGCGGATGCTCATGCTGACGTCATCCACCGCCGTCAGGCCGCCGAAACGTTTGCTGACGTGATTTAAAGCGAGCAGCGGCGTCATGCGGCGTTCCTCCCGGCATGGCGAGCCGGCCATAGGCCCGCTGGGCGATACAGCATCACCAGGATCAGCGCCAGGCCGTAGAACAGTTGGCGGATGATTTCCGGGTCGATCAGCACCTGGCCGAACAGCGCCTGCTGCAGCGGCCCCATGCTGCTGCGCAGCAGCTCCGGCAGGGCGGCCAGCAGCAGCGCGCCCAGGATCACGCCGGGGATGTGCCCCATACCGCCGAGCACCACCATCGCCAGTACGGCGATCGATTCCTGCAGGGTGAAGGATTCCGGCGACACGAAGCCTTGAAACGCGGCGAACAGCGCGCCGGCCACGCCGCCGAAGGTGGCGCCGATGGCGAAGGCCAGCAGCTTGAAGTTGCGGGTGTTGATGCCCATCGCCCGCGCGGCGTCCTCGTCTTCGCGGATCGCCGTCCATGCGCGGCCAATGCGCGAATTCTGCAGCCGCAGGCTGATAAACAGGATCGCCAGAAGCAGCGCGGCGAACAGGTAGTAATACAGGTACAGGCCGGAAAAACGCACGCCGAACCACTCATGCATGCCGGAAAACTTCAGGCCGAACAGGCTGACCGGATCGACGCCGGAAATGCCTTTGGGGCCGTTGGTGAGGTTGACCGGGCGATCCAGGTTGCGCATCAGAATGCGCACGATCTCGCCAAAGCCCAGCGTGACGATCGCCAGATAATCGCCGCGCAGCCGCAGCGTCGGCGCGCCGAGCAGGATGCCGCACGCCGCCGCCAGCAGCGCCGCCAGCGGGATCAGCCACAGCATCGACAGATGCAGTCCGTCGGGGAACCACTGCAGCAGCAGCGGGAACTGCTGCGTCAGATGCGGTGACGACAGCAGCGCGGCCAGATAGGCGCCAACGGCGTAAAAAGCGATAAAGCCCATGTCCAGCAATCCGGTCATGCCCACCACGATGTTCAGCCCGAGCGCCAGCATCAGGTACAGCAAGGCGAAGTCGACAACGCGCACCCAATAGTTGCCGCCGGCGGCACCCGCCACCCAGGGCGCCAGCAGCAGGGCGAGAATGAACAACGTCAGCCCCAGCCCGGCGCGACGCGGCCTGGCCAGAGGAGCGGGGGGAGTCAAAACGGTCATCATGATGTCCTTATGCGCGCGTGGCGATGCGTTCGCCCAACAGCCCGGAGGGGCGGAAAACCAGCACGGCGATCAGCACCAGAAACGCGAACACGTCCTGGTAGTTGCTGCCGAACAAGCCGCCGGTCAACTCGCCGAGATAGCCGGTGCCCAGCGATTCGAACAGCCCCAGCAGCAATCCGCCGAGCATCGCGCCGCGCAGGTTGCCGATGCCGCCGAGCACGGCGGCGGTAAACGCCTTGATGCCGGGCAGAAAGCCCATCGAGAAACCGGCGTTGCCGTAGTTGCTGGCCATCATGATGCCGGCGACCGCCGCCAGCGCGCCGCCGAGCGCGAAGGTCAGAACGATGATGCGGTCAGGACTGATGCCCATCAGGCCGGCGACCTGCGGGTTTTCCGCCGTGGCGCGCATGGCGCGGCCGAAACGGCTGTGTTCGACCAGCAGCCAGAGGCCGGCCATCACCGCTACGGCCACCGCCAGCGTGACGATCGCCGTGCCGGTGATCACCGCCGGCGCATGTTCGGCGCTGCCTGCGGTCAGGGCGATGGGCGTCATCGGCAACAGCTGCGGAAACATCAGGGGATTGCGTGACCAGATCAGCATCGCCAGGGTTTGCAACAGCAGCGAGACGCCGATGCCGCTGATCAGCGGGGCCAGGCGCGGTGCATTACGCAACCGGCGATAGGCCAGACGCTCGATCGCCATCGAGGTGATGGCGCAGACCGCCATGGCGAACAGGGCCGCCAGCAGCAGCGTGGCGTAGGGCGATAACGCGGGAAAGTGGTGTTGCAACACGCTTATCGTCGACAGCGCGCTCAGCGCCCCGACCATCAGCACGTCGCCGTGCGCGAAGTTGATGATGCGCAGGATGCCGTACACCATGGTGTAGCCGAGCGCGATCAGCGCATAAATGCTGCCGAGCATCAAACCGTTGACGGTTTGCTGTACCAGCGTATCCATAAGGAGAGTCCGGAGATAATGAGTCAGAGGCTCACAGTAGAGAATTTAAAAAAATTGTAAAATACGGAAAAATACTTTCTTATACAAAAAACGAGTGATTTTAATGCATTGATTTTTATGTATATTGAATCCATTCCTTCAGTGTCGATTTCCCAAAAACAGTCAATATATGAAAAAAACAGAACAGTACGATGAGCCATTGCCGATGCTGCCGAACGATCCGCCGCTGCGCGCCGTGCGGGCGTTCGAGGCCATCGCGCGCCTGGGTGGCATCAGCGCGGCGGCTAACGAGCTGATGATTTCGCCTTCGGCGGTCAGTCATCAACTCAAAACGCTGGAGGCATTTTTGCAGATGCCGTTGACCGAACGGCAGGGGCGCAACCTGGTGCTGCGCAGCGAGGGGCGGGAGTACTACCGTTCGATTCGCTCGGCGTTCAACGTGCTGCGCCAGGCGACCGAACACGTGCGTGAACAATCCGCGTCGCGGCAGGTGACCATCAGCCTGATCCCGCTGTTCGGCATGGGCTGGTTCATTCCGCGGCTGCGCGGTTTTCTGCGTGAAAATCCGGATATCGACATCAATGTGGTCTACGCCAACCACCGCAATTACCTGAGCGACGCCGCCGATCTGTCGATCCGCTTCGGGGTCGGGCAGTGGACCGGCTATCGCAGCGAGAAGCTGATGTCCGGAAAAATGGTGCCGGTGTGCAGCCGGGCATTCAGTAAACTGCACGGTCTGCTCGATACGCCGGATCAGCTGGCGACGCTGCCGCTGCTGCACGACGAGGAGCGCAATACCTGGATGCAATGGTTTCAGCAGGCCGGCGTCAAGCGCCCGCTGCGCAGTATCGGCCCGATGTTCGAGGATGGATTGTTGACGTTGGCGGCGGTGCAGGCGGGGTTAGGGTGCGCGTTGATGCGTGAACCGTTAATCGCCCACTACCTTGAGAGCGGTGAGTTGATCAAAATGTTCGATCTGCCGATCGACGACGGCCGCGATTATTACCTGTGCGCTCGGCTGGACAGTGAACTGTCGCAGGAAGGCGAAAATCTGCGGCAGTGGCTGCGCCGTGAGGCGGCGGAAAGCCGAGGGGATTAAGCGCCGTTTGGCCATGGCGGCGCGGAACCTTCGAACCGCCCAGCCTGGCGCGGCGATTTGCGCGGCTTGATAGCCGGCAAGAAAAGAAATGTCACAACTGCGGCGCCTATCACACCGTGCAGATTGCATTTCATTCCTGGCCGCCATAACCTGACAAGAAACGGATTGTTACTGACGCGATCAGGCAAAACCTAACTTCTCTCCCGGCATCGAACATGGCCGGATGGGCGGTTAGGTTTTTTTTTTGCAAAAGGAGAAGGGAATGAAACTTGTCGTCGCTAATGACTACCAGGAAATGAGTGAGCTGGCCGCCAGCCTGTTGTTGAGTTACATGCTGCGCCCGCAGCGCGTCAATCTGGCTATCACCGCCGGCTCGACGCCTAAACGGATGTATGAGTTGTTGGCTCCGCGCGTCAAGGGCCACGCGGAATTCGCCAACGTGCATTACTATAATTTCGATGAAATTCCTTACGCCGGCCGATTGGGCTATGGCGTCACCATGGAGAATCTGCACCGTATGTTCTTCGGCCCGGCGGCGATCCCCGAGCGGCAACTGCACGTCTTGAATTCGGACAACTACCTCCAGCACGATCGGCGTATCGCCGAGGATGGCGGGCTGGATGCAATCGTGATGGGCGTCGGAGCGGACGGGCATTTCTGCGGCAATCTGCCGGGCACCACTGCCTTCGAAGACCGCACTTGTCGGGTGCCGGTTTCCGCCAGGCCGGATATGGCGGACATTTTGCTCAAAGAGGTGGGCGGCCGCACTGAATGGCTGCCCGATCATTACGTCACCCTGGGGCCTGCGAGCGTGATGGCCGCCAAAAAGCTGGTGCTGATCGTCAACGGTTCGCACAAAGCGGACATTTTGCGGCGCATTGTCACCGGCCCTGTCGACGCCGCAGTGCCCGCCAGCATTTTGATGTTGCATCCGGACCTGTTGATTATCGCCGATCGGGAGGCCGCGGCGCTGCTGTCTTAAGCGTTCATCCGGCGCATCTCGCCTCAGAACCAACGGTCATAACCTGCAACCAAAGCGTCTTTCCCTGTGGCACAGAATCAGGCTAGAGTGCGTTTTTTCATGCAACTGGGGATGACGATGCTGTTCGATTTAAACCAGCAGGCGGCCGAACTGCCCGAGGCCTGGCGTTCCGCCGTGCTGGGCCGCGTCGGTGCGGCCAATATCAAAGTGCTGCGTATGGATGCGCGCAGCATTGCGGATGAAGTGCATGATTACAGCGAAGGGTTGCTGGTGATCAGCGGCCGCCTGCGGCTGCAGGTGGCGGGGGAAGAAGTGGTGGTGCGGGCCGGGCAGCTGTATCAGGCCGCGGCCGGCGTGCCGCACCGCGTGTTGCCGGGCAGCGAAGGCACGCTGGTGATTGTCGATCTGCCGGAAGATCAAGCGCCGTCGTTGGGCTGAGGCTGCGCCAGAAATCTGACAACGCCCTGGAGAAAGCGTTGTCTGCCGGCGTTATCCCTATCGAGATGGACAAAATGTGTTGCTTCAGGAATGACCAGCTTTTCGGCTGAAGGGGCATCTTTCATGATGGCGTCAACATCCTCGGGCCGGCTCCAGAAATCCCGCTCCGAGCGAACAACCAATACGGGAACGGTGGTTAAGGCGGTTGCCGACCACTGTTTTCTGCCCATCGCCAGTTCAAAGCTGTCAGCCATTGCACCGGTCGGTGCGCGGAAGCTGTGTGGCGTTCTGCGCTGCGAGGTGTTGTCCGATGCCAGTGCGGCATCACCGTAAGCGCGTTTAACTGTCTCATCACGCCACTGTGTTTTATCCGCCACGGGAATGCTGTTATCCCAGGCAACAAACAGACTGTCCCGCGTGCTCAGGTTCCAGCCGCCAAATTTGGCTGCGTTGAAATGTCCCGGGTTTTGAGGATCGTCCAGCGGCGATCCCTGGCCCAGCAGCGGGTGGTGGGTGGTTCCGCCATAAAGCGTGTTATAGAGCACCAGTCGTTCCACATTCTGTGGGTATTGGGCCGCATAAGCGCCCGCCCAGTGTCCTCCCGTCGCCCATCCCAGGAGGTTAACGCGAGGGGCGCCGCTCCACGCCTGAATAGCCTGCACGGCGTGAGCGATATCGGCCACGGCATCCGCAGTGCGGATTAAAGGCGCCGATTGGTCTGGGGGGCTATTCATCGCGGCCGGGCGGCTGGATAGCCCATACCCCCGCAGATCGAGGATGTACACTCGAAAGTCTGCAAATGCCAGATCTGCCGCCAGAGAGCCGCCTTTGACAGGCAAGTCAAAGGAGGCGAGGCCGGGAACCCGCGCGCCATGAATCAGCAGCACAGGCGGTTGCGGTATCTTGCCTTCAGATTTCAGGCGGACTTCCCTGACATGGAGTTGCTCTCCGTCCGCAAGCACAATGTACCTGTCTGTTCGCTTTATCGGCGCGGAGATTTCATTTTCTTTCGATGCAGCCAGTGTGGGTGATGCCGACATCACAAGGAGGGCCAGCAACATATTTAGGCTTCGGTAAGTCAGTGACAACGATCTGAGTATGCTCATTGTTATTTCTGCTCCGCGAATATATACAGAAAGCATCTTCTGGCGGCCTTGCTTGTGTGTCTAATACTATCGTGAGGCTTTCTTAATACGTTTAAGGTATCGCGATATGCTCACCCTGCGTCAGCTTCGCCAGTTTCTTGCTGTTGCGGAGACCATGAATATCAGGAAAGCGGCAGAGCGCCTGCATATGGCTCAGCCGCCCCTTACCGCTGCGATCCGTCATATGGAAGAGACGTTGGGCACCCGGCTTTTTGAACGAACTAATCGTATAACGGCACTGACGCCGGCAGGCAAAGTGTTACAGAAAGAAGCGGCTGCGACGCTGATGCAGATGGAACGGTCGATGTTGCTGACACGACGCGCCGGCCAGGGAATGACGGGGGCTTTGCGCATCGGTTTTGTCGCTTCCGCCGTCAGACATCTGCTTCCCGAAATAGTCGCCCGTTTTCACTTTTCCTGTCCGGAGGTCGTCCTTGAACTGAAAGAAATGACCACCGCGCGACAGGTTGTGAGCCTTTTGGAAGACACGCTTGATATTGGCATTGCGGTTTTACCTGTTCCTGAATACGCCATACCGAAACTGTCTTGCCATCCATTTTTTAGCTGCCCGCTGATTGCCGTTATGCCGAGTAAACATCCTGCCGGAACAAGCGACGTTCTTTCGCTTTCTGCCCTGGCCAGGGAGCCGTGGGTATTGTTTCCCGAGCAGGAAGGGCCAGGTCTCTATCGCGCTATCATTGAGGCCTGCGAAAAGGCAGGATTTGCTCCTGAGGTTGTTCAGCAAGCCGTGCAGATGGAAACGATAGTCGGCCTTGTTGCTTCGGGATTAGGAGTCAGTCTGGTCCCTGAATTCATGCAAAAATGCGGCTGGGCAAACGTTTCTTTTTGTCGGCTTAGTGGAGAACAGATCCCGTATCAGGTTGCTTTGATTCACAAGCCGGAAAATACCAATCCTCACGTCGCAGATTTTGTCACAAACGCGGTTCCTCCACAGCCATAGGTAAAACGCGCCGGAGTTTGAACCGCATTCAAGAATCGATTAGGCGCGGTTGCCCAATGCCCTGAGCGCCACGTTCATCGCCGCCAATAACCGCGCTTCTGTGACGCCGTCACGCGCTTGAATCGACAGGCCGTGCAAGAAGACGGCGAAATAGTCCCCCAGGCTGTCGGCGTCGGTGTCGGCCGGCAGTTCGCCGGTTTGCACCGCCTGGCGCAGCCGTTCGACGATCTGCTGCGTGCGCTGCAGCCGATGCTCTGCCAGCCAAACTTTGAGTCCGTCGTTTTCCGCGCTGACGCTGGCGGCGGAGGAGACCACCATGCAGCCCTGCGGCAGATCCGGCCGGCTATAGAGCCGCACGGCATCTTCCAGCAGGCGTTTGAGCGCCGGGCGAATGCCGCTTTCCTGCGCGAAGGCGCGATCGGCAAAGCCGCCTTCCTTGGTTTCGTAACTGGCGATCGCCTCGCGGAACAGCTGCTCTTTGGAGCCGAACGCTTTGTAGATGCGCGCGGAAGCAATACCCAATTCCGCCACCAGATCCGACATCGAGGTGCCTTCGTAACCCTGCCGCCAAAATAAGTTTCGCGCCTTCAAGAGCGCCTGTTCGCGATCGAACTCGCGCGGTCTGCCTGCCATTCGCTGCTCCAATTTACCTGCCATTCAGCGACATAGGATCGCCTAAATCGGCGGGAATACCAATGCCTTTATAAATTTCGCTTGCGGTCGCCACGCTTTGCTCCTATTGTTTGTCAATCGACAACTAATTGGAGCTTACGATGAAAACCCTCAAAGGTCCAAGCCTGCATCTCGCGCAGTTCAGCGATGAGACAGCGCCGTTCAACAGCCTGCCCGCCATTGCCGAGTGGGCGGCGCAGACCGGTTTTAGCGCGTTGCAGATCCCGGCCTGGGATCGGCGTTTATTCGACGTGGCCACCGCTGCGCAAAGCCAAACCTACTGCGACGATCTGACCGGTATGTTGGCGGAGCATGGGTTGGTGGTCAGCGAACTGACCAGCCATATTTTCGGCCAACTGATGGCGGTGCACCCGGCTTACGATGCGCTGTGCGACAGCTTCGCGCCGCCGGCGCTGCACGGCGATGCCAAAGCGCGCGGCGAGTGGGCGCGGCAGCAAATGCTGCTGGCGGTAAAAGCCTCGGCGCGGCTCGGGCTCAGCGAGCTGGGCACCTTTTCCGGTTCACTGGCCTGGCCCTATCTGTTCCCGTTCCCGCAGCGCCCGGAAGGATTGATCGACGCCGCGTTCAACGAGCTGGCCAAACGCTGGCTGCCGGTGCTCAACGCCTGCGACGAGCAGGGCATCAACCTGTGCTACGAAATTCACCCGAGTGAAGATCTGCATGACGGCGTGACCTACGAGATGTTTCTGGAACGCGTCGGCCACCACCCGCGTTGCCGGGTGCTGTTCGATCCGAGCCATATGGTGCTGCAGCAGCTCAACTATCTGGAGTTTATCGATATCTATAAAGAGGTTATCGGCATGTTCCACGTTAAGGACGCCGAGTTCAATCCGACCGGCCGCCAGGGCATTTACGGCGGTTATCAGTCATGGATCGATCGCGCCGGCCGCTTCCGCTCGCTGGGCGACGGTCAGGTCGATTTCAACGGCATTTTTTCCCGTTTGACGCAGTACGGCTATTCGGGCTGGGCGACGCTGGAGTGGGAATGCTGCCTGAAAAATCCGCAGGACGGCGCGCGCGAAGGCGCGGCCTTCATTCGCGATCGCATCATCCATGTCACCGACAAAGTGTTCGATGACTTCGCCGGTGCGCCGGTCAATCCTCAGCAGATCAATGCGTTGCTCGGCATTCGCTGAGCCTGACCCCACAGGGAGTTAACCCCATGAAACAACAAGAGAACGAGATCCTGTTGCAGGATCTCGGGGCGGAACACGTCTATACCCAGGTCAATGGCCAACGTATCCACTGCGTGATAGCCGGTGAAGGGCGGCCGGTGTTGCTGATCCCCGGCTGGCCGCAAACCTGGTACACCTGGCGCCATGTGATGCGCGCCCTGGCGGCGGCCGGTTTTCAGGCGATCGCCGTCGATCCGCCGGGCATCGGCGACTCTGACAAGCCCGTCGGCGGTTACGACACCGGCAGCATCGGTGCGGCGTTGCACGCGATGATGGCGCAACTGGGCCACGAACGTTACCAACTGGTCGGCCACGACATCGGCATGTGGGTCGGTTACGCCATGGCGAGCGATTTCCCACAGGCGGTGGAGCGCCTGGTGCTGACGGAGGCGGTGATCCCCGGTCTGGCGCCGCCGCCGCCGATTTTCGTCGCGCCGGAGGAGAACATCTTCCTGTGGCATTTCATGTTCAACCAGTTGGCGGATTTGCCGGAGACCCTGACCCAGGGGCGCGAACGGGAGTATCTTGGCTATATCTTCAACCGCTGGTCTTATCGGCGCGATCGGGTGGCGGCTGAGGTCTATATCGCCGCCTATTCGGCGCCGGGCGGCCTGCGCGCCGGATTCGACTATTACCGGGCGATCCCGGAGACCGTTCGCCAGAACCGAGTGCGCGCCGCCACGCCATTGACGATGCCGGTGCTGACCGTGGGGGCGGAACACGCCACCGGCGACGCGCCGCTGACGACGCTGCAGGGCAATGCGCGCGATCTGCGGGGCGAAACGGTCGCCGGCTGCGGCCATTTCATCACCGAGGAGTGTCATGAAGCGTTTATCGCATTGATTACACCGTTCCTGGCGGGAGAACAGCATGCCGCTTGATGAACGCATCGCCGCCTTTTTGACGGCATCGGCCGATGTGCCGCCGCCCGCGTCGCTGGCGGACATGCGGGCGGCCACGGAAACCGGTTTGCGTCTGCTGCAGGGCGAGGCGGCACCGAGCGGCGGCGTCAGGGACTATACGGTGGTCGCCACCGATGGGCACCGGATTGCGCTGCGCGCCTATCTACCGGCGGGGGAAAGGCGCGCTGCCGCACAACCGGCGATGCTGTTCGCCCACGGCGGCGGCTGGTGCCTCGGTTCGCTGTCGCTGTATGACCAGCCCTGCCAGGCGCTGGCTAACGCCACCGGCCGGGTGATCCTGTCGGTCGACTATCGTCTGGCGCCGGAGTATCCGTTTCCGCAGCCGCTGGAAGATGTCTATCAGGCGCTCTGCTGGGTGGTGCAACAGGCGCCGCAGTTGGGGATCGACGCGCAGCGCCTGGCGGTGGGCGGCGACAGCGCCGGGGGCAATCTGGCGGCGGCGGTCGCGCTGCTGGCGCGGGATCGCGGCGGCCCGCATATCGAGCGCCAACTGCTGCTGTACCCGGCGCTCAGCCGCGAAATGGCGACGGAGAGCTATTGCGAGTTTGTCGAGGGGCACTTTCTGACGCGCGACGCGATGGTATTTTGTTGGCAGCAGTATCTGGCTCAGCGGCGCGAACCCTACGGCGAACCGCTGCACGCCGCCACGCTGCGCGGGTTACCGCCGGCCACCATTCTGAGTTGCGAATATGATCCGCTGCGCGATGAGGCCGAACAGTATGCGCAGCGGCTGCGTGAGGCGGGTGTGGCGGTACGCTGCGAACGGTTGCCGGGCATGGTGCATGCCTGCATACACATGCTGGGGTTGACCCCGGCGGCGCGACGGCTGTTCGAGCTGGCTCGCGAGTAAAAAAAAGCCCCGCATTGCGGGGCGTTTGGCTATTCATCAGACACGTGATTAACGGCCGGCGACGGTGACGAAGCGGGTTTCCAGATAGGATTCGATCGCTTCGCTGCCGCCTTCGGTGCCGTGACCGGAGTCTTTCACGCCGCCAAACGGCGTTTCCGGCAGGCCAAAACCGATGTGGTTGATGCTCAGCATGCCGCTCTCCACGTCGCGCCCCAGCGCATTGACGGTGGCGATGTTGCGGCTGTAGGCGTAGGCGGCCAGCCCGTACGGCAGGCGGTTGGCTTCGGCGATCGCCTCGTCGTAGGTGGCGAACGGGCGCAGCAGGGCGACCGGGCCAAACGGCTCTTCCGACATGGCGCGCGCGCTCAGCGGCACGTCGCGCAGCACCGTCGGCTCGAAGAAGTTGCCTTTGCCCGCCACGCGTTTGCCGCCGGTGCTGGCCTTCGCTCCGTGGGCGATAGCGTCCTGCACCAGCGCCTCGATATTGTCGACGCTGCGGCCCAGCACCATCGGGCCCATCGTCACGCCGTCTTCCAGCCCGTTGCCGAGCTTGAGCTCACGCACGGCAGCGGTGAATTTCTCCACGAAGGCTTCATAAACGCCTTGCTGGATCAGGAAGCGGGTCGGGGCGATACAGACCTGGCCGGCGTTGCGGAACTTCGACTGCGCCAGCTCTTTGGCCGCTGCGTCGAGATCGGCGTCGTCAAAGATCAGCACCGGCGCGTGGCCACCCAGCTCCATGGTGGCCTTTTTCATATGCTGGCCGGCCAGCGCCGCCAGATGTTTGCCCACGCGGGTGGAGCCGGTGAAGGAGATCTTGCGAATGGTCGGATGCGGGATCAGGTATTCCGAGATTTCCGCCGGGGTGCCGTACACCAGCGCGATCACCCCGGCTGGGATACCGGCGTCGGCGAAGGCTTTGATCAGCTCTGCCGGGGAGGCCGGGGTTTCTTCCGGGCCTTTGACGATGATGGAACAGCCCGCCGCCAGCGCGGCGGACAGCTTGCGCACGATCTGGTTAATCGGGAAGTTCCACGGCGTGAAGGCGGCCACCGGGCCGACCGGCAGTTTCAGGGTTTGCTGCTGCACGTCGCGGGCGCGGGACGGAATGATCTGCCCGTAGGTGCGGCTGGCTTCGCCGGCGAACCAGTCGATAACGTCGGCGGCGTTGAGAATTTCAATCTTGGCCTGCGCCACCGGTTTGCCCTGTTCCTGCGTCATGATGGCGGCGATGGCGTCGGCGCGTTCGCGCAGCAGCGCAGCGGCTTTGCGCATCAGGTTGGCGCGCTGGTGTGCGGCGGTGTTGCGCCAGAGGTTAAATCCGCGCTCGGTGGCGGCCAGCGCCAGATCGAGATCCTCTGTGGCGGCGTGCGCCACCTGACCGATGACCTCGTCGCTGGCGGGGTTGGTGACAGGCAGGGTTTTCCCGGCCAGCGCGTTGCGCCATTGTCCATCGATATACAGTTGAGTATCCGGATACATTGTTGCCTCTTGTTTACGGAGTGGTCAGGGGCCGCTGAGTTTTGCGATGCGGCGCGCCTGAATGGGACAGGGACCTTAACCCTACGCCGAATGGCGGCGATCGTCCAGGCGAGGGGCACGAAAGGACCAGGGCGGCTACTCAATCGGCGATGTTTTGGCTATGCTGAGCAGATTGTCAGCACGGATGAGGAGGTCGGGTGCAAGGGGTTCCACAACAGTTTCCGTTCGAGAAGGATTGCGCGCAGTTCCGGCATTTGTCGCATCTGCCCGGCGTCGAACTCTATCAGGCGCACATTGAGCGCTATGCCTTCGAGCCGCATACCCATGACGCCTTCGCCATCGGCACCGTGGATACCGGGGCGGAGCGTTTTCGCTATCGCGGGGCGCAGCATTTGGCGGCGCCGGGCGCGCTGGTACTGATGAACCCGGACGAGCTGCACACCGGCGAAGCCGAAACGCCGGGCGGTTGGTGTTACCGCATGCTCTATCTGGCGCCCGAGGCGCTGGAGCAGCTGTCCGGCGATCGGAGCCAGTGGTTTACTGATGCGGTGCGCCACGATCCGCGGGCGGCGCAGCGCCTGTCCGCCATTCTCGCCATGCTGTGGCAAACCGACGATCCGCTCACGCTCGACGGCCTGCTGCTGGAGGCCGTCGAGTTGCTGCAACCGCATATCCGCACCGGTCAACGAGAGAAAGCCGAGGCGGCGCACCGTTTCGAGGTGGTGAAAAGCTACCTGCACGATAATTACGCCGAGGCCGTAACCCTCCACCAACTGGCCGATCTGGTCTCGCTCAGCCCGTACCATTTCCAGCGCAAGTTCAAGGCCGAATATCACGTCTCTCCGCAGCAGATGCTGATGGCGATCCGGCTGTCGCAGGCTAAACGCATGCTGGAGCGCGGCATGCCCGCCGCACAGGTGGCGGCGGCGGCGGGGTTGACCGATCAGGCGCACCTGACGCGCGCGTTCGCTAACCGTTACGGCGTCACGCCGGTGCGTTTCCAGAAACAGGTGAAATTGGGCTAAAACAGCAACCTGCTACAATCATTCCTCCCCGCGTTTTCGTTACTCTGCCGCTGTCTTGTCGGGCGGGTTGGCCGCGCCGGCCGTTTGTCGGAGTCGTTATGTTCATTGGCGTTGTGTTTGCCCTGGCCGCCGGGCTGATGTGGGGACTGATTTTCGTCGGCCCGCTGCTGGTGCCGGACTATCCCGCCGCGCTGCAGTCCACCGGGCGCTATCTGGCCTTTGGGCTGATTACCTTGCCGCTGGCCTGGTTTGATCGCCGCCGCCTGCGCAAGCTGCGGCGCCAGGATTGGCTGGAAGCGCTCAAGCTGACAGCCATCGGCAATCTGCTGTACTACCTGTGCCTGGCCAGCGCCATTCAGCGCACCGGCGCACCGGTCTCGACCATGATCATCGGCACCTTGCCGGTGGTGATCGCCATCTGCGCCAACCTGTTTTACGGCCGGCACGACGGGCGCCTGGCCTGGAGCAAGCTGGCGCCGGCGCTGCTGCTGATCGTCTGTGGATTGGCGTGCGTGAACGTCGCCGAGCTGCGCGGCAATGCGGTATCGATCGACGGCTGGCGCTATCTCAGCGGTCTTGGGCTGGCCGTGTTGGCGGTGGCGTGCTGGACCTGGTTCCCGCTGCGCAATTCACGCTGGCTGCGGGAGAATCCGACGCAGCGGCCGGCCACCTGGGCCACGGCGCAGGGGCTGGTGACGCTGCCGCTGGCGCTGCTGGGCTATCTGGCAGTCTGCGGCCAATTGGCATTGAGCGAGCCGGCGTTCGCCTTGCCGTTCGGCCCGCGCCCCGAGGTGTTTATTCCACTGATGCTGATCATCGGCGTGTTCTGCTCCTGGCTGGGGGCGCTGTGCTGGAACGAAGCCAGCCAGCGGCTGCCGACGGTGTTGGTGGGGCCGCTCATCGTGTTCGAAATTCTGGCGGGGTTGGCGTATACCTTTCTGCTGCGCCAGGCCTGGCCGCCGTTGCTGACGCTGGCAGGCATCGTCTGTTTGATCGCCGGCGTGGTGTACGCCATGCGCATCAAGCCGCAACCGGTGGTGGTGGTGGTGGTGGCGCTGGAGGACAATCCGAGGTGACGCCCGCCGTGGCGGCGGGCGTGAGGGTTAACGCTTGCTGTGGTGAATGATCTCTTCGGCCACGTTGCGCGGCGCTTCGGCGTAGTGGCTGAATTCCATGGTGTAGGTGGCGCGGCCCTGCGACATCGAACGCAGGGTGGTCGAGTAGCCGAACATCTCGGACAGCGGCACCTTGGCGCGCATTTCCTTGCCGCCGCCGCCCGGGATCTCTTCCATGCCCTGCACCAGACCGCGGCGTGAGGAGAGATCGCCCATCACGTTGCCGGCGTAATCCTCCGGCGCTTCCACCTCCACCGACATGATGGGCTCCAGGATCACCGGATCCGCCAGACGGCAAGCTTCCTTGAAGCCGAAGATCGCCGCCATGCGAAACGCCTGTTCCGACGAGTCGACGTCATGGTAAGAACCGAAGGTCAGGTGCACCTTGACGTCCACTACCTGATAACCGGCCAGCACGCCGTTGTTCAGCGCCTCGAGCACGCCTTTTTTCACCGCCGGGATAAACTCGCCCGGAATGACGCCGCCCTTGATCTCATCGAAGAACTCGAAGCCTTTGCCGGGTTCGTTCGGCTCGACGGTCAGCACCACATGGCCGTATTGCCCTTTACCGCCGGACTGGCGCACGAACTTGCCTTCCACGTCGGCCACCCGCTTGCGGATGGTTTCGCGGTACGACACCTGCGGCTTGCCGGTGGTGGTCTCCACCCCGAATTCACGGCGCATGCGATCGACGATAATCTCCAGGTGCAGCTCGCCCATGCCGTAGATAATGGTCTGGCCGGATTCTTCATCGGTGCGCACCCGGAACGACGGATCTTCCGAAGAGAGGCGCTGCAGCGCGATGCCCATTTTCTCCTGGTCGCCCTTGGTTTTCGGCTCGATCGCCTGGGCGATCACCGGCTCGGGGAAGGTCATGCGCTCCAGCGTAATGATGGCGCCGGGATCGCACAGCGTATCGCCGGTGGTGACGTCCTTCAGGCCGACGCAGGCGGCGATGTCGCCGGCGTGCAGCTCGTCGATGTCCTTACGATCGTTGGCGTGCATTTGCACGATGCGGCCGATGCGCTCCTTTTTGCCTTTGATCGGGTTGTAAACGCTGCTGCCTTTGGCCAGCACCCCGGAGTAGACGCGCACGAAGGTCAGCTGGCCGACGAACGGATCGGTCATCAGCTTGAACGCCAGCGCCGAGAACTTTTCGTTGTCGTCTGCTTTGCGGGTGATGATTTCATCGTGTTCGCCGTGGCCTTCCATCGGCGGCACATCGAGCGGCGAGGGCATCAGCTCGATCACCGCGTCCAGCATGCGCTGCACCCCTTTGTTGCGGAACGCCGAGCCGCACAGCATCGGCTGGATTTCACCGGCGACGGTGCGCACCCGCAGCCCGTGGACGATCTCCTCTTCGCTCAGCGGCACCTGATTGAGGTATTTCTCCATCAGTTCTTCCGAGGCTTCGGCGGCCGCTTCAATCATGTTTTCACGCCACTCCTGCGCCGATTCGCGCAGGTCGGCCGGGATCTCTTCGAAGCTGAAGTTCATGCCCTGCGAGGCTTCGTCCCACAGAATGGCTTTCATCCGCACCAGATCCACCACGCCGCTGAAGCGGTCTTCGGCGCCGATGGGGATAACGATCGGCACCGGGTTGGCTTTCAGGCGCTCGATCATCATTTTACGCACGCGGAAAAAATCCGCGCCGATGCGGTCCATCTTGTTGACGAACGCCAGCCGCGGCACCTTGTACTTGTTGGCCTGGCGCCAGACGGTTTCCGACTGCGGCTGCACGCCGCCCACCGAGTCATAGACCATCACGGCGCCGTCCAGCACGCGCATCGAGCGTTCCACTTCAATGGTGAAATCGACGTGCCCGGGGGTATCGATGATATTGATGCGGTGCTGCGGATAGTTATGCTGCATGCCGTTCCAGAAGCAGGTGGTGGCCGCCGAGGTGATGGTGATGCCGCGCTCCTGTTCCTGCGCCATCCAGTCCATGGTCGCCGCGCCGTCATGCACTTCACCCAGCTTGTGGCTGACCCCGGTGTAAAACAGAATCCGCTCGGTGGTGGTGGTCTTGCCGGCATCGATATGCGCGGAGATGCCGATATTGCGGTAACGTTCGATAGGGGTGGTGCGAGCCATAATCAACCTTTCTTAGCCGCGTGAAGGAGAGCGGCTTAAACAGCATGGATAATGGTGATAATCCTCATAGGGTTATCCGTCGGATCGCAGAGCCTCGCTCTGGTCACAAACTAATCGTAGTTGAAGGCGTTGGTTTTTTTAAGCGATGGCTGTGATAGATGAAAGTTTGCACACAGGCGAAAAAAAGGCCCGTAACGGGCCTGTTGTCGAGCGGCGCGTTCGCCGCTTATTTGCGTCCCAGCAGGAAGCCGAAAACGATGCCGACCGCCGCCGCAACGGCCACGCCGGCCAGCGGGTTGGCTTCCACCTGCGTTCTTACGCTGTCCGCGGCGTCTCGGGCGGCATAGCTGGCCTGGGAGGCGTATTTGCGCGCCGCGCCGCGCACCTGATGCTCCGGCGAATCAACGGCTTTGCCGAACGCTTCTTCTACCGCGCCTGCGGCTTCATTGGCTTTGTCTTCCGCTTTTCCAAACATGCTGCTCTCCTGTTCCTTGTGGGATAATGAACCCTAAGCCTAGCAGGCAAACGACGTTTTTTGCAGCATTCTGTGCGTTATAAGAGCAATCCGAGCAGAGAAAAGTCTTGCCGGGCGCGCGGTGACGGCTTCACCCGCGCGGCTTTTTGTGTTCTATTGGCTAGCGGTTTAACCGGGTACCGTTACCCTTTGACCGATTCGTTGAGTTGAAAGGACTCCCCATGTCAGTACTGCGTATTCTGGCGCTGCTCGCCGCGACTGCCGCCGCGTTGCCCGCTCAGGCTAAGCCTGCGCTCCACGGGGCGGCGGCCGGAAACGGCATTCGTTGGCAATCTTGTCTCAACAGCGGCTTTCAGCGTTGGTTCGATGAGGCGCCGCCGCCGGGGCTGCGCTGTGGCTATCTCGAGGTGCCGCTGGCGTACGCCACGCCGCCCGCTCATACCGTGCAGGCGGGCGAACAGACCGTGCGCCTGGCGCTGACCCTGCTGCCCGCCACCGGGCCGAAAAAGGGCAGCGTGGTGACGATCAGCGGCGGGCCGGGCCTGCCGGGCATCAACCCCTATTTAGGCAACGACGCCCACGTCGCCAGGCTGCGTAAATCCTACGACATCATCGGTTACGATCCGCGCGGCGTCGGCCAATCGACGCCGAAAATCTCCTGCCAGCTGGCCGAAGGTGACGAACGCCCTGAACCGGACGACAACGACGTGGCCGGCGCGGAGAACCAGACGCGCGCCCTGATTGCCGCCTGCATCAAACAGACCGGCGCGGACGTGCTGCAACATATCGGCACCGACGAAGCGGTCAACGATCTGAATGCGATCCGCCACGCGCTGGGCGAGCCAGGGCTGACGGCGGTGGCGTACTCTTACGGCACCAAGGTGGCGGCGCTGTATGCCGAGCGTTTTCCGAAGAAAACGCGCGCGCTGGTGCTCGACGGGGTGGTGGACCTGGCTGAGGACGATTTCACCCAGCGGCTGAACCAGGAACGGGGTTTCCAGCAAAGCTTCCTGCGCTTCGCCGCCTACTGCGGTAAAACCGACAGCTGTCAGCTGGGCGGCGGCGCCAATCAGGCGCTGCAGCGCTATCACGCCTTGCTGCGCAAGCTGCACGAGCAGCCGTTCGTCACTGCGGCAGGCTATGAAATCTCCGCCGACGACGTGTTGACGGTCACGCGTTCGCTGCTGCTGTGGCCGGAGCGCTGGCATGAGCTGGCCACCGTGCTGCGCCAGCTCGATGCCGGCATCGCCGGGCAGCAGGTTTCCGATCTGATCGACGAAAGCTATTCGCCGGATGCCGATGACGCCCTGAACGTCATCACCTGCGCCGACGTCGCCAACCCGACGGCCGATCCGCAGCAGTTGCGCCGGCAGCGGCAGGAGATCAATACCGCCGCTTTGTATGCCCACTATCTGCCGCTGCACGAATACCCGCTGGAAATGTGCGATCTGTGGCCGTACCGCGGCAAAGATCGGCCGCACACCCCGGTGGCGTCCGCCGCGTTGCCGCCGCTGCTGTTCGTTGCCCAGCGCTACGATCCGACTACCCCGTACCGCAACGCGCAAGTGATGGCCGCCGCCTTTAAAAGCCCGCTGATCACCCGCGAACGCGACGGGCATACGCTGGCGCTGAACGGCATCGACAGCTGCGTTGACGAAAGCGTGGTGGATTATCTGCTGGCGCCGAAAAAGCCGCGCCGCGACAAGATTTGCCGCTGAGAAGGCCGGGGAGCAGCCCGGCCTTAAGTGAGTCAGCCGGCGAAAATATGCGCCTGGCCCATTACGTTGAGAGTGACCTGAGAACCGGGCTGCAGGCCTTCGCGGCTGACGGTTTTGATCTCGATTTGCGCGCCGCCGGCGACCATCCGCAGGTTGAGCGTAGAGACGAAGCCGGCGAAATCGATGCCGGTGATCACCGCCTGGCCGCGCTGCGCCGGATCTGACAAGCCGATTTGAATCTGCTCCGGGCGCAGCATGATGCGCGCCGGGCCGTTGCGTTGGCGATCGTCGACGGCGATGCGCCCCAGTGCGCAGTCGGCCCAGCCGTGCGCCAGTTCGGCGGTCAACACCAGCGTTTCGCCAAGGAAGCTGGCGGTCGGTTCATCGACCGGGCGCAGATAAAGATCCTGCGGCGCGCCCACCTGCGCCAGCCGGCCATTGCGCATCACCGCCACCTGATCGGCGAACGACAGCGCCTCGCTCTGATCGTGGGTGACCAGGATCGACGCTACTTTGGCCTCCGTCAGCAGTTCGGCCACCGCTTTTCGGGTGGCGGCGCGCAGGCCGGTATCCAGCGCCGAGAACGGCTCGTCCAGCAGCATCAGCCGGGGTTGCTGCGACAGAGCGCGCGCCAGCGCGACCCGCTGCTGCTGCCCGCCGGACAGTTCATGCGGCCACAGGGCCGCCAGACGGCGATCCAGCGCCACCATCTCCATTAACGCCTCGATGCGATGCTGTTTCTCGCGTTTGCTGCCCTTGAGGCCAAAACCGATGTTGCCGGCGACGGTAAAGTGCGGGAACAGCGCGCCATCCTGCGGAACGAAGCCGATGCCGCGCAGATGCGCAGGCACCCAGCCGCCGCCGTTGCCCATGGCTTGCCCCTGCAGCAGGATCTGGCCGCCGTCGGGGATTTCAAAGCCGGCGATGATGCGCAGCAGAGTGGTTTTGCCGGAGCCGGAAGGGCCGACGATCGCCGTGCGGCTGCCGGCGGTAACCTGCAGGTCAATATGTTCCAGCACTCTGATGGCGTTGTAAGATTTTCCGATACCGTGCAGTTCGAGCGTGCTCATAGTCCCGCCGTGCGTTTAGATTGAGAATAAAGAAGCCAGGTGAGCGGCAGCGACAGCGCCACCATAATTAGCGCATAAGGCGCGGCGGCGACGTAGTCTATCTCGCTGGTCAGCGCCCAGAAGCCGGTGGCCAGCGTGCGGGTGCCGTTCGGCGCCAGCAGCAACGTGGCGGTCAATTCATTGGCGATCGCCAGGAACACCAGCGCAGCGCCCGCGGCGGCGCCCGGCGCCGCCAGCCGCAGCGTGGTGCTCCACAGCGCCTGCGCTGGCGATTTGCCCAGGCTGCGCGCCACGTTTTCCAACTCCACCGGCGCCTGCGCGATGCCGGCGCGCAGGTTGATCAACGCTCGCGGCATAAACATCAGCAGATACGCCAGCAGCAGGGTGATTTCGGTCTGGTAAATCGGCCGGAAGCTGTGAATGGTGATGGTCACCAGCGCCAGCGCCACCACGATGCCGGGCAGCGAGCTGGTCACGTAGTTGCAGCCTTCCAGTACCCGATACAGCCGGGCCGGATAGCGTACCGACAGCCAGGCCATCGGAATGGCGCACAGGGTGATCAGCAGCGCGCCGGCGGCGGACAGCGACAGCGTTTGCCACAGCGCGGGCCACAGATCGGCGTTGCGCCATACGTCGAGGCCGCCCAGCCACAGCCAGCGGGCCAGGGTGATGAAAGGCACGCCCAACGCCAGCGCGGTCAGCGCGATCGGCAGCAGCAGCGCCAGCGCGGCGAGCGGCGGCGAAAGGCGGCGCGGCGTTTGGCTGCGTGCGCTGCCGGAACCGACGCGGGCATAGCGTGCGCGGCCACGGCTTATGGCCTCAAGCAACAGCAGCCCCAGGCAGCACAGCACCAACACGCCGGCCAGCATGTTGGCCGCCGGGCCGTTGAAGGTCGACTGGAACTGATCGAAGATCGCGGTGGTGAAGGTATCGAAACGGATCATGGCGTACAGGCCATACTCCGCCAGCAAGTGCAACGCGATCAGCAGCGAGCCGCCCCAGACCGCCAGTTTCAGTTGAGGCAATACCACGCGGAAAAACACCGCCGGCGGCCGGGAGCCGAGTGAGGTGGCGACGTCTTCGATACCGGGATCCAGGCGGCGCAGCACGGCGGCGGCCGGCAGGTAGATAAACGGGAAGTAAGCGAGCACCGAGATGAAAACGCCGGCGCCCAGGCCGTGCATCGACGGCACCAGGCTGATCCAGGCATAGCTTTGCACGAAGGCCGGCACCGCCAGCGGCGCGGTCGCCAATACCGCCCAGAGACGGCGGCCCGGCAGCGTGGTGCGTTCGGTCAACCAGGCCAGGGCCACGCCCAGCACGGCGCAAATCGGCAGCGTCAGCACCACCAACAACAAAGTATTCAACAGCAGCTCCGCCACGCGTGGGCGGAAAACCAGTGCTTTGACCGTTTGCCAGCCGGTTTCAACCGCCACGCCGATAACGAATCCCAGCGGCAACAGCGCCAGCAGCGACAGCAACACGGCGCTGACCACCACGATCGCCGCTGGCCGCGGGTGACGGGGGATAGCGGAATAACGCCGCGCGGTCTGCGCGGCGTGGGTACTCAGGTTTGACATAACGATCAAAAACTCTCGGTTTGCCGGCGGGCCTTACAGCAGGCCCGCCTCGGTCATCAGTTCGACAACTTTCTTACTGTTCAACTGCGCGGCGTCTACCTTCGGCGCGTCCAGATCTTTCAGCGGCACCAGTTTCGGGTTAGAGGCCGCACCGACGCCGACGGCGTATTCGAAGGCGTTGTTGGTGCGCAAGATCTCCTGGCCCTGTTTGCCGGTGATCCACTTGATGAACGCCTGCGCCTGCTGCTGATGCTTGCTGGAAGCCAGCACGCCGCCGCCGGAGATGCTGACGAAGGCGCCCGGATCCTGATGTTTGAAGTAATACAGCTTGATGTTGTTGCTGTTCTCGCCGGTTTTCGCGCCATCCACGAACGGGTAGTAGTGATAGATCACGCCGCTGTCGATCTGGCCGGCATTGACCGCTTTCATCACCGTGCTGTTGCCTTTATAGGCGGTAAAGTTGGTTTTCATCGCTTTCAGCCAGTCCAGCGTGGCTTTCTCGCCTTTCAGCTCCAGCAGCGCGCTGACGATCGCCTGGAAATCGGCGCCCGACGGCGAAGCGGCCCAGCGGCCTTTCCATTCCGGCTTGGCCAGATCCAGCAGTGACTTCGGCAGCTGCGCGTCGCTCAGTTTGGCCGGGTTATAAACAAACACGGTAGAGCGGGCGGCGATGCCGATCCAGCGGCCGTGGCTTGGGCGATATTGTGGTTCCACCTGGGCCAGCGTGGCGGCGTCCAGCGGGGCGAACAGCTTGGCGTTATCCACCAACACCATCGCCGGGGAGTTTTCCGTCAGAAACACGTCGGCAGGTGAAGCGCTGCCTTCCTGTACCAGTTGGTTGCCCAGTTCGCTGTCGCCGCCGTTGCGCAGCGTCACCTTGATGCCGGTGTCTTTGGTAAATCCGTCGACCCAGGATTTCACCAGATTTTCATGCTGGGCGTTATAAATAACGATGCCCTGGTCGGCGGAGGCCGCCTGAGCGCCAAAGGCCAGCATCATCGAGGAGGCGAGCAGGGCGACGGGGCCGAGAGATGAAATACGCAGCTTCATGCAGTTATCCTTTTTAGCGTTCGAATGAAGAAAACGAATATCGCCTGGCGAGCGCAAGCAGGCCGATTTTAGCCAAGAACATCAATAATGATAGTGAAAACGATTCGTATTAAATTATTTTTGACGATCGCTCACAAAATGAATTGCCCTAAGGATAAGTTAAGCTTCGGCTGGAATAATCTTGTATTGATTGCCTGAATTTATGTCACCGCCGGTTCACGGCGTTCCTGACGGCAATGCCGGTCTCCGCGTTTATCCTCGTGTCTTTCATCGTTCTGTCGCCAGTACTTCTTTGATAATGAAAGAAATTCAACACCGCTTTTGGTTATGACTCATAGCGATTAATGATTTAATTTATTCCACTGTCTCATTGCATATTAAACGCGATAAAACACTAATCAGGGATATCGACGTGAAATATTCATTTAATGGCAAGAAACTGGCTGGTTTAATCCTCCTGGCTTTTAATGCTACGGCTGCCCATGCCGCAGAGGTGCCGGCAGGCGTTAAACTGGCGGCGGTGCAAGAACTGGTGCGCGCCAACGGGTATGAACCGGCGACGCTGGATCCAAACCTGGCCGAAAGCAATGTGGAGTTCTACATCTTCAACGATCTGTTCGAAGGCTTGCTGCGCGTCGGAAAAGACGGTGAAGTGATCCCGGCACTGGCGCAGACGTGGGAGCATCAGGGCAACGTCTGGACTTTCCATCTGCGGCCGCAGGCCAAATGGTCGAACGGCGATCCGGTGACCGCCGACGATTTTGTATACAGCTGGCGGCGCCTCACCGATCCGAAAACCGCCTCGCCGTACGGCAGCTATCTGGCTTCGGCCTACGTGCTGAATGCGGCGGCGATCAACGCCGGCAGCAAATCGCCGAGCGAGCTGGGCGTCAAGGCGCTGGATGCGCACACTCTGCAGGTGACGCTGTCGGAGCCTAATTCCTATCTGCTCAAGCAACTGGTGCATTTCCCGGTTTTGCCGGTTAACCGCAAGGTGGTGGAGCAGTACGGCAAAAACTGGACGCAGCCGGCGCACTTTGTCGGCAACGGGGCGTTCCGCCTCAGCCAGTGGGTGGTGAACGAAAAGGTGGTGGTGGAACGTAACCCGCAGTATTGGGATAACGCCAATACCGTGCTCAACAAGGTCATCTTCTTGCCGATCCAGGGCTTCCCGGAAGTGGCGCGTTTTCGCGCCGGTGAGGTTGAATTGGGGTATACCACGCCGCCGGAGCTGTATCAGCAGCTGAAAAAAACGCTCGGCGAGCAACAGCTGGTGACCTATCCGCTGCTCTCCACCAGCTATTTCGCCTTCAACAACCGCCAGGCGCCGTTTAACGACGTGCGGGTGCGCCAGGCGCTGAACCTGGCGCTGGACAAAGAGATTATCGCCGGCAAAGTGTTGGGATACGGCCAGCAGCCGGCCTGGACCTTTACCCCAACCGGGGCGGGCGGTTATAGCCTGCAGCCCGGCGCCGCGGCCGGTTTGACGCCGGAACAACGCCACGCCCAGGCGAAGCAACTGCTGGCGCAGGCCGGTTTCAACGCCGAGCATCCGCTGCGCTTTACCGTGCTGTACAGCAATGACGCCACCATTAAGAAGATCGTCATCGCCGCCGCCGCCATGTGGAAAAAGAACCTCGGCGCAGAGGCCACCTTGCAAAGCCAGGAGCGCAAAGTCACGCTGGACAATATCAACCGCGGGCAGTACGGCGTGGCCTTTACTCGCTGGCTGGCGGATTACAACGATCCGTCTACTTTCCTGAACGTGTTCCGTTCCGACAGCAGCGAGAACAGCCCCAAATACCGCAATCCGGAGTACGATCGCATTCTGCATCAGGCGACGGCGGCGCCGACACCGCAGCAGGTGCAGCAGTATTTCCAGCAGGCCGAGGCGGTGCTGGCCGTCGATACGCCGGTCGCGCCGGTTTACTACGAAGCCAACGCCACGCTCATCAAACCTTACGTGAAGGGGATCGACTTTACTCGTCAGGGCGCCTTATACGATAAAAACGTCTACATTCTCGAACACTGAAAAATAAAAAACGGCTGATTTATATCAGCCGTTTTTATAAATGGCCGTTTAATTAACATTATCCTAAATACTCCATAAACGACGGGCAATCTTTTCTTCCCGCCGGATAAAACAACGCCTATACTGCGCCGGTAGTTTATATGCAGTATCTCGTTTGGCGAGGCTCCTATACAAACACAGGTTACTGATCTGACGACATCGAGAGATGCCCAAGGTTAAGACAGGCTTTATCGGATTAAGGTTCAGCCCAAAGTAACTTCCGAGCAACAACTCGGATACGTTGTATAGTGCTAAAACCTGGACGCGGAGATAGGCAGTCTGCACTCCCTCTGTGGTTACGCCCCTATGCGATTCGCTGTTGAAGTTCACAACAGAAATAGGGACTGACAAAATGATCAAGTCACATCAACACTCTTCTTCTCCGGCGCTGAACGCGACTGAAACTCTCGACGAGACTTCGGTCGCCGGTTATATGAACGCCGATTTTATTACCGTTCCCGCAACGATGACGGTCAATCATGCCCGGGAATATTTACTTTCACAGCTCAAAACGGACGAAATTCCCAGCCGGGTATTTATTACCGCGGACGATTATCATCTGCGCGGCACACTGTCGGTGAAAAAACTGTTGCAGTGCGAAGAACAGGATAAAGCCGTCGGTGTAATGATGGATTACAGCTATTTCCAGGTTTCACCCGACGATGACCGTAACGACGTGGCGCATCTGCTGGGCAAAGGCGGTTTGGACGTGGTGCCGGTGGTGGCCAATAACACGCTGGTCGGCGTACTGGGCGAGCGTGAGATCGCCCGGCTGGTCGAGGATGAAAACACCGAGGATGCACAACGCCAGGGCGCGAGCCTGCCGCTGGACAAGCCTTATCTGGAGACCAGCCCGTGGGCGCTGTGGCGCAAACGCTCGGTGTGGCTGCTAATGTTGTTCGTCGCTGAAGCCTACACCGGCAACGTGCTGAAAGCGTTTGAAGATCAGCTCGAAGCGGCGATTGCGCTGGCGTTCTTCATCCCGTTGCTGATCGGCACCGGCGGCAACAGCGGCACCCAGATCACCTCGACGCTGGTGCGCGCCATGGCGCTGGGCGAGGTCAGCCTGCGCAACCTGGGCGCGGTGATCCGCAAGGAGGTCACGACCTCGCTGCTGATCGCCGTCACCATCGGTCTGGCGGCCTGGGTGCGCGCCTGGATCATGGGCGTCGGCATGGAGGTGACGCTGGTGGTCAGCCTGTCGCTGGTGGCGATCACCGTGTGGAGCGCCATTGTTTCGTCGATCATCCCGATGCTGCTGAAACGTCTCGGCATCGATCCTGCCGTGGTGTCGGCGCCGTTTATCGCCACCTTTATCGATGGCACCGGCCTGATTATTTATTTCAAAATCGCCCAACACGTTTTGGGTATTTAAACCGCTCCGCCCGTAAAGGGCGGAAATGTGACAAGCCTGAGGAGGACGTTAAAAACCATGGATGCCGACCAACCCCGATATTTAACGCAAGGGGATTTTATCGATAACATTTAACCTGAGGACAAAATAATGGGAAACATGACTATTTTTATGGGGTTCCTGGCAATGATCAGCTCGTTGGGCCTGTTGGCGGCCTATATGAGCACCAAATGGGATGATTAATGAACGCTAAAGATCCGCCTAGATGCATCCTCCCCGTGATCGCTATTTATTATGGGGAGGATTTAGCGGCGCGCTGAACGCGCGGCCTGATACGGGAGTTGATAATAATGACGATTCTTATTCTGGGATTGCTCTACGCCATTTTAATGATTTCGGTGGGGGTGAATGAGATTTATTTTTATTCCACCGGAAAATCCAATTTTCTTACTAGCCTCATGCTGACTTTCTCTGGCAGTATGCTGCTGATCGCCTTTGTCTGGCAATTATCCTCTAAAGTAAAAAAATAAATCACCGTCCGAATGTGAGCAGCATCATGCAAAATGAAAAACAGGCCGTGGCCAGAAACTCGATGATCGCCAGCGGGTTGCTGGCCACGGGCAAATTCGTCGCCGGCATTTTTACCGGCAGTATTGGCCTGATATCCGAAGGGATCCACTCTTTCACCGATTTTATCGCCACCAGCATCACCTGGCTGGCGGTGCGCATCAGCGATAAACCCGCCGATGACGATCACCACTTCGGCCACGGCAAGGTGGAAAACCTGGCGGCGCTGTTCGAGGTGTTGCTGTTGCTCGGCGCCGCCGGTTGGATCGTCTACGAGGCGGGCAGCAGCCTGCTTGGGCAGCCGCATGAGATCGTCGCGGCGCCGGTGGTGATCGCGGTGCTGCTGATTTCCATCTGCGTCGATTTTTTCCGCGTGCGGGCGCTCAACCGCGTCGCCAGGGCGACCGACAGCGCGGCGCTGGAAGCGGATGCGCTGCATTTCTTCTCCGACATGCTTTCGTCCGGCGTGGTGCTGCTGGGCATGGTGTTTGTGCTGCTGGGCTTTGGCCGTGCGGACGCCATCGCCGCGCTGATCGTCGCCGGTTTTATCTTTGTCGCGGCAATCAAACTGGGTAAACGCTCCTTCGACTCGCTGATGGATGCCGCGCCGGCCGGAGCCACCGAGGCGATTCGCGCCACGCTGGACAGCTTCCCGGCGGTGCTGGCCTGCGACAGCGTGCGTATTCGCAACGCCGGCGCCGTACTTTTTGTCGAGATCACGGTGGCGGTGTGCCGCACCTTGCCGCTGGAGCGCATCGATGCGCTCAAGCGAGAAATCGTCGAACGACTGCGGGAGCAGTATGCCAAGGCGGAGTTTACCGTCATCGCGGTGCCGCAGACCCGCAGCGACGAAGACATGGCGACGCGCATTCGGGCGATCGCCGCCAATCACGGCGCGCAGGTGCAGAACGTCACCTTGCAGCAGTTGCCGACGCGCATGGCGATCGGCATGGATTTGGCTGTGCCGGCCAACGCCAGCGTGGCGCAGGCGCATGATATCGCCACGGAGATAGAAGGGATCCTGCGTCAGGCGATCGGCGAGGACACCGAGATAGAGACCCATCTGGAGCCGCAGACGCCGCACTGGCTGGCCAGCGAGGATGTTTCCGCCGCCGAGCTGGCCGATATCCGGCTGATTTTGCAGTCGGCGCTGGAGCAGGGGGATAAGGTGCAAGACGTGCACAACATCCGGGCGCGCAGAACCGACGGCGGCATCATCGTCAACTTCCACTGCCGGGTGTCGCCGGCGGTAACCATCGCCGCCGCGCACGATGCGGTCGATCGGGTCGAGCGGCGGCTGCGCGCGCTTTATCCGGCCATCTCACGCGCGATAGGGCACGTCGAGCCGATCAAGCCCGGCGTTTGAATCAGCTCGGCCAATTGCGGATAGAGCGCCGCGTTGGCCAGTAGCAGCGGGTTGCCGCGTTGCAGCCCGTTGTGGTGCATAAAGTCATTCGCCACGCCGCCGGCTTCGCGCGTCAGCACCAGCCCAGGCAGGCTGTCCCAGGCGTTCATATGCGGTTCGTAATAGCCTAGCAGGCGCCCGGCGGCCACCTGGGCGGTCATCAACGCGCCGGAGCCGCTGCGCACGAACATGCCGCCCGCCTGCAGCAGGCGACAGAGAAAACCGCTGAATTCCGCCGCCGAGGCGCGCGGTGATATCCCGACGCCCATCACGCCATCCGCGACGCTGCGCCCGGCATGCACGCCGATCGGTTCCCCGTTGAGGAAAGCGCCTTGGCCGCGGCAGGCGCGGAACATCTCGCGGTGGTTGGGATCGTAGACCACGCCGATCGCTGGCTCACCGTCGATCACCACGCCTATCGCGATACACCAGGTATGCAGCCCGTTCAGGAAGCAGGCGGTGCCGTCGATCGGATCGACGACCCAAAGGCAGGCGGCGTTATCGCCGCTGCCGCCGCTCTCTTCGCCGAGAAACCCATCCAGGGGAAAGCGCCGGTTAATCATGCGGCGGATCAGCGCCTCGACGCGGCGGTCGGCCTCGCTGACCACGTCCTGCAGGCCCTGTTTAAACTCGACGGCCAGACTTTGCCGGCGTTGGTAAAAGCTGAAGGCGAGATCGGCGGCGGCGCGGGCGATCTCACGCGCGAAGCGGTAGCGCGCCTCGATGTCCCGTGGAGAGAGTGATGTCATGGAGTGCCTGATAACGAAAAAAAGAATGGCAGTAGCCTGCCAGAGAATGATGAAAGTAATGTGTCGCTCAGCGCTGCGGATAACAAAAGCGCAGCGTGTCGCGCCTCAAGCCGGCGGCGGCACGCGGTTTTTGCAAAGAGGAAAAAACAGGCCGCCGGGCGGCCTTTATACCCTTGCCGGGTTGGCAGAGAGCACCGAATAAAAAACAAGGAAAATCAATTTATTGATTTTCGGCTGATCGCCACAAAGAGGGGAAAAACCACGCTTTTTCCCCTCTTTGTCAATAGCCTGACAGGCCGCCGGGCGGCCTGTGGGATTAGCCCAGATGCAACCGGGCGGTGATGTCGGCAATCTCGCGGCGCCAACGCGCCTGAAGCTCCGGTTTTTGATGCTTCGGTTTACGCGCCAGGTCGGCCTCCAGTTTGCTTTCGAGGGCAAACAGGGCGGTCAGCAACGCCTCTTCGCCTTCCAACTGCGGGTTTGGCGTCGGGGCGTCTGCGTTGGCCTCGTGCGCCGTCGGCAGAGCCGGCGTTTCACCCGCCAGGCGCTGGTACACCGGCGCGAGATCGTGCCACTCCTCCAGTTTTTGCTGGTCTATCAGCCAAAAGCGGTTGCAGCTCTGTTCGATCAGCATCCGATCGTGGGTGACCAGCATGACGGCGCCGGGGAATTGGCGCAGCGTTTCCGCCAGCTCCTCTTTGCCGGCCATATCCAGGTGGTTGGTGGGCTCGTCAAGCAACAGCAGCGAATGGTTGGCCAGCGTCAGGCCGACAAACAGCAACCGCGAACGCTCGCCGCCGCTCAGCGAACGGATCTGCTGATGGTGGCGCAGGTAAGGGAACCCGGCGCCGATCAGCGCCATTTTCCGCTGTTCCTCGGTCAGCGGCGCAAACTGCGCCAGCGCTTCGCTCAACGTGTCTTCATCGCGTAGCTGTTGCAGGCTCTGATCGTAATAGCCGATGCGCACGCGCGGATGGAACAGCGCCGGGCGCTGCGTTTGTTGCTGATACTCGCGCCACAGCAGGCGCAGCAGCGACGATTTGCCGCAGCCGTTGCGCCCGACGATGGCGATGCGATCGCCGCTTTTCACGCGCAGATGTTCCAGGCTGAACAGCACCGGCGCATCCGGCGCCGGGCGCACCGCCCAGTGCGGCAGCGCCAGCAGGCGATCGGCGTCCAGCGCTTCTCCCTGCAGCCGCAGCCGCCACGGGCTGCCGGCGGTCAGGGTGGTCTGTTCTTCCTTCAACCGATCGACGCGCTTCTCCATTTGCTTGGCCTTGCGCGCCAGATCTTCGTTGTCGTAGACCTTGCCCCAGGTCGCCAGGCGCTTGGCGCTTTTTTCCACCCGGTCGATTTCCTTTTGCTCAGCGTGGCGCCGCTGTTCGTCCGCGGCGTCCTGTTCCGCCAGCGCGGTGCGCGCCGCAGAGCAGGGCAAACGGAAGAACTGCAGCGTTTTGTCGCGCAGGATCCAGGTGCAGTTGGTTACCTGGTCGAGCAGGTAGCGATCGTGCGACACCAGCACGAAGCTGCCGGTCCAGTTACGCAAGAACTGTTCCAGCCACAGCAGCGTGGGCAGGTCCAGGTGGTTGCTGGGTTCGTCGAGCAGCAGCAGATCGGGTTGGCGGATCAGCGCGCGCGCCAACAGCAGCCGCGTATGCTGGCCGCCGCTGAGGGTGCCGGCGGTCAACGTCCAGCTCTCTGGTTCAAACCCCAGCTCGGCCAGTAGCGCTTCGCAGCGCCAGCGTTCGCTGAGGTGTTGGCCCGCAGGGAGCCGCGCCAGAACCGCATCCAGCAGGGTATTGGCGTGCAGCTCCGGCGGCAGATGCTGCTCAATGCGCGCCATCAGACATTGATGTGACAATGTCACCGTTCCGGTGTGCGCAGGCAGGTCGCCGCTGAGAATTTGCAGCAGGGTGCTTTTGCCGCAGCCGTTATCGCCGATCAAACCGATGCGGTCGCCTTTTTTCAGGCTGAAGGAAATCTCGCTCAGCAGGACGCCGAACGCGTTGTCGTAACCGACAGATTGTGCAGACAGTAATGTGCTCATTGCTTACTCAAGAGTTACAGGCATGACAATGCCTATCGTCAAATATTGCTGACGACAACCCGGTAAGCCGGAGGGAAGATCCTGGATTTAGTAAGCTTCGCTCAAGCTGGGTTATCGCAGCGCGATACCGGTAATGCTTGAGCGGCGACGATTACCAAAGAAGTGTGAGTGAAAAACCAATTCACACGTCAGCATAGTAAGTCTCCTTTTATTGGTTGCAGGTTAATCGGTGGCTGGATTATAGAGCGCTTCATGCCGTATCGCCAGTGTAAAAGCGCCTGAATTATCAGCAAGCTAAGGCGAGCGCGGGCGCGTGGCACACAATGGGAATAATTACTGTATTTCGGCCGACATTAAGCAGCTATTATAATTAGCGTTTATGGTTAAGCGACGGTTCATCCGCCGCCTGTTCGTCTGTCTATCAGATAATGATGCTGAGCACTGAATTTATGTTAAAGCCTCGCCCGTTCCTGCTGTTGTTATTATTGCTGTTGGGTATGCAACTGACGCCGTTCGCCGCCGTCGCCGCCACCCAGGATGATCCCGCCGCCGAAAGCGCGCCCGATCCCGCTACGCAGCTGAAAGCCGCGCAAAAGCAGTTGGACAGCATGAAGCAGCTGGTTTCCAAAGCGACGACCGACACCCAGCTCAGCAAGCTGCGGTTGGCGACGGACGATCTGGTCGCCAGCATGGATAAATTGTCCGCCGATCTGCAGCCGGTGCAGGAAAAACTGCAGGCGCAGCTGGACGTGCTGGGGCCGGCCCCGGCGGCCGGCGCGCTGCCGGAAACCCCGGCCGTCGCCCAGCAGCGCAATGCGCTGAACAGCAGCAAGAAGCAGTTGGACGATGCGGTAAAACGCGCGCAGGCCATCAAGACCAGCGCCTTCGATCTGGGCCAGCAGATCAGCGATCTGCGTCGGGTGGCGTTCAAAACCCAGCTGGCGCTGAACACCGGCAGCATTTTGGGCGTCAAATTCTGGACGCCGGTGGTGCAGCCGTCAGCGGATGACGTGCAGCGGCTGGACCAGTTCAACGCCGAGATGAAAGCGGCCTGGGACGCCAGTTGGCAGGACGAATGGCGGTACGGCACGCTGGCGTTGCTGGCGCTGGCGGTGATCGTCTGGTCCTGGGGGCGCTATTTGTCCGAGCGTTTCCTCGCCTGGATCAGCATTCGCTTCCTGCCGGACGGGCGCCTGCGCCGCAGCTTTATGGCCATCATCACCGTGGCGGTGACGGTGATCACCACCTCGATTGCGCTGAACCTGCTGTATTACGTCTTTATCCGCGTGCAGCCGCTGCCGGTGATGCTGGAAGACTTCGCCGAAGGCTTTAACCGTCTGGGGATTTTCTGCGCGCTGATCGCCGGGTTGGGGCGTGCGGCGCTGTCGCTGAATCGCCCGTCGTGGCGTCTGGCTTCGCTGGACAATGAAGTGGCCGCCGGGCTGCGTTACTTCTCGCCGCTGCTGGCCGGTCTGGCGCTGGCGTTCGGCACCGTGGAGCTGATCAACAACGTCGTCAGCGCCTCATTGGCCACCACCATCTTCGGCAATGGCCTGGTGGCGGGGCTGATCGGCATGGTGCTGCTGGCGGCGCCGCTGCGCGGCCAGCGCATTCGTCGCCGTCTGGAGCAGCAGGGCGCGCACCTGGAAAAACGCACGCTGGTCGGCGGGCTGGTGCACATCGTCACCCTGGTGTGTTCGGTGGTGATCCTGCTTTCCCTGCTTATCGGCTACATCGCCTTCGCCCGTTTCCTGACCTACCAGCTGATCTGGGTGGTGCTGGTGCTGATGGCGTTCTACTTCATGGTGCTGTTCGCCACCGACCTGTGCGCCGCGCTGTTTTCGCCGCAGACCGTCAGCGGCAAGATGCTGAAGAAAACGCTCAGCTTCAAGGATCGCCATCTGGAGCAGATGTCGATCATCACCACCGCGCTGGCCAAATGTTCACTGTTGCTGTTGATGATTATCGCGTTGTTCAACGGCTCGTTCGGCAGCACCACGCCGGGCTCGCTGATGGAGAAAATCGTCTCCATCCTGACCGGCGAAGGGCTGCAGCGTTTCAACATCGTGCCCGGCAACCTGCTCAACGCCGTGATCTGCCTGGCGATCGGCATCTACATCCTGCGTGCGGTACGGCGCTGGCTTGGCTCTGAGCTGTTGCCGAAGACCATTTCGGACGTCGGCATCCGCGCCTCGCTGGTGACGCTGTTCAGCAATATCGGCTATGTGCTGGTGATTCTGATCACCCTGGCGGCGCTGGGCATCCAGTGGAGCAACCTGGCGTGGATCGTCAGCGCCCTGTCGGTCGGTATCGGTTTCGGTTTGCAGGAGATTGTGAAGAACTTTATTTCCGGCCTGATCCTGCTGACCGAACGCCCGGTGAAGGTCGGGGATATGATCGGCATCGGCGGCGTGGAGGGCGACGTGCGGCGCATCAACGTGCGCGCTACCGAAATCCAGCTCAGCGACCGTTCCACCATGATCGTACCGAACTCGCAGCTGATCTCTCAGAACGTGCGTAACGCCACCATGGGCAACGCGCAAGGCGTGGTGACCATCGCGTTGACGTTCCCGACCTCGATCGATCCGGAGCAGGTGCGCAATATCTTGCTCAGCGCCTATAACGAGTACGAAACCATTCTGGACACGCCGGCGCCTTACGTGCGCTTCAGCCAACTGGGGCCGGACGGCATTATCCTGAGCGTGACCGGCTATGTGCCGAGCCCGCGCATGGTCGGCGCCACCAAGAGCGAACTGCTGTTCAATATCCTCAAGCTGCTGCGCGCGCAGGAAGTGAGCCTGTCCAGCCCGCAGGAAGTGGTATTTATGAAGCAGCAGGCGACGCGATATCAGGCCAATGAAGAGGAGCACTCCTCCTAGTGCCGGTTTGAGGCGGCGGGCCGTTAAGCGACGGCCCGCCGAGCGCGGCTAGTACATCGATGGTTCCACCGATTGCGAGCAGTCGCTGTTGGCGCTGGATTTGGTGCAGGTGTAAGGTTCATTTGGCGATGCCGAAGGCGCATTCGATGGGCCGCCGCCTCCGCCGATACAACCGCTCAGCATCAACGTCAAAAACACGAGAATTATCTTCTTCATCTCACCGTCCTCCATTGCGATTCCTCCTTTAAGTATATGCCGGGAAAGCGAACGGCACCGCTTGCCGCTGCGAACTATACTCCCTGGATGCCGTATTGATGCTCAACCTCGGCGAATGAGGGGAGAAAGATGCAAATCGACGACGATTTGACCCGCTTTGCCGCGCAGGGCGCGCCGCTTACCTGAGCCACCGCATCCCCGGCGTTCGTCTGGTGACGCTGCCGGGGGGCAGCCACTTCGCGCCGCTGCAGCGGCCGGCGTTGTTCAACCGCGCGCTGCTGGATTTTCTCGCCGGTGTGATGCCGCCGCCTGCGCGTTGACGCTCGTTGTTCTATGCTGGAGGCGGGGCATTTTGGCATCATCGAAGAGGACATCATGAGCGAAAGCATCGTGGTCAGATCGTTGGAACAACGGGATTACGCCGCCTGGCTGGCACTGTGGCAAGGGTATAACGCCTTTTACGGCCGGGAGGGGGCAACGGCGCTGCCGGATGAGGTGACACAGACCACCTGGCGGCGTTTTTTCGACGCCTATGAACCGATGTACGCTCTGGTCGCCGAGCATCAGGGGCAGGTCGTTGGATTAACGCACTATCTTCTGCACCGCAGCACCATTCAGCTGCAGCCCAACTGCTATCTGCAGGATCTGTTCACCGCAGAGGCGGTGCGCGGCAAAGGGGTGGCGAGGGCGCTGATCGCGGCGGTTTACGAGCGTGCGCAGCAGTTGGGGTTGCCGCGTGTGTATTGGAATACCCACGAAACCAACCAGATCGCCATGCGGCTGTACGACAAGGTGGCGGAGCGTCCCGGTTTTGTGATGTATCGCAAGGCGTTTTGACGCGGGATGAAAAAACAACCCCACATAGCCCAATCTTATTTTGCTTTTGAGGAAAAAGACGGCGGTTTTTACCGGTAACAGGCCAACTGGGGCGTGAAATGTTCAAAGTGAAGCGTCCGCTTTAGCCGTTTCTGTGCCAGGTATGCGGGTGTCGTCAATATATTGATACACAAATATATTTTTCCTAGATGAATAAACAGATGTCCGGGCCAGCAAAACTGGCAATAATAGGCGAGTCGGCCGCTTATCTTCTCCTCATCGTCGACGGTTGTGACACGAACAGATTGTCACCTTACGCAGCAGAAGTCTCTGGATCCAAGATGCAAACCACCTCGTTGTCCGATGCCCGGAAAATTTGGCCCGCACTCACCGTCTTTCTGTTGGTGTTCGCGGTTTGCCTGTTGGGCATCGTGAGCCGCCCCGTCGGATTTTTGGCGATATTCTGGCCGGTAAACGCCGTACTGCTGGCGTTTCTGGTGCGTCGCCCGCAGTGGGCCACGCGCGCCGGCTGGGGCATGGCGGTGCTGGGTTATCTGGCGGCGGACCTGCTGACCGGCAGTTCGCTGCAAAAGGCGCTGCTGCTGAACGCCGCCAATCTGACCGGCGTGGTGGTGGGGTATCTGCTGTACATGCGGCTGTCGCCGCCAGCGCGTATGCTGCAGCGTGGCGCCTCCAGCATGTACCTGTTCGGCATCTGCCTGGCCGCCGCCGCCGCGACCGGTTTGGTGGGCGCGGCGGCCTCGCAGTGGCTGTTCGGCAGGCCCTATTTGACCTCGCTGGCACTGTGGTTCTCATCCGAGTTCACCAACTACGTCACGCTGATGCCGTTTATTCTGGCGTTTCCCGCCGATTGGCGGCATCGCTTGCGCGCGGCCCGCAGCATAGTGACGCAGCGCAGCCAATGGCCGCGCGCGGGACGAAAACTGGCAGTATTGGCGCTGCTGGCGTTGGCGGCGATCTGCAGCGTGCTGATCGGCGGCCCCGGGGCGGTGATCTTTCCCATGCCGGTGCTGCTGTGGCTGGCGATGTCCTTTTCGCTGTTCTGCACCATGATTGCGGTGCTGATTTATGTGCTGTGGTGCCATCTGGCGATCGATTTCGGGTTGCTTAGCACGACGCTCGACATGCAGGTGTTGCAAAACGCGGTATCGATGCGTTTGGGCATCGCGCTGCTGGCGCTGGGGCCCATCGCCGTGGCCAGCATGAACTATGCGCGCAGCGCGCTGCTGCGCACGCTGGAGCATGTGGCGAACCACGATGCGCTGACCCACGTGCTGACGCGCAATGCGTTTATGCAGCGCGGCGAGCGGATGATTGACCAAAAGGGCGAGTTGGTATGCGTCATGATGCTTGATATTGATTACTTCAAATCGATCAATGATCGTTTCGGCCACGCCGGCGGCGATCAGGCGCTGATGGCCTTTACCCGTGCGATCGCCGCCGATTTGCGCGTCGATGATCTGTTCGGCCGCATGGGCGGCGAAGAGTTCGCTATCGTCTCGACGCTCGGCCAGCCACAGCAAGGGTTGCAGCTGGCTGAACGGCTGCGGCAACGCATTGAGGCGGAATCGATCACCATGCCGGCCGGCCATCCGCTGCAGATCACCGTCAGCATCGGCATGGTGACCTGCCCGGGCGGTTCCGGCCACAGCCTGGCCGACTTGCTCAAACTGGCGGATCTGGCGGTATACAAAGCGAAAAACGCCGGCCGTAACCGGGTCGCCACGCCGGACTCTGACCCACCGAACGATCCTGAGCGCTGAACTTCCGATCCGGGTTGCGCGCCCGCCGTCTAGACTGGTAGGGGGCGCAGGCAACGTCGCCCGCGCTGAACCGACTGTCCTTAATCAGACAAGAGGATACCAGGATGAAATACGTAGACGGTTTTGTGGTGGCGGTACCGGCCGCCAACAAGGAGGCTTATCACCGGTTGGCGGCCGCAGCGGCGCCGCTGTTCAAAGAGTTTGGCGCCACGCGCATCGTGGAGTGTTGGGGCGATGACGTGCCCGACGGCAAGCTCACCGACTTTCGCGGCGCGGTGAAGGCGCAAGAAGGTGAAGTGGTGGTGTTCAGCTGGATAGAGTACCCCTCCAAAGCGGTGCGCGACGCCGCCAACGAGAAAATGATGAACGATCCGCGCATGAAGGCGCTCGGTGAGATGCCGTTTGACGGCAAACGCATGATCTTTGGCGGGTTCGCGCCGATCCTCGATGCGTAAAGGAGGCGCAAATGGCCAGAATTACGCAACATCTGTGGTTTGAAAAGGACATGGAAGCGGCGCTGAATTGCTATGTCGCGCTGATCCCCGGTTCGTCCGTGAACTGGTTTTCCGACCTGCCGGCGGATACGCCGAGCGGCCCGGCCGGCAGCGTGAAACTGGCTTCTTTCACGCTGGGGGACCAGCGCTACGCGGCGATCGAAGCCGGGCCGCTGGATCCGTTCAACCACAGTTTCTCCGTGATGGTGGAATGTGACGATCAGGCGGAAGTCGACCGGCTGTGGGATGCCTTGAGCGAGGGCGGCGAGGCGGAGCAGTGCGGCTGGCTGCGCGATCGCTGGGGGCTGTGCTGGCAAATTGTGCCGCGGCGCCTGACGGAGTTGATGAACGATCCCGACGCCGCTCGTGTGCGGCGGGTCACGGAAGCGATGCTGCTGATGGGCAAAATCGACATCGCCGGGTTGGAAGCGGCGGCGCGGGGCTAGCGGTAAGAGAACGAAGGAGAGAAAGGATGCATCGAGAGCGGCACAGTATTGAACGCATCGGCTGGCTGCGGGCGGCGGTGCTCGGCGCCAACGACGGCATCGTTTCGACGGCCAGCCTGCTGCTGGGCGTGGCGGCGGCCAGCGCCGCGCATTCCGCGCTGATGATCGCCGGCGTCGCCGGGTGGGTGGCCGGGGCGATGTCGATGGCCACCGGTGAGTATGTGTCGGTCTCGTCGCAGGCGGATACCGAAAAGGCCGCGCTGGCGGAAGAGCAGGCGGAGTTGCTCGAAGACTATCCGGGGGAGTTTCGCGAACTGACGTCAATCTACGTGCATCGCGGGCTGGATCCGGCGCTGGCTCGGCAGGTGGCGGAAAAGCTCATGGCGCATGATGCGCTGGAGGCGCACGCGCGCGACGAGCTGGGCATTTCCTCCGTCACCCGCGCCCGGCCGCTGCAGGCCGCGTTGGCGTCGGCCCTCAGTTTCTCCCTCGGCGCGCTGCTGCCGCTGCTGGTGGCGCTGTGGGCACCGCTCGACTGGACGCGAGCGGCGCTGGTGGCGTCGGCGCTGATTTCTCTCGGCGTTCTCGGCGGCATCGCCGCGAAAACCGGCGGGGCGCCGATCTTGCCGGGCGTGGCGCGTATCCTGATCTGGAGCGCGCTGGCGATGGCGGTCTCCTCAGGCGTGGGCATGCTGTTTGGCGTGACGGCAGGCTAACGCCGCGTTTGCATCAATCTATTGCACCTCAAACTCAGAATTTATCATTTGTCAGCCGCCGGCGTTCACGGCATGGTGACGGCAACGCCAAATCAGTCAGGGACTCTTATGCAAAAATCACAGATCCAACCGTGGGTTGCGCAGCATCCGCTGCTGCAACGAATGGTCGCCCTCGAGCCGATCACCTGGTTCAATCCGCGTGCGACCACGCTGGCCGCCGGCTTGCCCCATGTCGGGCTGACCGCCGCCGACGTGGCCGAAGCCGAGCAGCGCCTGGCGCGTTTCGCGCCTTATCTCGCCGCGGCCTTCCCGGAAACCCAGCCGACAAAGGGGATCATCGAGTCCGAGCTGGTGGCGATCCCCGCCATGCAGCAGGCGTTGGATCGGCGCTATGGGCAGGCGTTGGGCGGGCGTCTGCTATTGAAAAAGGACAGCCATCTGCCGATTTCCGGTTCAATCAAAGCGCGCGGCGGCATCTATGAGGTGCTGACGCACGCGGAGAAACTGGCGCTGGAGGCGGGGCTGCTCCAGATCGGCGACGACTACGCCCGGCTGTGTTCCGATGCGTTTCGTCAGTTCTTCCGCCAGTACCGCATCGCCGTCGGATCGACGGGCAATCTGGGATTATCCATCGGTATCATCAGCGCCCGCCTGGGATTTGATGTCAGCGTGCACATGTCGGCGGATGCGCGAGAGTGGAAAAAACAGAAGCTGCGCGACAATGGCGTGACGGTGGTGGAATACGCCGAAGATTACGGCGTGGCGGTCGAGCAAGGGCGCCAACAGGCGGCGAACGATCCGAATTGCTTCTTTATCGACGATGAAAACTCGCAAACCCTGTTCCTCGGCTACGCGGTGGCGGGCGGCCGCCTGAAGCGGCAGTTTGCCGAACAGGGCATTGTGGTGGACGCGCAGCATCCGCTGTTCGTGTATCTGCCGTGCGGCGTCGGCGGTGGGCCGGGCGGTGTGGCCTTTGGTCTCAAGCTGGCGTTCGGCGATCACGTTCACTGCATTTTCGCCGAACCGACCCATTCCCCCTGCATGCTGCTCGGCGTCTACAGCGGGTTGCATGACGGCATTGCGGTGCAAGATCTCGGCATCGACAACCGCACGGCGGCGGACGGGCTGGCGGTGGGGCGCGCCTCGGGTTTTGTCGGCCGGGCGATGGAGCGCCTGCTGAGCGCATTTTACACGCTGAGCGACGAAGAGATGTTCGCGTTGCTCGGGTTGTTGGACAGGCACGAGCATATCCAGCTGGAACCCTCCGCCCTGGCGGGCATGGCCGGGCCGTGGCGCATGGAGGCCAATGCGCAACAGCTTAGCGGGCAAGGGGTGAGTGCGGAAAGCCTGGCGCAGGCGACGCATCTGGTGTGGGCGACCGGCGGCGGCATGGTGCCGCCGGCGGAAATGGCGAAGTACCTCGCCGCCGGGCAGACGGCGGAGTAAGGCGCAATAAAGTAAAAAGGGGCGAATATCGCCCCTGATTGGTCTGCCGTGCGGTTAAAGCTGTTCGCCGTTGCTGGCGATCACCCGGCGATACCAGTCGAAGCTTTTCTTGCGCGAACGTTCGAGCGTGCCGGTGCCGTCGTCGTGTTTATCGACGTAGATAAAGCCGTAGCGCTTGCTGTACTCGCCGGTGGTGAACGATACGCAGTCAATGCAGCCCCACGGCGTATAGCCGATCAGGTCTACGCCGTCTTCAATCACTGCTTTTTTCATCTCTTCGATATGGGCGCGCAGATAGTCGATGCGATAGTCATCGTTGATCTGGCCGTCCGCTTCCACCTTGTCGAAGGCGCCGAAGCCGTTCTCCACGATAAACAGCGGTTTCTGGTAACGTTCATACAATACGTTCAGCGAGTAGCGCAGCCCGACCGGATCGATCTGCCAGCCCCAGTCGGAAGCCTTGACGTGCGGGTTCGGCACGTTGCCCGGGAAGCCGAACATGCCGTCGCTGCCTTCCACCGCGTTGGCCTGCAGCGCGTTGCTCATGTAATAGCTGAAGCCGATGTAGTCGGTGCAGCCCTCGCGCAGGATCTGTGCGTCCTGCGGCTGCATCTCGATCTTCAGCCCTTTGCGTTCCCAGTCGCGCAGCAGATAGCTTGGGTAGTAGCCGCGCATCTGCACGTCGGTGTACAGATAGCGCTGGTGCATCGCCTCCACGGCGTACATCACGTCGTCCGGCTTGCAGGAATAAGGGTAGAACGGCACGCAGGCCAGCATGCAGCCGATCTTGAACTCCGGGTTGATCTGATGGCCGAGTTTGACCACCTGCGCGCTGGCGACGAACTGGTGGTGCAATACCTGGTACAGCGCCTGCTCCGGGTTGTCTTCCTGAGTGTAGTCCACGCCGGAACAGCAGTAACCGAACAGCGGGTAGCGGTAGTTGCTCTGGTTGTTGATCTCGTTGAAGGTCATCCAGTACTTCACCTTCTCGCGGTAGCGGCGCATCACCACTTCGCTAAAGCGCACGAAAAATTCCACCACCCGGCGGTTTTTCCAGCCGCCGTAGGTTTTCACCAAATGGTAAGGCATTTCGAAGTGCGACAGGGTGATCACCGGCTGGATGCCGTATTTCAGCAACTCGTCGAACAGATCGTCGTAAAACTGCAGGCCGGCCTCGTTTGGCGCTGCTTCGTCGCCGTTCGGGAAGATGCGCGTCCAGGCGATCGAGGTGCGGAAGCATTTGAAGCCCATCTCGGCGAACAGCGCCACGTCCTGTTTGTAGCGGCCGTAGAAGTCCACCGCTTCATGGTTGGGGTAACGGTAGCCGTCGAGCACGCCGTCGGTCATCACGCGATCGACGCCGTGCGAACCGCCGGACAGCACGTCGGCGATGCTTGAGCCTTTGCCGCCCCGATCCCAACCGCCTTCAACCTGGTGCGCGGCGACCGCGCCTCCCCACAGAAAATCTTTCGGCAACTGTTTCATCGTCAATGTCTCATCTTATTTAATGAAGGATAATAACGTTCGCATTGCCAATAGAGTAACAAGACCAAAAGAAATGTCACGATATAACAAATCGCCGGACAAAGTGATTTGTCACAATAAAAAAACAGCCTGTTTTATTTTGCCGAATTAATATGCCCAAGCCGTTTGCCGATGGTTTCAATAATGTAAAGCACGGGGATCTGCGTGGTGATATTGTGATGGCCGCCGATCAAATGCTGCGGCACGTGGTAGGAGAGATTAAAGTCCGCCAGCCGCGCCAGCGAAGAGGTTTCGTTGTTGGTGATGCTGATGATCTTGCAGTGGTGCAGACTGAATTGGCTGGCCAGCCGCAGGATCTCTTCGGTTTCGCCGGAAACCGACAGCATGATCGCCACCGCGTTTTTATACATATCGCTGTTGACGGGATAATAAGGATCGTCGATATGGGTGCTGAATTTCCCGACGTTGGAAAAGAAACGCGCGCCATATTTCCCCAAGGCGCCAGAGGTGCTGATGCCGACGAAAATAATCCGCTCGGCGGCGGCGATATGATGCGCCGCTTCATCGAGTAACTGATTAAATTCGTCGTTGCTGACGCTTTTAAAAAAACTGAGAATTTCGCCGATGCCGGAATCGACCGGCGGCGCATCGCTTTGCTCCAGATACAGTTTGAAACGGATGCGAAATTCTGAATAACCGTCGCAACCCATTTTTTTGCAAAATCGCAGCACGGTGGTGGTGGATACGCCGGCGGCCTCGGCCAGCTCGCGGATGGTCATGTACATCACTTGATTTTTGTGTTTGCTGACGTAGTTATAAACCATCAGCTCCAGGGCGTTGAGCTCGGCGATTGCTTTATGGGTGAACATGAGTCGATCCGGCGGCTGAAAACGGGACATTTATCTGCGGGTTACCATAGCAAAATTCGCCGCCGCCGACACTGCCGAACAAAAAGAAAAGCCGCACCAGTCAGGGGCGGCCCAGGGTTCACGACGAACAAATTAAAGCAAAACGTTCCGGAAGACATGCCATGAAACCGCGTTTCATCACACAGGGTTAGCATAGGCCGGCTGATGCCGGCGGCAAAATGCCGGTTTCTGCTTTCTAAAACCAAAGCGCGGCAAAGGCTATGGCGCCTCGGGCTTATCTTCGGACCAGCGGGCGGCGTTGACATCCACCTTAACCGGCAGCAGCCCGATGGCGGTGAATTTATCCGCCAACTGCTGTTGCTGTCTGAACACCTCCGGCGACATGCGCTGGCTGCCGAACGGCATGCGGGCGATGGCTCTGGCCCAAATGGCCTGATCCAGACCGGTGCTCTGAGCGAGGATCGCCGCCGCTTCCTGTGGATGCTCGTTGGCCCAGTCGCTCAGCGCGCCGAGCTGTTGAATCACCTGTTTGGCGCTGTCCGGGTAGGTTTCGGCAAAGCGGCGGCTGGCGAGATAGAAGGTATAGTGCGGCACCAGGCCCTCCGCGTCTTTCAGCAGGCGGGCGTTGGCGCGGGTTTCCACCTCGGCGTAGTAGGGATCCCAAATCACCCAGGCGTCGACGCTGCCGCGCTGGAAGGCGGCGCGGGCATCGCTCGGCGGCAGATAGACCGGCGTGATGTCCTTGTAGCTCAAGCCGGCCTGTTCCAGCGCGCTCACCAGCAGGTAATTGACGTCAGACCCTTTGTTCAACGCCACGCGTTTGCCTTTCAGATCGGCCACGGAGCGGATCGGCGAATCCTGCGGCACCACGATGGCTTCGGTTTTCGGGCTGGGCGGCGAATGCGCCAAATAAACCAGATCGGCCTTGGCGGCTTGCGCGAAGGCCGGCGGCGCGTCGCCGGTCGCCGCCAGATCGATGCTGCCGACGTTCAACCCCTCCAACATCTGCGGGCCGGCGGGGAATTCTATCCAGCGAACCTTGACGCCCTGCGGCTCAAGGGCTTTTTCCAGCGTGCCGCGGTATTTCAGCAGCGCAAAAATGTTGGCTTTCTGGTAACCGATGGTGATTTGCTGCGGTTTCTCCTGCGCGCCGGCCGGCAGGCTAAACAGGCCCAGCAGCAGTGCGGCGATCAGCGGCGTTGTGAGTTTTCTCATCCTGATTTTCCGATAGGCGAAGTGAACAATAGCGATACGCGCTGGGCGTAACACCATGAAACAGCATTCAAATTTTCCTGCGGCGGGATAAGGGCGATGATAATGAGCGGCGCACTGGCGTGTAAAGCGCCCGCTTATGCTGAATAATGCCTTGCTTAGCCATAAATGAGCTTAAGCGGGAGAAGGGGATCTCTACGCTATGCCGCGTCACGCTCGCGCGAACGCGCCAGCAACGGCGGCACCAGCAGATAGAGGGCGGCGGCCAACGCCCAGACCAGGCCGGGCCAGACATCGCGCGTGGCGGCATACAGCGCCGTCGCCATCAGCGGCCCCGCGACGCCGATCAGGCTGCCCATGCTGGCCAGCGTCCCTTGCAGCTCACCCTGATGGTCGTCGTCCACTTTGTGCGCCATTAACGCCTGCAGCGCGGGCAGCGCCATACCGCCCGCGGCGAAGAACGGCAGCAGCGCAAAGGGCGCCCAGCCGCGCGTGGCGATCGATAACAGCACCAGGCCCAGCGCGTCGGCGGTCAGGCCGATCAGCAGCGCCTTGCGTTCGCCGAGCCGCGCGACCAGCGGGCCGATGGCGAAGGCCTGCGACAGCGCGTGGCAGGCGCCGTAACCGGCCAGCGACAGGCCCGCCACCATCATGCTCCAGCCGAAACGATCCTGGCCGTATAAAATCCACAGCGTGGCCGGCGCCTGTGAAACCAGCGCCATGATCAGGTAAATGCCGGCCAGCGGCAGCAGGCCCGGTTTGCCGTGCAGCCGTCGCAATGACGAAAAGGGATTGAGGCGGATTTTCTCGGCGGCGCGGGCGCGGGGTTTACGCGATTCCGGCAGCAGGAAAAACGCCATCGCCAGGTTGACGGTGTTCATCGCCGCCGCCGCCAGGAAGGGCGCATGCAGATGCCACTCGCCCAGCGAACCGCCGAGCAGCGGGCCGACGATAAAACCGACGCCGAATACCGCGCCCACCAGGCCGAAACGCCGCGCGCGCTGGCCGGCAGGAGTAATATCGGTAACGTAAGCGGTGGCGACCGCCATGTTGGCGCCGGTGATGCCCGCCAGCAACCGGCCCAGATAGAGCCAGGCCAGCGTCGGCGCGAACGCCATCAGCAGGTAGTCGGCCGCGGCGCCGGCGAGTGAAATTAACAGCACCGGCCGCCGGCCGAAACGATCGCTCAGCGCGCCGAGGATCGGCGAGAACAGAAATTGCATTAACGCATAGGCCGCCAGCAGGGCGCCGTAGTGCAGGCTGCCGGCGTCAAGACCGCCCAGCGAACGCAACAACGCCGGCAGGATCGGCATGATCAGACCGATGCCCACCGCATCCAGCAACACCGTCAACAAAATAACCAGCATGGTTTTTTTCAAGATTGTGACTCTAACAGTGATAGAGTATTGAGTATTCCATAGTTACCCTATCAGTGATAGAGAGATGAGCGAAAAAAATACTGCGATACGTTTAACGCGTGAAACCGTCCTGCGCGGAGCGCTGGCGCTGCTGAATGAAATCGGCATCGATGCTTTGAGCACCCGTCGCCTGGCGCAACATCTCGGCGTGCAATCTCCCACGCTCTATTGGCATTTCAAGAACAAAGCCGAGCTGTTGAAAGCGATGGCGGAAACCATCATGTTGGATCACCGTGAAGAACTGCCCGCCGATATGGCCTGGCAGGATTGGGTCGTCACCAATGCGAGCAATTTCCGTCGGGCTCTGCTGGCTTACCGCGACGGCGCGCGTCTGCATGCCGGCACCCGGCCGCAGGAGCCGCAATTCGCCATTATCGAGGCCAAGGTGGCGCTGCTGTGCCGGGCGGGCTTGACGCCTGAACGCGCGGTGAATTTGCTGTTCGCCGTCGGGCGCTTCGTCGTAGGCTGGGTGCTGGAAGAGCAGCAAATGCAGCCGGACGATACGCTGAATGATGCCGATCGCCAGCGTTACCCGCTGCTGTGCGAAGGCTGGGAAACTTTGCAGGATAAGGGCGCAGACGCGCTGTTCGAAGCCAGCGTGCGGCTGTTGGTCGACGGTGCCGAGGCCGCGTTGACGAACGCCAATAATCACGGGACGCAATCATAAAACCGGGCTTATCTATCGGAAATTTATAGAAAATACCCACTTTTCGTTAAAGCCATGGCGGCCACATTCCCTTAACATTATCAAGTCTTTTGATGATAATTATTAGCATGCTGCTCAATTATTCGACGCAGTGATGTTACGGATTAAATCCGTTTGTTTAAGGGATAGTTTCACCATGGAAATCAATGTTAATGGCCGGGTGGTTCCACTCGGCGATATCTCGCCCGAGACCCCGCTGTTGTACGTGTTACGCAACGATCTGCACTTGAATGGCCCCAAATACGGCTGCGGCCTGGGGGAGTGCGGCGCCTGCACCGTTCTTATCGACGGCGTCGCCGCTCGCTCCTGCTCAATGCCGCTGGCCGCGGTAGGAAGCAAGTCCGTCACCACGCTGGAAGGCCTGGGCACGCCGGAAACGCCGCACCCGGTGCAGCAAGGATTTATCGATGAGCAGGCGGCGCAATGCGGCTACTGCGTCAACGGTATGATCATGACGCTGGTCGCGCTGTTCGAACGTGAACCCGAGGCGGACGAACAGGCGATCAAGAAAGAGCTGGCCTACAACCTGTGCCGCTGCGGCACCCATCTTGAGATCTTGCGCGCCGCCGAACGCGCCCGCGCGCTGCTGGCTGCACGGAGGCAAGCATGAGCCGCCTCGAACTGACCCGCCGCCAGCTGCTGCAGGCCGGTGGTGTGGTGATGGTCAGCAGCCTGCTGCCCGCACCGTTTAACGCCTTCGCCGCCGAGCCCGCCCCAACGCCTGCCGAGCTGCCGCTGGACAGGGTAGACAGTTTTATCAGCCTCACCGCCGACGGCCGGGTGACGGCATTCAACGGCCACGTCGATCTCGGCACCGGCATTCGCACCGCGCTGGCGCAGATCGTCGCCGACGAAATTTGCGTGCCGTTCGAGCACGTCACGATGATCCTCGGCGATACGCAACGCACGCCGGATCAGGGGCCAACTATCGCCAGCGCCACCCTTCAGGTGACGTCGGTGCCGCTGCGCCAGGCGGCGGCGCAGGTGCGGCATATGCTGACGGCGCTGGCGGCCAAAGCCTTCGAACTGCCGGCCGACCAGCTGACGGCGGCGGCGGGGCAGGTGTTTGTGACCAAGAATCCGGGGCGCGCCTTGAGCTATGCGCAGCTGGCGAGCGGGCAGAATCTGCACGTGGCGCTGGATAAAAACGTGCCGCTGAACGGTGAACAGCAGAGCCGCTATGTCGGCCGCGCCGTCGCCCGGGTCGATATTCCGGCCAAGGTCAGCGGCGCGCTGACCTACGTGCACGATCTGCGTTTGCCCGGCATGCTGCATGGCCGGGTGGTGCGCCCGCCTTACGCAGGCGCCGACAGCAGCGCGCCGCTGGGCGGCGGCCTGTTGTCGGTGGATGAAAGTTCGATCGCGCATCTGCCGGGCATCGTGAAACTGGTGGTGATCAACGATTTCATCGGCATTGTGGCCGAGCGCGAAGAGCAGGCGATCGCCGCCATGCGCCGGCTGAAAACCGAATGGAAACCCTGGGCCGGCCTGCCGGACCTGTCGCCGGAGGCGCTGCCCGCCGCGCTGGCAGCCAACCCGAAAACCGACCGCGTGCTGCGCGACGATGCGGGCACGGACGACGCGCTGGCATCGCTGCATACCGAAGTGCGGGCGGACTATGTCTGGCCTTACCATCAGCACGCCTCGATCGGCCCTTCCTGCGCAGTGGCGGAGGTTAAAGACGGGCGGGCGCAGGTGTGGTCCGGCACGCAAAACCCGCACGATCTGCGCAAAGATATCGCCACGCTGCTGGAATTGGCGCCTGAGCAGGTGCATATCACCCGCATGGAGGCCTCCGGCTGCTATGGCCGCAACTGCGCCGACGACGTCTCGGCGGACGCGGCGCTGTTGGCGCGGGCGACCGGCCGCCCGGTGCGGGTGCAGCTGATGCGCGAACAGGAATCCGGCTGGGAGCCGAAGGGCACCGGTCAGTTGATCCGGGTGCGCGGCGGCCTCGACGCGCAAAACCGAGTGGCGGCCTACGAGTTGAAAACCAGCTATCCCTCCAACAATGCGGTGACCTTGCCGCTGGTGTTGACCGGCAAGGTGGCCAACCGGGCTGACGTGCAACAGATGGGCGATCGCACCGCCATTCCGCAATACGAGTATCCGCACATGCGGGTGATTTGCCAGGACGCCGCGCCGATCGTGCGGGCCTCGTGGATGCGCGGCGTTTCGGCGCTGCCCAACGTGTTCGCCCATGAGTCCTGGATCGACGAGCTGGCCTGGCGCGCCGGCGAAGATCCGATCGCGTTTCGCCTGCGTTACCTGAACGATCCGCGCACAGTGGCCTTGATTGAGGCCCTGAAGCGCCAGGCGAACTGGCAAGACGGCCCGGCGCACCGGTCGCGCGCCGCCGGCGCCGAAGTGGTGAGCGGCCGCGGCTTCGCCTATGCGCGCTATTTCCACAGCAAATTTCCCGGCTTCGGCGCCGCCTGGGCGGCCTGGGTGTGCGATCTCAGCGTCAATCGCCTTTCCGGGCAGATCACGCTCGATAAAATCTTCGTGGCGCATGATTGCGGCCGGATGATCAATCCGGCCGGGGTGCGCCATCAGGTGCACGGCAACATTATCCAGTCCGCCAGCCGGGTGCTGAAAGAGTTTGTGACCTTCAACGCGTCGGGCGTGACGTCATTGGACTGGGGCGGCTATCCGATCCTGCGCTTCGACGAATTGCCGCAGGTCGATATCCAGCTGATCGACCGCCCGGACGAAGCGCCGATGGGCGCAGGAGAGTCCGCCTCGGTGCCGAGTGCGGCGGCGATCGGCAACGCGCTGTTTGACGCCCTCGGCGTGCGCCTGCGCGAGGTGCCGTTCACACCGGCGCGGGTGCTCGCCGCGCTGCGCGCTCAGGCCGGCCATTAACCCCCCGTAACGAACAAGGACAGCAAAGATGAGTAAGATGAAAAAAATCGTCGGGTGGGGTGGCGTCACGGTGATCGCCGTGGTGGTCGCCGGCGTGGTCGCCAGTTGGCAGCCGGAGATTGCGCCTCTCGCCGCCGATGCGACCCACAGTTTCAGCGAGGCGCAGATCGCGCGCGGCAAAACGTTGGCCGATCTCGGCGACTGCGCGGTGTGCCACACCCGTGCGGGCGGCGAGCGCAACGCCGGCGGGCTGGCGATGGAGATCCCCTTCGGCACCATTTACACCACCAACATCACGCCGGACGTGGAAACCGGCATCGGCAGCTGGAGCTACGCGGCGTTCGAACGCGCCATGCGCCACGGCGTCGATCGCCAGGGCCGCTATCTCTATCCGGCGTTTCCCTATACCGCCTTTACCCGCACCCGCGACGACGATCTGCAGGCGCTGTATGCCTATCTGATGTCGCAGCCGCCGGTCAAGTACCGGCCGCCGGCCACCGATCTGCACTTTCCGTTCAACATTCGCCAGGGCATCTTCGCCTGGAACCTGCTGTTCCTGACGCCGGGCGCGTTGCCGGAACAGCCAGCCCAAAGCGCCGACTGGAACCGCGGCGCGTACCTGGTCGAAGGGTTGGGGCACTGCAGCGCCTGCCACTCGCCGCGCAACGTGCTGTTCGGCGAGAAAACCGGCGGCGAGCACCTGGCCGGCGGCGTGGCGGAAGGCTGGACGGCGCCGGCGTTGACCGGCCGCTCGCCCGCGCCGCTCGCCTGGTCACAGCAGGATCTGGTCGATTTCATGCGCACCGGCTACTCGGCCAACCACGGCGTCGCCGCCGGCCCGATGGCGCCGGTGATCGAAGAAGGGCTGTCGCGCTTGCCGCAGGCCGACCTGCAGGCGATCGCCGTCTATCTGCGCAGCTATCATCCGGAAGCGGCGGCGCAGGCCGCGGCGGCAACTTTGAACGCTCAGGCGGAGCGCCAGGTCGAGCCCCTGAGTTCGCAAGGGGCGCGGCTGTTTTCCGGTGCCTGCATGGCGTGCCATGCGCAGGAAAAAGGCGCGCAGATGGCGGGGGTGCGCCCGTCTCTGGCGCTGAATACCAACCTGTTCGCCGAGGCGCCGGACAACGCCATTCGCGTGGTGCTGGACGGCATACAGCGGCCGGCGAACGCCGAGCTGGGCTATATGCCGGGCTTTCGCCATAACCTGAATGACGCGCAAATCGCCATCCTGCTCAACTACCTGCGGCAGCATTACGCCGGTCAGGCGCCGTGGCCGGACCTGGCGGCGCAGGTCGGCCGCTTGCGCGCCGAAACCGCGCAGAAATAGCCGCCGGGGGCTGGACAGCCACGCCGCGTTGGCGACAATAGAGCTTTTCACATGGACAGAGGCAGTAAAATGAATACGTTAGACGCAATCCGCCAGCGCCGCGCCACCAAGCAGTTCGATGCGCAGCACGTGATGACGCTCGAAGAGAAAAAAGCGTTGCTGACTATCGCGCTGCAGGGCGCTCCCAGCGCGTTTAACCTGCAGCACTGGCGCCCGCTGCTGATTGAAGATCGCGCGCAGCGCGAGAAAATTCGCGAGGCGGCGTGGGGGCAGGCGCAGGTGACCGACGCGTCGATGCTGGTCGTGCTGTGCGGCGATCTGTCGAGCTGGGAGTCACAGGTAAAAACCGTCTGGGCCGAGGCCGCGGAGCCGGTGCAACAATTCATGATCCCGGCCGTCGATCAGTATTATCGCGGTAAGCCGCAGGTGCAGCGCGACGAGGTGATGCGCAGCAGCGGCATCTTCGCCCAGACGCTGATGCTGGCGGCCAAGGCGCAGGGCTACGACTCTTGCCCGATGGACGGTTTTGATTTCGACGCGGTGGGCGAGATTATCAATAAGCCGGCGCATTATCAGATCGCGCTGATGGTCGCTATCGGCAAGGCGGCGGGGCAACCTTACCCGCGCATCGGCAAGCTGCCGTTCGACGAGGTGGTGAAAACCGACCGTTTTTGACCCGAGCGGTGAATGACAAAAGGGAAGGCTTGCGCCTTCCCTTATTTTTTTGTGACGCACAGTTCGTTCCAGTAGCTGAAACGGATGCGCCGTTGCAGGCGGTGATGCCACATAGAACACTCCTTCTACCCTACACGGTTTAAATAAATAGCACCGCGCCGGACACAAGGCGAATGCCTTATTGTGCATAGCTTGCCCGTCAGGCGGGATTAACCGATTTTACCGGCCCGGTGCGCGGCGGGCGGCCATCGCCAGCCGAAGTTCATGCCCGCCGCCGCGCCGAGAATGGCCAGCGTGCCCAGCAGCTGCAACAGGCTGAGACGGTGCCCGAACGCCGCCCAGTCCACCACGATCGCCACTGCCGGGTAGATAAACGACAGCGCGCCGACCAGAGCGGTGGGGATTTTCTGGATCGCGCCATAGAGCAACGTGGACATCAACCCGGTATGCACCAGACCGAGGGTCGCCAGCAGCAGCCAGTCGAACGAATCTGCGGGAAGGTGGGCCAGACCGGCGAACGGGGCCAGCGCCAGCGCGCCGACGGTCAGCTGAATCAACACGATCAGCTGCGGCGGCAGCGCGGCCAGCTGTTTGACGATCGCCGCCGCCAGGGCGTACATCAGGGCCGCCCCCAGCGCCAGCGCCACGCCCAGCAGATAGTCGCCATTGCCGCCACCGCTTTGCCGGCCGGTGACGATCAACACCATCCCCGCGAACGCCAGCAGAAGCCAGCCCAGCCGGTTAGCCGTCAGTTTTTCACCGAACAGCAGCGCTCCCAGCGCCACCAACATAAACGGTTGAACATGGTAGGTCACGGTGGCGACAGCGATCGAGGCATGCGCATAGGCGGCAAACAATAGCGTCCAGTTGAGCACCAGCGCGAGGCCCCCCAGGACGGCGAAAGCCAGCTGCCGTCGGTTGATGGCGCCTGATTTCAGTTGCCCAAGCGCGGCGCAGGTGGCCAGCATCGCCAGCGCGCCGAACGCGCAGCGCCAAAACACCACCGTGGCGGGCGGCTGCCCTAACACGATCACCGGCCAACCGACGGTGCCGGAGATCGTCATGGCGAGGATCATTTGCACTGCGCCGCGCGTTTTCGTTTTCATGTCGTTTCCCTCGCGGCCTGACCGTGCTTGTGGTGAAGTCGCTTAATCATTAAAATGAACAATCGAACATTATGATGAACACGGTTGACGCCGTTCGTCAAGCCGAACAATTGAATGGTATAACGAACAATGAGCGAGAGCCTAATGCAGAACATCACGCCGATTGGCCTCTTGTCGGCGGCAATCCGCCGTGAGCGGGAGCGATTGAATCTGTCCGTTACCGAACTGGCGAAGCGCGCGGGTATCGCCAAGTCCACGCTGTCGCAGCTCGAAGCCGGCAGCGGCAACCCCAGCCTGGAAACGCTGTGGGCGCTGGCGATGGCGCTGGATGTGCCGGTCAGCCGGCTGATTTCACAGCCGAGCAGGCCGGTGCAAGTGATCCGCGCCCATGAGGGAACGCCGGCGCTGTCGGAGCAGGGCAACTACGCCGCCACGCTGTTGGCCACTTGTCCACCGGGCGCGCAGCGCGACATTTACCGGCTGCGGGTGCAACCCGGTGAAACGAAATGCTCGCGGCCGCATCCGCCGGGCACCGTCGAGCATGTGATCATCAGCAGCGGGCGCGCGCGCCTTGGCCCGGCGGATCAGCCGCAGGTGCTGAGCGCCGGGGATTACATCAGTTACTCCGCCGATCGCGAGCATATTTTCGAAGCGCTGGAGCCGGAGACCACCGCCGTCATGTTGATCGAGCAGGGCTAACCCGGGCGTTGATGGTTCGTTTATTGAAAATGATTCTCAATTATATTAGTGTGCCCGCCTGTTTTGACGCCGGGACGGACGTATGGCCCGGTGTCGCTGCTTAACACCCTTCAAGGACCGAAGATGAAAATCGCTATTCCTTCCATACTGTTACTCGCCGGTTTGACGGCGACGCATCCGGCCACCGTGTTGGCCGCTGCACCGCCCGCCGCGGCGGATCAGGGCCAGAACGACACGGCCAACAACGATTTCAGCTTCGTGCGCTATCGCGCGGATTATCGCGTTAACGCCAACGCCACCAACGTGAAGACGGAAAGCTACGAAGTGCTGCTGAAGACCAAGGCGGCGATCGAGAAATTCAGCCAGATCCGCCTGAGCTACAGCGAAAAAATGGAAACGCTGGAGGTGGTCGCCGCCTATACGCTGACCGCCGACGGCCAGCGCCACGACGTGGCGCCCGACCGCATCTACACCCAGGAGAGCTACTCCAGCGCCACGGCGCCGTTGTATGCCGACCGCAAAGTGCGCGTCATCGTGTTCTCCAACCTGGCGCCGGGATCGCGCGTGGTGTATGAGCTGCGCCGCACGCAAAACACCCCGTATTTCCCCGACTATTTCGGCCTGTGGGAGACGTTCAGCGTTTTCGATCAGTTCGACGACGCCGAAGTGACCCTGCAGGCGCCGGCCAAGCTGCCGATGCATATCTTCACGCGCGGCGTTGAAGGCGGGGACCAACCGCAGATCCGCAACGGCCAAGCGCACTGGCGCTGGCATTATTCGCGCAGCGCGCCGATGAAGGCGCAAAACTGGGCGGCGGACAGCTGGACCTTCAGCCCGACCATCATGGCCAGCACCTACCGCGAGTGGCCGCAGTTGGCCAAGGCCTACCAGCTGAAGGCCGGCGCGGCGGCAAAGGTGACGCCGGGCATTCAGGCGCTGGCGGACAACATTACCGCCGGCATCAGCGATCGGCGCGAGCAGGCGGAGGCCCTCTATCGCTGGGTGGCGCAAAACATTCGCTATGTGGCGGTGTATCTGGGCAATGGTGGGCTGGAGCCGAATTCGGCGCAGAGCATTCTCGATAACCACTATGGCGACTGTAAGGATCACGTGGTGATCCTGGAGGCGCTGCTCGCCGCCAAGGGCATCGAAAGCTCGCCGGTGCTGATCGGCATGGACGAAGGCCCGATACTGCCTAACGTGCCGCTGCTCGGCCGCTTTAATCACGCCATCACCTATGTGCCGGAATTCAAACTGTACCTCGATTCCACCAATCCCTGGGCGCGTTTCGGGCAACTGCCGGAGGGCGATCTGGGCGCGCCGGTACTGCTCACGCGCGACGCCAGGCTGGCGCGCACCCCGGGCAGCGACGAGCAGCCGGTCAAGAGCGCGCTGAGCGTCGATTTCGTGTTCGACAAGGCGGGCAATCTGCAGGGGGAGACCGAGCGCCGGCTGAGCGAAGTGGAAGAGATTGACCTGCGGGGCTACTTCTCGCAGATCAACCGCCAGAACCGGGCGCAGGCCGAAGCGACGATCATGTCCGCCTCCGGCATCGACGGCAGCGGCGAGGTGGCGATGAACAGCGATCCGCTGGATCTCAAAAAGCAGTTCGGTTACCGCTTCCGCTTCAAGGCGGACGACTACGTCGATTTCGGCGTGGTGGGCGGCATGACCTTGCCCAACCCGCCCGGCGGCAAATCGTTCCGCACGCTGTATACCACCACGGCGGCGCCGGGCAACGAAACGCCGTTCTACTGCACCGCGCAGCGCTACGATGAAACCTACCGTCTGCAGCTGCCGGCCAACGTGCCGATCATCGCCATTCCGAAAGATCGGCAATTCCGCAATGCGGCGGGCGACTATCGCGTCGCGTGGCGGCGCGACGGGCAGCAGGTGACCGTCAATCACCGCCTGCAGGTGAACGCCATTCGCGGCAAGGAAGCGCTGTGCCAGGCGCAGGATTACCCGGCGTTCCGCGAGCTGTTCCAGCAGGTGCGGCGCGGTTTCCGCGGCCAGGTGGTGTACGGTGAATTGGCCAACGGCAAATAGGCCGCTGCCCCGTCGCGCCAAGCGGCGGGGCGCACGCCTCAGTTGAACTCGCCTGCGACCTCGGACCACAGGCTGACGCGGCAGCCGCGCGCCGCGAAAGCGTCCATCTCGCGCTTGATGCCGCCGCTCTCTTGCCAACCCGGCAAGTCGAGCACGATCAATTCATCCATCGCCGCCATGAACAGCGCGTCGATCGGCGCCCACAGCTTGCCGATGGCAGTTTTGTCGAGATCTTGCAAACAGAGATTGATCGGATGCGACATGCTGACCTGACTAAAAACGGCGTTGCCGGCGCGCACGATAGCGGCGGCGACGTCGTTGCAGGCGATAAAGCGTTGATGCACGACGTTGGCGTCGGCGTGGCTGTAGGGGCAGGCTAAAAATATTTTTCTCATTAGCGTTTGTTCTCTCAATAATTGTTGTCAGGGACGAAAAAAGGGCGCAGCTTCCCCGTGAGGCGGCGCCCCGTTTATTTTTATGGCTTAGGGATAAATTTAGCGAGCGGCGGCGGCGATGGCCGTCGATTGCCTTTGCGTCTGTTCTTTTTCCAGCAATTCAGCCTCCGGCACTGAAATTTTTATGGCGATCAGCACGGCGATCATGCCGCCGAGGAATTTGCCCATCATGATCGGCAACACCAGCGAAGGTTGGAAGTTGGCGGTAAACGCCAGGTGATCGCCCAACGTGGCCTGCGCGCAGATGCCGAAGGCCACGCACAGCACCTTATCGCGCGCCCGCATGCCTTTGAACAGGTGATAAACGGCGATGATATTGGCCAATACCATAATAAAGCCCAGCGCGCCGGTATCCGATAAACCGAGCTTTTTACCGATGAAATGCATCGGCTTGCGGCAATAGCGCTGGAATAAATAACAAATGGGGAATGTGCCCGCCAACATAATGCCGATGTAACCGGCAATCTCGATAGCGCGGAATAATTCGTCTTTGTCGGCAAATAACGGATCGAATACCCAGCCGCCGAACACCTTTTTAAACACGCCGGTGAAATGCTCGATGATGCACAGCGCCAACACCAGTTTGATAAAGGCGTCCGCCGCCTTGCCGAAGATCAGGAATCCTTTCACCATGGCCGCCGGCCGCAGCTTCAGCCCCAGTGCCAACAGGAAGCACAGGGCGAACAGTGGGGACAGCAGCCGCAGCGCCTGCAGCAAGTCCAGCTGCAGATAGTGCGCGGCAGGCGAGGTGGTGGAAATGATCTCCCTGACCGGCAGGTTATTGAAGGTGATGGTCACCAGGGCGATCAGCACGGCGAACGGAATGCTGATCAGGCCCGCCATGGCACCCAACGCCAGATATTTATGGTCGTCGCGGTTCAGCATGATAAGCCCGACCGGGATCAGGTAGACGATGCTGGCGCCGGAGGTGTAACCCACCAGCATGGCGACGATCCACATATCGCGGTTGGCGGCGATGGCGTCGGCCAACTGGTAGCCGCCCATGTCCACGGCGATCACCGCCAGCGCCGCGATCGAGGCGTCTGAGCCGAGCGCCGAGAAGAAGGGGCCGATGCTGTACATGATCAGGTAAGAGATGATCGGGATCGCGGCCATGATGCCAGCCTGGGCGAGAAACACCGGGCCGATGGCATGAATGCCGTTGACGAACTCACGCCCCAGCTCGCCTTCCGGCTTGACGATCGACGCCAACGCGCCGATCAGGGTGCCGGCCATGATGATATAGATGATGAAATTACCGAACTCAGCCATGGTGTTCCTCCTGCGATGAACGTAAGCCGCGCGAGCGCGCGATGATTTCCTGATAACGGGCAAACCAGACCGCCATATCGACCTCGGCGGGTTCCGTCACTTCATAGCGGTTGAGCACCTTGAGCGGATGTTCCACCCCCAGTCCTTTACGCGCCAACAGCGCAACGCCTTGGGCGGTGATCTCCTTATTGGCGGGAGAGACGATGCGCTTTTGGATCAGGTTGGCGAGAAACTGCGTGAAATAGCGGTTGGCGGACAGGCCGCCGTCCACCGAAATGCTGTCGCCGATCGGTTTCAGTTTATCCATGGCGTTGATCACCTCGGCGGAACGCATGGCGATGCCTTCGAGGATCGACTGCAGCAGATCCTTGCGTTCGGTTTCCAGCGACAGGCCGGCCCACATCCCGGCGGCGGAGCGATCCCAGTACGGGCAGGCCAGCCCAGAGAGCGCGGGCACAAAGGCCAGGCCGCGCGCGATGGCCGGCTGGGCCGGAAAATCGCCGAATTCATCGAAATCGTTGAACAGGCCTATCTTTCTTGCCCAGTTAATGGCGGAGGCCGCGTTATAAACGCCGCCGTCCAGGCCATACACCGGCTCGCTGCCGGGCAGCTTCCAGCACAGCGTGGGCAACAGGCCGGACTCGCCGGCGTCGATCGGGCGCGGCCCGGTGATCGCCTGTAAAAAGGCGCCGGTACCGAAGGTGATCTTCATCTGCCCCGGTTGATGGCAGCCGTGGCCGTATGTGCCGGCAAACTGGTCGACGATGCAGGCCGTCAGCGGCACCGGTTTGCCGTTGAGCGCGACGTCGCCGAAGTGGCCGATGTTGTCTCTGACCTCGGGCAGGCTGTCGATCGGTACGCCGAACAAACGGCACAGCTCCTCGTCCCACTGCAGGGTATGAATGTTGAACAACGAGGTGCGCGAGGCCGAGTTATAGTCGGTGAGGTGCCGGCCGCACAGGTGGAACAGGAAGAAAGCGTCCATGGTGCCGAGCCGCAGGCGGCCGCGTTGCGCCAGCTGCCTGGCCCCTGGCGCGTTGTTCATCAGCCAGCCCATCTTGCTGGCGGAGAAGTAGGTATCGAGCGGCAGGCCGGTTTTCGCCATCACCAGCGGCTCGACGCCTTCGCGTTTCAGGCGCTGGATCTCCGGCTCGGTGCGCTGATCTTGCCAAACGATGGCGTTGTACAGCGGCAGGCCGCTGTCGGCGTCCCAGGCCAGCAGGCTTTCGCCCTGATGCCCTAAACCGATGGCATCCACCATGTCGCACTGGCTGAGACAGCGGCGGATATTCGCCAAAATCTCCAGGGCGTCGTGTTCCACCCAGCCCGGATTGGGGGTGATCTGCTTGTGCGGCATGCTGGCCGGCGAATGGTGCCTGCCGTCTTCGCCGAACACCACGACCCGGGTGCCGGTGGTTCCCTGATCAATCGCGGCATAACGTTGATTCATCATTGCTTCGCTCTCTTATAGGTTTTGTTTTTTTATTGTGCCTGGTGTTGGTTGTGTGACTGTTTTAATAATCTATCTTCAATTTCACACATTAAAGCAACATAAATCACAAGATAAAATAACCCCGCGTGATCGACCTCATACTTTTTGCTTATCACCGCCTTTTGCGGCCTTTTTTTGGGAGTTGTGTTGTTTTTATCATTTCAAATGCGGTTATTGTGTGGTTTTATTGTGGTTATCACATCAAAACGGGACATCAGCATGATGGAAGAACAAACGGATTGGGACATTGTCGTGATTGGCGGCGGTGTGGTCGGGTGTGCGGTATTCCGCAAATTCTGCCTGATGGGCGCCCGTACGCTGCTGTTGGAAAAGGGGGGCGATATCCTGTCCGGCGCCAGCAAAGCCAACAGCGCGCTGCTGCATACCGGCTTCGATGCGCCGAGCGGCAGCCTGGAACTGCATTGCATGCAGGCCGGCTACCGGGAGTTTATCGCCATCCGTGAACGGATGAATTTGCCGTTGTTGCCTACCGGCGCGTTGGTGGTGGCGTGGGACGAGCAGCAGCTGGCGGCGCTGCCCGCGATCGTGCAGCAGGCGCATGACAACGGCGTGCTGGACGTGGCGCAGATCGACGCCGCCGAGCTGTATCGCCGTGAGCCGCAACTGGCGCCCGGCGCGTTGGCGGCGGTAGAGGTACCGGGGGAGAGCGTGATCGATCCCTGGAGCACGCCGCTGGCGTACCTGACGCAAGGTGTCAAACACGGCGGCGACTATCGCTTCAATACCGAGGTGACCGGCGCCGAACGCTTGCCGACCGGCTGGCGGCTAACCAGCAACCGGGGCGAGTTTCACGGCAAAATCGTCATCAACTGCGCCGGCAATCAGGGCGACCGGGTAGAAAGTTTCTGCCATCAGCCCGAGTTTGAAATCCGCCCGCGCAAAGGGCAGTTCCTGGTGTTCGATAAGGCCGCCGCCGGTCAGGTCAACGCCATCATCTTGCCGGTGCCGACGGCGATCACCAAAGGGGTGCTGCTGTCGAAAACCATCTTCGGCAATTTGCTGCTCGGGCCGACCGCCGAAGAGCAGCAGGATCGCGAGACGGCGACGGTGGACGAAACCAAAATGCGCGAGCTGATCGAACAGGGCACCCGGCTGCTGCCCACGCTGGCGAATTACAGTGTGACCGCCAGCTATGCCGGATTACGCCCGGCGACCGAACAGAAACACTACCGCATTCAGCACTATCCCGATCGGCAGTGGATCTGCGTGGCGGGCATTCGCTCCACCGGCCTGACGGCGGCGCTCGGCATCGCGCAATACGTGGAGCAGCTCTATCGCGACCACTTTACGCCGTGCTTCACGCTGACAACGCCGCAGACCGTGCATTGGCCGCAGATGCCGATGCTTGCCGACTATGCGCTGCGCGATTATGCGCGCCCGGACAACGGCGGCATCGTTTGCCATTGTGAGCTGGTGACCCAGCGGGAGATAGAGGCGGCGTTCGATTCCGCCGTGCCGCCGGAATGCATCGGCGGGCTGCGGCGCCGCACGCGCGTGATGATGGGGCGCTGCAACGGTTTCTATTGCAGCAGCCGGGTGGAGGAAATGGTGGGCGATCGTTTTGGCCAAACGCTGGCCGTAGGGAGCATTGATGAAAACTGAGTATCAGGTGGCGATTGTCGGCGCCGGGCCGGCGGGGATCGCGGCGGCGACCGCGCTGCGGCAGGCGGGCATCGAGGATGTGGTGATCCTGGAGCGGGAACAACAGGCGGGCGGCGTGCCCAGGCACTGCCGACATCCCACCTTCGGGCTGCAGACTTTTTACCGGCCGATGCTGGGGTCCACCTATGTCGATAAGATACTGGCGCGCGCCGGGCAGGTAGAGATCCGTACCGGCGTGACGGTGCTCGCCATCAAACCAGACGGTGAGCTGACCATCACGGACCGCCGTGGCGTCAGCACCTTGAAAGCGCAGCGGGTGATCCTGGCGACCGGCGTGCGCGAGACGCCGCGTCATCCACGCCTGGTGAGCGGCCTGCGGCCGCAGGGCGTGCTGACCGCCGGCGCGCTGCAGCAGTTCGTCTATTTGCGCGGGCTGCAGCCGGGCAAGGCGCCGGTGGTGGTCGGCACCGAGTTGGTCAGTTTCTCCGCGCTGTGGACGCTGCGCAACGCCGGCGTGCGCGCCGTCGCCATGATTGAAAGCGGCGGCAGGCCCGTCGCCTGGCGGCTGAGCGCGCTCTATGCGCGCCTGATGGGGGTGCCGATCCACTATTATTCGCGGGTGACCGACATTGCCGGCCGCGATCGGGTCGAATCCATCGAGGTGGAGAATCGCCAGGGAGAGAAACGGCGCATCGCCTGCGATAGCCTGATCTTCACCGGCCGCTTCACCGGGGAGTATACGCTGATCCGCCAGAGCCACCTGGCGCAGCGGCCGGACAGCGGCTGCCCGCTGACCGATCAGTTCGGCCGCTGTTCCGACGCCGCCTATTTCGCCGTCGGTAACATGCTGCATCCGGCAGACATGGGCGACCAGTGTTATCAGGAAGGGCTGCTCGTCGGCGAAGCCGTTGCCCGTTCGCTGCAGCGCACGCTGCCGCCGGCGCGGCAAATCCTCCCGGTGCGGCATGACGAGCGGATCCGCCTGACCGCGCCTGCCAACGTGGCGCTGATCGGCAAACCCGCCACGGTCACGATCAATATGCGCGTGGAACAGGCGGTGTCCGGTTCGGTGGTGGTGCGGCTGGGGGAGAAAGTGCTGTACCGCAAAACGCATCGCTGCCTGCCGGAACGGCGGATCCTGCTGCGCAACATCGCCTTGCCGCCCGACGGCGAGCGTGACGCGCTGCACATCAGCATCGAACCCACCGGATGAACGGCGGCTACGGCTTGCGTCTAACGCCATGAAACCCGTAGTATTCCGTCAGTTAACGCCGCGAGTCTCGGCGGAAGCAGTCACTCTTACTTAAGGCAGCGAGTGTAATGTGAATGGATATCTCTAATTCCGTGGAAAGGCGCAATGAAATACTGGCGCTGATCCAGGCCAACGGCCGGGTTTACGTGAATGAGCTGGCGGATAAATTCCAGGTTTCGCAGGAAACCATTCGGCGCGATCTGAACAAGCTGGAAGACTATCGGCTGATCAAGAAGATCCACGGTGGCGCGGTCAGCAGCCAGTTCAAGTTCGAGCATGAATTCAATGAGCGGGCCAAAATCGCCGAGGCTGAGAAGCGCGCCATCGCGGAGAAAGCGGTGACGCTGATCCAACCGGGCGATACGGTGTTCGTGGATTTCGGCTCCACCACGCTGGAGTTCGCTCGGCAGTTGGCGACGGTGGATCAGTTGACGGTCATCACCAACTCGCCGCTGATCGCCAACGTCTGTCTGGAAAATGACTCCATCGACGTGGTGCTGATCGGCGGGCAGTTCATCGACTCCAAAATGGCGTGCCTGGGCGCGATCGCGTTGAATAATATCGAAGCGTTTTTCGCCGATTACGCCATTATCGGCGCCGGTGCGGTTAATGTGCAGACCGGGGTGATGGATCAAAACGTCAATGAGGCGGCCATCGCGCGCAAAATGATTGCGCAGAGCCGCAAGTGCATTGTGCTGGCCGACGAAAACAAGCTGCGCGGGCATGCGATGACGCTGGTGGCCAAATGGCCCGAGGTCGATTATCTGGTGACCTCCGACAGCGGTAATGCATTGGAAGGATTGGTTTTCCCCGCCAACGTTAATGTGTTGGTGGCGCAGGTATAAAGGGGAGAAGCCTTTCTCCATGCGGAGAAAGGCTCAAACCGCTTCCGTCAGGCGATATCGACCGCGCGCACCTCTTTGGATCTTAGCTTCACGCGGATTGGCACCGATTTGTACGAAGGCGTACCGCTCTCCTCATCGATGTAATGCAACGGCACCAGCACGTTGGCTTCCGGGTAGTAGGCGCCGACCGATCCGGCCGAGATGTTGTAGGCGATCACCGTGATGCCTTCCAGGCGTTGGGTGCTGCCGGGCAGCGCCGTTTCCAGGTCGACCACGTCGCCATGCTCCAGCCCCAAACGTTGCAGATCGCTGTCATTCATAAACAGCACATCGCGCCTGCCGAAAACCCCGCGATAGCGGTCATCCAAGGCATAGATGGTGGTGTTGTACTGATCGTGGCTGCGCAGGGTGATCAGCCGCAGCGTATTTTGTTCCGCCGCAATCTGGTCTTCGTGCAACCCGCTGAACACCGAAAACATCGCTTTGCCCGTCGCCGTCGGCCACTGGCGTTCTGTCGGCGGCAATGGCATGCGAAAACCGCCGGGTTGACGAATGCGCGCGTTGTAATTGTCGAAGCCGGGGATGGTTTTTTCGATCAGATCGCGGATCACATCGTAATCCTCGACCAACTCATCCCAGGGCACTTTGCTGGCGGGCATCACCGCTTTGGCCATGCCGGCCACAATGGCGGGTTCCGAACGCAGGAGTTCCGACGCCGGTTTTAATTTGCCGGACGAGGCATGCACCATCGACATCGAATCCTCCACCGTCACCGATTGCCGTCCGCCGGCCTGCAGGTCCAGCTCGGTACGGCCCAGGCAGGGCAGAATGAGAGTTTCTTTCGCCACCAACAGATGGCTGCGATTGAGTTTGGTGCCGATATGCACGCTTAACTCCAGCGCTTTCATCGCCGGGAAGCTCTGCTCGGGGTCCGGCAGCGCCACGGCGAAGTTGCCGCCCAGGCAAATCAACGCTTTCGAAGCGCCGTCGATCATCGCCTGCATGCATTTCACGGCATCGTGACCGTGGGCTTTGGGCGGCGTGAAGCCAAACACCGTTTCCAGCTTCGCCAAAAATTCGGCCGAGGGTTTTTCGGTGATGCCGACGGTGCGGTTGCCCTGCACGTTAGAGTGGCCGCGCAGCGGGCAAATGCCGGCGCCCGGTTTGCCAATGTTGCCGCGCAGCAGCAGCAGGTCAGCGATCAGGCGCACGTTGGCCGTCCCTTTATTGTGCTGCGTAATGCCCATGCCGTAGGTCACGATGGTGGCGTTGGATTTCGCGTAAGCGGCGGCGACCTGTTCCAGATCCTGACGCGTCAGACCGCTTTCCGCCTCAATGGCTTCCCAACGGGTGGCCCGCAGATCGGCGTCGAAAGCCGTAAACCCTTCAGTGTGCTCGGCAATAAAGGCGTGATCCAGCGCATTGCCATGCTCATCATCCAACTGCAGCAACGCTTTGGCGATGCCTTTGAGCGCCGCGGCATCGCCGCCGGCTTTGACCTGATAGTAGGTTGAAGCGATCGGGGTCGAACTGTAGGTCGCCATTTCGATGACGTTTTGCGGATCGGTGAAACGTTCGAGCGCCCGCTCGCGCAGCGGGTTAAACACAATGATCGGCACTTTTTTGCGCGCGAGCTCATGCAGCGTGCCCATCATGCGCGGGTGGTTGGTGCCCGGGTTGTGCCCGATGGAAATAACCAGCTCCGCGCTGTCAAAGTCGTCCAGCGAGACAGTGCCTTTGCCGATGCCGATCGACTGCGGCAGGCCAACGCTGGTCGGCTCATGGCACATGTTGGAGCAGTCGGGAAAGTTATTGCTGCCAAATTCACGCGCAAACAGCTGGAACAGGTAGGCCGCTTCATTGGACGCCCGGCCGGAGGTATAAAATTCCACCTGTTCCGGCGGCAGCGTCTGCAAGACGGCGGCGATGCGTTGGAACGCCTCGTCCCAGGCCAGCGGGCGCAGGGTGTCCGTCCCGGCGTCATAAAACAGGGGCGTGGTCAGACGGCCGTAGTCCTCCAACTGATAATCGGTTTTTTGCAGCAGTGAGGTCACGGTATTTTGCGCCAGGAATTCTGGGGTCACGCGCTTGCTGGTCGCTTCCCAGGTCACGGCTTTGGCGCCGTTTTCGCAAAACTGAAAGGTGGAGCGATGCTCTTTATCCGGCCACGCACATCCCGGGCAGTCAAACCCGTCGGGCTGGTTGGTACGCATCAGCGTCACCGGCGCTTCCAGGGTATCCATCTGTGTGCGCACGGCGATGGCCGTCGCTTTCAGCGCGCCCCAACCGCCGGCGGGCCCATCGTAGGGATGGACACCGGGTACTGCTCGTCTTTTCGCCATTATTGATTGCCTCCGACACCGCTTACGATAAATGCAGGTGATTGATTTAAAATTAATATTTTCGTTATCGTCTAAGAAGGAAGGCAGACGCCGCCGTCGTCAAACGCGAGCCTGTCGCTTCAGTATAGATGAGTAAGAAAGGGCGCAGCGGCAGTCAATGCGGGGAAGTAGCGGCCCGTCTAACCTGAGGCGGGCCGCCGGGGCGTTACTTTTTCACCACCAGGCCCACGCCGCGGCCGCGCGGATCGGACGCGGTTTCCGGCGTGCGGCCATCGATGCGGATGACCTGAATATCCCCCATGTTCCAGCCCTGGTCTTCGAGGGTGTAGCCCATGGCCTTCAGCTCGTCCGCCGGTTTGCCGGTCAGCGGCGCAAAGCTGTCATAGTAGACGGTGTCTTTCGGCAACAGCTGATGGTGTACGCGCTGGGCGGCCACCGCCTGCGCCAGCGGCAGGTGGTAATCGTAGAGGTTGTTGATCACCTGGAAGATCGAGGTGAAGATGCGCGAACCGCCCGGGGTGCCGATCACCAGGGTGACGTCGCCGTCGCGGGTGATGATGGTCGGGCTCATCGAGGAGAGCATGCGTTTGCCCGGCTCAATGGCGTTGGCGTCGCTGCCCACCACGCCAAAGGCATTGGCGACGCCCGGTTTGGCGCTGAAGTCATCCATCTCGTCGTTGAGCAGGAAGCCGGCGCCTTTGACCACCACGCCGCTGCCGAAGTCCCAGTTGAGCGTATAGGTGTTGCTGACGGCGTTGCCGGCGGCATCGACGATCGAGAAATGGGTGGTTTGGTGGGTTTCCAGCCCCGGCCGTACCTGCTCGGTCGGTGAGATCGCCTGCGGATTGATCTCGGCGGCGCGTTTTTGCAGGTAATCAGGGGCGATCAACTGCGCTTCCGGCACGTTAGTGAAATCCGGATCGCCGAGGTAGTCGGCGCGATCGGCGAACACGCGTTTTTCGATCTCCGCCAACAGGTGGATATAGCGCGCCGAGTTCAGCGGCACGTCCTTGAAGTCGGCGGCGCGATCTTCTTTTATCCCCAGCAGCTGCGCCAGCGCGATGCCGCCGGAGCTGGGCAGCGGGGCGGTATACACGGTGTTGCCGCGCCAGCTGATGCGCATCGGTTCGCGCCATTTCACCCGGTAGTCGGCCAGATCCGCCGCGCCGATCAGCCCGTTGTCGCGCTGCATTTGCGCCACCAGCAGGCGGGCGGTTTCGCCGTGATAAAAATCGTCGGCGCCCGATTTGGCGATGCGCTCAAGGGTGGCGGCCAGCTCCGGCTGTTTGAACACCGTGCCGGGCTTCATGGCGCCGAAATAGTCGCCGAAGTTGGTTTTACCGGCGAACAGCTTGTTGGCGTCTTCACGGTACTGATACTGCTGATCCGCTACGGTGAAACCTTGCCGGGCGTAGCCGATCGCCGGCGTCAGCAGTTCGGCCCACGGCAGTTTGCCGAAGCGTTTATGGGCTTCCCACAACCCCAGCACGGTGCCCGGCACGCCGGCGGCGCGGCTGCCCACCAGGCTGAGATTTTCGATCACTTCTCCTTTCTCGTTCAGATACATGGTCTTGCTGGCGGCCTTGGGCGCCACTTCGCGGTAGTCGAGAAAATAGGGCTTGCCGTCGACATACAGCGTCATAAATCCGCCGCCGCCGATATTGCCGGCTTCAGGGTAGGTCACCGCGAGGGTAAAGGCGGTGGCGACCGCCGCGTCGACCGCGTTGCCGCCGGCCTGCAGAATGTGCGCGGCGACCTTGGCGCCATACTGATCCGGGGCGGCGACCGCGCCGGCGGTCAGATCGGCGGCAAAGGCGGCGGGAACGGTGCAGGCAAGGGCCACGCTCAGAGCTATCGTTTTCAATAAACCGGCAGACATAGAAGATCCTTTTAGCGATGTTCAGTTATCAGGTGAATTCAACTAATTATTTTGAAACAGCAGGTTAGCGCGTTTTCTTCGGGTTGTTGCGACGCTTTATTGAAGGTAGCAGCGGTCAGGCGGGGCCGCCTGACCAGAGTAGCAAATCGTGACGTGACGCGTTATGCGCCGGCGGGCAGCGCCGACTGCAGCCATTGGCAGAAGTGACGGGCGAGCGGATTGTGTTCGCTGTCGCGGTGCAGCAGCCACGCCCAGTTGGCGCCGCGCACGCGTTGCTCGGTTAACGGTTGCAGCAGCCCGACGTCGCGCGCGTGTTGCGCCAGCAGTTGGCTGACCAACGCAATGCCGAGGCCGTTGCAGGCGGCGTCCTGCAGCAGACCAGGATCGGAGAAGTTCAGCCCGCTGTCGCGTTGGCCGACGTGCGCGCCGCCCGCCACCGTCCAGTGGCTCCAGTCCATCTCGCGTTCGCCGTGCAAGGTCACGCGCTGCTCCGGCGCCAACGCCAGCAGGCTGGGGTGGCAGGCGGGATAGAGCCGGTCGGTACAGAGAACGTTAAAGGTGCAGTCCGCCTGCGCGCTGAGATCGTCGCGGATCGCCAGATCGATGCTGTCCGTCGCCATATCCGGCGGTTCAAAGCTGGTGAACAGCCACAGATCGATCTGCGGATGCCGCTGATTGAACTCGCCCAGCCGCGGCGCGAGCCAGTGGCGGGCAAAGGCCGGGGTGGTGTTGACGATCAGCTGGTTGGGTTTGCGGTACTGATCCAAACGGCGAATGCCGACGGCCAACTGTTGCAGCATCACCTGTGCGGTGCTGAACAAATCGTGGCCGGCGTCGGTCAGCGTTACGCTGCGGCCGGTGCGGAAGAACAGCGGCTGTTCCAAAAACGCCTCGAGGCTGCGGATCTGTTGGCTGATGGCCGACTGGGTCAGGTGCAATTCTTCGGCGGCCTGATGAAAACTGCCCAGGCGCGCCGCCGCTTCGAAACCGCGCAGTGCGCTCAAAGGGGGCCAGTGTTTTAACATTATCGATAAGCCTGTCTAATCAGATATCCACTAAATATATCGTTTGTCGCGGTGGCAGGGGAAGACTAGCATGGGATTCAAGTGCCGGAGAGTGAAAAATTCGGTTAACCATTTGAATTTAAATTAATTAAAAGAGGTCGTTTATGTCATCGCGTCGCACCTTCATCAAGCAGCTTTCGGCGGTGGCCGGCGTCGGCTTGACGGCATCGTTGGGCTTTCCATTACGCGGTCACGCAGAAGCTGCGCTTAATCCGGCCTGGCGGATGCCCGACGAAGGGGAACCTCAGCTGCGGGCGTTTCTCGCCTTCGGCGCCCAGAAGGCCATCTGGGGCGGGTTCACGGCGGACGTGCAGGCAGCGCAGGGGCGCATCGCCCGCGCCATCGCCGAGTTTCAGCCGCTGACGGTATTTTGCCGCGCGCACGAACGGCAGCTGGCGGAGGCCACCTGCGGCAGTCAGAACGTCAGCTATGTCGTCACCGAGCTGGATGACATCTGGATGCGTGACATTGGCGCCAATTTCGTCATCAACGACGCCGGTGCGCTGGGCGCGGTGGATTTCAACTTCAACGGCTGGGGCGATAAGCAGCAGCATGCCAAGGATGCGCGTCTGGCGGCGTTCGCCGCCAAAAAATACGGCGTCGCTCAGCCGCGCCGCAGCGCGCTGGTGGGGGAAGGCGGCGGCATTGAGGTGGATGGGCGCGGCACCGGCATCATGACCGAGAGCAGTTGGGTGAATGCAAACCGTAATCCAGGCTGGAACCGCGATCGGGTGGAGCAGGAGCTGAAGGCGATGCTCGGCCTGCGCAAAATTATCTGGCTGCCGGGCATTAAAGGCCGGGACATCACCGATGCCCACGTCGATTTTTATGCCCGTTTCGTGCGGCCGGGCGTGGTGGTGGCCAACCTGGACACCGATCCGGCCTCTTATGATCATGCGGTTACCCAGGCGCATCTGGCGATCCTCAAGGCAGCGACCGACGCCGACGGCCGCAAGCTGCAGGTGCATACGCTTTCGCCGCCGCTGGCGCCGCGCGACAGTCGTTTCAGCCGCCACAATCCCGATTTTGCGGCGGGCTACATCAACTATTTCGTGATCAACGGCGCGGTGATCGCCCCTGAGTTTGGCGATCCGCAGGCGGATAAAGCGGCGTTTGAGCTGTTGACGGCGCTCTATCCGCAGCGCAAGGTGGTGCAGTTGGAGATCGACGCCATCGCGGCCGGCGGCGGCGGCATTCACTGCGTGACCAGCCAGCTGCCGGTGCATGGCAAACCAGAGCAGTGAATGTTCAAAAAATGCGCGCACGGTTGTTTGTCGCCATAGGCTGTGGTTGGCTGAGTGGAAACATAAGGAGGCCATCATGAACGACTCACCCTTGAGCATTCCCACCTGGTATCGCGATCCGCACGCAGAGCAGGCCATGGCCGAAGGCCATGCACCTATCTGGCGGCATCTGCTAACTCTGGTGCCGGAACACGAACTGTCCGGCGTCAGGGTGCTGGACTTCGGCTGCAATCAGGGCGGTTTTCTGCGTCTGTTGCACCAAATCCGGCCATTTCGTGAAGGGCTAGGCGTCGATATCGCCCGCCAGTCCGTCGAACACGCCAATCGCCTGAAAGGAAACCTGCCGATCGATTATCAAACCGACACGCGGCTGACAGGCTGGGATCACCATTTCGATATCGCTTTCAGCCATGAAGTCATCTACCTGATCGAAGATATCGCGCAGCATGCCGCCGATATGCTGCGGGCGCTGAAACCGGGCGGCGTTTACTATGCGGTGACCGGTTGCCACACCGACAACCCGCTGTGGCCGCAATGGCGCGCAAGGGTCGCTGAACAGACGCATACCGTGGTGCAGGATCGCTCGCTGGACGACTATGCGCGCATTTTCTCCGGCGCGGGGTTCCAGGTCTCTGCCCGCAGGCTGGGTTTTTCCGGCTTCGTGCCCTATGAGCCGGACGGTTGGATGCCGAATATCGCGGCGGCGATCGACTACTATTGGCACACCAAAACGGTGTTCAGATTGGCGAAGCCGTAAAAAGCCGTAGGTACGCGAGGCTGTTGGCGTAGGCGCCTGCGCGATGATGAAGCATGGGCAGACTGCCATCCTGAATATCATGGGGGAGCTATTGCTTTTATCTCACTGTGTTGCTCTAAAAAAATCCTGGTATTTGTGATGAGGCAGGTAGGCGGGGGATTTTCCATGGATCTTGTCCACCTATCCAATATGTGGACAACCTGTGATATTCTTTCGTCCCTGACCCCATTTAATGTGGAACATCACGATGAGTAATGACGCGGATAATAGCGGCTCACAGGTGATTGCCCGGGCCGCCACCCTGCTGCGGGCGCTGGAAACTCAACCGAAGGGCATGACCATCTCTCAATTGTCCCGGGAAACGGGGCTGCCGCGCACCACCGTACACCGTTTGGTCACCTCGCTTGAATCGCAACAGCTGCTCATCATGGGCAGCGGCGGCGTTCAATTAGGGCCGGCGCTCGCCCGCCTGGCGGCTTCCGCGCATACGGATGTGATCACCCTTGCAAAACCGGCGATGGAAACGCTGGGCCGCCGCACGCGTGAAACCGTCGATTTGTGCGTTTACCGCGGCAGCCACGCGGTATCGGTAGGCCAGTTTGTTTCCGATCAGGAACTTCGCGTCGTATCAGCCGTTGGCACCGCCTTTCCGTGCCACTGCACGGCGCATGGCAAAGCCATTCTGGCCGAGCTGCCTGACGAAAAGATTGCGGATCTGCTTGGCGGCCAGCCGGATGTCAGAACGGATAATACCCTCAGAACCGTCTCATCCGTACTGGAGGACATTCGGGAAACCAGGATCCGTCGTTACGCCATCGATCGCGAAGAGCACGCTCGCGGCGTCTGTGGCGTCGGCGTTTATCTCAATATCGGCGTCAACGAGCTTTACGCCATATCCATTGCGGTTCCGGCCATGCGCTTCGAGGAAAAGTTTGACCATCTGCTCGGTTCGCTGATGCAGTGCAAAGCGGAAATCGAGGCGATGCTGGCATAACAAGCCGGGGCGTTTGGCCCGGCAGGCGCTAAACGCCGCATGGGCAAGCATGCCTCGCCCCCGGCGCTGCGTTGGCGAGGGGAAGGCGGCAGTCAGCTGTTGCCGAACCGGGCATAAATTTCAGGCAGGAAACGGCCGAGCGAAGAAAACTCCGTCATATCGTGGACGGCCATTTCATAAGCAAAGCCTTCCAGCGACGCTTTCGTCATCCCCGCTTTTGTGATGTATTCGCGGGAGCGTTTTCCGCCGTCCGGGAACTTATCGAATCTATCCCAGGATTCATGCGTGCCGATCCAGTAACGGTTGACCATTTCCATCCCTTGCGGCGTGTCGCGACCCAGATGAATCATCAACACCAGCGGCGTTGATTGCGCATCATAAGGCGTGATGATGCCGCTGGCGTTAAAGGTAAAGCGATGCTTTTTGAGCAACTCGCTCTCGACGCCGAAGCTTTCCGGCGCATTAAAATGGATAACGCCGTCAAGATAGTTATCGCCAATGTACTCGGTAATGTGGTTCGGGTTGCCGTACAGCCGCTCAGCGTAGGACAGACGGGTATCCGCCAGACGCTTGGGATCGACAACCGAGTTGTGGATATGAGCATGCGGGAACCACAGATAATAGCGTTCGCTCTCGATCGGGTGCCAGCAGAACCACCACTTGAACATCTCCGTGGTCACGCCCGGAAAAATATGGCGGCTTTGCGCATAGGCGCAGGGGCCGCCATCCTCAACGACGGCGTAACCCGATACCGGAAACTCGTCAAAACGTTCCAATAGGGTTTTCAGGCCCGCTTTCGTGGGTTGAAGGATGTGTTCTTTTGCCAACGGCCCCTGTTCCAGCGCGCGGATCATCTCTACGGGCGCATCCAGATTGCTGTCGAAGAACTCGGCGTAGGGCTTGCCCTGAATGCCTTTCTCATTGATCTTCAAGCGTTTCTGCATCGGCACCTGATAGTAGGAAATCAATGACTTATCGAGCGATGCGCCCGCATCAGTAAACGCGCCTTTCCGCGCCGCCGCCGGTAGGGCGGATGATGGCGCCGCCATGGCGGAAGACAGCAGGGATTGAGAAAGCAAGGCGCCGCCAGCCAACAGCGGAATGCGCTTGATGATATTACGACGTGAAATTTCTTTACTCATGAGATCCTCACTTAGGTTGTCGCCGACTTGACGGCAGCGAGATGTGGTGTGGTTGATATTGATTTCGAATTATCCGCATGATGGATCATTCATCCGAATAATGGTTATTATTCTGTTGCCGGATGTGGGCGATGTCAACGCTCATTGAGTGACAAAGCGCATGGATTGCCAAAAAGCGCCTGCCAGCCATTGCAGGTAATAACTGGAGGGTTGCCGACGTTGGCAGGGTAGGATTGACATTCGATTTACAGTTCGCGCGTTGACATGTTGGGCAGAAGCCTCAAGAATACCGTCCGAATTGTGGATATCATATCCATATATCGGATATTTTCAGTGAGGCACTCTATGCGTGAATTAAGAAAAATGGCGGCGTTTACGCTCTTGGCCGTGGCCTGTCTGACGATCATGGTCGGTTGCGTGATCGTTCCTGGTTTGACGGAGATCGCGAGCCAGTTGGGCACGCCTTCCGCGGCCAGTTGGCTGGTCACCGTGCCGTCGTTGGGCGTGGTGATATTTGGCCCCTTCGCCGGACGTTTTATTGACAGGGCGGGCGCTTACGCGGCGCTCAGCTGGGGGCTGTTGTTGTATGGCCTGCTTGGGGCGGGGGGGCTGTTCCTGCGCGGCTTTTGGCCGGTGATGCTCGACCGCCTGCTGCTTGGCGGCGCCACGGCGATCGTGATGTCAGCCGGCACCGGTCTGATTTCTGCTTTTTACAGCGGGCAGGCGCGCTTGAAAATGATCGCTTCGCAAGGCATGTCGATCGAGCTGGGCGGCGTCATCTTTCTGTTTATCGGCGGGCTGTTGGCGACGCTCGGCTGGCGCTGGCCCTTCCTGTTGTATCTTGTCGCCTGGGTGTTGCTGGCGATGCAGTTGCTGTTTGTGCCCAAACCCCAGTCCGATGTGGGCGAATCAGACAACGTTCAGCGCGGTGATGCCATTTCCACCGGCGCCGGCAGATTAACCGCGGTCTATTTTTCCGCTGTGCTTTCCATGATCTGCTTCTTCACCGGGATCATTATCATCCCGCAGCATTTCCACCACATGAATATCGGGGCGGCGCAAACGGGATACTTCCTGTCGTTTATCTCGCTTATCGCCGTTTTTGCCGCCGCGCTGATGCCCAGGTTGGTGGCTTTACTCAGAGAAAACGGCGCGCTTGGCGCGGCGTTTGTCTGTTATGCCGCAGCGCATCTGCTCTTCGCCTCTGCGCACGGCACTGCGGCATTTGTTGCCGGCGGCATTCTGATGGGATGCGGGTTCGGCTTCTCGGTGCCGTTGGTTAATCATATGACCGTAGAAAAAAGCTCCCCCCGCACCCGGGGGCGAAATCTGGCCTATTTATCGATGGCGATTTTCTCCGGCCAGTTCTTGTCATCCTTTATGGCGTCCATTCCCGGCAGTTCATCCGCCGTTTTCCTGGGAGCGGCGGGTATCAGCATCGCCACGATTTTGGCGCTGACGCTTGCGCGCAGATTAGGATAAACCCACCGCGCTGCGCGTTTTCCAGCCCGAAAAGATTTTACGCAATCCTTACGCAACCCTTTCAGAAGCGCATTGCGGCATTCGATATATTGAGAATAGTCATTCTCAATAGGATCGTATTGCAATGCAGAGGAAAACGCTTTTAGCGCTGGGGCTGTCGCTGTTGCTGGCCGGCTGCGATGGGCAAAACGCCGGTGCGCTGGCGGGCGCAGGCGGTGAGCAGGAGGTCGGCGTGGTCACGCTGCGCGGCCAGTCAGTGACCCTGAGCAGCGAGTTGACCGGCCGGGTCAACGCCACCATGACCTCCGACGTGAGGCCGCAGGTCGACGGTATCATCAAGCAGCGGCTGTTTACCGAAGGGGCCGAGGTGAAAGCCGGGCAGGCATTGTATCAAATTGACCCCGCCAGCTATCAGGCCAGCTACGATCAGGCCGCCGCCCAGTTGAAAAACGCCCAGGCTACGGTGCAATCCACCCGGCTCAAATCGCAGCGCTATGCGGCGCTGGTCAAAGAAAACGGCGTTTCCAAACAGGACGCAGACGACGCCAAAGCCGCGTATCTGCAGGCCGTGGCGTCGGTGGCGCAGTACCAGGCGGCGCTGGAGACGGCGCGCATCAATCTCGGCTATACCCAGGTGCGTGCGCCGATCGCCGGGCGCATCGGTATTTCGTCGGTGACGCCGGGCGCGCTGGTCACCGCCGGCCAGACCGATGCCTTGGCCACCATCCGCGCGCTGGATCCGATCTATGTCGATCTGACCCAGTCCAGCGCCCAACTGCTTAAACTGCGGCGCCAACAGGCGGCGTTACAGCGCGGCGCGGTCACGCCGGTCGCCATTAAGCTGGAGGACGGCACGTCTTATGCCCACCCCGGCAAGCTGGAGCTGACCGAGGTGGCGGTGGATGAGGCCACCGGTTCGGTCACGCTGCGCGCGGTGTTCCCCAACCCCGAACATGAGCTGTTGCCCGGCATGTATATCCACGCCACGGTGGATAACGGCGTCGATCCCAAAGCCATTCTGGCGCCGCAGCAGGGCATCACCCGCAACGCCAAGGGCGAAGCCACCGCGTTGGTGGTGGACGAGCAAAACAGTTCGGCAAAAACGCCAGCTTGTCGCGGGCGGCGTTCGAAACCTATCTGGCGAACTCGGAGGCGGCGAAAAGTACCCGCCTGACGTTGATCGCCGACATCGTCACCGACTGGGTGGCGGTGGCGGCCGAGCGCAGCAATCTGGCGGTGGCGCAGCAGACGATGGAAAGCGCCAAACGGTCGCTGGAGGTGACACGCAAGAACCAGCAGCACGGCATCTCGTCGCTGGTCGACGTGGCGTCGGCGGAGACCGTTTATCAACAGGCGCGATCGGACGCCGCCAGCTATGCGACCAGCGCCGCGCAGGCGAAAAACGCGCTGGATTTAGCGGTGGGACAAAGCGTGCCGGAAAACCTGCTGCCCGGCGGCATCGACACGCTGGGCGGGATCATGCGCGACCTGCCGGCCGGGGTTTCTTCGCAGGTGCTGCTGACGCGGCCGGACGTGCTGCAGGCGGAGCATAACCTGAAATCCGCCAACGCCAATATCGGCTCGGCGCGGGCGGCGTTCTTCCCGTCGATCAGCCTGACCGCCAGCGGCGGGGTGGGCAGCGGTGAACTCTCGTCGCTGTTCAGCCACGGCGCGGGCGTTTGGTCATTCGCCCCGAGCATCAGCCTGCCGATTTTCAGCGGCGGCTATAACACGTCGCAACTGAACTACAGCAAAGCGCAGAGAGATCTGTATGTCGCCACCTATGAGAAAGCGGTGCAGACGGCATTTCAGGAAACCGCCGACGCGCTGGCGCGCAAAGCCACGCTGCGGGAGCAGCTGGCGGCGCAAACCGGCTATGTGGCGGCGGCGCAGCAATATTATCGTCTGGCCGAACTGCGCTACCGCCAGGGCGTGGACAGCTATCTGACCGTGCTGGACGCGCAGCGCACGCTGTATACGGCGCAGCAGTCGCTGATCGCCGCGCAGCAGACGGCGTACGATAATCAGGCGACCCTGTATAAAGTGTTGGGCGGCGGGGTTGCCGCCGAGCGGCAGGGGGATGGCGTCATCGCCGACAAGACGACGCTCAGCCGCTAACCTTCGACCGCGCGCGCCGGGCGTTTGGCTGCGCGCGCTTTTTATGGAAAGTGTAAAGAAACGGAAAACCCGCGCGGCGGCCCGAACTCGCCGCGGCGGGCAGAGTCAGACAGGTAATTGCACTCACTTTTTCTTCATATCGGCTCGAGGTCGTCATGGCAGAAGACATTCAGCAACAGGTCATCGCGCTTATCGCCGCCTTCAACGCATCAGGGCGGCTGCAGAAGGGCGTGGCCATCACCCCGGAAACCGAGATTAACACCGTGCTCAATCTGTCGTTCAGCGACTCCAACACGCTGATGCGCCGCTACTTCGACACCTTCGGCGTCGACAGCGGCAACTATAACCACGAGCTGTATTTCCAGCCGCCGAGCAATACCGGGCGCTGGTTTTCTCCCTCCGCCTGTAAAGAACACACCCGGCCGCTGTGCGTGTCTATGCTGGTGCGCTCCGCGCGCGCCAAACGCTGGCTGTACGACATCCATTTTCTGATCGAGCAGCTCCGTTAGCGCCGCATTACTGCTCCAATACCTCAGCGAACTTCGCCAGCCACTGCGGATGCGCCGGCCAGGCCGGGGCGGTGACCAGATTGCCGTCGACGTGCGCCTGATCGATGCCGATCTCCGCATAATGACCGCCGCCGAGCCGCACCTCCGGTGCGCAGGCCGGGTAGGCGCTGCAGGTGCGGCCTTTCAACACTCCGGCCGCCGCCAGCAGCTGCGGACCGTGGCAAACGGCGGCGATCGGTTTTTTCGCGGCGTCAAACGCCTGTACCAGCGCGATCACGTCGGGGTTCAGACGCAGGTATTCCGGCGCCCGACCGCCGGGGATCAAGAGCGCATCGTAGTGCTCTTCTTTGGCGGCGGCGAAGTCGGCGTTCAGGGTGAAACGGTGGCCGGGTTTCTCGCTGTAGGTCTGCGCGCCGTCAAAATCGTGGATCGCGGTCTGGATATAGTCGCCGACGGCTTTGCCGGGGCACACGGCGTCCACCCAATGGCCGATCATCTGCAATGCCTGGAACGGCACCATGGTTTCGTAATCTTCGGCGTAGTCGCCGACCAGCATCAGGATCTTTTTCTTGCTCATGATCACAACTCCTGCAGGAGGGGGAATGCCTAAGGTATAGCCCAGCCCCCCTTGGAATGCGAACCGCAAAGCGCCTATCTATACTCGTGATACTGCGGCGCTTTTCTCGTCGCTCAACCCCAGGGAGAATCCCCGATGCTGAATCTGGCAACCTTGCTTGAAGAGAGTGCGCGTACCTGGCCGGAGCGGCCGGCGGTGATACAGGACGATATCCCGCTCAGCTATCGGGCGCTGAATGAAATGGCCAACCGGGTGGCGAATTTGCTGGTCGCGCGCGGCGTGCAGCCCGGTGAACGGGTGGCGCTGGCCTGCACAAACCGGCCGGAGTTTCCGGCTATCTACTACGGCATCCTCAAAAGCGGCGCCGTGGTGGTGCCGCTGAATATTTTGCTTAAAAGCGCCGAATTCGACTATTACCTGGCGGATTCGGCGGCGGTGGCGCTGTTCTGTTTCGAAGGCAGCAGCACTCTGCCGTTGGGGGAAGAGGCGCTGCGGGTGGCGGCGAAGGCGGAACAATGCCGCGAGGTGTTTATTATCGGCGATCGGCTGCCGCTCGAGGGGGAGCGTTTCAGCCAGGCGATAGCCGCACAGTCCACTGAGTTCGCGTCTGCCGCGACGCTCGAAAGCGACACGGCGGTGGTGCTCTATACCAGCGGCACCACCGGCCGGGCCAAGGGTGCGGAGTTGACCCACGCCAATCTGGTGCTCAACGCATTGGGATCGGTGCGGCTGTTCGACGGCTCAGAGGCGAATCCCGATCGTCACCTGGTAACCTTGCCGCTGTTCCACACGTTTGGTTCGACGGTGCAGATGAACGCCGGATTTGCCGCCGCCGCCACCCTGGTGCTGGTCGAGCGCTTCGACGCCGCACAGGCCATCGCGCTGATGCAACGGCACGGCATCACCTTTTTCGCCGGGGTGCCGACCATGTATTGGGCGCTGTTGAATGCGCTGGATGAGCACACGGATATCGAACGCTTGCGCAGCACGCTGCGTATGGCGGTGTCCGGCGGCGCCAGCCTGCCGGTGCAGATCCTGGAGGATTTCTCGCGCCGCTTCGGCGTCAACATTCTCGAAGGGTATGGGCTGTCGGAAACCAGTCCGGTCGCCACCTTTAACCATCCGCACCGCGTGACCAAACCCGGCTCCATCGGCCAACCGATCTGGGGCGTGGAGGTTCGCTTGCTCGACGTCACCGGGCAGCCGATCGACGGTGTCGATCAGGTGGGGGAGATCGCGGTGCGCGGTTACAACATCATGAAAGGCTATCTGAATCGCCCCGAAGCGACGGCGGAGGTGCTGGAAAACGGCTGGTTTCGCACCGGCGATCTGGCGCGCCGCGACGCCGACGGCTTCTATTTTATCGTCGATCGTGCCAAGGACATGATCATTCGCGGCGGGTTCAACGTCTATCCGCGCGAGATTGAAGAGGCGCTGATTCGCCATCCGGCGGTGTCGTTGGTGGCGGTGATCGGTGTCGAGCATCCTTCGCTGGGCGAAGAGATCAAAGCGGTGGTGGTATTGAAGGAAACGGAAGAACCGATCGAGGAAGAAGCGCTGATCGCCTGGAGCCGGGAGCGGCTGGCGGCGTTCAAGTATCCGCGTATCGTCGAGTTTGTCGAACGCTTGCCGATGACCAGTACCGGTAAGGTGTTGAAACGCTGTTTGCGCTGAGGAAAATCCGGCCTGCCGGGGCAGGCCGGAATACGGGTATCAACCAGGGTAGATGCCGCGCTCTTTACGTGCGGTCAGGATGCGCTCACAGGCCACGATGTAAGCGGCGGTGCGCAGGCTGCACTCTTTCTCGGAGGCCTTGTTCCAGACGTGGACCATCGCGTCGGTCATGATCTTGTCCATGCGCTCGTTGATCTCGGACTCGCTCCAGAAGTAGCTCGCCATGTCCTGCACCCACTCGAAGTAACTGACCGTTACGCCGCCGGCGTTACAGATAACGTCCGGAACCACGGTGATGTTGCGGGAGCGCAGAATGTCGTCCGCTTCTGGGAAGGTTGGGCCGTTAGCCCCTTCCAGCACCAGTTTGGCGCTGAGGATTTCGGCGCGCTGGCGGGTGATCTGGCCTTCCAGCGCCGCAGGGATCAGGATGTCCATGTCGACCGACCAGAACGCTTCGCTTTCGATCTCGCTGGCGCCAGGGAAGCCGGCGATCTGCTTGTGCTTGGCCTGGTATTCGGTCAGCGCGGCCAGGTCGATGCCGTCGGCGTTGAACAGGGTAGCGGAGTGGTCCTGGATGGTGACGACGCGCGCGCCGACGCCGACGAACAGACGGGCCGCTTCGCTGCCCACGTTACCGAAGCCTTGTACCGCCACTTTGGCGCCTTCGATCTGCACGCCCAGACGCTTGGCCACTTCGCTGCCGGTGACGAACACGCCGCGGCCGGTCGCTTTCTCACGGCCCAGGGAGCCGCCGAGGTGGATGGGTTTGCCGGTGACCACGCCGGTGATGGTGGTGCCGTGGTTCATGGAGTAGGTGTCCATCATCCAGGCCATCACTTTGGCGTTGGTGCCGACGTCCGGCGCAGGAATGTCTTTCTGTGGCCCGATGATGAAGCCGATTTCACTGGTGTAGCGGCGGGTCAGTCGCTCCAGTTCACCTTCAGACAGTTTGAACGGGTCGACGCGGATACCGCCCTTGGCGCCGCCGTACGGCAGGTTGACCGCGGCACACTTGATGGTCATCCAGGCGGACAGGGCCATCACTTCGTTCAGATCGACGTCAGGGTGGAAGCGGATGCCGCCTTTGCCCGGCCCGCGCGACAGGTTGTGCTGTACGCGGAAGCCTTCGAAGTGACGGATGGTGCCATCGTCCATCTGCAGCGGGATATCGACAATCAAAGCGCGCTTAGGGTGACGCAGCGTATCAACCCAGCGTGACAGGTCACCGAGGTAAGGGGCGACGCGATCGATTTGTTGCAGATATGTAGCCCAAGCGGTGGTGCTGCTGTCTGAAGCGTAGGATAGCTTTTCCATAACCAACCTTTATATATTAGAGGTATTTATTTCGTTTAACCGTGGATTAGCAAGCGCATAACACTTTGCGACGCTAAATTTACCACTAATTATGCCGGTTGTTAGCCCCCCTCTCATCGGGCCAGCGGACGGTTTTTCGCCGCCTGCAGAGCGGTAAATGAATAGTTAATTACTTTTTGTCGGCGGTGAGCGATCACATGCATAATTTATGCATATAAAGCGCATAAAAACCCTTTCTATCTATTTTTCAGAAGCTTGAATGTGATCAAAAAGTTTCATTTTATTTAACTGCCATGTTGACAATGGCATTTCCCCTCGCCAGAGTTAAATTAATGTTAAAACGGCTCCGGCGTCGTTTTTTTGTTGCACAAGGGAAAGTATAACCATTTGATATTGTAGTGTTTACCCACCACGCTCAGGCTTTGTACGCCAAACGTGGGCGATACGACGGCTCACGAGAGCATTTTCTTGGTACCCATTATTATTACCTCCCTGTCACAACGGGGCGGGCAGCGTTTGGTCTCAATTTTTTTGCCGGTTAGAGCGCCCGCGGGCGTTTCATTCCTGCTGCAACCGCGCATCGGTTGCTTAATCGCCTTAACGACGGACAGGTAACACCATGACAAAAAACCACTGCGATCGGCTGAGCCCAGGTTCAGCCGAGGGGCCTCACTGTGCCCAAACCCTGCAGCGCGGGCTGAGTGCGCGCCACATTCAACTGATTTCGATCGGCGGCGCCATCGGCACCGGGCTATTTATGGGCTCCGGTAAGACCATCGCGCTGTCGGGCACCTCCATCGTGCTGACTTACGCCATCGTCGGCTTTTTCATGTTCATGGTGATGAGAGCGATGGGGGAGCTGCTGCTCACCCGGCTCGATTACCGCTCGTTCGCCGATTTTGTCTCCGAATACCTGGGGCCGCGCGCCAGCTTTTTTCTCGGCTGGTCCTACTGGCTGAGCTGGGTCGTAACCTGCATTGCCGACGTGGTGGTGTGCGGCGGCTACGTGCAATATTGGCTGCCGAACGTTTCGCCCTGGCTGCCGGCGCTGCTGACGCTGGGGTTTCTGTGTCTGTTCAACATGCTGTCGGTCAAGATGTTCGGCGAGGCCGAATTCTGGTTCGCGATGATCAAGGTGGTGGCGATCGTCGCGTTGATCGCTACCGGCGCCTGGATGGTGTTCAGCGGCTGGACTTCGCCGGACGGCGTGACCGCTTCGCTGCATAACGTCACCGATCCCGCCATTTTCATGCCGCACGGCATCTTCGGCTTTTTCGCCGGTTTCCAGATCGCCATTTTCTCCTGCACCGGCATCGAGCTGCTGGGCACGATGTCGGCGGAGACCAAAAACCCCGAGAAGGTGCTGCCGAAGGCGATCAACGCGATCCCGGCCCGCATCATCGTCTTCTACGTGTGCTCGATGCTGACCATTATCGCCGTCACCTCATGGAGCCACATCTCGCCGGACAGCAGCCCGTTCGTGATGCTGTTCGATCGGGCGGGGCTGCCGGCCGCCGCCGCGGTGATCAACTTCGTGGTGCTGACTTCGGCGATGTCCTCGGCCAACAGCGGGGTGTATTCCAGCACCCGCATGCTGTACAGCCTGTCGATGGAAAAGCACGCCCACGGTCAGTTCCGCATTCTGTCGCGCACCACGGCCATTCCGATCCGCAGCCTGCTGTTTTCCTGCTTCTGCATGGTGGCCGGCACCTTGCTGCTGGTACTGGTGCCGAACGTCATGACGCTGTTCACCATCGTCTCTACCGTGGCGGCGATCCTGGTGGTTTACAGCTGGGGCATGATTTTGGTCGCCTACCTGGTGTATCGCCAGAAGCGGCCGGATCTGAACGCCGCTTCCCACTTCAAAATGCCGGGCGGGGTAGCGATGGCCTGGCTGACGCTGGCATTTTTCGCCTTTACGCTGGTGCTGATGGTGTTCGATCGCGATACGCTGATCGCGTTGTGCAGCATGCCGCTGTGGTTTACCACGCTCGGCCTGATCTGGCGCTATCGGGTCCGCGACAGCGTGGCGCGCGAGAGCTACGTGTTTTATCGGCGCGGCGCCGAGGCGGAATAACCGGCGAAGGATACGCCGCTTGCCGCCGCTCCGCTCGGCAAGCGGCGGCAACTGCGGTATGCTAAGCGGCTGAACCGCAAACCAAACCGGGCTATACGGAGACCCCCAGCGTGCCGAACTCTTCTTCTCAACTCGACCTTTTGCGATCGGTCGCCGACGGCATCGCCGCGCTGTTTTTCCCGAATGCGGAAGTGGTGATCCACGATCTGGCCACCAACAAGATTGCCTATCTGGCGAACAACCTGTCGAAGCGCAAACCGGGCGATGACGCCGGGCTGGAAGACTTCGAGCTCGATGGCGGCGCCGGCGTGACCGGCCCCTATGAAAAGCTGAACTGGGACGGCAAAAAAATGCGTTCGGTGAGCATCGCCGCGCGCGACGAGCAGGGCAAGCCCAGCTATCTGCTGTGCATCAACCTGAGCACCGCGATGTTCGAGGACGCCCGCAATGCGCTGGACATGTTTTTATCGGTCACGCGATTGCAGCCGCAGCCGCAACAGCTGTTCAAAGACGACTGGCAGGAGAAGATCAACACCTTCCTGCATGACTGGCTGCGGCGCGAGAACGCTGCGCTCGGCGCGCTGAGCCGCGAGCAGAAACGGCGGCTGGTCAGCGATCTCTATCATCAGGGGGCGTTCAAGGCCAAAAGCGCGGCGGATTACATCGCCAACGTGCTGTCGATGGGGCGCGCCACGGTGTACAAACACTTGCGGGAATTGAAGCAGGAGTAAAGGCGGCGAGAAAGGCGGAAGAAAGGGGCGGCGATGGCCGCCCCTTGTCGTTACCAGCGGTAGTTGACCGAAGCGATAATGCTGCGGCCGCTGCCGTAGAAGCAGGCGTACTCACCGCTGCACGACGAAACGTATTTCTTGTCCGTCAGGTTCTGCACGTTGAGCTGCAGCGCAGCGCCGCGCAGCGCCGACGAAGCCTGACCGAGGTCATACTTCACCATGGCGTCGTACAGCGTGTAGTGCGGCACGTCGTACTGGCCGGTGGCGTCGGCCGGCGCATCGCCGATGTAACGCACGCCGCTGCCGACGGTCAGGCCGTTGAGCGCGCCGCTCAGGAAGCTGTAGCTGCCCCAGGCGGACGCCGCGTGGCGCGGGATGCCCGCCGGGCTGTGGCCGATTTCGTCCGCCGAGTTGGAGTCTTTGGTCACTACGTCGGTGTAGGTATAGGCGGCGGTCAGCTTGATCGCCGGCGTCGGCTGAGCGTGCACTTCCGCCTCAATCCCCTTGGATTTCACCTCGCCAATCTGCTCATAGGCGGAGGTGAGACGGTTATAGGACGCCACATTGCGCTGGGTAATGTCGAACCAGGAGAGGGTCAGCAGGGTATTGCCGCCCGGGATCTGGTACTTCACGCCCACCTCGGTCTGTTTGCCGGTGGTCGGCTTGAGCGGATCGGCGCCCGGCGCGCTCGGATACAGGTTAGGATCGAACGAGGTGCTGTAGCTGACATACGGCGAAATGCCGTTGTCGAAGGCGTAGAGCAGGCCCGCGCGGCCGGTGAACTGGGCATCGTTGTAGGTCTGCTCTTTGCCGCCGGCGGTGCGATCGCGGGTGTTGACCTGCGACCAGTCCTGGCGGCCGGACAGCAGCAGGTTCCAGTTATTCCACTCCAGCTGGTCCTGCAGATACACCCCGACCTGATTCAGCGTTTTCAAGTCGCTGGAAGCCAGCGTCAGCGCGCTGCCGTCAATGCTGCTATGCGTCGGGTTAGCCCAGTCGATCGGGTAGTCGTTGCCGCGATCGCGATACATCTTCGAATCGATATGGCTGTAACGATAATCCAGCCCGCCCAGCACGGTGTGTTTCACCTCGCCGGTATCGAACAGGCCCTTCAGCTGGTTATCCACGCCAAACTCGTTGGTCATCTGCGTTTCATGCTGCGCCATGCGGGTGACGGTGTGGTCGTTAACGTCAGAATTTACGTTATAGACCAGATATTTATAGTCTTCATCGCGGTGGGTGAAGCGCAGGTTCTGGGTAAACGACAGCGCATCGTTGAAGTTATGTTCGAGGCTGTAACCGATCGACGCCTGCTCGCGCCGCGATTTGTTGAAGCTGGGCTCGCTGACGTTGAAGTCATAGGGCACATAGCCCGCGCTGGTCGGGAACAGCGTGCCGGCACGCGGCAGGAAGTTGCGCGACCCGGCTTTCGGGTCGTTCTGGTAGCTGGTCAGCAGCGTAAAGCTGGTGTCTTCGTTCGGCAGCCAGGTGAAGGCCGGGGCGATGGCCACCCGTTGCTGCTTGCTGTCTTTGACGAACTCATGTTCGGTTCTGGCGATGCCGTTCAGGCGATAGAACAGGGTGTTGTCGTCGTTGAGCTTGCCGCCGAAATCGAACGCCGTTTCCGCCAGATGGCGGTTGCCGGTGCTGAATTTAACTTCGTGAATGCTCTGGGCGGTAGGGCGCTTGCTGGTCATCACTACCACGCCGCCGGGGCTGACCTGACCGTACAGCACGCCGGCCGGGCCGTGCACCATCTCCACGCGCTCCAGCAGCCAGGGATCGATCTGCCCGGCGCCGCCGTTTTGGCTCGAGAGGCCAAAGTGCAGGCCGTCGAGCAGCTTGGGCGCATAGCGGAAGCCACGGCTGATCACTTCGTCATTGCGGTTGGAGTTGCCGCGGTAGGTGGTGATTACCCCGCTGGTGTAGTTCAGCGCGTCGGCGACCGATGCCGGCTCCTGGTCGTTCATTTGCTCACGCGTGACCACCGAGATGGACTGCGGCGTCTTGCGCAGCGGGACAGCGGTTTTAGTGCCGGCGGCGCTCTCTTTGGCGACGATCCCTTTGACCGGAGCGGTCAGGCTGTTTTGCGCGTCGGCGGTCACCAAAATCGTCTCGTCCGCAGCGGCCGACGCGCTTTGCGCCAAGGGCAGTAAAGCCAGCGCCGATCCCAGCAACAGACGCCTGGCGGACATCGCCTCCGCATTCCCGTTAGCTATCCCTTTGTTTTTAATCTTCATTATCTCTCCTGCATACCTGCGTTGTGTGTTATGCCACCCTGATAAACCCCGAAATATCGGCGAGCGGTATTCACCCGTCGACGCGGAGACGCCGTATGTGCACGACGGTAAAAATCCGACAAATAGTATTGAAAATGATAATGAGTATCAATACGATTGTCAGGTTTTGTAAAAATCACTCATGTTATGTAAGGGGCGCTATGGAGTTTTTGCCGGAAAAGAGGCCAGGAAACGACCTTGAGGGATTGGCGGCGCAATGGCTGCGTGAAGAGGCGGTAGGGCAATCCGCGTGGTGGCAGAAGGTTGCCGCGCAGGGCACGCCCATCGTCGACGCGCTCGACGAACGCCACGTCAAAATGACCTGGCTATGGCGCGACCCCGCCGGCGATCAACGGCACTCGCCGATATGCCGCGTTTACGCCGATATCAACGGCATTACCGATCACCACAGCACGTCCCCCAGCAGCCTGACTCGGCTCCCCGGCACCGACGTTTGGTACGGCTCGGCCGTTATCGATCGCCGCTGGCGCGGCAGCTACAGCCTGATCCCCATTACCGAGCGAGATCTCCCCCCCGTCTTCAGCGACGACGAAACGTTACGCGACCGCCAGCAGCGTGCCTGGTGGGTATCGCTGTTCCCGTTGGCGATCGCCGATCCGCTGAATCGGCTCTCGCTGGGGCCGTCTCATCGCCCGCGGCCCGTATCCCTGGCGCAAGGACCGGATGCCGACGATCAAAGCGCCTGGCAGGCCGCCGATCGGCCGCTGGATGAGGCGCGGCTACAGCGATTTCAGTGGCTCAGCGAACGGCTGGGTAACCAGCGGCGCGTTTGGCTGTATGCCAGCGGCGACGCGGCGGTGAAAGCGAACCGCCCGCTGGTGCTGCTGCTCGACGGCCAAAACTGGATCGAAAGGCATGCGCTGCTGCCGGTGATCGAGAACGAAACCGCAAAAGGGCAGTTGCCGCCCGCGTGCTGGTTGCTGATCGATGCTATCGATGGTGAATACCGGGAAAACGAGCTGCCCTGCAACGCCGTCTTCTGGCAGGCGGTGATCGACGAACTGCTGCCGCAGGCGCAGCGCCGCGAAGCGTTCAGCGAGACTGGGGCGCGCACCGTGGTCGCCGGCCAGAGCTACGGCGGGCTGGCGGCGTTATACGCCGGTTTGCACTGGCCAGAGCGCTTCGGCCACGTGCTGAGCCAGTCCGGCTCTTTCTGGTGGCCTACGGTGCAATTTGTGACCCAGTTTGAAAAACGCCACGAACTGGAGGAAGGCTGGCTGATACGCCAGGTTCGGCAGCGCAACGCGGCGGCACCCAAGCTCACCGTGATCCAACAGGCCGGCGATCGGGAGGCGGACATCGAATTCGTCAATCGCCAGATGCACCAGGCGCTGACGGCGGCCGGGCACCGCGCCGACTACCGCGTGTATTCCGGCGGACATGACGCGCTCTGCTGGCGCGGCGGCCTGGTGGACGGCGTGCGCCGGCTGCTTTCCGCAATGAAGTAATCCCACATTTTGACAGACAGGTAATGCAAATGACTCAGGAACAACAAAACCCGTTCGATGACGAAAGCCTCCGTTTCTCCGTGCTGGTCAACGCGCAGCAGCAGTATTCGCTGTGGCCGCAGTTTGCCGATACGCCGCAGGGGTGGCGCGTGCTGATGGGGCCGGCGTCGCGCGGCGAGTGCATCGACTACATCGAAACGCACTGGCAGGACATGCGGCCGGCGGCGCTGAAAGCGGCGGATGCGGCGCGTTAAGCGCCAGGCACAATCGATATATTCCGTTTGAGGGAAAGGACAGACACCATGTCAGAAACGCTTTCTTTACCGGATACTCAGGTCGAGTATCGGGATTATCCGCTGGTTGCTGCGCAACCGGGGATCTGGATCGCCGACCAAATCGCTCTGCGCCGCAACAGCTTCGCCGTGGCGCACTACACCGAACTGCACGGCGCTATCGATCGTTCGGCGCTGGAGCGCGCGATCCGTCAGGGGCTGGCCGAAGCGGATACGGTTCAGGCGCGATTCTTTGAGGCGCAGGACGGCCAGCCGGTGCAGCGTTTACCGCTGATAGCCGATCCCGCACGCGTGCAGGCGCCGGAGTGGTTCGATTTCAGCGCGCGGCCGGACGCCGAGCAGGCGGCGCTGGCGCTGATGAACGACGATCTGGCGCAGGAGCTGCCGGCGGACGGCGAACGGCCGCTCTATCGCCATGCGGTGATCCGCGTCAGCGCCGATCGCTGGTTCTGGTACCAGCGCTTTCATCATCTGACCCTGGACGGCTTCAGCTTCGAGGCCATCACCCGTCGGATCGCCGATATCTATCGCGCGCTGCGTCACGGGCTGTCGCCGGCGGCATCGCCGTTTACCCCGTTCGGCAAGGTGGTGGAAGAGTTTCAGCAATGGCAAACGTCGCCGGCGCGCCGGCGGGCGGCCGAATTCTGGCAACAGCATCTGCGCGATTTGCCGTCGCCGCTGTCGTTATCGACGGAGAGTCGGGAGGTTGAACCGGGCGCCCGGCCGCTCAAACAGGCGCTGGTGCTGCCGGAATCGCTGTTTGACGAAGCGCTGCGCGATGGCGCGCTGCAGTCGCTGCAACCGGCCGATATCGTCACGGCGGCGCTGGCGATGTATCTGGCGCGCATGAGCGGCGAAACCCGTTTTTCACTCGGTTTTCCTTTCATGCGCCGTATGGGCTCCCAGGCGCTGGCGGCGGTCGGCCCGGTGGTTAACGTGCTGCCGCTGCTGCTGAATGTGACGCCGGAGATGTCGCTGGCGGACGTCTGCCAGGCGACCGTGGCGCAAATCAAACAGGCGCGCCGCCATCAACGCTATGAAGCGGAGCAGATCAAACGCGATCTCGGTCTGGTCGGCGGCCATCAGGAACTGTACGGCCCGGTGATCAACGTCAAGGTTTACCACAGCGCCTTGTCCTTCGACGGGCAGGCGGCCGTTACCCATACGCTGGCGATGGGGCCGGTCGACGATCTCGAGTTTGAGATCGGCTTTCGCAACGGCGTGCTGACGCTGTCGTTGGTGGCCAACCCGGCCAAATACTCGCCGCGCACCTTGCATCACCACGCGGAGCGCATCGGCCATTGGCTGCAGCAACTGGCGCGACAGCCGCACCAGCCGAACGGTCAACTGGCGTTGATCGGCGAAGGGGAGTTAAAACAGCTCGCGGCCTGGGGGCGCGGCGCGCATCTGACGCCGCCGACGGGCATGGTGTCGATCATGGATGCGTTTCAGCGCCAGGTTGAGCGGCAGCCCGAGGCGCTGGCGGTGGCCTGCGGCGATGTGCGCCTCAGCTACCGTCAGCTCTCCGAACGGGTGATGCAGCTGGGGCGAGTGCTGATCGAAAGCGGCATCGGCGCGGAAGACGTGGTCGCCATCGGCATTCCGCGCTCGGTGGACACGCTGGTCGCGCTGTTCGGCGTGTTGGCCAGCGGTGCGGCCTATATGCCGCTCGATCTGGATTACCCGCGTGAACGCCTGGCGCTGATGTGCGACGACGCGCGGCCGGCGATGTTGCTGACCCACCGCGCTACGCAGGCCAATATGCCGGATCTGCCACAGGTATTGTGCCTGGACGACGCAGCGTGCCTGGCGCGCTGCGCGGCCGCCGAAGCTGCGCCGATAACGGATGCCGAACGGCGTGCGCCGCTGAACGAGGCGCATCTGGCCTATATGATTTACACCTCCGGTTCGACCGGCAAGCCCAAGGGCGTGATGTCCACGCACCGCGGGCTGCTGAACCTGTTCCTGTCGCATCAGGCCTCGCTGTTTGGCCCGGCGATCGAAAAATTCCAGGCTCGCCATGCGCGCCGCCTGCGCGCCGGCCATACCGCTTCGTTCTCTTTCGACTCCTCCTGGGAACCGCTGTTCTGCATGATGATGGGCAGCGAACTGGTCATCTTCGATGAGGAGCTGCGCCGCGATCCCTGGGCGCTGCTCGAACAAACCCAAAAGACGCCGATCGATCTGCTGGACATCACGCCGTCATTCTTCTCGCAACTGGTGGACTGCGGCCTGCTGAAGGGGCAGTTCCCGCTGCCGGCGTTCGTGATGATCGGCGGCGAGGCGGCAACGCCGACGCTGTGGAACCTGATGCAGCAGCATCCGGAGGTGGAAATCCACAACTATTACGGCCCGTCCGAATACACCGTCGATACCCTCGGCGCGCCGGTCACGGCCGCCGAACAGCCGGTGATTGGCCGTCCCCTCGCCAATACCGAAGTCTGGCTGCTCGACGGCCGCCTGCAGCCGGTGCCGATCGGCGCGGCGGGCGAGCTGTACATTTCCGGCAAAGGCATCGCGCGCGGGTACCTGCGGCGCCCGGATCTGACGGCGGCGCGCTTTGTCGCCAATCCGTTCGCCGAAGGCGAGGTGATGTACCGCAGCGGCGATCTGATGCGCTGGAGCGCGGAGGGCCAGCTGGTGTTCATTGGCCGGACCGATCACCAAATCAAGGTGCGCGGCTTCCGCGTCGAGCTGGGTGAGGTGGAAAGCGCCTTGGCCGCCTTGCCGGACGTGGGGCGGGCGGTAGCGATCGCCGAGCCGATCGGCGCCACCTATCGCCTGATCGGTTACTGCTCGGTGCAGGATGACGCGCGCCGTGCCTCACCCTCGCTGCAAAGCGAGCTGCTGGGGCAGCTGACGCAGCGTCTGCCGGATTATATGGTGCCGGCGATCCTGGTGGTGATGCCGGAGCTGCCGCTTAACGTGAATGGCAAGATTGACCGCCAGGCGCTGCCCAAACCGCAGGAGACGCTGGCGCAAAGCATTCGCGAGCCGGCCACCGAGCAGGAAAGGCTGATTTGCGGCGCCATGGCGCAGCTGCTGGGGATGGATCGCATCGGCGCCGACGACGATTTCTTCGCGCTCGGCGGCGACAGCATCTCGGCGATGGGGCTGGGCACCGCCCTGCGGCGCAAAGGGTATCTGCTGCGGCCGCGCGAGATCTTCGCGCTGCACACCCCCGCGCGCATGGCGCAGGCGATGCAGCCGCTGGCCGTAGACTCTCAGGCTGCGCGCAGCGTGCAACAAGGCCCGATCGACGGGCTGCCGATCCTGCATTGGTTTGCCGAGACGGGCGATATGCATCGTCGCTTCGCGCACGGCGTTTTTCTGCGCGTGCCTGCCGAGCTGCAACCGGAACAGCTGCGTTATGCATTGGAGCAGTTGCGTGCGGCGCACCCGGCGCTGGGCGCGCGGATCCGCGACGGTCAGTTGGTGGTTGAAACCGCCGCCGCCGGTGAGCTGATGCAGGTTGATACCGTGTCCGGTGAGCTAGAGTTAGCGGCGGAACAGGCGTTTGATGCCGCACTTGACCATCTCGAACCGGCTGCCGGCACCATGATGCAAGGCATCCTGTTGCAGCGCGACGGGCAGAGCCTGGGGCTGGTGCTGGCGATCCATCACCTGGTAGTCGACGGCGTTTCCTGGCGCATCCTGCTCGACGAGCTGCGGCAGGTGGCCGACAGCGCCATGCAGGGGCAGCCGATCACCTTGCCGCCGGAAGAAACCTCGCTCTATGAGTGGTCTGCACGCCTACGAGCCGACGCTGAACGCCGGGAAACCGAGCTGCCGTTCTGGCGGCGGATGCTGGCGGACGGCGCACCGCGTTTGGGGCGACGCGCGCTGGATCCGCTTAGCGATCGCACTGGCGACGTATCGGAAAAACGCACGCTGCTCGACAGCCGGCTGACCGCCGCGCTGCTCGGCACATTGCCGCAGGGATACCGCGCGCAGGTTGAAGAGATCATGCTGTGCGCGCTGGCTCAGGCCTGCCGCCGCCGTTTCCAGGCTGCTTCGCTGCGTTTCTCTCTGGAGTCGCACGGCCGCGCCGAACTGGACGACGGACTCGATCTGGCCCGCACTGTCGGCTGGCTGACGGCGGAGTATCCGCTGCACATTGAACTGCATGACGCTGAGCACAATGAGGCCGTGCGTGCGGTGAAACGGGCGACGCGAGCGGTGGCCGATCGCGGCGTCGGTTATGGCCAGCTGCGTTATTTGCATCCGCAGCGTGACGAACTGGCGGCGCTGGCGCAGCGCAATGCGCCGGAGATCTTGTTCAACTACCTCGGGCGTTTCAGCCAGGATGAGGGACACTGGACGCCGCAACGCAGCCAAACCCGCTTCCGCGACGCCTTCGCCGTGGCGCAGGATGCGCAGCAGGCGCTGTCGTATGGCCTGGAGGTGAATATCTTTGTCGAAGAGCGGCGCGACGGCGCCTGCCTGGCGATCAACTGGAGCTGGCTGGAGGCGATTTTCAGCGAGAGCGACATTGCGCAGCTGCACAGCGGCATCGAGCAAGCGGTGCGTTCACTGTGCGAGTTTGCCGAGCGTCATCCCGAACGCGCGGCGGCAACGTTGGTGGCGGCCGAGATCGCCCAGCCGAACGTTGCCGATGAGACGGTGCGCGCCTGGGAGCAAGAGTGCGGGCCGTTGGCCGCGGCGTTGCCGCTGTTGCCGTTGCAACATGGCCTGCTGTTCCATGCGCAGACGGCGCAGCAGGGCGGCAGCTATAACTCGCTGACGCGCCTGAGCCTCTGCGGCGAGCTGGACGAACATCAACTCCAGCAAGCGCTGAATGCGGTGATCCGCCGCCATCCGCAGCTGGCCGCCCGGTTCAACCGCGAGGGGGAACCGCTGCAGCTGATACCGCAGGAAAGCCATTGGCCGCTGGACAGCCGTAAGCTGCCGCCGCTGTCCGAAGAGCAAGAAGCGCAGGCGCTGCATGAACTGGAACAGGAAGAGTTGCGGCGCGATCTGTTTAATCAGCCGGGTGCGATGCTGCATGCGCGGCGGATCAAACACGGCGATAGCGAACGCTACACGCTGTTCCTTAACGCACACCATCTGATTGTCGACGGCTGGTCGACGCCGGTGGTGCTCAACGATCTGATGCTGGCCCTGCGTGAAGGCGAGCAGGCGTTGCCGCCGCTGCGCTCGAACTACGCCGATATCGTGCGCCGCCTGACCGCGCGGGATGCCGACGCCTCGCGCCGCCTCTGGCGCGAGACGCTGCAGGATGTGCGCCCGACGTTGTTGTTCGGTGAATCGCATAACGATCGCGTGCATGAGTTGGAAATGACGCTGCCGCCGGCCGAGGAAAGGCGCTTGCTGACCCTGTGTCGCGAACGCGGGCTGACGCTCAATACCCTGATGCAGGGCATCTGGGCGCAGCAGCTGGCCAGCTGCTGCGGCCATCAGGACGTGGTGTTCGGCTCGCCGGTTTCCGGCCGCTTTGGCCAGATAGAAGGGATTGAGGAACACGTTGGCCTGTTCAGCAACACGCTGCCGGTGCGGGTTCGTCTGCAGCATGACCGTTCGTTGACGGATCAACTGACCGAACTGCAGCATCGGCAGATTGAACTGCTGGAGCACGACGATTTGGGCTTGGGGGAGATTCAGCATCTGGCCGGGGCGGGCACGCTGTTCGATACGCTGTTGGTGGTGGAAAACTACCCGGACAACGACGCCTTGCTTGGCGGCGCAGGTTCCTTGCGCTGCGATGCCATCCGTAACAAAGGCTATACCCACTATCCGCTGACGCTGCTGGTGCTGCCGGGCGAGCGCCTGCGTCTGCTGATGGAATACCGCGATTCGGTGCCGCAGCCTGAACGCTTCGCCGCACGGCTGATGGCGCTGCTGCAACAGTGGATAGCGCAGCCGGATCTGCCGCTGCCGCGCTGGCAATTGCAAACGCCGCAGGAGCAGGCGCTGGTCGCGGCAGTCAACCGCACCGGGCAGGCGGTGGCGGACACCACCTTGCATCAGGCGATCGCCGAGCAAGCGCGGCGCACGCCGGAACGCATCGCGCTGCAGGACGCCGGGCACAGTCTCAGCTACCGTGACATGCAGCGCCAGGCCGCGCTGTTGGCCGAACGGCTGACGGCGGCTGGCATTCAGCCGGGGGACATCGTCGCGGTGGCGTTGCCGCGTTCCGTGCGCCTCAGCCTGGCGCTGACGGCGATTGTGCAGACCGGCGCCGCCTGGCTGCCGCTGGATACCGGCTATCCGGACGAGCGGCTGGCCTACATGGTGGAGGACGCCAAACCACGGCTGATTATCACCGAGAGCGCGTTGGATGCCCGCTTCGCCGCGCTGGCGCCGACGCTGCGGTTCGATGCGCTGGATGACAGCGGGCGTGTGCCTGCGCCGCGCCCACCGGCGGGGAACGGCGATTATCCCGCCTACGTGCTGTATACCTCCGGCTCGACCGGGCGGCCGAAAGGGGTGGTGGTGAACCACCGGGCGATCGTCAACCGTCTGTTCTGGATGCAGCATGAGTATGCGCTTGATGCGCAGGACGTGGTCCTGCAGAAAACGCCGTGCAGCTTCGACGTTTCCGTCTGGGAGTTCTTCTGGCCGCTGATGGTCGGCGCGCGTCTGGTGATGGCGCCGCCGGAGGCGCACCGCGATCCGCAGGCGCTGACGACCTTGATCGACGACTATGGCGTAACCACGCTGCATTTCGTTCCGTCGATGTTGGCTATCTGGGTTGAGGCGTTGAACGAACGGGCGCCGCAGCGCGCCGCCGCCAGCCTGAAACGCGTGTTCTGCAGCGGTGAGGCGTTGTCGTGTGAACTGGCATCCCGCTACCAGGCGTTGGTCGCCGCGCCGCTGCATAACCTGTATGGTCCGACGGAGGCGGCGGTCGATGTTACCTATCAACCGGCGTCCGGCGAAGCATTGGCGGCGGTGAGCGGCGCCGGCGTGCCGATCGGCAAACCGGTCTGGAACACCCAACTGAGCATTCTCGACGCCATGCTGCGGCCGGTGCCCGTCGGCTGCGCCGGCGATCTCTACCTGCGCGGCATTCAGCTGGCCGACGGCTATCTGCATCGGCCGGGATTAACGGCGCAGCGGTTTGTCGCCGATCCCGCCGGCAACGGCGCTCGCATGTATCGCACCGGCGATATCGCCCGCTGGCTGGAGGACGGCAGCGTCGAGTATTTGGGCCGCAGCGACGATCAGCTGAAGATCCGCGGCCAGCGCATCGAGCTGGGTGAAATCGAGCAGGCGCTGCTGGCGCAGCCGGGGGTAGCGCAAGCGGCGGTGCACGCCATCGAACTGGGCGAGGGCGCGACGGGACTGGGCGGCGCCGATATGCGGCAGTTGGTCGCCTGGCTGATCGCCCAACCGGGGGTGACGCTGGATACCGCCGTACTGCATCAGGCGCTGGAGGCGCGTTTGCCGGCGCATATGATGCCGGTCAGCTATGTCATGACCGACAGCTTCCCGCTCAGCGCCAGCGGCAAGCTGGATCGCAAGGCGTTGCCACGGCCGCAGCTGAACCCGCAGAGCGGCCGCGCGCCGCACAGCGACAGCGAGCGCCTGCTGGCGGCGCTGTTCGGGGAACTGCTGGGCCGTGAAAACGTGTACGCCGACGACGACTTCTTCGCACTGGGCGGCCACTCGCTGCTGGCGATGCGTTTGGCGGCGGAATTGCGGCGGCGCGTCCCTCGGCCATTGACCGTCGGGCAAATCATGTTCGCCCGTAGCCTGGAGAAGATGGCGCATCTGCTTGATGACGTGCAGGCCGCCAACTCGGCCGAAAGCCGCGGCGTCGGCGAATGCCTGCAGCTGCGGGCCGGCCAAGGCCCGGCGCTATTCTGTCTGCACCCGGCTTCCGGTTTCGCCTGGCAGTACTCGGGGCTGAGCCGTTATCTGCCGGGGAGCTACCCCATCATCGGGCTGCAGTCGCCAAGGCCGGATGGCGCCATCGCCACCTGCGAAGACATTGAGCAGATGGTCGATCGTCATCTCGCCACTCTGCGCCGCCTGCAGCCGCAGGGGCCTTACTACCTGCTGGGCTATTCGCTCGGCGGCACGCTGGCGCATTCGATGGCCGCGCGTCTGCAGCAGCAGGGGGAGGAGGTGGCGTTCCTCGGCATGCTGGATACCTATCCGCCGGAAGGCCAGGACTGGACCGGCCCCACCGAGGAGGAGGCGCAGAAGGAGGTGGCGCAGGAGCAGGCCGAGTTTATGGCGGAAGATCATGGCGATCCGGCGCTGATGGCGGAGAAGGCGGCGATGTTTGACAGCATTGTCGCCAACTACCGCGACGCGGTGCGCCTTCTTTCTCAGGCGCGCAGTCAGCGTTTCCACGGCACGGCGACGCTGTTCGTCGCCGACCGGACGCTGCCGCCAGAGATGGATATCAACGCCGTGTGGGCGCCGTATCTGGATGGGCTGATCTGCCATCACCAAGGCTGCGAGCACGCAGACATCCTGTCGCCGGCCTCGCTGGAGACGCTTGGGCCGCTATTGCATTCGCTGCTGACGCGGCAATACGGGTTGATATAACGCAACCGGGCCGGGGCGTGCGCCACGGCCCGTACTAAAACATGATATGCAGGACACTATGGCCAGACCTTCTTTTTTTCTTGATTTCAGTTTGCTGAGAAGCAATGCGCATTTTCGTGCGATTTTCTGCGCCCGCATGCTGTCGGTGTTTTCCCTCGGCATGCTGGCGGTGGGGGTGCCGATTCAGATCCAGGCGATGACCGGCTCCACGTTGCAGGTGGGCGTGGCGGTGGCGCTGGACGGGGTGGGCATGTTTATCGGCCTGATGCTGGGCGGGGTACTCGCCGATCGCTACGATCGCCGCAAGCTGATCCTGTTCGCGCGCGGCACCTGCGGGCTGGGCTTTGTCGCCCTGAGTCTGAACGCCTTCGCCCCGGCGCCGTCGCTGTGGGCGCTCTACCTGCTGGCAGCCTGGGACGGATTCTTTGGCGCGCTGGGCATGACGGCGCTGATGGCGGTGATCCCGCTGCTGGTGGGGCGTGAAAACCTGGCGGCGGCGGGGGCCTTGAGCATGGTGACGGTGCGCATCGGCGCGATCCTGGCGCCGGCGCTGGGCGGGATTATCATCGTGTTCGGCGGCGTCGGTCTCGCTTTCGCCGTCGCGGCGGCCGGGACGCTGGGCACCCTTGTGCCGCTGGTGCGCTTGCCGACGCTGCTGCCGCAGCAGCAGGAGCCGGAACATCCGCTGCGCGCGCTCGCCAGCGGCTTCCAGTTTGTCTGGCGCAATAAGGTGGTCGGCTCGGTGGTGTTGCTGGGGATGTTGATGAGCATCGTCGGCGCCGTCAGGGTGCTGTTCCCGGCGCTGGCGCAGGACGCTTACCACGTCGGGGCCTCCTCTATTGGCCTGATGTACTCCGCAGTGCCGCTCGGTGCGATGTTGGGCGCGCTGACCAGCGGCTGGGTGGGGCGTTTCTCTCGCCCTGGCGTGCTGATTCTGGCCGCCGCGATCGTCGCGTTCACCGCCATCGCATCGCTGGGGCTGTTCAGCCATCTGGCGCCGGCGCTGCTGGCGCTGGTGTGCTACGGCTATGCCAATGCCATCGCCTCACTTCTGCAGTTCATGCTGATCCAGAGCAACACGCCGGACCATCTGCTGGGGCGGGTGAACAGCCTCGGCACCGCACAGGACGTGACCGGCGATTCGATCGGCGCGCTGGGGCTCGGCGTTCTGGGCAAGATGTTTACCCCGTTGATGAGCGTGCTGTCGTTCGGTGCGTTCGCCGCCTTGTTGGGCGTGCTGGTGGCCTGCAGCGTGCGCACGCTGCGCCAGTGCCGGCCGGCAGACGCGTTGGTCGAGCACGATGAACCCGCGCCGGCAACCTCAGCGGCGGCGGACAATTAACCCCTTATGGCACCGGCGGTTCCGGCCGGTGCTGTTCCCCCCAGTGGCACATCATGTCGATCACCGGGATCAGCGAACGCCCGCGCTCGGACAGGCTGTACTCCACCTTGGGCGGGATCTGCGGATACTCCTTTCTCACCACTAGCCGATCTTTTTCCAGCTCTTTAAGCGTCGAACTGAGCGTCTTGTACGAAATGGTGCCGATACAGCGCTGCAGTTCGTTGAACCGCAATACCGGCTTATACAGCGCCAGCCAGTAGAGAATAATCATTTTGTATTTGCCGTTGATCACCGACAGCGTATAGCCATAGCCGGTGTCTTCGAGGCTGATGCCCGTTGGGCTGCAGCGGGATTCGGCGGTCATTTACACTTTCTCCAGGGTAAGTATGTGTCGTGAGTGTGCGTATTTTACATTCTGTCAGCATACCCTAAGATGCGTCGAAACACCTGACTGGAGAACTCAGTATGAAAACCTTGGTGGTCGTGACCCATCCCGATATGGCGAACTCGGTGGTCAACAAACGCTGGCTGGAGGAACTGCGCCGCTATCCGGCGCTGTATACCGTGCACGAACTGCATCAGGCCTATCCGGACTGGCAGATCGACGTCGCCAAAGAACAGCAGTTGATTGAAGCGCATGACAACATCGTGCTGCAGTTCCCGATTTACTGGTTCAGCAGCCCGCCGCTGCTGAAAAAATGGCTGGACGACGTGCTCACCTACGGCTGGGCCTACGGTTCCCGCAGCGGCTATAAGATGCAGAACAAGAAACTGGCGCTGGCGGTCACGGCGGGCGTGCGCGCAGAAGATTACGCGCGTGAAGGGCGTTATCGCTACTCGCTGGAGGAAATCTTCCGGCCGTTTGAAGTCACCGCCGGTTACGTGCGGGCCGACTATGCTTCGTTCTTTGCCTTTTACGGCAAGGAAGCCGCTTCGGACGGGGCGGCAGAGCAGGTTCAGCAGCACGAGCTGGACAGCAGCGCGCAGGGCTATCGGGCATTTCTCGCCGCCCTGAATTAACGATACGCCCCGGATGCGCCTGATAGTGCTGTTGCGAATGTCCGGGGAGGAATATGATTACCGTCTCCTATGATTAGCCGGTGATAACCCCATGCCTTCGGCCGAAACGTTTATTGCTTTTCTTGTTGCACTCACCCTCCTGGAACTGTCTCCCGGACCGGACATGATGCTCACGCTGGCCCGGGGTATCGGCCAAGGCCGCCGTATCGCGCTGCTCAATGTTTTCGGCATGGTTTTTGTCGCCGGCATGGTGCAGGTTTCCATGCTGGTGCTCGGTCTCGCCACCTTGCTGCATACTTATCCGCTGGCGTTGGACGTATTGCGTTGGGTTGGAGCCGCCTATCTGGTCTGGCTGGGGATAAAAATGCTGAAGGTAAGCCGGCAGCGTTCCGATGCCGCACTGAAACCCCGGATGATGACCGGGTGGCAGGCGGTGAAAGAAGGGGCGATTAACAGCCTGACCAACCCTAAGTCGCTGCTGTTCATGTTTGCTTTTCTGCCGCAGTTTGTTAACCCAGAAAACGGGCCGGTTTGGTTGCAATTGCTCGTTTTAGGTTCCATTCAGAAGCTGGCCGGGATCCTTTCACTGGGCTCTGTCGCGATGGCCTCCGGCACCGTGGGGCAATGGCTCGCCCGCAATCCCCGTTTGTTGGTCTGGCAGCAAAGATTTACGGGCGTGGTCATGATGGGATTGGGCGCCAAACTCCTCCTTGGGGGCGGCGCTGTGTCAGCGCCGCGATAAGGGGAGCGGCTCGCGCTAAGCGGCGGTCAGCGTGCATCTCGCCAAACTGCGAGCGATATTTGACGATCCGCTGCTGCTGCCCGGCCCGCGCGGCATGCGTCCGACCGTCAGAGCGGAACAGCTGCGGGAACCGCTGAGTCAGGCGCTGGCGGCGCTGAACGGTTTGCGCTCGGCGGCGCCCGGCACCCGGCTGGCGGTGCTGGAAACCACGCCGTCACGCATCGCCAAACTGGCGGAACAGGGAGAGATCGATCTGGCGTTTCACACCCGCGAAGGGGCGCCGACCGGTCTGCGTCAGCGTACGCTGTTCAGTGAACGCTATGTGCTGGCGGGCAGAGTCGGTCACCCTAAGCTGCATGAAAACCTGACGCTGGCGCAATTTTGCGAATTGGAGCAGGTGGTGGTCTCGCCGGACGGCGCCGGTTTCTGCGGCATCACCGGCCAGGCGCTGGCGGACGTGGGGCTGACGCGGCGCGTGGTGCTTTCCGTGCCGCATTTTCTCTTTGTGATCTCGGTACTGACGCAGTCCGATTTAACAGCGCGGGAAATTACATGAACAGGAAGCGGTCGGCCAGCGGAACGCCACGCTCAAGGCGCGGTGGCAACGCGTCGTCACGATCGTCAGGCTGGGCAGCCTGTGGTGCGGTGTCTTCGGCTTTTTCGATCATCAGCTCGCCGAGCAGGGCCAGAAAACGAGTGATCTTTTGCATATTCCCTCCGGGGCAATGATTAACCTGAGGATGATAGTAATCGCCGCCTAACCGAATGGGAAAAACTTAAAACTCATATCCTAAGAACCGGATCGCATATCGCCTGACCGGGCGACGGTTACCCATCGCCCGGTGAATAGCTTAGAAGGTGACGTTAACCTTGGCCCACAGGGTGCGGCCCGGTTCATTCACCGCGCTGTTGGCCGAATAGCCGAAGGCGCTGTTGCCCGCCAGGTTGAGGTGCTCGCTGTAGGTCTTGTTCAGGATGTTATCCAGACCGGCGCTCAGCTTGACGTTTTTATTCACCTTGTAGGCGGCGTTGGCGGAGAGCACGCCGAAGCCGGCGCTTTCGGCAAAGTCTTTGCCCACCACGTTGCCTTCGTTGATCGCCACGCGGTGTTGGCTGCTGACCAGACGCCACAGGCCGGTGCCGCTCCAGTCGCCGTACTCGTAGGTCAGCCCCAGGCGCGCTTCCAGCGGCGGGATCTGCGGCAGCGGGCGGCCGTCGCGGGTGTTTTTACCCCAGGAGTAGGCCAGGCTGGCGTCGGTTTTCCAGTGTTCGCTCAGCTGGTAGCCCATGCCCATTTCGCCGCCCATGATGTTGGCGTTGACGTTGTCGGCCTGGCTGAGGCGCGCGTTGTGCGGATCGTATTTGAACAGGATGAAATCATCGACGCGGCCCAGGTAAGCGGAGACCCAACCGTTGAAGCGCTTGCCGTTATACTGCGCGCCGATATCAAGCTGCGTGGTTTTCTCGCTCTTGACGCTGGCGAACGGATCCTTGCTGCCGTTCGGGCCGAGCTTCGGCGAGAACAGCTCCCAGTAATCCGGGAAGCGCTCGGTATAACCGACGCCGGCATACAGCATCAGCGGCAGCTCGGCCAGCGTGTGCTCAAGGCGCATAAAGCCGCTCGGCAGGGTGTCGGAACGCTCCGCATCGCCGCCGTTGCGGAAGTTTTCCACCAGGGTGCGATCGAGACGCGCGCCGCCGATCAGCTTATCCTGCTCGCTGGTGGACCACGTCAGCTCGCCGAAGGCGCCGTAGCTGTTGAACTGGGCGTCTTTTTCCCAGCTGCCGCGGCTCATGCTGCGGTGGGTGTTGGTTTGGGTGTCCAGGCCGCTTTCCAGCTTCACGTCCTGCCACTGCCAGGTGCCCATCACGCGGCCGCCGACGGTGCGGCGATCGAGCTGCATCGTCATGCCGGAGGACATCATATGCCCGCCATGGCCGCCCATGCTCATGCCGCCATGGCCACCGTGCCCACCCATGCCGCCGCCGCCCGGTGAGCGCAGGGTGACGTTGTCCATCACGTGGTTGGCGTAGTTGTAGTAGACCTGCGCTTCCAGCTTATCCAGCACCTCACCGATGTTGGATTTTTCCACCCGCATGCCCAGGCTTTCGCGCTTGAACTGCGAACCGTCCATGCTGCGGCCGGCATAGCGCGCTTCGCCGTTGCCGCGGCCCATGGTCACTTCCAGCAGCGTATCGTTGTCCGGCGTCCAGCCGAGCGCCAGATCGCCGTTCCATTTGTCCCAACGCGACGGCACGCGCGTATGGGTGCCGTCCTGATAGTCGTTGGAGCGGGATTTGTTGGCCATCACCCGCAGATAACCTTGTTCGGCGCCGAGGCTGGCGTCGATATTCTCGTCCCAGCGGCCGTTGGAACCGGTCAGCACGCTGGCGTTGCCTTTGACGCCCGGCTTGTCGAAGCGCGGGCGTTCACGTTCGAAACGCACGGTGCCCGCCGACGATCCCGGCCCCCACAGCACCGTCTGCGGCCCTTTGGTGATGGTCAGCAGATCGAAACTTTCCGGCGAGATGTAAGAGGTGGGCGCGTCCATTCTCGATGGGCAGGCGCCCAGCATTTCCGAACCGTCGGTGAGGATCTTCAACCGTGAACCGAACATGCCGCGGAACACCGGATCGCCGTTGGTGCCGCCGTTGCGGATCTGAGAAAAGCCGGGAATGGTTTTCAGATAGTCCGAACCGTCACTGGCGGGCACCGGCTGGCGCGGAGTTTTCGGTGACGTCACGATGGTCAGCGGAGAGTAGAGTGGTGCGGTGACGGTGATCACGTCGCCATCATTAACCTGTGTGTCGGTAGGGTGCTGATGCGCCTGCGCCGCGTGGCCGGCCAGCAGGAACAGCGGCATGGCGGTGGTAATGGCGCGGGTGGCGGCGTTCTTTTTATAAACGGGTTTAAACATCATCTTTCCTTAAGCTAACTTTTTCCGTTCTTGGCCGAGGGATTATTCAGGCGTGGGGAGGCCTGGCGAAAATCACCATCGGTAAATACGGGGGTTAATTCCCTGAACGTGGAAATAACCGGGCTAATAATGTCGTCTCGATGATTAACCATTGGGCGAATTAATTCCGCCGGGTTGAAGCGATCAACGGCAATACAGAGAACGGCAATGGGCTTATTGTTAAATCAGAGGAAAGAGACGGGCGGCGCGCGCGGCTGTAATTCGGTGTGAACGACGTGGGCAAACAGGGGAACGAGATAGTGGATCGGCGGCGGGCGTGAAGCCAGCGGCAGGGACCAGAACAGCGGGGCGTGGCTCACGTCCAGCAGCGGCGCATGCAACAACAGCACGCAGTAGCCGCAGGCGCTGTCGTCCATCATCATCGCCATGTTGTGGTGGCCGCCTCCGTGCTGCATCAGCGGCTGCGCGGCTTTTTCAGGTTCAGGCGACGGCGAGTGCATCTCGTGATGTATCGGCATATCCATGCCGCAATCCGCCATGACGGTCGTTCCAGCACTTCCGGCGCGTACATGCTCCAGGGATCGCGAGATCACCGGCGCAATGAACAACATCAGAATGGCAAACATCCCTAACCAGGCGGCGGCCCGATTTCGCGATGCATGGGGCTGAATTAACGACACAATCGACCTAAAAAAGGGTTAACACAGGGTAGGGAATTGTACTGGTTTATGTCGAAATGTTAAAACCTTTTATTTCTGGTCAACGGCCTGTTGATGAATATATTATCGGATAAGCGCGTTAATTTTGGCCAAAGGCTATTTTTACTGCGCCAATAACATAACGGGGAAAATATTAATGACGGAAGAACTGGCGAGCACGATTATTCCGCTTTATGACGAACATGCCGCCGCCTGGGAACGCCTCAGACCCACCACGCTGTTTGAGCGGCCGTGGCTCGACCGCTTTTTACAGCTTACCCCGGCCAATGCACGGCTGCTCGATCTCGGCTGCGGCAATGGCGCGCCGATCGCCGCCTACTTTATTGAACAAGGGTATCGAGTCACCGGCATCGACGGTGCGCAGGCGATGATCGCGCGCTGCCGGCAGCGTTTTCCACAGCAGGAGTGGCGGCAGATGGATATGCGCCAGCTGAATCTGGCGACAAGATTCGACGGCCTGCTGGCCTGGGACAGCTTCTTCCATTTGGCGCGCGACGATCAGCGCCGCATGTTTCTACTGTTCAGACGGCACGCCAAGCCGAATACCGCATTGATGTTCACCAGCGGCCCTGCAGACGGCGTGGCGATCGGCAATTTCGAAGGCCAGCCGCTGTTTCACGCCAGCCTGGCGCCGGAGGAGTATACGCGCTTGCTGCAGGAGAACGGCTTCCGCGTGGTCGATCATGTGGTGGAAGATCCCGCCTGCGGGGGAAGAACGGTCTGGTTGGCGCAAAGCATTGAGTGACAATGTCACGTGCAGGTTCTTCGGAACCTGCACGTTAACGTTATTTAGCGCTGACGCGCCAAACGGTGTTGCCCACATCATCCGCAATCAGCAGGGCGCCAGCCTTATCGACCGCTAATCCAACCGGTGCGCCATAGAGTTCCTTCTCGTCGTCGGAGACAAAGCCAGTGACCACCGCTTTGAGTTTACCGACCGGCTTGCCTTGCTCAAACGCCACGTAGCTGACCCGGTAGCCGTTCAGCGGCGAGCGATCCCAGCTGCCGTGCTCGCTGACAAAGGCGCCGCCGCGATAGTCGGCCGGCAGAGCGCTCGCGGTGTAGAACAGCAGCCCCAGCGGCGCGACGTGCGAGCTGAGGGCGTAGTCCGGCTTGATGGCTTTCGCCACCAGATCCGGCCGCGCCGGCTGCACCCGACGATCGACGTGCTGGCCGAAATAGCTGTAAGGCCAGCCGTAGAAGCCGCCGTCCTGCACCGAGGTCAGGTAGTCCGGCACCAGATCGGCGCCGATCTCGTCACGCTCGTTGACAATCGCCCACAGCTTACCGCTGTGCGGTTCCCACTGCAGCCCGGTCGGATTGCGCAGGCCGCTGGCGAAGATGCGGCTGGCGCCGGAGGCGGTGTCCACTTCCAACACGGCGGCGCGCCGGTACTCTACGGCCAGGCCATTTTCGGTGATGTTGCTGTTGGATCCAACGCCGACATACAGCTTTTTACCGTCCGGGCTGGCCAGCAGGGCCTTGGTCCAATGATGGTTGATGGTGTCCGGCAGATCGGCCAGCTCTTTACCCGGATCGCTGATGTGCGTTTCGCCCGGCTGATAGGCGTACTGCATGATATTGCCGGTGTTGGCCACATACAGGCTATTGCCAATCAGCTGAACGCCGAACGGAGAATCGAGCCCCTCGAGGAAGACATGCTTTTCCCAACTGCCGTCGGCGGTTGGGCGCAGCAGGGTGATACGGTTACCGCCTTTTCCCCCTTTACCTGACTTGCCCTTAACCAGCCCGGCGATCAGCTGCTTGGGGGTGCTGACCGCTTCGGTGCCCGGCCCGTTGGCCTCCACCACCAAAATATCGCCGTTGGGCAGGGTAAGCAACTGACGCGGGTGCAGCAAACCGTCTGCCACCTTGTCAATTTTCAAGCCTTCGGCGACTTTCGGCATCTGGTTTTGCTGCCAGCCCACGCCCTTTGGCACCTGCATCGGCGGCATCAGGAAGTCTTGCGCCGCCGGCAACGCCGGATCCGGCCCCATTTGTTGTTCCGGCGAAATGACGGCGCTGTTATCGCAGCCGGCCAGCGCCAACACGGCCGAAAGCGCAATCGCGATGGATGATAGCTTCATGAAAACCTCCTTATTTTGCGCGGGCGCTCACGGCCAGCAGAATGTTGGCGAAGCTCAGCAGCGCGACCACGATCGCAGACAGCACCAGGCCTTGCGGCACCACGGCATACGCATCCCGGCTATGCACGAAAGCGTTGATAATGGCGAGAACGATGGCCAACAGATTCAGCCAGAAATGGAGCTTGACCGATGAGCCCTGTAGCCGGCCGCTGCCGAACCACACCTGCACCAGGTTAATCAGCCGGGGAATAATGGCAAAAATCAGGCCGATGGCGATCAGCCAACTGGCACCATTGACCCATTGAATATTCGCCGTGCAGGCATAGATGATGTCGAAAATGAGCGCCGCGGTAAAAAATCCGTAGGGTATTGGATTGAGCCATTCATAGACGGCCACCGCGGCCGCTGAAGGCCTTGCTGTCGTTTGCGTGGTCATACGGTTATCTCCATGAAAAATGATAGATAAAAAAGGCGTTGGCCCCTTAAAGCTTTGTTCAGATTCATCGATTTGAACAATTTTGATTCTCATTTTTAGCATGCGATGTTAAAACCGAAACCATCACTTCGGCATTATCAATGGCTTAGCAATATCAGGAGGCAGGGCATGAGCATAGAACGCGTTCAGCGTTTTCTGGCCGAGCACGCACCGGAGACGACGGTGACGGTGCTGGCAAAGAACACCGCAACGGTGGCGCTGGCGGCGGAAGCCTTTGGCGTGGAGGGCGGGCAGATCGCCAAGACGCTTTCGTTTCGTGTAAACGACGGCGTGGTGTTGTTGGTGATGGCGGGAACCGCCAGAATCGACAACAAGAAGTACAAGCAATTCTTTGGCGTAAAGGCACGCATGCTGCCGACGGAGGAGGTGGAGGCGCTGACCGGCTATCCGCCCGGCGGCGTTTGCCCCTTTGCCGTACCGGCAACGGTGAGAGTTTACTGCGATCGCAGCCTGTGCAGCTACAGTGAAGTGCTTCCGGCTGGCGGCAGCGATAACTCAGGCGTGAGAATTGCGCCGCAGCGGCTGGCCAGCATCACCGGAGCAGAATGGATTGACGTGACGGGGTAACTTTAAGTGACGATGTCACAATTGCGTTATGTTAAATCCAATGCATTACATCGTGATTAATATGCTGTTTTAACTGGAAAAATCACTAGTCCATCGGATTGTGGCAAACTGCCTCGATATTATGGCCATCCGGGGCGATCACAAATGCCGCATAGTAGTGGGCATGGTAATTGGGTCGTAAACCGGGCGCGCCATTGTCTTTGCCGCCGGCTTTTAGCGCGGCGTGGTAGAACGCATCGACCTGCTCACGGCTGCTTGCGACAAATGCCAGGTGTAGGTGCGCCGGCTTTTCGTCGGTTTGAAACAGGCACAATGACACATTACCCCGATCGGGACAAAGTTCGACGCCATAGCCGGGCTCGCCTTCAGCAACGATTTTTACGCCCAGCGGCGCCAGCGCATTGAGGAAAAACGCTTTGCTTAGGGCAAAGTCGCTGACGCCAAATTTCACATGATCAAACATGGAGAGGCTCCTGGAGCGAGGAAGAATGTTTCCATTCAGTATAGCCAACGCCGTGGTGGGCGCCGAAAGCAATGAAACGCGCGCCAATGCGCATTTGGCGTGCAAATACTGCCCGCTTAAATGACGCGTTTGGGAGAAATCTGCAGTATCGTAGCCGCCACGTTTTATCAGATTTCACGTAGCGCGATCAAAAAATACCGGCAGGTATACGTCATTGGAAAACATGCCCGGTCATCATTATTGGAGTGGAAAATGTCAGCGCGCATCATCACGATCCCAACGATTGATATATTGCTGGAGGTTGAAAGTCTGCCGGCGTTGGATAGCTTGAATGACAGGATGCGTGACATGGGATATACGCCGCGTGGCGAGAACGGCATTGCCGGCAGGCGTTACTACATCAAGGGAAATGGCAAACGCACGCATCACGTGCATGCATTTATTGCTGGAAGTGAACAGGCGATCTGACATTTGGCGTTCAGAGATTATCTGCGCAAGCATTATGCTGTTCTCAGCAATACAGGGCAATCAAATACCAGACAGCAGAAGACTGCCGGCAAAATCCAGCGGCTTATGGCCGGTTGAAAAACGAATTGATTCAACGGCACGAGCAGTTGGCGCTGGCCTGGTTGGCCACAGGTGAAACCCCATGAATCAGGCCTGGACGGCATAATCCACATACCTGCATATGAGTGCGCATAATGTATATTATGTTAAATTGAATTGCTGGATACGCACCGGGTTTAGCCCTGCACATTATCTCCCGCCTCACCTTCAACGCTATCCATCCCTCTGACATCCCGTTTTACCGCCAGGCTTACTGCCACTCGGCCGCTTTTAAATGCAATCACTCATCAGTCGGCGTGCCTTGATGAAACCGCATTTGCCAATCTGCCTTGGCTGTCAGAAGCCAAATCGATGAACGTTCGGTGCAACGAACGGCGTGGCCCTGCGCATCACGCTGAAAACTTTTATACGTCAGCAACACGGCGCCTTTGCTGATTTGCGCCAGCTTAAAACCTTCGGCAAAAATCTGCGGATGTTCAGTTTCCATTTCCAGCGCCGCAACGGTTTGGCGTTTGTCATAACGCAGCCCTGAACGACCAATCTCTTCAAAGTCTTCATGCAGCAATGCCGCGACGCGGCGCGGATCGCGGCGCACCGACGGCTGATGCAGTTCAACCTCAAGCGCCTGGATTTGGCTGTGCCACTCTGCAAAATGGGTCAAAATACCCTCCTTTTTGATCGCGCTACGTGAAATCTGGCAAACTCCGGCAGTCAATCTGCACCAGAATGACACTCGTGAGACCTGATTATTCCCAGGACTCCTTCTCATAATGCTTCTGCCAGTTCTTTTCCGTGACGGGCACAAGTTCCCCGTTGAACGTGTAGGTGCAACAACGGCATCTCACCGGCACATCTTCTGCGGTAAATGCCGGGTTCACTTTCTGCAGTATCCCTCGTTCATCGACACACAGTCCGCTGTAATAGCTAGATTCACCACAGCAGACATAGCTCCGCCAGTTTTTACGGTGCAGCGCCACCAGGTAAAAAATGGGTGCTGGTTTGTCCAATCGACTAACCGCTTCGCTATGTACTTCATTCCAGGGTTGGCCCACTTTACTGAGCAGAAATTGAAATAGCGGCGTGTAATCCATGCCATGTTGTATCCGCCCATGCATGCTTTCACGCAGCGGCAACTGCTCATCATCCGCCTGTTTGCCATGGCGTCCCCAACGGTATTCACCACCGCTGGCGATGGCCCCTTTGGATGTAACACTTTCTCTTCTATAGAGTTTTTTCTTTGTATCGCGATGAGTTCTCATCAAACCCCCAAAGTGACACCGTCACAAAAAAGACAAATCTCACGCCTGTTTTTCCCAAAAATGCGACCGCCGAACCCGCAATTCCCCGTGCCGCCAGGCGCCGTCTGCCGTGGCGCGATTGTCGATCAGGCGATTCAAGGCTTCTTCAACCAGCCGGTCGATGCGTTGGCTATAGCTGGTCAGCGCCCAATTGGCTGAGCCGGCCTCATCGATATCGTCGAAGCCCACCACGGCCATCGCGGACGACGGCGCCGTTTGCCTGAGCGCTTCGAGCGCCCCCAGCGCCAGCACGTCGTTCTCGCAGAACAGCGCCTCAATCCGCTCGCTTTCCGGCGTTGCCTGCAGGTATTCGCTCATCAGCTGGAAACCGCGTTGGCGATCGTAGTGGCCGGCGGTGAGCACCCGATCCAGCCGAAAGCCGGCGGCCATCAGCCTGTCGCGGTAGCCTTCCATGCGCAGCAAATGGCTGCTTTGCGTGTCCGGCCCCTTCATGTAACCAAAGCGCCGATGCCCTTGTTCTATCAGCAGCGCAGCGATCTCTTCGCCGGCGCGGTAGCCGTCGATATTGACCACATCAATGTGTTCGCTTTCCGTATTGCGACATACCTGCACCAGCGGGATCTGATGCAGATCTTGCGCGATCGCCGCCCACTCTTTGGTTAACACCGTCGCCAGGAACAAAATGCCATCGACCTGCAGCTGATCGGCCATCGCCATCACCGCCCGGTAGTTTTCCCCCGCAGTGATGTTCAGCAGCAGCGCCATATAACCGCGAGTTTGCAGCTGTTTGGTGACCATATCGAGCATCATCATCGAATGCGGGTTCTTCATCTCGTCGATGGCCACGCCAATGATGTGCGTGCGTTTTTGCGACAGGCTGCGCGCCAGTAGGTTTGGCCGATAGCCCAGCTCGGCCGCCGCCGCCAACACGCTATCACGCGCGCTGTCCGAGATCGACGCACCGGGCGTAAAGGCGCGCGATACCGTCCATTTAGAGACGCCTGCCTTTTCGGCGACGTCGCTGGCGGTGGCTTTGTGGTGTTTTTTCATGGTTGCGTCGATCCCTGCTTCGGTGAAGTTAAACTATACCCTGCTCGCTCAGATCCCCTAAGCGCCTGCCGGCATATCAGCTGCAATTATGTATCGTTTTTGCACCCGATTGCAATTTGCTGTGCAACCGGGTGCAAAACGTAAAGAGTTTGTGATCGTCCGCGCTATTTTCACCTTTCCCCTGTTGACCAAATTTTATCCATGGCCGACATTCACGGTGGCATTCAGAGACTCATCGCCGTTTTTTCTTCTGATTTGCACCCGGTTGCAGAAACGCTGTTTTTACATAACACCTCTCTTCTCAACAGGATACCGTAATGAAAAAAACCAGACTGCTGTTGATGTTAGCCTGCTCGCTGTTTGTCGTGACCGCTCAGGCCAAGAGCTATCAGGTCGGCGTGGCGCTGGCCAATTTCGATCTCAACTTTGTCTCCATCCTGCGCAGCCAAATGGCGCGAGAACTGGCTGCGCAACAGCTGCAAGGCCAGTTCGTCGATGCCAAAGGCGATGTCGCCCTGCAGGTGCAGCAGGTAGACGATCTGATTAATCAGGGCGTGGACGCCATTATCCTCAACCCGGTTGATACGCAAGGCGTCCAGCCGATGATAGCGGCCGCCAAACGCGCCGCTATCCCCCTTATCTTCGTCAACCGCAAACCCGAAGTGCCGCTGAGCGGCGCGACGGCCTACGTCGGCTCCGATTCAGCGCTCAGCGGCCGCCTGCAGATGGAGGCCCTGGCGAAAAAAATGAATTACCGCGGCAACGTGGCGATCCTGATGGGCGCCCTCTCCAACGAAGAAACCCGCGAACGCACCCGCGCGGTGGAGGCGGTGATCGCCAAACACAAAGACCTGAACGTGGTAGAGAAACAGACCGCCAAATGGCAGCGCAATGAAGCGGTCGACGTGGTCTCCGGCTGGTTGCTGAACGGCGTACCGATCGATGCGATCGCCGCCAACAACGATGAGATGGCCATCGGCGCGATCATGGCGCTGAAGCAGGCCAAAAAGAACGGCGTACTGGTTGCCGGTATCGACGGCACGCCCGACGGCCTGCAATTTATCAAAAATGGCGACCTGGCGGTGACCATTTTCCAGGATGCCAAAGCCCAGGCGATCGGCGCGGTGCAAGTGACCCGAGCGATGTTGGATCGCGCCAAAACCGAGTCTTACAACTGGGTGCCTTATGCCACCGTGACGCGAGAAAACTACCCGCAATTTGCACAGATGAACCAGAAATAAACCGTTGCCACTCTCTTTTCAACCCATTTTGCACCCGAGTGCAATACCACAATATCAGGAGTCAGCATGTTAAATGGTGAAAGAAGCATCCCTCGCCCGCTGCGTTGGGCGATGATCGGCGGCGGCCGCCTCAGCCAGGTGGGCTACAAGCATCGTTCCGGCGCACTGCGCGACAATACCGCCTATCGGCTGGTTGCCGGCGCTTTTGATATCGACGCGGCGCGCGGACGTGAGTTTGGCGTCAATCTCGGTGTGCCCGCCGAACGCTGCTATGACGACTATCAACAGCTGCTGAAACAAGAGGCCAACCGCGAAGATGGCGTTGAGGTGGTGACCATCGCCACCCCTAACGGCACCCACTATGAAATTACGCGCGCCGCGCTGAATGCCGGCCTGCATGTCATCTGCGAAAAGCCGCTGTTCTTTACCACGGCGGAGGCAAGAGAAATCAAGGCGCTGGCGGCGGAGAAAGGTCTGATCGTCGGGGTGACCTACGGCTTCTCCGGGCATCCGCTGCTGATGCAGATGCGCGCCATGATCGCGAACGGCGACATCGGCGAAATACGCATGGTCGAATTGCAGTACACCCATGGCTTCAACGCCAATGAAAGCGCGGACACGTTCGAGGCGCAAAAGTGGCGCGTCGATCCGAAAATCGCCGGCCCCTCCTTTGTGCTGGGCGACATCTCTACCCACACCTTCTACATCTCACAGCTGGTCATGCCCAACATGAAAATTGCCTCCCTGCTGTGCGATCGTCAGAGCTTTATCCCTTCCCGCGCCCCGCTGGAAGACAATGCCATGGTGCTGATGCACTACGAAAACGGCGCCGTCGGGCGCATGTGGGCCTCCGCCATCAACGCGGGCGCAATGGACAGCCAAAGCATCCGCGTGGTGGGCTCACGCGCCAGCCTCCAATGGAGTGATTCCACACCCGGCGAATTACGCTATGAGATCCAGGGGCGGCCCAGCCAGACGCTGCACCACGGCATGCCCTATCTGGACGACAGCGCCCTGGCGGAAGAGCGGCTCGGCGCATTGCATACCGAAGGGCTGGCCGAATCCTGGGCCAATATTTACCTCAAGTTCGCCATCGCCATCAGCGCCAGTCAGCGCGGCGATCGGCAGACGCTGGCCGCGCTGATCTATCCGGATATCGATGCCGGATTGGAAGGCGTGCGCTGGATTGAGAACTGTGTTCGTTCCGCCGACAACGGCGCCACCTGGGTTAATTACCAATAAGGAAAGCACCATGAAACTTTCGTTCTGTACCGACAGCCTGGGCCATTTACCCTTCGAGCCGATGCTGGATCGGCTGCTGGAGCTGGGGGTGCGCGGTGTGGAGATGACCACCGGCGGTTGGTCCCCGGCGCCCCATCTGGATACCGAGGAACTGCTGGCCAACCCCGCCAAACGCCGGCGGCTGCAGCAAGCGCTGGCCAGCCGCGGCATGGAGATCGCCGCGCTCAATGTCTCCGGCAATCCGCTCGATCCGGGCGAGCTGGGGCAGCGTCATCTGCGCCAAACCGACAATACGCTGGAGCTGGCCGGCCTGCTGGGGGTGAAGAAGATCGTGATGATGAGCGGCCTGCCGCCGGCCAGCCCGCATGACACCATCCCCAACTGGATCACCTATACCGTCAGCTGGCCGCCTACGGTGAAAAACTGTCTGGACTATCAATGGAATGAGGTGGCGATCCCCTATTGGCAGGCGCTGGTCGCCCGAGCCAAAGCGTGCGGCGTCGAGCGCTTTGCGCTGGAAAACTTCAGCGCCATGCTGGTGTGGAACCCGGAAACGCTGTTCCGGCTGCGCGAGGCCGTTAGCCCAATGGTGGGCTTGAACCTCGATCCCAGCCACTTGATCTGGATGGGCGCGGATCCCATCGCGGTGGCCCGCGCCCTCGGCCCCGCCATTCACCATGTACACGGCAAGGACGTGCGCCTGGAGCGCGGCGTCGTCGAGATCAACGGGCTGCTGGAGACCAAACCGATCGACGAGGTAGCTGGCCGGGCCTGGAACTATGTCGCCGTCGGCTGCGGCCGGGATCTGCAGTGGTGGAAGGAATTCTTCTCGGTGGTGCGCATGATGGGTTACAACGACTGGGTGTCGCTGGAAATGGAGGACTTGACCATGTCGGTCGATGCCGGCATCGACTCTTCCGTTCAGGCGTTGCAGCAGACGATCAGCCGGTAGCCTCAGGCGCGGCGGCTACGGCCGCCGCGCCCCCTTTCACTCCGGTTCACTCGCCCCGGCCGGCATTTGCCGCTGATACTGCGACGGCGACTGCGCCATCACCCGTTTGAAGGCGGTGCTGAACGCGCTTTCCGAGCCATACCCCAACGGGTAGACGATCGATGCGACGTTTTCTTTACCGGCCCGCAGGCGATCTGCCGCCTGCAGCATACGCCAATGCGAGAGGTATTCCATGGCGGTGCTACCAACCAGCCCTTTGAAACGTTGAGCGAATAGCCGGCGATGCGGGCCAGCTCTTCCAGCGTTCCCCACGGCGTCGAGCTGATCGCCGGCCGCACGGCGACGGTCAGTCTCAAGGATAACGGGGAATAATCCGCCGCTAACCGTATCGCTGGGCTTTATGGCGTGATGGCCAACTTAATCACGCCATCGCGTTTCTCCGCGAACAACGCGTAGGCCTCTGCGATATTCTCCAGCCGAAAGCGATGCGTCACGAACGGCCTGAGATCCAAACCGCCATGCTGGATGACGTTCATCATTCTGCGCATCCGCTCCTTGCCGCCGGGACACAGAGCCGTACGGATCGTATGATCGCCCAACCCATAGGCAAGTGCACTCACCGGCAGATGGAGGTCTTCGCTATAAACGCCAAGGCTGGATAAGGTGCCGCCGGGTTTTAACACCCGCAGCGCTTGATTGAAGGTGGCTTGCGTCCCCAAACACTCGATGCTGGCGTCCACACCACGCCCCGCCGTAATCTTGAATATTTCATCAATCACATTGGTTTTCTTGTAATTCAGCAAGACGTTTGCCCCCATCTTTCCCGCCATCATCAGCTTTTCGGGAGAGCTGCTGATGGCAATAATCAGGCTGGCGCCCTGCAGACGAGCGCCCGCAGTGGCGCATAAACCGATCGGCCCCTGGGCGAAGATGGCCACCGTGTCACCAATTTTAATGTTGGCATTTTCCGCGCCTTTAAAACCGGTAGACATCACATCCGGGCACATCAGCACCTGTTCATCCGTCAGACCGTCCGGTATGAGCGCCAGATTGGCTTCAGCATCAGGCACCAGTACATATTCAGCCTGGGTACCATCGATAACATTGCCGAAGCGCCAACCCGCCGTGGCTTTATATCCGTGGCAACGGCATTCCGGCAAATAGGCTCCGTCCTGGGCAGGAAATCCATCCTGGCAGGCATAGGATGTAAAAGAGGGGCAAATGGCGCCGGCCAACGCCCGCTGCCCTTCATTAAAGCCTTTAACATTGCTCCCGAGCTTTTCTATAATCCCAACCGGCTCATGACCCACGGTCAATCCGTGAGGCACGGCATATTCGCCCTTAAGAATATGAATATCGGTACCGCAGATTGTCGTCGTGGTTATTTTGAGCAAAGCATCGTTGGGGCCAGGAGAAGGAATCGGCTTTTCAATGAGTTCTATTCTCCCCCTGTCGATAAAGGCGGCGGCTTTCATCATGCGCATGGTGGAAGATCCTTTGGTTTCTGTCGAGGTAATTACAAGAAAGAATAATCAAAACGGTTATTTTTTCTATTTTAATTTCTTGTAAAGTAATCACTTTCATCAATAATTCCAATAGCGAAGTAAAATAAGAAATATAATTAACCGAAGAATTAATCCCACCCCGACAAACTATTTACCTTCATCTTTTCGAGTAGAGCATCGCTTAAGAAAAGAATGGTTAACACCCTAGCGAAAGCCGCATTACTTCTCTTTCTAAATACCCTGCGCTAAGCGAAAATATGCGTTATCTGATTGATAGAACATGCAGGAAACGCCATGTCACGATTCACCCTCATCCCGCTGAGCCTGGCACTTGCCGGCTGCGCGCCATTGCAACCTGATGGCTGTGAAAAAGCCAGTGCGGTGAACGATTGCGTCTATGCCTGGCGTGCAGGCAGCAATGTTCCAGCGGCAAAGCAACCGCCTAATCTGGGATGCGACGGCCAAGTCTTTTATGAGCGGCCATACTATTCCGCCTCTGCGAAGGCTGAAAAACGTGAAGGCGAAGTGAGCGCAACGTTTGATGTTGATGATAAGGGTAAAGCCAGAAATATCGTACTAACGGGCACCCCGGAGTTCTATCGCGACACCAAAAGCGCTATCGCACGCAGCTGCTGGATACCAGGCAGCGTTAATGAAACAGCGTTGTTTACTTTTAAACTCTCTGGTGATGCTGAAGCCAACCGATAAGCGCAGGATAGGTTCCCTTGCAACGGTTGACTTAACGGGTGTCGGCGGCATTCGCCGCCCTTACAACATCCACTCGATCGGCAGCCAGCCGGCCACGGTGAGAACGATGCGTTTTACCCAGCCGGCGCCGGGTTCTTGCTGGTGCACCTCGGTGTGGCCGTCTTCGAAGGCTTCGTTCCACACCATTTTGCCCTTGGGCGTCAATGTCGGCCGGTAGGCGGCATACTCGAGCGGGCCATCAAACAGTTGGCGGGTGTCGGCCGCCAGCGTCGGGCTGTCGATCAAAAAGCCCATTTCGCAGTTCAGGTGCGCCGATCGCGGATCGAAATTGAACGAACCGATAAACACCCGCTTATCATCGATGGCGAAGGTTTTCGCGTGCAGCGCCGCGCCAGACAGCCCCAGAGGTTTGAGTTCCTTGCGCCCCGTCGGTTGGCCGGCGCGCAATTTCAGCTCGAACAGCTCCACCCCCGCCTGCAGCAGATCGCGGCGGTATTTGGCGTAACCGGCATGGACCACCAGCACGTCGGTGGTGTTCATCGCGTTGGTCAGCACACGGATGGATTTCCCCTGTTTGGCAAGCGATTCAAAAAAGCTCGCCCCTTCCCGGCCCGGCACGAAATAGGCGGAAACCAGCTCCAATTGCTGGTTGACGCCGCCGATGATCTTGCTGAGCTGCGTCACCATCAAACGATCGCGCGAAGCCTTACCCAACCCTTTCGCCGGATCGTCGGCCACCAGCTCGACCTGGGTGAATTCCGGCTGCACGGCGCCATCGCGAAAGCGCACCGCACTGGTTTCCAGCTGCACCGCCAGTTTGCGGGCCCGGTCACTGCTTTCGGTCGCGGTGGCCTGCGTCAGGAAAGCAGAAAGATTGCCTTTGCCTCGGATAATTTGCTCAACGCCAAACACCGAAGCGCTGTTCCAGTAGCGATCGAAGACCTCGGCGGTTTCCGCCACCACGTTACCGACGCTCAACACGTCGAGATCGAGGAAATAGTTTTCGTCGCCGACCTGGAAATACTCGTCGCCGATGTTGCGGCCACCGATGATCGCCACAGCGCCATCGACGATATAAGACTTGTTATGCATGCGCCGGTTCATGCGCATAAAGTCAAAGGCGTAGCCGGCCAACTTCGGCGTGCGCACGGTTGATGGGTTGAACAGACGGATCTCGACGTTTTCCTGGGCGTTCAGCGCCGCCAGGGTCTCGTCCATGGCGACGCCGTTATCGTCCAAGAGCAGCCGCACGCGCACGCCGCGCTGGGCGGCGTCATACAGGGTTTTCAGCAGGATCTGCCCGGAGGTGTCGTTATGCCAGATGTAATACTGGGCGTCGATCGACCTTTCCGCCATTCGCGCCAGCGCCAGGCGGCTGGCGAATGCATCGTGGCCGCTGACCAGCGGCACCACGCCGCTCAGGCCGGGATGCGCCGCCATCAGTTCGGCGGCTCGCGCCGGCAATAGCGCGGCAGGATCCGCCGGCAACGCCGCCTGCGGTGAACGTTGGGAAATATCCGGCAAACGAAAGAGGACTCTTGCCGCAATAATGGCGATCGTCACGGCGAGAATCAGATACACGACAATTTTTATCACGGGACGCGGCCTCTGAAGTTGACTGCTTTGCTTTATACGTCATTAGGTTGCTTCAATCTATAGGAGAAGCGCGCTATGCCATAAGGCTATAGCGTAAAGCGCGAAGGCGAAACGCCAAACAGTTTTTTGAACGCCACCGAATAGGCGCTGTGACTCTCGTAACCGCTTTCGAAGGCGGCGTGGATGATCGAGTTGCCGGCCAGCAGCAGCGGAATGGACGACAGCAGCCGCAGGCGTTGTTTCCACTGGCCAAAGGTGATGCCGGTTTGTTGGCTGAAATGGCGTTGAAAGGTCTTTACGCTGATCGACAGTGAATCGGCCCAGGCCTCAATACCGCGTTCGTCGGCCGGCGTGATGACCAACTGCCGGCAAATTTCGGCCATTCTCGCCTCTACCGGCCAAGGCAGATGCAGCGCCAGCTGCGGCTGCAGGCTCAGCTCCTCCAGGAACAACGCTCTGAGCAGCGCATTGCGTTTGGTCTCCGCCCCTTCAGGCGCCAGCGTCGCCAACTGGGCGATCAGTTCTCGCAACAGCGGTGAAACCTGTAATACGCCGTCGCGCAGCGGCAAACGCGCGGCGGTGATTTCATCGACCAAAATCCCGTAAACGCAGATGTTGCTCTGCATGACGATCTGATGTTCTACCCCCGGCCGCAACCAAACCGCGGTGGTGGGCGGCACGATCCAGCGACCGCTGCTCGCCTCGACCGCCATAACGCCCTGTTGCGAATAGAGCAAATGACAGCGTTTATGCGAGTGGTAAGGAATGACGAAGCCCGCCGGATAGTGTTTCACCAGCCCCGTCACCTCGAACGAGGAATTTTCGTGGCTGCTGAGGTCGATGCGTTTCGTTTCGGCGTTGTCGACTTCGAATCCCATGATCGTTTGTCCCTTTTGATAACGCGAATGTCTTTTATTTGATAGAGGGAGCGCATGATCCTCCATATAGTGACGTTCTCGCAAGCCACACCAGGGGCCTTATGCGAAGAAACTCACTATTTACACCAAAATTTCATCGTTCTGCGTAAAACGGAGGCGATGACGTTGCGCATGCGCTGCGCGATGGCGGCTCGTTGCGGGGGCGACGCGGCCGAAAGTGATGGAGAGGGAAAGCGCGGTGGCATAATCAGGAGGTGTACGCATCAATCAGCAGGTAGCGCGGCCTGGGGGACGGCTTACTGCTGAAGGGATAGGGAGAGCGCCTAGGCTCTCCTCCATCCAACGTTGTTATCTCATCAACGGGCCAACTCGGCGCCGTCCAGCTCTGAAATCGCCAGACAAATCACTTCCGTGATGGCCTGTACCGTATAAGCGGTATTGGCAGGAATGATCAACATCTCATGGGGTTGCAACGTCTGATCGTCAACCTTCAGTTCACCGCTCAGCACCATCAGTTTCACCCAGCCCGGATGAAAACGCGCCGGTTGCCGGCTGCCCGCATCCAGCTTCAGCAACGCCGTATGGCCAGGCGTCTCCCGTTTCAAAATGTGAAAGTGTACCCCATCGTAAGGCATGTTTTCGTAATGCAGTGACGCCAGTGTTCTCTTATGCATGGTAAGTGTCCTCGTGACCGGTGAGTAGCTGCTCCGCCTTCGGTCGCCGTAGAAACGATTGGCGGCTGTCCCTACCGAAAGCACAGGCTCGGAGCCTCTTGGCGAACGGATTAACTGTCGTACTTGCAGCGGCCCGATCGACCGCCGTTTCATGCCTAACCTGCCTCAGGCATGCTAATAAATATATAAGAGCCTCGCCGACGGCGCAAAAAACCGCTGCAACGTTGAGCGCATTACGATGTGAATCCATAGTCGGAAAGATTATCCAGCAGCCCGATCAGTGAATCGCGCCGGGCGGTAGCCGCGAGGAATGGCGGGATTAACGCCGTGCAGCAGCTCGTCGCTGACCAGCCGCCCCAGAGTCGGAGCGCACATCACGGCCGGATGCATCACCGCCACATAGAGACAGGTGGCGCCCAGCGGCCCGAGGATGGGATAACCGTCGCGCGGCCTGGGGCGCAGCCCCACCGAACACGTCTGCAGCTGCAATGGCGCCGAGCCGTGCAGGCGGTTTTGAAGCGCCGATCGCGCGTCCTCTTCCACGTGTTTGACATCGCCGCCAGCGGGATAATCCTCCGCCGCGAGCAGATCGCCATTTTGCGCATGACGCACTTCGATGTCGTCGCCCGCAATCAGCGTGTTCACCGCCTGCGCCGCCGCGTGATAGCGCAACAAAATTGCCGGCGACGCCTCGATCGGCAACGAGAATTCGCTGCCGTCCAGCAGCGCAGAGATCCCCGTACCGCAGGCGAGCACGACCCGTTCGGCGGCGATCGCGCCCTCATCGGTAACGATGCCGGTTATCTGCCCACCGGCTTCGCGCAGAAATCCGCTGACCGCACGTCCCAGAAGCAACTCGCCGCCCAACGCGCCTACCCGTTCGAGCAGCCGCTGTGTCACCTCTTGCGGATCGACCGCGCCATCGCGCGCCGCAAAATAGGCCTGGCTATCGGGCCGCCAGAGCGCCGGCTCCAGCGCCATCACCTCGGCTAAGGACAGACGCCGATTGTCGGGGTTTTGCGTAGCCGGCGCCTGACCATAGCTGAGCGCGCCGGACCAATTCACCCACAATTCCGGGATCTCCTGCGTCAGGCGCATCCAGTCAGCCACGATCTCGCGCCGCAGAAACGCGTCGGGAGCGCCGTCAGGTACGCCTTCGCTGATCCAGCCGAACGAGCTGCCTGTGGCCCCCGCTGCGGGATACGCCTGCTCAACGACGATAACGCGCTGCCCCTGACGCGCAAGATGATAGGCGATCGATGCCCCGACAATCCCGGCGCCCACGATAATAATGCGTGATGATGTTCCATTCATTAATGATGCCCGTGCCTCATTTCAAATGTTGTCGCCAAAGCAGCCAGGCCGCCAGACAGGCTACCCCGCCGCCGCAGGCCAGCACGGCGTAAGACGCGCCCCAACTGTGGGTGGTATCCATCACCACGCCAAAGGATAACGGGGCGAACGAACCGATGCCGAACCCCAGCAACGATCGCCAGCCCATCACGCTGCCCAGCTGTTGCGGCGGCACGTTGTCCGCCATCGCAGCCGACAGCACGCCGGAGTCGCCGAGGATGAAGAAACTGCCGATGCTGACGACCAGCAGCGTCCAGCCCGGCCCCCAGTTCGCCGACCACCCCATCAACAGCGAACCCAATGCGCCGGCGGCGCCCATAAACATCAGCACCGACGCGCGATTGAAATAGTCCGAAACGGTGCCGACAATCAATGTAGCCACCATGCCGGCCAGGTGGATCACCGCCGCGACGATCAATCCGGCGCTGAGCGGATCCAGAGAGAAGCCGCTCAACGCCTCGCTGACCAGGCTGGGCGCCCAGGCCCAGTTGCCGAGCAGCTCCCAGCTGTGGGCGATATACCCGATCAGCAACAGCAGGGTCGCGTAGGTGATAGCATAGCTTTCACGTTTCGTCTTCCTCCCCAGCGTGCGCGGTTGCGGTTCCCGATAACCGACCAGGGCCAACGATCCCGCCAGCGCTCCCAGTAACGCACCGGCGGCACACAGCGAAAACGCCACGCCGGCGCCCCAGCGCGTGGCGCTCCAACCGGCGATGAAAACCGACAGAAAATACCCCAGCGAACTGGCCGCCAGCACCATGCCAATGGCATAACCGCGCCGCGCCGGACCGTTCATCCCCATCGCCAACAGCAGCGCCGGCGTATAAGCCCCGCCCTGCGTCAAACCGACGAAGGCCATCAACACCAACGCGCCGAGATAAGAATGGGCAAATACGGCGAACAGCATCAACGCAGCGGCGCCCAGCCAGGAGAACAGCAGATAAACCCGGCGGGCGCCCAACGAATCACACCACCAGGAGGCCACCAGCAACGCCAGGGCGTTGGTCAGGCTGAACACCGTCTGCACCGTGCCGGCGGAGGCGGCGTCGAGCTGCCACTCGCTCCTGATGGTCGGCAATGCGCCGGCGAACATCATGGTGCCCAGGCAGAGGCCGGCCCGGCTTACGCAAAGCAGAAAGAAAGCTCGCATCTCAGCGCCGCCTCCCTGTCCATCGATGGGTGAGGATGACTCGACTAACACGGGCGACAGGCGGGGAAAACGTCAGCATGACACACTCACAGACAAGGGAGAATGCGCCATAATAATGAGCAAAATCAATGGCCGACAAACGATCTTTTCTCCCTCATTTGGTTGAGCTAAACTCAACCTATGAAGCGACTTTATTCCCTGCCGCACCTGCCCGCTTTCGAAGCCGCCGCCCGTCTTGGCAGCTTCAGCGCCGCTGCGGATGAGCTGTTTCTCACCACCGGCGCGGTCAGCCGCCATATTCGCAGCCTGGAAGCACAGCTGGGGATCACGCTGTTTTATCGCGCACACAAGTCCGTGCGGCTGACGCCGGCCGGTGAGAATTTTTCGCGCACCGCGTCTCGGGTGATAAGCGAATTGTTTGCGGCGGAAAGCGCGCTGAAAGCGAGCGCCGGCCGGCAGCGGCTGGTAGTGCACAGCCTGCCGACGTTTACCATGCACTGGCTGATGCCAAAGCTGGCGGCATTCAATGAGATACATCCGGGGATCGCGGTTGATATCACCACCAGCACCGGCGCCGTCGATCGCAATACGCCGTTTGACGTGGCGATCCGGCGCGATCCCGCGCACTTCTCCGGGCTGAAGGCGATCCCTTTCCTGCAGGAAGACAGCTTGCTGGTCTGCAGCCAGAGCTATTTGCGCGCCATGCCGGTCAGTGCGCCGGACAAGCTTGGCGAGCATACCGCCATCCGCATTCGCGCCCGGGAAGATTTATGGCACAGCTGGCTGAATACCTACCCGACGGCGCTGAACGCCTCACCGCCGCCGCTCACGCTCGACCATACCTTCGCCGCCATTCAGGCGGCCGAAGACGGCCTGGGGCTGGCCGTCGTACCTTACCTGTTCTGCGCCAAACATCTGTCGTCCGGTCGGCTGGTGTCGCCTTTCCCGGCGTTGACTATCCGAACCGGCGTTTACTCCCTGCTGCTGCGCGATCGGGACGATGAGATCGTGAGAAAATTCGCCGCCTGGCTGCAGACGTTCCAGGCCTAAGCGCCGTATTGGAAGCGCACCGCGCTAACGGTATTCTCAGGCGTGGAGCGTCAGCCCTTTTATCGCCTTATCCACCGCTTTCTTCGGCCCGCGCAGCGCCAGGCCGACCAAATCCAGGTTGTCCGCGTTTTCAACGAGAAAAACCTGCCGGTTGGCTTCATCGTGCCCGGTCGAGAACATGGCGTGCACATAGGGGATCAGCGTCAATTCCCGTTCCAGCCCTTTACGATGCGCATTTTGCAGGCCCGGCAGATCCGCGGCGAAAATCAGCATCGGCTGCCCGGAAATGCCGCCGTAGCGTCTGCCTTCCGCATCCACGTAACATTCGCCGATGATCTCCGGGGCCGCAGCGGCGATCCCCGTCGCCAGAAAGGCCACCACGTTCAGCCGCTGCCAGGTTTGCAGATCGTCACGCACGATAAACGCTATCTTGGTATCAAACATGTTTCGCTTTACTCCGTTGTGCTCTTAAAAGCGCATCATCGGCGATGAGCGAGTCAGCGGTATAGAACGTTTGTGCACTGGCGTTGATAGGCCGCCGGCGATAAACGGTAGGCGCGCCGGAACCAGCGGCCCAAATGACTCTGGTCGGCAAAGCCGACCTGCATGGCGACCTGCGCCGGCTCTTCCCCCTGCGCCAGTAACAGTCGCGCGGCACGCAGCCTCAGCCGGATCAGGTAAGCATGCGGCGACTGGCCGAAAGCGCGGGCGAATTGGCGAGTCAGACGGAAACGATCCAGGCCGCACTGAAGCGCAAGTTCCTCCAGACTGGGATTATCCGCCATGTGCTCGTGCAAGTAGTCCCGTAAACGATTCATCTCAATCAAAGCGTCATCGCTTTGGGACGTTGGCCTGACGCGTATATGCCGCGCCAAAAGCGTCAGCAGTTGGTCCAGGCTTTGATCGCGCGCCAGCCGGCCTTCCCTCTGATGCAACGCAAAAAAAGCCTGTTGTATCGCGGTCGCCAGCATCGGATCGTCGGTCAACGTGCTGTGGAAAGCGCCTTCCAGCACTGAGGCGTCCCCCAATCCGCGGCGCTGCATCGCGTCGGAGACCCAGCGCTGCGGTAGATAAAGCATCGCATAGGTAAACCCTTCGGCCTGCGGCGCATGGCCATCGTGCACCGCGCCCGGCTCGATCAGCATGGCGCGCCCCGGCCGGCTGGTATGCAGCGAGCGGTGGCAATTGAAACGCTGCAAGCCCTGCTGCGTGACGCCCACCAGCATTTCATCATGATCGTGAGGATCGTAGGCATGCCCCTGAAAGTGGGCGTTGACGCTCTCAATACCCGTTTCGTCATCGCGCTGCAGTTCGAGCCAGTCGGTATGTTGATGATTTGACGCCATGCAATAAATCCGGAGTTCTGCTCACAGGAAAAGAAAAAACAGCTTACCCTGAGACCGCCACCGTTGCACGCTCACAGCTCGCAGATGGCATAAGTGCCCTTTCCGGCCGATTTCGCCTGATACATTGCGCCGTCGGCGCGGGTCAGCAGCATCTCCTCCGTCACATCGCCGCGTGGGGAAATGGCCGCGCCGATGCTGGCGGATTATCGAAAAATCGCGGGTCTTTGGCGGTATCGGGCACCACCAGCGCTTCGCGTTGCAAGATAGCATGGCCGCAAAACGAGATATTGCGCGGCGTTTCCCGGGCATCCAGACCGTAACGCGATAAAAACCATTGGCGATCCAGTTTTTCCACCGAGTTTGAATCCAGCACGTTCAGCGAATGCAATACCGACAGGCGTTCGGCTTCGTTTTCGGGGAAGCCATCATAGACTCACTCAGTATCAATCCGATTGCGCATTCTCGTCAGCTTTGCCGGGCGTTGCGTTTGTCACCGCGCTGCGCTACAGTCGTTAACAAGGTGATGGTGTTCCACCTTTCCCAACCGCCGCGTTCGCTCGAACCGGATGATGACGCCTGATATACAACTTCGCTTTATTTTTTAGGCAGGTATGTCAGGAGTCGCTATGAATGAAATCTCACGCTTTACCCTTTTTCCACTCCAGCCCGATGCCGTCACGCGGGAAATGCCGCTGTACGTTTTCGGCCATAAAAATCCCGACAGCGACAGCATCTGCAGCGCGCTGGTGGTCGCGGACTGGCTCAATCACCTCGGCAAACCGGCCGTCGCTTTCCGCCTTGGCGAACTGACGCCGGAAACCCGCTACATACTGGCCGCCGCCGGCGTACAAGCGCCTCCGCTGCTGACAGAAGATCTCCGTGACCGTAAAGTCTGGCTGGTCGATTTTACCGACGTCGAACAAGGGCCGGCCTCATTGCCCGACAGCGATGTGGTCGGCGTTATCGACCATCACCGGCTGGGCACGTTAGTCACTCGCAACCCGCCCGATGTCTGGGTTCGCGCCGTCGGCTGTTGCGCCACCGTGATCCTGCAGATCCTGGCGGCGGAAAGGCCGATGCCGCTTTCTTCCGCCCAGGCCACGCTGCTGCTGGGCGCCATTTTGAGCGATACCGTCGCGCTGAGCGCGCCGACCGCCACCGAACAGGATCGGCTGGCGGTCTCGCGGTTGCGCGCAATTTCTCATGTCGACTATGACGCCTTCACCGCCGGGCTGCTCGCCGCCAAAACCGATCTCTCGGGGCAATCCGCCGCGCAGTTGCTGCACCGCGACGCCAAGAATTACCGCATCCAGAGCGTCTCGCTGCTGCTGTCGCAGATAGAAGTGCGGACCATGAGCGACATCGATCCGCTGTTGCCCGCACTGCAACAGGCGCTTGAACATGCGAAGCAGGAAGCCGGGCTGGAGATGGCCGCGCTATTGGTCACCGATATCACCTGGCGTCGCTCCACACTGTATTTCTCGCCGAACCGGGTGCTCGACATTCGTCAGGTGTCTCTGCCCGGCATGACGAGCCGGAAAAAAGAGGTTTTACCGTGGTTAACCCGCCAGATCGCTAACGCAGGGAGATAAGTCATGCCGCTCTACCAACATGCTTTACTGCTGGTGCAGGATGAACGCGACGGCCGGCTGCTGTTGCATCATGCCGAACGCCTCAATCAGCAGATGAATACGCGCATTACCGTGGCGCACATCAGCGCCGACTATGCCGAGCTGGACTATCTCAGCGATTCGCTGACCAAAGATCGCCAGTCCAGCGAGGTGATCGCCGCCAAGGCCATGCTCAGCCGTCTGGTGGAAGACTGCTCAATCCCCCTGGAGGTGCGCGCAATTGTCAGTATCCATCGCTTCAAAGACGTCGAAGCCCTGATTGCCCGCGAAGGCGTCGATCTGTTGCTGTTAGGCCATCAGAACCGTCCGTTCGGCGTCTTTTCCTCCTTCGGCTTCGAGTTCATTAACCATTTGTCCATCGACGTGCTGATAAAGCATGTGCCAACTCCCTAGAATGAGGTGACTACCCATGAGCTATGAGATTGAAAACGTAACCGCCAGAGAAATCCTGGATTCGCGCGGCAACCCGACCGTCGAAGTCGAAATGAGCGCGGCGGGCGTCGTAGCCCGGGCTTCGGTCCCCTCCGGTGCCAGCACCGGGTCGCGCGAGGCGGTGGAGCACCGCGACGGCGATCCGCACCGTTTCGGCGGCAAAGGCGTACTGGAGGCGGTGCACAGCATCAAAACGGCGATCAATGAGGCGCTGCGTGGGGTGGATGTGCGCCAACAAGAGGAGATTGACCGCCGACTGATCGCGCTGGACGGCAGCGAGAACAAGAGCCGATTGGGGGCCAACGCCCTGCTCGGCGTTTCTCTGGCCGCCGCCCGCCTCGCAGCGCAATTGTCGCAGTTGCCGCTGTATCGTTATCTGGGCGGCATCGGCGCCAACCTGCTGCCGGTGCCCTGCATGAATATCATCAACGGCGGCGTGCACGCCCGTTGGCAAGGGGCGGACTTTCAGGAGTTTATGATAGCCCCTCTGGGCGCGCCGTCGCTGCGCGAAGCCGTGCGCTGGGGCAGTGAAGTCTATCAGGCGCTGCGCCAAATCCTGTTGGAACAAGGCCTGTCGGTTGGCGTCGGCGACGAAGGCGGTTTCGCGCCGGCGGTCGCCTCAAACAGCCAGCCGCTGGAGCTGATCGTGCAGGCGATAGAGAAAGCCGGCTACCGACCGGGAGAAGATATCGCTATCTGCATGGATCCGGCCTCGAGTGAATTCTACGCCGACGGCAAATACCGCCTGCGCAGCGAGAACCTCGAGTTGGACGCAACCCAGATGACGGCCTATTACCAGCGGCTGGTACAGGATTTCCCCATTGTGCTGATTGAAGATGGCTTGGCCGAGGACGATTGGGCCGGCTGGCGTATTCTGAGCGACGCCCTGGGCGATCAGGTGGAGCTGGTCGGCGACGATCTGTTCGTCACCAATGTGAAATATATCCAGCGCGGGATTGATGAACGGTTGGCTAATGCCGCGCTGATCAAGCTGAACCAGATCGGCACCCTGAGCGAAACCTTCGCCGCCGTGCAGCTTTGCCAGGCAAACGGCTGGGGCGCCTTTATCTCGCACCGCAGCGGCGAAACCGTCGACAGCTTTATCGCCGATATGACGGTTGCGATGCGAGCCGGCCATGTGAAAACCGGCGCGCCGTGCCGCGGCGAGCGCATCGAAAAATACAATCAGCTGATGCGCATTGAGGACCAATTGGGCACCGCAGCAGTATATGCCGGGCGCTCCGCCTTTAAACGCCGCTAATCTGTGCAGGCCGGCCACGCACCGGCCAACTTTTCATTTTTGACCTGGCATAACCCCGCCACGCCGGATCCCAGCAAGGTAAGTCGGGTCGCCAGCAATGCTTCTCGCTGCTCATTCAACGTGACCAACATCCGCTCGATTTCCGCCAGACGGGTCTCGACGCCCTGTATCAACCCATCCTCATAAGCGCTGCCCTGCAGCGCCAGCACGCGTTGGATCGCCTGCAGCGAAAAGCCCAGATTCTGGCCAATTTGGATCAGATGCAGCCGTTCCAGCGCGCTTTCGCTATACACCCGATAACCGTTGACGCCGCGCACCGCTTTGGGCAGCAGACCCTGCTGCTCGTAGTAGCGTATCGCCGAGGCGGCCACGCCGGCCCGTTCCGCCAATTCTCCGATCTTCATGCCCTATTGACCTTAAAGTTAACTTTAAACCTAGTATAGCGCCATTCCCCCTGCGACAGGAGCGCAAACCCGATGTTTACCCCACTGACACTACCCAACGGCAGCCGCCTGACCAACCGTTTGGCCAAAGCCGCGTTGGAAGAAAATTTGGCCGATGAAGGCCAACTGCCCGGCCCCGCGCTATGGCGCTTGTATCGCCACTGGGGTATCGGCGGCGCCGGTCTTATCATCACCGGCAACGTGATGATCGACGGCCGCGCCATGACCGGACCCGGCGGCGTGGTGCTGGAACAGGATACGCCGCTCGCCTCGTTCGAAACCTGGGCCAAGGCCGCGCGCCAGGAAGGCGCGCAGGTTTGGATGCAGCTCAGCCACCCGGGCCGCCAGGTAATGGCCGACATGGGCGGCAACGCCTGGGCGCCCTCCGCCATTCCGATGGCCATGGGTAAGTACAGCAAAGCGTTCGCGCAGCCGGAAGCCATGAGCGAAGCGCAGATTGCCGAGGTGATCGCCCGCTTTGCCGCCAGCGCGCACGCCGCCGAACGGGCCGGGTTTACCGGCGTGCAGATCCATGCGGCGCATGGCTACCTGATCTCTCAGTTTTTGTCGCCGTTGGCCAACCAGCGCAGCGATCGTTGGGGGGGCGAGCTGGCAAATCGCGCCCGCCTGCTGCTGGAGGTGGTGCGCGCGGTGCGCAAGCGGGTCTCGCCAGGTTTTTGCGTGGCGGTAAAGCTCAATTCCGCCGATTTTCAGCGCGGCGGCTTTTCGCCGGACGAAGCCCGGCAGGTGTTGCTGATGCTCAACGAACTGCCGGTCGATCTGGTGGAGTTATCGGGCGGGAGCTATGAAAGCCCGGCGATGCAGGGCGAAACGGCAGACGACAGTACCCTGGCGCGTGAAGCTTATTTTCTGACCTTCGCCCGCGATCTCGCCGCAGTAGCCCGCATGCCGGTGATGACCACCGGCGGCATCACCCGCCCGACGGTGGCGCAACGGGTGCTGAACAGCGGCGTCGCGGTGGTCGGCATCGCCACCGCCATGGCGGAAATTCCCGATCTGCCGCGCCGCTGGCAAACCGGCGAAGCCCCTCATGCGCTGCCCGCGCCGGTAACATGGCGCGACAAAACGCTGACGCTGCTCGCCCGCATGGCGCTGATCAAGCGCCGCATGCACGCTCTGAGCCGCGATCGGACGCGCAACGTGCGTTACTCCCCGCTGTGGTCGCTGCTCATCGATCGGTGGCGCACCCGCCGCACTCTGCGGCGCTATCATGCCTGGTTACGGCAACGTTAATGACCGCGGCGCCGGCAGACATGCCGGCACCGCACAAAAATCCCGCTGTTTTGATCGCGCTACGTAAAATCTGCAAGAAATCACCACTCTGGGTACTGCGCTTTTAACGCTCGATTGCTTATATTCATCACAAATTTTGTGTATATAACCGCTATAGGACTTAAGGTGGTGAATAGATGAAAATAAGCCGCTATTTTCTATTTATGTTATTAATCGGAAATTCACCTTAATAATAAATGCATTAAAGAAGCAGCCAAAGGAAAGCAGAAAAGGATTTTTACGCAATGTTAAAGAAATGTTGTTTTCTGCCGGCAAAACCAACGGTCAACAAATCAACAACATATTGATGAGCCTAAGAAAAAACTAAACAATTCAAAACAAAATCGGCTATTGAGTCCCAGGCGAAAAAGCCATATATTGGTCGCGCTTTTCACAAGGCAGTTACTTTTCTAAATTCATTAATTCAATCGTTGCGTCTTGAGACCTTCGGTTGTAGGAGAGATATGATGACGGATAAAGTCCGTATTGATACTTTAGTTGCAAACTCATTAAACGGAAACAATGAAACCTATTTGGCGCGTCAAGCCGAATTTGAGTCGAATGTTAGGAGTTATCCGCGCAAATTGCCGTTGGCAATTGCGAAAGCCCAGGGCGTTTGGATCACTGATGTTGAGAATAATCAATATCTTGATTGCCTGGCCGGGGCGGGAACGTTGGCTCTTGGACATAATCACCCCGACGTCCTGCAAAGCATCCAAAATGTCATTACCAGCGGCTTGCCGTTACATACTCTCGATCTCACGACCCCGTTGAAAGATCGTTTCTCCGATTACCTGCTCTCTCTGTTGCCTGGCGAAGGCAAAGAGTATTGCCTGCAGTTCTGCGGCCCGTCCGGCGCCGATGCGGTGGAAGCCGCGCTGAAGCTGGCGAAAAAGCACACCGGCCGTTCCGGTGTGATCAGCTTCTCCGGCGGCTACCACGGCATGACCCACGGCGCGCTGTCGGTCACCGGCAACCTGTCGCCGAAGGCGGCGATCAACGGCATGATGCCGGAAGTGCAGTTCATGCCTTATCCGCATGAATACCGCTGCCCGCTGGGCATCGGCGGTGAAGCCGGCGTCAAGGCGCTGACCTACTACTTCGACAACCTGATCAACGACGTGGAAAGCGGCGTGCGTAAACCGGCTGCGGTGATCCTGGAAGCCGTTCAGGGCGAAGGCGGGGTTAACCCGGCGCCGGCCGAGTGGCTGCAGCGCATCCGCAAAGTGACCCAGGAACACGGCATTCTGCTGATCATCGACGAAGTTCAGGCCGGTTTCGCCCGTACGGGCAAGCTGTTCGCCTTCGAACACGCGGGCATCGAGCCGGACATCATCGTGATGTCGAAAGCGGTCGGCGGCGGCTTGCCGCTCGCGGTGCTGGGCATCAAAAAAGAGTTCGACGCCTGGGAACCGGGCCACCACACCGGCACCTTCCGCGGCAACCAGCTGGCGATGGCCACCGGCCTGACCACCCTGCAGTACCTGAAAGAGCATAAGGTCGCCGACAAAGTGGCCGCTCAGGGTGAGTGGCTGAAAGGCAAGCTGGCCGAGCTGCAGAAACGTTATCCGGTGATCGGTCACGTCCGCGGTCTGGGCCTGATGATCGGCATCGAGATCGTCAAGCCGAACGAAGCGCAGGATCACATGGGCTGCTACCCGGCCGATGGCGAACTGTCCGCGCTGCTGCAGAAGAAATGCTTCGAATCCGGTCTGATCCTGGAGCGCGGCGGCCGCAACGGCTGCGTTCTGCGTCTGCTGCCTTCGCTGCTGATCACCAACGATGAGCTGGGTATTTTCCTGGATAAATTTGAGCAGGCGCTGTTGGCCGCCGGCATCAAGCCAGTCTAAGTGGAGCGAATAACCGCGATGTCCAAGTTAAACCCGATTCTGGCTTCCTCGGCGCACAGCGCCGAGGCTTACCGCCAGGCGATCGCGCAGAGCAGTGAAGCCGTCGTGCAGTGGCTGCAACAGCCCGAGATGTATCAGGGCAAAAGCGTTGCCGAACTGCGCGAGCGCATCCAGCTCGACTTCACTCCGCAAGGCCTGGGCAACCAGGCGGCGATCGAGCGCGCCATCGAGTACTTTTTGAAAGACAGCCTGTCGGTGCACCACCCGCAGTGCGTGGCGCACCTGCACTGCCCGAGCCTGGTGATTAGCCAGGCCGCCGAAGTGCTGATCAACGCCACCAACCAAAGCATGGACTCCTGGGATCAGAGCCCGTCGGCCACGCTGATCGAAATGAAATTGATCGAGTGGCTGCGCGCCCAGGTCGGTTACCAGCCCGGCGACGCCGGGGTGTTCACCAGCGGCGGCACCCAGAGCAACCTGATGGGGCTGATGCTGGCGCGCGATGCGTTCTTCGCGCGTCAGGGCCACTCCGTGCAGCAGGACGGTCTGGTGGGCGATCTGCGCAAGCTGAAAGTGTTCTGTTCTGAAAACGCCCACTTCTCGGTGCAGAAGAACATGGCGCTGATGGGCCTCGGCTACCAGTCCGTCACCCTGGTGAAAACCGATCGCTTCGCCCGCATGGACGTGAACGATCTGGCGGACAAACTGGCGCAGGCGAAGGCCAACGGCGAGCAGGTGATGGCGATCGTCGCCACCGCCGGCACCACCGACGCCGGCGCGATCGACCCGCTGCGCGATATCGCGCGGCTGGCGGCGGAGCAGAAAATTTGGGTGCACGTGGATGCGGCCTGGGGCGGCGCGCTGCTGCTCTCCGAGCAGTACCGCGACTACCTGGACGGCCTGGAGTTGGTGGACTCCATCACCCTGGACTTCCACAAGCAGTTCTTCCAGACCATCAGCTGCGGCGCCTTCCTGCTGAAAGACGCGCGCCATTATGAGCTGATGCGCTATCAGGCGGCCTACCTGAACTCCGAGTTCGACGAGGCGCAAGGCGTGCCGAACCTGGTCTCCAAATCGCTGCAGACCACCCGCCGCTTCGATGCGTTGAAGCTGTGGATGGGGCTGGAAGCGCTGGGGCAGAAGCAATACGCCGAGATCATCGATCACGGCGTCACGCTGGCGCAACAGGTGGCGCGTTACATCGCCGACCAGGAATCGCTGGAACTGGTGATGCAGCCGCAGCTGGCCAGCGTGCTGTTCCGTTACCGTCCGGCGCAGCTGGCGGCGAAAGGCGACGCGGCCGTCGCCCTGTTCAACCAGCGCATCGGCGACGCCTTGCTGGAATCAGGCCGTGCCAACGTCGGCGTGACCGAGTTCGATGGCGTGACCTGCCTGAAGATGACGCTGCTGAACCCGATCGTGACGCTGGAAGACATCAAGCTGTTGCTGGCGCTGGTCGAGAAAACCGCACAGCAGCTGCCGGCGTAACGTCGTCCCCCTGCCTGTAAAGCCGATAACGTTTGTTATCGGCTTTTTTATTGCTCATCAATCGCAGGAGACGCAGCGCTTACGCTGATATACTGCAGCAAACGCCTTCCCTATTTCCAGCGCCACAGGATAAACGCATGACCGACCCGGATTTCAACCTGCTGATCGCGCTCGACGCGCTGCTGACGGCGGGCAGCGTTGCCGGCGCGGCGCGCCGTCTCGGTTTAAGCCCCTCGGCGATGAGCCGTACCCTCAGCCGACTGCGCGCGGCCACCGGCGATCCGCTGTTGGTGCGCGCCGGCCGTCATATGGTGCTGACGCCCTATGCCGAAACGCTGTGCGAGCGGGCGCGGCACGCGACGTTCGAAGCGCGCGCTGTGTTGCGCCCGGCGCAGGGAGCATTGGATCCCGCCGCGCTGGATCGTACCTTCACGCTGCGCGCCAACGACGGCTTCGTCGAGGCCTTCGGCCCGGCGCTGATCGCCGCCGCTGCCGAACAGGCGCCGCGGGTACGGTTGCGCTTTGCGCCCAAGCCGGAGAAAAGCGACCGCCCCCTGCGTGAAGGGCTGGTCGATCTGGAGATCGGCGTGCTGGGTGACATGGGCCCGGAAATCCGCCTGCAGGCGCTGTTCCGCGATCGCTTCGTCGGCGTGATGAGAACCGCACATCCGCTGGCGCAGCAGCGCGAGATCGGCGCCGCCGACTACGCCGCCTGCGGCCACGTGGTGGCCTCGCGCAGCGGGCGCATCCTCGGGCCGGTAGACGCCGCGCTGGCGGAGCTGGGGCTGGCACGCCATATCGCCGCCGTGGTGCCGAGCTTTCCGGCCGCGCTGGCGGTGGCGCAAGCCTCGAACCTGTTGGCGTTGCTGCCCGCCTCTTTCCTCCAGGCTCAACCTGCCGATGGCCCGCTGCGCGTCTTCGAGCTGCCGGTAAGAACGCCGCCCATCACCGTCTCGCAGATGTGGCATCCGCGTCTGGACGCCGAGACGGATCACCGCTGGCTGCGGCAGCTACTGCTGACGGTCTGCCGCCAACGCGTGCAGGAACCGCTTTGCGAATAGTGACAATGTCACTAAGTTTTGCCCTGCTGATGTCGAGTGATCCAGTCGACGGCAAAACCCCCATAGCCTGAGGGTTGTTCCCCCTCGCGCGATGGGAGAACATAGCATTCACGATGCCTGACTCAGTGAAATGCCCATGACGCTTCCCCCTCTCTGGCCGGTGTTCGACGGCCATAACGATCTGCTGCTCAACCTGTGGCTACAGCATGACGACGATCCGGTCGCCGCCTTTTATTCCCGCGTCACGCCGGGCCACCTCGATTTCTCCCGCATGCAGCGCGGCGGATTCTGCGGCGGGCTGTTCGCGGTATTTATTCCCCCGGTCAGCTATATCGCCCAGATGCGTAATCAAACGCCGGAGGAGGCGCAGGCCGCCTTCGATCCGCTGGCGATCGCCGAACGGCAGATCGCTATCCTTTATCAGCTGGAACAGGCTTCCCAGGGGCGGCTGCACATCTGCCGCACCGCCGCCGAGATAGAACAGTGCCGCCTCAACCGGCAAATGGCCGCGGTGCTGCATATCGAAGGCGCCGGCATGATCGATGCGGAGCTGACGCAGTTGGAGGCCTTCTACCGGCTGGGCGTGCGCAGCATCGGGCCATTCTGGAATCTGCCGAACGCCTTCGGCACCGGCGTCAGCGGGCCGTTCCCCGGCTCCCCCGATACCGGCCCCGGCCTGACGCCGGCCGGCGAGGCGCTGCTCCGCGCCTGCAACCAGCGCCGCATCATGATCGACGTCTCGCACATGAACGAGAAAACCTTCTGGCAAACCGCCGCGCTGAGCCGCGCACCGCTGGTCGCCACCCACTCCAACGTCCATGCCCTCTGCCCGCAGCCGCGCAACCTGACCGACGCACAGCTGGAGGCCATCGCCCAGAGCGGCGGGATAGTCGGCGTCAATTTCGGCACCGCCTTCCTGCGCGCTGACGGTAAACGTGACAGTGCAACGACCGACCTAACAGAAATTGTTAAACACGTTGAGTATTTGATCGCTAAACTTGGTGAAGATCACGTGGGATTTGGCTCTGATTTTGACGGGGTCAACGTACCGCAACCGTTGGAGGACGCCGCCGGCCTGCCGCGCCTGACGCAAGCGCTGGCGCAGGCCGGGTTCGATAACCGGCTGCTGGAGAAGCTGACCTGGCGCAACTGGCTGAACGTGCTCGCCGCCACCTGGGGTGAATAACCCGGTTACGCTTTAAAGGTTGCGATCTTCGTCACATTTCGCCAACATTGGGCCGGCCTAATGCGAAAATTTCTCATTGGGCTCGAACTATCACGATGCATGTAAAGGAGCACCGCTATGACTACCTGGACTAAACCTGAGTTTGTTGACCTGCGTCTGGGGCTGGAAGTGACGCTGTACATTTCCAACCGTTAATCGCCCGTCTGCCCGCCTTTCGCGCGGGCATTTCTTTCCTTCTTTTTCTGGTTCAGACATGCAGATAAAAGTTCTCGGCTCGGCAGCGGGCGGCGGCTTTCCCCAGTGGAATTGCAACTGCGACAACTGCCGGGGCGTTCGCAGCCACAGCATCAACGCCACGCGCCGCACGCAGTCTTCCATCGCCGTCAGCGACGACGGTAAAAACTGGGTACTGTGCAACGTTTCACCGGACATTTGCCATCAGCTGCTGGCCTCGCCTGAATTGAACAATCCCGACGTGCTGCGCGGCACCGGCATCGGCGCGATCGTGCTGACCGACAGCCAGATCGATCACTGCGCGGGCTTGCTCAATTTGCGTGAGGGCTGCCCGCACCACGTCTGGTGCACCCCTGAAGTGCATGACGATCTCAGCACCGGCTTCCCGCTGTTTCCCATGCTCTCCCACTGGAACGGCGGGTTGATTCACCACCCGGTGACGCCCGGCGAACCGTTCCGCACGGCGGTCTGCCCGAACGTACGCTTTACCGCCATTCCATTGCTCAGCAACGCGCCGCCCTATTCGCCGTACCGCGATCGCCCGCTGCCGGGCCACAATGTGGCGCTGTTCATCGAAGATATCGCGCGCGGTGTCGGCCTGCTGTATGCGCCGGGCCTCGGTGAGCCGGACGAGGCCTTGATGCCCTGGCTACGCCGGGCGGATTGCCTGCTGATCGACGGCACGCTGTGGCGCGACAACGAGCTGGCCAACGCCGGTGTGGGGCGCAACACCGGCAAGGACATGGGACACCTGGCGCTGGCGGAAGAGCACGGGCTGGCGGCCCTGCTCAGCGCCTTGCCCGCCAAACGCAAGATCCTGATCCACATTAACAATACCAACCCGATCCTCAATGAAGACTCCGCGGAACGGCAGAGCCTGACCGCCGCCGGCATCGAAGTGAGCTGGGACGGCATGAACATCGAACTGTAGGGAATCGCCATGACGCAACCACGCCCCCTGACGCCGCAGGCATTTGAAGCGGCGCTGCGCGCCAAAGGCGCTTATTATCATATCCACCACCCGTATCACATCGCGATGCACAACGGCGAAGCGACGCGTGAGCAGATCCAGGGCTGGGTGGCCAACCGCTTCTACTACCAGACCAGCATTCCGATCAAGGATGCGGCGATCATGGCCAACTGCCCGCAGCCGGACACCCGCCGTAAATGGGTGCAGCGCATTCTGGATCACGACGGCTACGGCGGCAGCGAAGGCGGCATCGAGGCCTGGCTGCGCCTCGGCGAGGCCGTCGGCCTGCAGCGCGACGCCCTGCTTTCTGAACAGCTGGTGCTGCCCGGCGTGCGCTTTGCGGTGGATGCCTACGTCAACTTCGCGCGCCGCGCCTGCTGGCAGGAAGCCGCCTGCAGCTCGCTGACCGAACTGTTCGCGCCGCAGATCCACCAGTCGCGCCTCGACAGCTGGCCGCAACACTACCCGTGGATCGACGCCGCCGGTTACGACTATTTCCGCAGCCGCCTCGGCCAGGCCAACCGCGACGTGGAACACGGCCTGGCGTTGGCGCTGGACTATTGCGACACCGTAGAAAAGCAGCAGCGCATGCTGGAGATCCTGCAGTTCAAGCTGGACATTCTGTGGAGCATGCTGGACGCCATGAGCATGGCCTATACCCTGAACCGCCCGCCTTATCACAGCGTGACCGCCGCGCGGGTCTGGCACAATCAGAGGCTGGTGTAATGACGCTGAATCCTGAACACACCCCCGTCTTCCGCCGCGGCTACCGCCTGCAATGGGAGCCGGTGCAAAACAGCCACGTGATCCTCTACCCGGAAGGCATGGCCAAACTGAACGACAGCGCCGCCGCCATCTTGCAGCTGGTCGACGGCCACACCACGCTGAATGGCATCATCGCCCAGCTGAACGTCCGCTTCCCCGGCGCCGACGGCTTGGCGGACGACGTGCTGGAGTTTTTCCAGCGCGCCTACGAACAAAAATGGGTGACCTTCCGTGACTGAACCACGTGCGCCGGCGGTGAATCCGCCGCTCTGGCTGCTGGCGGAGCTGACCTACCGCTGCCCGCTGCAGTGTCCGTACTGCTCCAACCCGCTCGATTTTGCCGCGCAGGAAAAAGAGCTGACCACCGCGCAGTGGATAGAGGTGTTTCGCCAGGCGCGGGCGATGGGCAGCGTGCAGCTCGGCTTCTCCGGCGGCGAGCCGCTGGTGCGTAAAGACCTGCCCGAGCTGATCGCCGCCGCGCGCGATCTCGGGTTTTACACCAACCTGATCACCTCCGGCATCGGCCTGACCGAGAAGAAACTGCAAACCTTCGCCGACGCCGGGCTGGATCATATTCAGATCAGTTTTCAGGCCAGCGACGAAACGCTGAACGCCGCGCTGGCGGGCTCCGCCAGGGCGTTTCAGCAGAAGCTGGCGATGGCCAGGGCGGTCAAGGCGCTCGGCTACCCGATGGTGCTCAACTTCGTGTTGCATCGCCATAATATCGGCCAGATCGACCGCATCATCGAACTGGCGATCCAGCTGGATGCCGACGATGTCGAGCTGGCGACCTGCCAGTTCTACGGCTGGGCGCACCTGAACCGCGAAGGGCTGCTGCCGACCCGCGAACAGATCGCCGAGGCAGAAGCGGTGGTGAAACGCTATCGCGAGCGCATGGCCGCCGACGGCAAGCTGGCCAACCTGCTGTTCGTCACGCCGGATTACTACGAGGAGCGGCCTAAAGGCTGCATGGGCGGTTGGGGGGCCATCTTCATGAGCGTGACGCCGGAAGGCATGGCGTTACCCTGCCACAGCGCCCGTCAGTTACCGATTACGTTTCCGTCGGTGCTGGAGCACGATCTGCAGCATATCTGGTATCACTCCTTCGGCTTTAACCGCTATCGCGGCTATGACTGGATGCCGGAGCCCTGCCGGTCCTGTTCGGAGAAAGAGCAAGACTACGGCGGCTGCCGCTGCCAGGCGTTCATGCTGACCGGCGACGCCGACAACGCCGACCCGGTGTGCGGCAAATCGCCGCACCACGGCACCATTCTGGCGGCGCGTGAAGCGGCGAATCGCTCGCAGATCGGTATCGATCAGCTGCGCTTTCGCAATCAGACCAACTCCCGACTGATCTTCAAGGGCTGACGATGACACTCGCCGCTTCGTGGCAGCTCGATAACGGTTTGGCCGTCAGGGCGATAAGCACCCCGGCCGCTGAGGGCGCCGCCGCACTGGTGTGCATCGAAGCGGGCAGCTTTCAGGCGCCTGCCGCCTGGCCCGGCCTGGCGCATCTGCTGGAGCATATGCTGTTTCGCGGCAGCGCGAACTTCAGCGCGCAAGATGGGCTGATGGGCTGGACGCAGGCGGCCGGCGGCCGGCTAAACGCCACCACCCAGGCCACGCAAACCGCGTTTTTCTTTGAAGTGGGCGCCGAACAGCTGGCGGAGGGGTTGGCCAGGCTGATCGATATGCTCGCCGCCCCGCAGCTGGCGGCTGAGGCAATCGCCCAGGAGATCGAGGTCATCGACGCCGAATACCGCCTGCTGCGCGCCGACGGTGAAACCCGCTGCGAAGCGGCGCAGCGGCAGATGTTCAGCGGATTTGACGCGCTGCATCGCTTTCATATCGGCAGCCGCGCCGCTTTCGGCAGCGATATTTCCGCATTGCAGCAGGCGTTGCGGCAGTTTCACCACCATTATTACCGCGCACCGAACATGACGCTGTGGCTGCAAGGCCCGCAATCACTTGAGCAGCTGCATGCGCTGGCGCAGCGCTACGGTGGCGGCTTGCCGTCGGGCAGCGCCACGCCGCCCGAGACATTGCCGCCGCTGGCCGCCGGACAAGATTACACGCTGTCTCTTCCCGGCGCGCCGCAGCTGCGGCTGGTGTTTGCTCTGCCGCACTGCCGTTCACGCGGCTGGCTGCGACGGCTTGAGCGTTTATTGCTGGACGATGCCCCTGGCGGGCTGCTGGCACGGCTGCGCGCGCACGCGTGGGGCGACGCCGTTCGTCTGGATTATGCCCGCTGCGGCGAAAACAGCGCCCTGCTGAGTTTTATTTTCACCGTCAATCACGGCTCGGCGTCTGAGGCCGCCCATATCGAAAGCGCCTTGCTGGCATGGCTGCAGGCCCTGAACGCGCTGACACCGGGCCAGCTTGCGCATTTCGGGCAACTGGCGAACCGCGATTTTCACCGTTTGGCGCCGCTCGATCAGCTGCGGGCCAGGGCATTGGGGCTGCCGCCGACGGAACAGCATGACGACTGGACACGGCAACTCGCTATGCTGATGGCAGCGCCGCGCCGCCGCCTGGCCGTGCTGCCCGAGGGGGGCGGTGAAACGCGCGAAATCCAAGGGCTGCCGCTGACCCTTGGCCCCTTCGTCGGCGCCGCGCTGACGCCTACAGTGGAGCCTTTCCGCTTTTTCTCCGCTTCGGCGGCGCTGCCGATACCGCCCTTGCCGGCCGGCCAGGCGCCGCTGCAGCATCTACGTTCCGGCGAGGCGCAGCCGGTGCTGTTGCTGCGCCCATCGTCGCATGGCGCACTCAGCGAAGAACAGTCCTGTGGTTTGCAGGCGGCATTGCGCCCCGGAGCGGCCGAGTTAGCGCATCGGGAGGGACATTTAAGCGTCGAACGCCACCAGGGTGTGTGGCTGCTGCAGCTGGCGGGCAGCCACGGGCTGATCTGCCACGGCCTGAACGTCGTGAACCGGGCCCTGGCGGTGCCGTCGCCGGCCGTCATCAACGAGGCGGCGAGAAACCTGCGCCACGCGCAGTTAAAACAACAAAACGATATCGCCATTCGCCGCCTGTTAGCCCAATTGCCGGCGGCGTTGAACGTCTCTACGGCAACGGCGCCACACTGGCATGCCACCCTGGTCGGCGGCGATGGCGAGTTAAAACGGCGGCTGTCACATTTGCTGTATGACTTCCCCTACGCCATAACGGCTGAGCCGCAAACGCCGCCGCGTTTACATCCTCCTGTCACGCTGACGGAAAGCGGCGCCGAACACGCTTTGCTGCAGTTTTACCCGCTGCAAAGCGATGAAGCCGAAGGCCGCTGGGCGCTGCGCGTGCTGGCCCGGCTTTACGCGCCGCGCTATTTTCAGCGGCTGCGCGTGGAACGCAACGTGGGCTACGTGGTGCAATGCACCTTCCACCGCTGCACCCATGTCGAAGGCCTGCTGTTCGCGCTGCAATCCCCGACGTTCACCGCGGAACAGCTGCGGCAGTTAACCGACGAATTCTTGCAGCAGATGCATCATGAGCTGACGCACGTTAGCGTTGGTGAGCTGGAGCAAACGCAACAGGCGCTGCAACAAAACTTGCAACGCCTCAGCGCCGAGCCGTTGCAACGCGCGCGGGAGATTGCGTTGGAAAATCGCGCGACCATTGCTGCCGCTGCGCCAATCACGCTGACACAACTGTTGCACTGGCAGCAGCGGCTGTTCGTTGCCGGCTGATATTGCGCCGGTGTCCACCCGACGCAATATAAACGCAGCAAGACAACGAATAACCAAGGGAACGATATCTCAGAAAATCGTGAGCGGAGCGACGTGAAACCTGATGACCGCGTTCAGAAGCGCCGGCCGAGGCCGAGGGATAAGAAGGCGTTGTTGGCTAGTTATTTCTCTTCAAGATTTTTCCTGTCTCAGCCCAGATTTGACTACGGTAATGATCGTCTTCCTGAGAGAAGAAAAGTACGGTTAGCCCATCCTTGTCCAACAGCGCAATGCCATCGGGGGCGGGACGCCATGCGGCAGGCTCTTGCGGCAATACGTCGGGCGTGCAATCAGACAAGAATTTCAGGCTATAGCCGCCAGCCGAATCCACACTCTCCGTGTTGAGCTGCACAACACAAGATTTTGATTTATCACTGACCGTCCACTGCCCGGATAGCGTTTCGGCGGAAGGTAAAACCAGGCTGCTTGCCATAGAGACTCCTGAAAACAAGAATATTATTCCGACAAGAATAAATTTATACATAGGTGGCCCATGTGAAACGGTGGGCATCATCGCCCACCGTTGCCATTTTAAACGATAAAATCAACAGCGACGTCAGCCTGTCCAACGATGTGCACCAGGAAGTCTGGATTTGCACCGCCCTGGATGTTGAAGGCCAATTCACTCAGATTGTTCTGGCTATCATAGGACAATAGCGCCTCACCGGCCTGCCCGCTGAAATGATCGACGAACTGAATGAAATCACTGCCTTTATCGCCTTGGTTGAAGAAGGACAGATCGATCTTGTCCTTGCCTGACTCAAAGTCCCAAATTGTATCAGGTGCCTGAACAGGCGAGTCATTAAGATCAGAGAAGACAAAAATGTCATTACCGTCTCCTCCCCATAATTGATCCTGACCAGCCCCGCCGTAAATAACATCATTGCCGGCGCCGCCTTTGAGCGTATTGTCTGCGTGATTCCCAACGATGATGTCATTACCTGAGCCCCCTATCGCGTTTTCGATGGTGACACCGGCAGCGATGGAAACATTCCCTTTTAATCCCCCGACGTCGGAGAAAGCGCCTTCGTTCAAGTTGATACGTTGATTTTGGCTATACCCCGAGAAATCAAGAGTATCATTACCACCTGCATCCCAGACAGACATCACCAGCTTGTCGTGGCTGCCCTTGAGTGTATAGAAGTCTCGGCCTGTATTTGAATTAAACCCGTAAACGGTGTCGCCGGTTCGGGTGGTCATGTTGGCACCGTAAAGATGTTGGATGGCCGCGATATCATCAACCAGCGGTGCAGCGGCATAGTAGTGGCCATGATCCGCATCGGTAATGGATTCATTCCAGTAACTCATTACGCTAAACTGCCGGGTATCTTCGGCGTAAACTGCCTTGGTATAATTTGGGCTTCCTTGCCCCGCATTATACGTTCCCGGATGATCTAACCCGAGAGTATGGCCAACTTCGTGGGTAATGGTTAAACGGCCGTAATTACCCAGCTCAGGGTGCAAGTTTTCAGAATGGTTCTTAATATTATACCAACTTTGCCCATCAGAATTGTATCCTCTGTAGTCATTGCCATTATATGAGAATGGTTTCAAGGCATACGCTTGCCCTTTCCCCTCATAATTCCCAAAAGTAATATTGGAAGGTTGATCCGATGCCACTTCGACAAACTTTAGGTTGGCAACATCGGCCCAGGATTGCAAAGATAACTTCGCCTGTTCTTGTTGATGTTGCGTGAACGCACTTAGCCCCGTATCGCGTTCTGAGGAGCGGTGGCCCAGGTTCAGTTCGTTATATTCCCAATCCGGGAAGGAATAGGTCACCGTCGCATCTTTGCCCGTGACGTGAACGCCATTCCAGGTTTTATCGCTGCGCGCTATCTGCAACCCCGCATCATTTATGTCATAGGACGGTTTATTATTGATCGTTAAACCATTCCCGCGCTCATGGTAGTGAATAAGATCGTTAACACTGTCCCAACCTGTTTTGTTTCCATTCATGGTATTACCCATAGCTTTCTCCACAAAGAAGCTAGTATTAATATGACATCCGAAATGTCTCTTGGGGTTAATCAAAGTCCTGAGAATAGCGGTAACCCGATACGCCCCATTCTTTTTGCCAATTCCTTTACACCCAGAGAGTAAATTTAATTTTAACCGCCCGAGGCCTCCTTACCCATGATTGAGAACGTATGCAACTCCGTGAGATCGCGATATATCCGCGAAAAATGCGTGGAAATAATAGACCGCCTTGATCCGGCCATGGCTTAATACTGAGATCTGCTGGTTGAGGCTAAGTGAAGATGCCGCCCAAGAGGCCTGATGACAACTGCCGTTCGATACATTGTCTCGTTGCCAGAGACCACAGCAGACGTGGTCTCGTGTGATGAACGTTGCCTGTCATCCGAACCGCTACCTGGGGATCATTACGTGAATGCATTTGCGACACCATCCAGTTTTGCTAATGATTATCATTCGCGAGGCTATCTCACACGTCAGCAAAGTGTCAACAGATGAAACAAAACATTTCTTGATTTATATCATCACTTTTCTCGTCATCGCCCGGGAACCGTGCTTTGGCGTCTGTTGAAACGTGCATAAAATGGTGAGCATCACCGCCATAAGCGAGGATTTCTTCAGTATTGGTGCATAGCGCAAGCAAAATGCCGAGCGCAACAACAGCATGGCAGCTAAACATTTCGCCACATTGAAACATCAATATTGATTACTTTTTCAGACAGTAAAACATCGTAGTCAGAGCACTTATTTTTCGATGCAATATAAGAGGGGCTTATAAATAACAGGAGTATTCCTAATGCGTTCTTGCGTAATCTATTTCATGCTACCAGGCTGGTTCTTAGCCACGCCCGCTGGCTATTTCCATTTTCATTGGCAATGACTATATTGAAAGAGGCTCTGCTATAGAGCAAGAATATGGGTAATTTTCCGAGGAAATACCGCATGACCCTGTTGCCCAAGCAGAGTAATAACAAAAATCCGATTGATCTCTATAGCGAAATCGTAGACGACTTGCCAGGTCTGATTTGCTTCGGCAACCGCCTTGGCGGTTACTTCAATAAGCAGTGGCGCGACTATACCGGCGCCATCGCCGGTGAGCACTCCGCCGCAGACTGGCTCGATGCACTGCATCCCGACGACCGCGATCGCCTGGCCGCGCAATGGCGCCAGGCGATCGTTGCCCTCTCCTCGTTCGCCGGCGAAGCCCGTCTGCGCGAGCGCAGCGGCGCCTACCGGTGGTTTATGCTGGCGTTTAACGCCCGTCAGGACGGCATGGCGCAGGAGCCCAGCTGGTACCTCACCGCCACCGACATCCATCCGCAAATGCTGCAACGCCAGCAAAACGTTCAGGCGCTCTCTATCCAGCAAGACATGCTGGACGCCAGCGTCGACTGCATCAAAGTGATCAATCACGACGGCACGCTGCGCCACATGAATCGCTCCGGCAGCCTGGCGCTCGGTCTTGATCCGGCGCAAAAAGAGTTTGGCATGCCCTGGCTGGGGCTGCTGTCCCCCGAGATCCGTCGCCGCGGCAGCAAGGCGCTGCGCAACGTCAGAGCCGGAAAAAATGCGCGCTTCACCGGATTGAGCGTGACGCCTCAGGGTAAAAAACAGCACTGGGACAACATTCTCACACCGGTCAGCGATGAACACGGCGCCGTGGCCGAGATCTTGTGCGTCTCGCGCGACGTGACGTCGCAACGCGTGATGGAACAACGTCTGTTGCTCGCCAGCGAATATGACGAATTGACCGGCCTGCCCAACCGGCGCTTATTCAAGAAAAAGCTGAAGCAAGAGATGAAACGCGCCCTGCACGGCAAAAAGTCGCTTGGGCTGATGCTGCTGGATCTTGACCACTTCAAGCTGGTGAACGACACGCTGGGCCACGCGGCGGGCGACCATCTGCTGCGGGTCTTGGGTAAAAGGCTCAGCGCCTGCATGAGTGCGCATTCGTTCGTCTCCCGCCTCGGCGGCGACGAGTTCGCCGTGGTGATCAGCGATGTCGAAAACGAGCAGGATATTTTCCGCATCGCCAACAAGTTTCTGCTGCAGTTGGAGACGCCGATCACCCACGGCGGCAAGACGCTGCATTGCGGCATGAGCATCGGCGGCGCCATCTATCCCAAAGACGCTCGCGACGCTTCGGAGCTGATGAAATGCGCCGATACCGCGCTGTATGAACTGAAAGACGGCGGCCGCGGCGGCGTCTACATGTTCGATCGCAAGATGATGGACAAAGCCCGCGCCCGCGCCAGCCAGCTCAACTACGCGCGCCAGATCGTGCGCGACAACTGCATCCGCCCCAGCTACCAACCGAAAGTCTGCCTGATCGACGGCAGCATCGTCGGCTTTGAAGCGCTGCTGCGCTGGCACTGCCCGCAAAACGGCGTACAGCTGCCGGCGACGGTAAGCGAGGCCTTCAACGACTACGAATTGGCAACCAAGATCAGCGAAGCCATGCAGCTGAAAGTCTTCGCCGATATCGCCCGCTGGCGCGCGGCCGGCGTGGCGGTGCGGCCTATTTCGCTGAATGTGTCGCCGATCGAGTTTTTACGCGACAACTACGCCGAAACCTTCCTGCAACGTCTGCTGAAGTTCCGCATTCCCCATCACCTGATCGAACTGGAAGTGACCGAACACGCGTTCAACAAGCACGGTTCGAAATACGTACTGCGCGCGCTGCAAATGCTTAAAGAGATGGGTATTCGCATCGCGCTGGACGACTTTGGCACCGGCCACTCCTCATTCAGCCATATCATGGATTACCCGCTGGACTGCATTAAGCTGGACTGCGACTTTATTCAACGCATGAACACCGAACCGGCGATCCTGGCGATCGTGGAAAGCATCGGCATTCTCGGTCAAAAACTGTCGATCGATATCATCGCCGAAGGCGTGGAAACCGAGCAGCAGCGCCAAACGCTGTGCGAAGCCGGTTTCCATATCGGCCAGGGTTTTCTGTTCAGCCGGGCGGTGGAGTCCCAGCAGGTGCCCGAGTTGCTGCAGGCGATGCCGCAGTTTGTCGAGGGCCGCTAAGCGCCCTGCCGTTCGCCGAACGGTGCCAGCTTCATGCCGACCAGCGTCACCACGCAGATGATCGCCCCGGCGTAAAAGGTGGAGGCGGAACCGAACAGTTCCCACAGGGTTCCGGCGCCGAGACTCGCCAGCAGCAATGCCGCGCCACCGATCAGATTGAACATGCCGAACGCGGTGCCGCGCAGGTGCGCCGGCGCAGTGTGCGCCACCATCGCCGCCAACAGTCCCTGCGTCATGCCCATGTGCACGCCCCACAGCGCCACGCCAAACAGCACGCCCGCCCAATGATCGCTCAGCGCCAATACCAGGTCGGCGGCGATCAGCACCAGCAGCCCGGCTTTCAGCAATCCTTCATGGCTCATGCGGTCGGACAATTTACCGAACGGATAGGCCGAACAGGCGTAGACCAGATTCATGGCGACCATCACCAGCGGGATCAACGCCAGCGGCGTGCCGCCCTGCTGCGCCTTCAACACCAGGAACGCTTCACTGAAGCGCGCCAACGTGAAGATCGCGCCGATGCTCACCACCCACCAATAGCTGCGCCCCAATAGCCGCAGGTTGGCGCGGGTGATCGGGTTGGTGCGTTTGTGGGTTATCGCGGCGGCCGGCTCTTTCAGGCCGAAAAACAGCAGCGCAATCGCCAGCGCCGCCGGGATCGCCGCCACCCAGAAGATGGCGCGAAAATCGTTGTGCCACAGCAGCATCAGGCCGACGGCCAGCAGCGGCCCTAAAAAGGCGCCAACGGTATCCAGCGACTGGCGCAGCCCGAAAGCCGCGCCGCGGATCTCCGGCGGCGTCACGTCGGCCACCAGGGCATCGCGCGGCGCCCCACGGATGCCTTTGCCCACGCGATCCAGCAGGCGCGCGCTCATCACCATGCCGGACGACGACGCGATGGCGAAAAACGGTTTGCTGATGGCGCCCAGCCCGTAGCCCAGCAGCGCCAGCCCCTTGCGTTTGCCGAGGTAATCGCTGAGCACGCCGGAGAACACCTTGACGATCAACGCCGTCGCCTCCGCCAGCCCTTCGATCAACCCGATGACGATCACGCTGGCACCGAGCGTCGTCGCCATAAACAGCGGCAACAGGCTATGGATCATCTCCGAGGAAACGTCCATCAGCAGGCTCACGCCACCCAATATCCACACGCCGCGCGGTATGCGCGAAACGCGACGACATGGTGCATCCTCGATCGATTCAGCGCCGCCAGAGGCGCCTCATGATTTTTCCAAGATTGGTTAGTTGATTTTGTTCGTTCACAGATCTGCCGCCTTTAGAGATAGTGCAACGACCGTGTGACACCCATAATAATGAAGGTAATTAACATAATGATATATAGCAAAAAGATGATAGTGATTGCGGCGCTGCTGAGTTTTTCCGCCGCCGCCGCACCAGGCGTGGATCTCGTCGCCAACGAAACGCCGATCCACACGGTGAAGAGCGCCGAAGCCGTGGCCAAAATCCCCGCCGGCTTCCGGTTCGTGGAACCCGGCACGCTGACGGTCGCCATTTCTCTGCTGGGCAGCGGCCCGCCGTTCGGCCTGTACGCCCGCGACAATAAAACGGTGATTGGCAGCGAGGCGGACATTGCGCGCCTGGTGGCCGACGGTTTGGGGTTAAAACTCAAGCTGGTGCCCACCTCGTGGGAAGACTGGCCGCTGGGGGTGGCCTCCGGCAAATATGACGCCGCGGTTTACAACATCACCGTGACCAACGAACGCAAGACCAAATTCGATTTCGCCACCTATCGGCAGGATACGCTGGGTTTCTACGTCAAATCCGACAGTAAAATCACCCAGATCAAAACCGCGCCGGATATCGCCGGTAAAAAGATCATCGTCGACTCCGGCACCAATCAGGAAGCGGTGCTGCTGGCCTGGGACAAAGAGAACCGCGCCAAAGGGCTGGCGCCGCTGCAGCCGGTGTATGTCACCGACAAGGCCGCCTCCACGCTGGCTATTCAGTCCGGCCGCGCCGACGCCACCTTCGGGCCCAACGTTTCCGGCGCTTATCAGGCGCGGCTGACCGGCAAAACCCGGCTGGTGGGCATCGTGCCCGGCGGCTGGCCGAAGACCGCCAACATCGCCGTCACGCTGAAGAAAGGCAACGGCCTGGTGGACGCGGTGCAGGCTTCGCTCAACAGCGCCATCGCCAACGGCAGCTATCTGCAGGTGCTGGATCGCTGGGCGGAGAGCGACGAGAAGATTGCCCATTCCGAGATTAACCCGCCGGGGCTGGGGGATTGAGAGAGCAACAGGCCCCGCGCAGCGGGGCCTTATCGCCGCTCAATCGCGCCACCTTATTCCGCCGCCGTTTTCTGCCTCCCCAGCTTGCGGTACAGCGTGCTGCGTGAAACGCCGAGCGCCTTCGCCGCCCGGCTGAGATTGCCGCCCGCCCTGTCGATCGCCGCCTGCAGCGCCCCCAGATCGGTATCGGCGTTCTCTTGCCGCGGCGCCAGCACCGCGATGGACTGAGGAAGATCGTCCAGGGTAAGCACCGCATGATCGTCCGCCAGCGCCAGCAGCACCTTGAGCGTACTCAACAGTTGCCGCACGTTGCCGGGCCACGGATAGCGCGCCAGCATCGCCAGCGCCTCCGGCAACAGACGAATGTCGCGCCGCTCGCCGCCCAGATCTCGCCACAGCTGCAAAATGAAGGCCTCCAGCTGCGCCCGCTCTCTGAGCGGCGGAATGCGCAGACTGTATTCCTGTATGCGGTACAGCAAATCCTCGCGAAACGCCCCCGCCTCTACCTGCCGATGCAGATCGTGGTGCGTGGCGCAGACCAGCGCGAATTCGACCGGATAAGCGCTGCGGCTGCCGAGCGGGGTGACCGTTTTTTCCTGTAATACCCGCAGCAGGCGCGTTTGCAGGCCCGCTGGCATGTCGCCGATTTCATCGAGAAACAGCACGCCGCCGTCCGCCTCGCGGATCTTGCCGATGTAGCCTTTCGGATTGGCGCCGGTAAACGCTCCCGGCGCATAACCAAACAGTTCGGATTCGATCAGCGGCTCAGGCAGCGCCGCGCAGTTGATCGCCACGAAGTTGCCGTTGCGCCAGCGGCTCTCTTGAAACAGGCGGCGGCTGAAATGCTCTTTACCGCAGCCGGTTTCGCCGGTCACGCACAGCGAAAGGCCGGCGTTGAGAATGCGCAGCGCTTTCTGATGCTGCTCGTCGTGCCGTTCCGCCGGCGGCGCAGAACGCAGAGCGCTGACGCGGCGCTGCGGCGCCTCAAGCAACGAATAATAGTGCTGTTGATTGCCGGCCAGCGTCTGGCGCGGTGCCCCGGAAGACTGTCGCAACAGGTCGGGAAACAGCTGGGTGAACTCAACGGAGCCGAATGAGGCCGACGAGAGCTGGAACTCCATCATCGCCAGTCGATTGGCGGCGATCAGCACTTCGTCGTGAAACACCAGCAGCAGCTCTTGCGCACTGCCCAGGCAGCGGGCATCGGCGTGCAGACGCAGCGTCCAGTGGCGGTCGGCGATCGCGCTTCTGACCCAGCGGTGTTCGATATGCCGCACCGCCTGCATGATCAGGCGCTGTGCATCGCGGTACGGGCGCTGCGCGGGTGCGGAGAGATCCAGTATGCCGGCAATGCGGCCATCCGGCCGATAGATCGGTGCGGCGGTGCAGTTCAATCCGGCATTTTGGTTGAGAAAATGCTGGTCGCCGCGCACTTCGCAGAACGCGCCCAGCGCCAGCGCGGTGCCGATGGCGTTGGTGCCCCGCTCCGCTTCTCCCCACTGGTTGCCCGGCGCCAGCGCAAAGCGCGACGCCTTATGCAGAAAGTCGGTATTGCCGCGGGTTTCCAGCACCAACCCGTCGGCGTCGGCGATCACCACAATGGCGGGCTGGCGCGTAATTTGCGTGCCCAGCTGCTCGATCAGCGGCTGTACCCGCTGCGGCACCCAATCGTTGCGGCTGCGCAGCTCTTCGAGCAATCCGGCTTTGATAAACGGGATATGTTGATCGGTGCGCGTCAAGCCATAACCCTGGCTGCGTTGCCAGGATTCCGCCAACGGCTGGGTCAGCAAGCTGGCGCCCTCTGCGGGCAAGCGGTCGTCAGACAACATGCGTTTCTCCCCCGTTCGCGAGTGTTGCAAATGTGTATCATAAATGTGTACCAGACGTTGCGACACGGGACACAAAAAATCATCGGCGACGGCGGCGCCGCCCGAAGTTCTCAGCCCTCTCAATGCTTAAGGTTTTAATAACTCGTTCTTTTTTTTACGGATGCTACCTCTGTCGCTAATCTGGCACGCGCCGTGCTTCTCTGTGCTGCGGCGACATGCCGCATTCACAGGCGCAGCCCAATAGCGCCGCTTTTCATCTGCAGAGAGGTGCTTAACATGAAATATGTCCACCCCGGTTTGCCTGGCTCGCTGGTTTCGTTCCGCAAACGCTATGGCAACTACATTGGCGGCAAATTCGTCGAACCGGTATCCGGCAACTACTTCACCAACACCTCGCCGGTGACCGGCCAGCCGATCGCCGAATTCCCGCGTTCCGACGCCAAAGACATCGAGCTGGCGCTTGACGCGGCGCATGCGGCGGCGGACGCCTGGGGTAAAACCAGCGTGCAGGAGCGTTCCAACGTGTTGCTGGCGATCGCCGATCGCATCGAATCGCGGCTGGAGATGCTGGCGCTGACCGAAACCTGGGACAACGGCAAACCGATCCGCGAAACCCTGAATGCCGATCTGCCGTTGGCGGTCGACCATTTCCGTTACTTTGCCGGTTGCCTGCGCGCGCAGGAAGGCACCGCGGCGGAGATCGACCAGAACACCGTGGCCTACCATATCTATGAACCGCTGGGCGTGGTCGGCCAGATCATTCCGTGGAACTTCCCGCTGCTGATGGCCGCCTGGAAACTGGCGCCGGCGCTGGCGGGCGGTAACTGTGTGGTGCTGAAACCGGCGGAACAAACGCCGCTCGGCATCAGCGTGCTGATGGAAGAGATCGGCGATCTGCTGCCGCCGGGCGTGCTCAACGTGGTGCAAGGTTTCGGCGCCGAGGCCGGCGAAGCGCTGGCGCGCAGCAAACGCATCGAAAAAATCGCCTTCACCGGCTCCACGCCGGTTGGCCGCCACATCCTCGCCTGTGCGGCGGAGAACATCATCCCCAGCACCGTCGAGCTGGGCGGAAAATCGCCGAACATTTATTTTGAAGACATCATGCAGGCGGAACCGGAGTTTATCGACAAGGCGGTTGAGGGGCTGGTGCTGGGCTTCTTCAACCAGGGGGAGGTTTGCACCTGCCCTTCACGCGCACTGATCCAGGAGTCCATCTACCCGCAGTTCATGGAGAAAGTGCTGGCGCGTATCGCCACCATCCGCCAGGGCGATCCCTTCGACACCGAGACCATGATCGGCGCCCAGGCGTCAAAACAGCAGTACGACAAGATCCTGTCCTATATCGAGATCGCTAAAAACGAGGGAGGCAAAATCGTTGCGGGCGGCGAGCCCGCTCAGCGCGGCGACGAAGTGCAAAACGGTTTCTACCTGCAGCCGACGCTGATTACCGGCAACAACAGCATGCGTTTCTTCCGCGAGGAGATCTTCGGGCCGGTGATTGGCGTCACCACCTTCAAGGATGAGGCCGAAGCCCTGGCGCTGGCCAACGACACCGAGTTCGGGCTGGGCGCCGGGCTGTGGACCCGCGACATCAACCGCGCTTACCGCATGGGCCGCGCGATCAAGGCCGGCCGCGTGTGGACCAACTGCTACCACCTGTACCCGGCGCACGCCGCGTTCGGCGGCTACAAGAACTCCGGCATCGGACGCGAAACCCACAAGGCGGCGCTGTCGCACTATCAACAGGTGAAAAACCTGCTGGTCAGCTACGACGCCAAGCCGCTGGGCCTGTTCTGAATCCGGCGTAATGACAAGAAGGCCACCCGCAGGTGGCCTTCTTTTTTCGCGTGGCCTACTTCGCCATGCCGAGATCGATCACCATGCGACCGCGAATGGTGCCCGCCTTCATCTCGTCGAAGATGGCGTTGATATCCCCCAGCGGCCGCTTGGTCACTTTCGGCGTCACCTTGCCTTCGGCGGCGAACTGGAACGCCTCCTTCAGATCTTCGCGCGTGCCCACCAGCGAACCCACCACCTGAATGCCGTCCAGCACCAGGCGCGGAATGCTCAGATCCATGCTCTCCGGCGGCAGCCCCACGGCCACCACTTTACCGCCGGCGCGCACCGCATTCACCGCCGAGTTGAAGGCGGCTTTCGCCACCGCCGTCACCACCGCCGCGTGAGCGCCGCCGGTTTGCTGCTGAATGATCTCCTCCGCGTTTTGCGTTTTGGAGTTGATGGTCAGATCGGCGCCGATCTGTTTGGCGAACTCCAACTGACCGTCGTTGACGTCGATGGCGATCACTTTGGCGTTAAACACGTTCTTGGCATACTGCAGCGCCAGGTTGCCCAGCCCGCCCAAGCCGTAGATGGCGATCCACTGTCCCGGTTTGATATCGGAAATCTTCACCGCCTTGTAGGTGGTGACGCCGGCGCAGGTGATGCTGCTGGCGGCGAAAGAATCGAGCCCATCCGGCACTTTCACCGCGTAGTCCGCCACCACGATGCACTCTTCCGCCATGCCGCCGTCAACGCTATAGCCGGCGTTTTTCACCGAGCGGCACAGGGTCTCGTTGCCGCTGACGCAGTATTCGCAATGGCCGCACCCCTGGTAAAACCAGGCGACGCTGGCGCGGTCACCCACTTTTAACGAGGTGACGCCCTCACCGACGGCGGAGACCACGCCGATGCCCTCATGCCCCAACGTAATGCCCGGCACCTCACCGAAATCGCCATTTTTCACGTGCAAATCGGTGTGGCACACCCCGCAACACTCCATTTTCAACGCCGCTTCGCCGTGCTTCAGCGGGCGCAGCACTTTATCCTGAATGTCTACGGTATGGTTTTTCGTCACTACGGCAGCTTTCATGGTGTTTTCCTTAGCAGAGTGGGAAGTACAGTTGTTAATGTAGTGACTGTATTCGGTGAGGGCAAGTGCCACCTGTTTTGTGTAAAAACAAATAATTAAATATGAATCAGTCTGCTTATTTCATAAAAAACCATTAACAGACGGCGCGATCGCCTTGAGGTTGGCAGCCGTGAACGATCGCGCCTCCACGGCTTGATTTACCCCTTGAAGCGATTAACAGGGATTTTGAGGTAGTGCCGCCCATCATCTTCGCAATCTGGCAGAACGCCGCCGCGAATATTGACCTGCAGCGCCATCAGCATCAATTCCGGATGCGGCAACGTGGCGTCTCGCTGCTTTCTTTGCGCGATAAATTGGGCTTTATCCATGTTGGCCACCCAGGGGTTGTTCTCGCGCTGCTCTCGCACGGTGCTTTCCCAGCGGGCCTCACGCCCCGCCGGGCGATAATCATGGCCGGTAAACAGGCGGGTATCCGCTGGCAGGCTCAAGATCCGCTGCAACGAATCCCACAGGGCTTCCGCATTTCCGCCGGGGAAATCGGCCCTTGCGGTGCCGCTGTCCGGCATGAAAAACGTATCGTGAATAAACGCCGCATCGGCGATGTGATAAGTGACGGACGCCAGGGTGTGGCCAGGAGACAGCAAGACTTCAGCACGCAGGTTGCCGATAAAAAAGACGTCCCCATCCGCAAACAGCGCATCCCACAGGGTCTCGGCAGGAGGCAATTCTTTCAAATTATAGATGTCTTGCCACAGCCCCTGCACAGCGGTAATTTTTTCGCCTATGCCGGTGAGGGCGCCGGTTTTCTGCGCCAGCCAGGTGGCGGCAGAAAAATGGTCGGCATGCGGGTGCGTATCCAGCACCCAGGCCACTCCCCATCCTTGCTGCTGGATAAAGCTTAAAATGGTGCGGGCCTGCTGATGCGAGACCGTGCCCGATCGGCGATCAAAATCCAGCACCGGGTCGATGATGGCGCAGCGACGCGCTGCGGGATCGGCGACGACATACTGCAGGCTGCCGCTTTCCGGCTCATAAAACGCGTGCACTTGCGCGTGAGGCTGAACGGCCTGATGCCGGCCATACCAGCCCAGCGCCTTATCGGCATCGGCGCCATACTCTGCGCACTGGCTGCGGAATTGCGCTTCGTCTATCTGGCCTTCGCGCAGCGCATACAGCAGGGAAAGGCAGGCAGAACGCGCTCCGCTCCTGCAATGCGCCAGGGTCTTCTCACCCCGCCGCAACAGGTAATGGAAGATATAAACGGTCTCCCAGGTCAGCGTGTCGAATGTGTAAGGCAGATAGACGTAGCCCATTCCCCATTGCTCAGCCAACGCTTTTTCTTGTTGATGGTTAAGGTACTCGCCCGGCTCTTCATCTGGCCGATTGTTGACGATAAACCGATAGCCTTGTTGATGCAGGATGGCGAAATCATTCGCTGCGGGCGCCCCCGAAAAGGAGAGCTGATGATGGTAAGTACGGATGTGCATATTTTTTCCTTTTGTTTTATAGGCTTTTAAAAAGCATATAAAGGGCCAGCACCAACAACATGCCGGCATAGAGCACACGGATAATGTCCTCGCGTTTTTTCAGGCGCTCGGTGAGCGCCACCCCCACGACGCCCCCCAGAACACCGCCGACGATGAGCCAGCAGGTAATGACCAGCGACACCTTGCCGGACATGGCATAGCTTGCGCTTGTCGATAATCCCATGGCGGAAACCACGACCAGTGAGGTCGCCACCGCTTCAACCAGCGAAAAGCGGAAGAACCAGAGCAGCGCCGGCACCACCAAAAATCCGCCGCCGATGCCCAAAAAACCGGCCACCGCGCCCAGCGCCAGCACGCTGGGCCACACGATGGCGGGATGAAATGTCGGATGGGAGGACGGTAATCCGTTGCCTGCCCGATGATTTTTTTTCAGCGTCAATCCGGCGACAACCAGCATCAGCAGAGAGAAAGGCAGGGTTAAATGGTGCCCGTCCGTCATTTTTCCCACCTGAGAGCCCGCCAGCGTTCCCACCACCGCCACCAGCGAAACGGTAACGCCGGTCCGCCACCGGACGTTTCCTTTGGCGGCATGAACAAAAAGATTGATCAGCGCGCTAATGGCAACGGACATGGCACTGGTGCCTATAACCAAGTGCGTATCCGGGATTTTCACCATATACAGCAACAAGGGCACGCAGACGATGGATCCGCCTCCCCCGGTCAGAGCCAGGAGAAATCCGACTATTCCCCCGGTTATCACCAACAGCGTCAGGGTATAAAAAGTAAAATGGAAAAAATCCAATGCATTAATTCCCTTTCGATATTTATGGCATTTATTAACGATCAGTTTGCGTTGATTGTCAAATAACTTATTACATTTGGCTATTACATATAGCAAAATCGAATATGCGAATTTTAATATAACTATAAGTTCTATAAATTATCTTTAAATCTGAGCCGCAACCCCCTACTTTCTTATGAAAGGAGACCTGCATGAAACCAGAAAAAATAAACACCCTGAAGAAAGTTGTTGTTATTGGCGGTGGTTCATCTGGCATCGGCGTCATCGCAAGCTTAAGGAAGCGAGTTAAAGATGCGGATATAATTGTCGTTGAACCCAATGACTGTCATTATTACCAGCCGGCATGGACCCTGGTGGGCGGCGGGCTCTTTGATATCAATAAAACGCAGCGCGCCATGCGCGATGTTATTCCTTCTGGCGTCTCATGGCTCCAGGACAGCGTTGTCAGGGTTGATCCCAATGAAAAATATATAGAGACCCGTCAGGGTAAACGCGTAAACTATGATTTCCTTATTGTTGCCTGCGGCCTTGTTTTACGTTGGGATAAAATAGAAGGCCTTGAAGAGACGTTAGGATTTAACGGCGTCACCTCTAATTATCGTTTTGATCTTGCAGAATACACCTGGCAACTGGTCCGGGAGATGCAAGGCGGCAAGGCGATATTTTCCCAACCCACGCTTCCCATAAAATGCGCCGGCGCGCCGCAAAAAGCCTTATATCTTTCATGCGACCATTGGCGGCGGCAAGGCGTTCTGAATAATATTAACGTCAATTTCTGCCTTGCGGGCACGGCGGTTTTTGGCATTCCGCAATTTGTCCCCCCGCTGAGCGGCTATTTGGAAAAATACCGTGCACAGGTCAACTTCAATCATAATTTAATCCGTATAGATGGCGAAAATCGGCAAGCGATATTTGCCGTGGAGACAAATGAAGAGGAAAAACGCGAGTTAACCCTGCCCTTCGATATGCTTCACGTGGTGCCGCCTCAATCAGCCCCGGCGTTTATTTCGCAAAGCGGACTCGCGGATGGCGCCGGCTGGTGCGATGTGGATAAATTGACGCTGCAACATAAGCATTGGCCGGATATTTTTGCGGTAGGCGACTGTTGCTCAACGCCAAACGCCAAAACCCTGGCGGCAGCGCGAAAGCAGGTGGTGGTGGTGGCGGAAAACGTCGCGGCACGTATTCATGGCACGCCTCTCACAGCCCATTATGATGGTTATGGTTCCTGTCCATTGACGGTCGAGAAAGGCAAAGTTGTGCTGGCGGAGTTTGGCTATGACGGTAAATTGCTGCCCACGTTTCCACTGCTCGACGCAACCCAGCCCAGCCGTATGGCCTGGTGGCTGAAAGCCTGGTTTTTACCCCGGTTTTATTGGGCGGGCATGCTGCGCGGGGTTGAATGGTTTGCCGGAAGCAAGCGGCCGTGATGCGCACTCGGCTCCCCTTGTCGCTCTGGCCGCAGCAGGCGCTTGACTATTTGGCGATACACAGCCACCATCGCTTGCGAGCCAGCAGGCTGATTGCAAGCCGTCACCACTAACCGGTCGATCAACGATGAAAAACGCACCCGCCGTTACGATTCACTACTGTTCACAATGCAACTGGTTGCTGCGCGCCGGCTGGATGGCGCAAGAGCTGCTGAACACCTTCGGCGACGATCTCGCCTCCGTCACCCTGATGCCGGGCACCGGCGGGGTCTACCAAATCAGCGTCGATGGCGTGATGATTTGGGATCGCAAGATTGACGGCGGCTTCCCCGATGCGGCGCAGTTAAAGCAGCGGCTGCGCGATCACAGCTTCCCCGATCGTTCTCTCGGCCACAGCGACGGTAAAAAAGCCAGACACTGAAGGCCGTCAGCGCCCCGTCGGCGGCTGCGCGCCGAGAATGCGCGGCATCGTTTCTTTCATCATTTCCATGAATTTGCGTAAACGCGCGGGATAATAGCTGGCGTAGGGATACAACAGGTAAATAGGCAGTGGCTCGGCTCGCCACAGGGGTAACAGCGTCTGCAGAGCGCCTTGCGCCAATTCTTCTTTCACCACCCAAGACGACACGATCGCGACGCCCAGCCCTTCCAGCGCCGCCTTGCGCGCCGCATAAAGGCTGTCGGTGCTCAACCTCGGCGCGATGTCGAAACGCCGCTGTTCACCGCTGGTCGCGTGGGTCAAGACGACCTCATTACGATAAAAACTGTTTACCGCCAGCCACGGCAATGAGGCCAAATCGTCGAGATCGACGATCGCCGGTCGTTCAGCCAACAGCGCCGGTGACGCCACCGTGCTGCGCGGCACCTCCGCCAGCAACACCGCCACGACCGACGGATCGGTCACCGCACCGACGTGAATGGCGCAATCCACCCCCTCGGGAATAAAGTCCGGAGAATGATCGTTTAGCGTCCACTCAACGTAAGTTTGCGGGTAGCGCCGCAAATACTCGCCCAACGGACCGATCAGCTGATCCTGGCCGAATGCGTGCGGCGCCCGCACGCGCAACACGCCGACCGGTTCGTCGCGCGCGCCGCCAAGCCCTTCTTCCAGGCTTTGCCATTGTTCGATCAGCCCCCGCGCCTGGCGGTAACAGCGCTCGCCGTCGTCGGTCAGTTTGAGGGCGTGGGTGGTCCGCTGGATCAGTTTGGCGCCCAGCAGCTGTTCCAATGCCTGCAGACGCCGGCTGATCGTCGGCTGCGAAGTGCCCAGCTGCTGCGCCGCCGCCGACAGGCTGCCGCTTTCGACGATGCGCACCAGCGTATGCAGCAAAGTTATGCGGTCGCCGTTAGGTAAGTTAATTTTATTCATACGTTGAGTGTATAACAGTTTTACCTGCGAGGGGGCTACAGCGGCATGAAGCAAGCGGTAAAAATGACCGCACATTCACCTTACAGGAATTTTTGCCATGAGCACCGCCACCACCCACGGCGCACCGTCCGCCAACGTCGTATTTCTGCTGGCCGCCGGCGCCGGCCTCAGCGTCGCGTCAATCTATTACAGCCAGCCCATGCTTGGCATGATGGGCGCCGATTTCCACGCCGGCGTCGCCGATGCCGGCATGGTGCCGACGCTGACCCAGTTAGGCTATGCGCTGGGCATTTTACTGTTGGCGCCGCTCGGCGACCGGTACGATCGCCGGCGGATCATTCTGGTAAAAGGCGCGCTGCTGACGCTGACGCTGTTACTCTGCGCTTTTGCTGCCTCGTTCCCGCTGTTGTTGCTCAGCAGCCTGGCGATAGGCCTGACCGCCACCGTCGCGCAGGACATTATCCCCGCCGCCGCCACGCTGGCGCCGGAGGCCAGCCGCGGCAAAACCGTCGGCGCGGTGATGACCGGGCTATTGGCCGGCATTTTGCTGTCGCGTGTGTTCAGCGGCGCGCTCGCCGAGTACGCCGGCTGGCGCAGCGTCTACGCGCTCGCGGCGCTGGGCGTTTTGTCGATCACGCTGGCGATCTGGCGCATGTTGCCGCGTCTTCGCCCTCATAACGCGCTGAGTTACCCCGCGCTGCTGCGCTCGCTGGGACATCTGTGGGCCGAGTATCCCGCGCTGCGGCGCGCAACGCTGGCGCAAGGCTTTCTGTCATTGGGCTTTAGCGCTTTCTGGTCAACGCTGGCGTTGATGCTGGCGGAGCGCTACCAGATCGGCAGCGCGGCCGCCGGCGCGTTTGGCCTGGCGGGGGCGGCGGGTGCGCTGGCGGCGCCGTTGGCGGGCAGTCTGGCCGATCGGCACGGCCCTGACGTCGTGACCCGTATCGGCGCGGGACTGGTTCTGGCCTCCTTCGCCTTGATGTTTCTGCTGCCGCTGTTGCCGCTCCCGGCGCAACTGGCGCTCATTGCGCTGAGCGCCGTCGGATTCGACCTGGGCATCCAGGCTACGCTGATCGCGCACCAAACCATCGTTTACGGTCTCGATCCGGCAGCCCGCAGCCGATTGAACGCCCTCTTGTTCACCGGCGTGTTCATCGGTATGGCGACCGGCGCCGCCCTCGGCAGCCGCATTCTGGCAAGCGCGGGCTGGCCGGGCGTCGTGGCGCTGGCGGCGGCGGCGGGGGCCGTGGCGCTGTGGATCCGCAGCGGGCGAAAAACGGCGCGCGTAGTGGCCTGATAGCGCCCTCTGCTGGCGCAAGCGGTTGATTTCACCCAGGCCTCTTGCGCTATACTGAGCGCCCTTTTTGCTACGCATTTAAAACAATTTTATGATGGAACGCTTGCTAGAAAACGCGATGTACGCCTCCCGCTGGCTGCTCGCACCGGTTTATTTCGGCCTTTCGCTCACTCTGGTCGCCCTGTCGATCAAGTTTTTTCAGGAAATTCTCCACGTCCTGCCAAATATTTTTGCCGTTACCGAAGCCGATCTGGTGTTGACCTTGCTGTCGCTGATCGACATGGCGCTGGTCGGCGGCCTGTTGGTGATGGTGATGTTCTCCGGCTATGAAAACTTCGTCTCGCAATTGGATATCACCGAAGGGAAAGAGAAACTGAGCTGGCTGGGCAAAATGGACGCCACCTCGCTGAAAAACAAGGTCGCCGCATCTATCGTCGCCATCTCCTCCATTCACCTGCTGCGGGTGTTTATGGACGCCAAGAACGTGCCCGACAACAAGCTGATGTGGTATGTGATCATCCACCTCACCTTCGTGCTCTCCGCCTTCGTGATGGGTTATTTGGACAAGGTGACCCGCTCCAAGCACTAAACGCGCCACCACGCCCGATCGTCAGGATCGGGTGTCTTCCCCTCCTTCGCTGTTCCCCAACCGTCACCGCCGTCATGTCTTTCATCTGGCACATCTGATGATAATTTTATTATAATGTCATTACACTCATTATGGACCGAACGCCGGCCACCGCACCGGATTCGCCGCAGACAGGATCACGCACTTCCATGCCATTAAACGGTCACCCCCTGCAATTCAACGATATTCAGGCGATTCTGCCTCATCGTTATCCCTGCCTGTTGGTCGATCGCGTGCTGCCCGCCGGCACCTGCATTGCCGAAGGCCGGTTGAGCGCCATCAAGAACATCACCGCCAATGAGCCGACGTTCTGGAGCGGCCATGCGCACTTCGCCGGTTTTCCCGGCGTGCTGTTGGTGGAAGCGCTGGCGCAAAGCACTGGGCTGCTGGCGCATTATTATCTCGGGGCGTTGAATGAAGGAGAACATTACTACTTCGCTTCCATTCAGCGGGCGCGGTTTTATCGCGCCGCCCGTCCCGGCGACCAGGTGTTGATGGAGGTCGCCTTTGTACGCCGGCGGGGCGCGATCGCCCGCTTCACCGGCCGCGCCAGCATCGATGGCCGGCGCATTTGCACCGCCGATTTCATGTGCGCCCGTAAATAGGCCGCTTGCCAAAGGAAACCTGCGAATACCATGTCTCTGGTTGACAGCTTACTCAGAACCCTCGATTTCTCCCCGCGCGGCCAGGTGATCGCTCGCGAAACCGACGCCTGGGGCGAAATCATCGTTTCCGATCACAAGGACTACCGCACGCTGCGGTTTGACGGCATCTGCGAGCAAAGCAAGATGAGCCTCAGCAACCCCGCGCAGCCGATCCACAACTATATCAAAGCGATGCTGATGGCGGTGGCCTGGCAGCCGCCGACCTCGGCGCTGATCCTGGGGTTAGGCGGCGGCAGCTTGCTGCGTGCGCTGCACGCGCTCGATCCGGCCATGCGTCTGGACGTAGTTGAACTGCGCGCCGCGGTGATCGCCGTCGCGCGCCGCTATTTTACGCTGCCGGCCACCGACACCATCAGCCTGCGTACCGCCGACGCCATGGACTTTGTGCGCCCACCCGCCGAGACGCGTTACGATCTGATTTTCTCCGATCTCTATTCGGCGTTCGCCATGGATCCGCAGCAAGGCACCCAGACATTCCTGGAAAACTGCGCCGCGCGGCTGAACGACGGGGGCTGGCTGGTGCTCAATTACCACGATCTGCCCGATGAAAACAGCCTGCTGTACCACAGCCTGCACCGGATATTCGGCACCGTATTATTTTGCGTCGCCCCCAGCGGCAACGTGATCATTTACGCCACGCCGGCGCCGGTGACGTTGCCGCTCAGCACGCTGCGCACGCTGGCCGCCGGCAGCGGCGAGCTGTTCAACTGCGAACTCGGCTACCTGTCACGCAAAATAGAACGGCTGCATTTCCGCTAAGAACGAGCGGCGACGCGGTCTGGCTGGCCGCTTCGTCCACATGGTATTATCATTCAGTCATCATTCTCTGGAGGATCCTGATGGAAAAGAAAACGGCGCGGCTAACGGTGCTGATTGACCCGGACAAGAAGAAAGCTCTGGAAGAGCTGTGCCTGCAGCAGGACGTCACCCCTTCTCAGGTGGTGCGTCAGCTGATCCGCGATTATCTGCACAAGCATCAGGTGGATTATCCCAGCCAGCCGACCCACGCCAATCCGCGCGTCGAGAGCAATTGAACGGCGGCCTGCCCCGCGAACCGTGAAGCGCGCTACACCTGCGCGCGTCCCTAATCCGAATCCTCCACGGCGGTCTGTCCATCCTGCGCTATCGCTGCTACTGTTTTAGGCGTTCATTATTCTCTCTTGGGGAAGGAAACGCGCCATGTTCAGCCATATTACCGTCGGCGTCAGCGATCTGGATGCCGCCGCCGCGTTCTACGACGCCATTCTGTTGCCATTGGGCTTACAACGGCGGGAAGTGACGCCAGACGGCGGCCCCGCCGCCCGCTGCTGGGTGATGCCAGGCCAAACGCTGCCGCGTTTTTACGCCTACCAACCCTTCGACAGACAGCCCGCCAGCGCCGGCAACGGCAGCATGCTGGCCTTCCTCGCCGCCGACGAGCTGGCGGTTAAACGCGCCTACGCCGCCGGTCTGCTGGCGGGCGGCAGCAGTGAAGGCGAGCCCGGCGAGCGCGCGCACTACGGCAAAGGCTATTTCGGCGCTTACCTGCGCGATCCCGACGGCAACAAGGTGCATGTGGTTTATCGGGGAGATCTCGCCTGATGAAATGCTCGGTTTACATCGCCACCAGCGTAGACGGATTCATTGCCGGACCGGACGGCGACATCGACTGGCTGCTGCGGCCCGAATATGCGGTTTCGCTGCTCAATGGGCTGAGTTTTGAAGCGTTTGTCGCCGACATCGACGCGCTGGTGATGGGCCGCCATACCTATGATAAAGTCCGCGCCTTTCCCGAGTGGCCCTATGGCGCACTGCCGGTGGTGGTGCTGTCGACGCAGCCGCCCGCGCCGCACGCAACGGGCCACGTTCGCTGGATGAATGGCGAACCGGCGGTCATCGTGACGCAGTTGGCCGAGCAAGGCTGCCGTCACCTGTATATCGACGGCGGCCAGACCGTGCAGCGCTTCCTGCAGGCCGGCTTGATCGACGAACTGACGATTACGCGCGTGCCGCTGCTGTTGGGCGGCGGTATCCCCTTATTCGGCACCGATGGCCAGGAGCAGCGCCTGCTCCTGCTTGCCGTCACTTCATCGGACAACGGTTTCGTGCAAGAACGCTACGCGGTTCAGCGCGCGCCGTAACGCAGCATCAGGCGGCGGCCGCCGAAGGCGATGATCAACGCCGCCAATGCCAACAGCGACGCCACGCCGTAGCTCACCCGCATGCCGTAAGCCGCGGCGGCCGCAGTGCCCGCGACCTGCTGCGAAGCCAGATAAAACAGCGCCCCCATCGCCGACGCGCCGGTGATCGCCCCCAGATTGCGCGACAGGTTCACCATGCCGGCGATCAGCCCGCGCCGTTCAGGAAACAGATCCTTCATCAGCATGGTGTTGTTGGCCACCTGAAACAGCGCATAGCCGGCGGTCAACAGCACGATGGGGGCGATATAGCCGAGCACGCCCCAACGGTTAAACAGCGACAGCAACGCCGCGCCTGCGGCCACCGCCGTCAGCCCAAACTGGGCGATGCGCTGCGATCCGAAGCGATCCACCAGATAGCCGGCCGGTATGCCGGTCAGGATCGCCACCGCCGGTCCCGCCGACATCACCAGCCCGACCTGCGCGGCGCTTAAGCCCAGCGCCCGCGACAGATAGAACGGCCCGACCACCAGCGTGGCGGTCATCACCGTCATCACCAGCGCACTGGACGCCAGCCCCGCCGTCAGGGCCGGATGGCGGAACATCGACGGCGCAAGCAACGGCGATGCGGCGCGGCGTTCCACGCGGATAAACAGTGCCCCCGCCAACAGCGCCCCCAACATCAACGCCAGGTTAAGCGCGCCGAAGTCGCCGCGCCCGAGGGTCATCGCCAGCGAATAGCAGAGCAATGCGCCGCCCAGCAGCAACGTGCCGGCGCGATCGAACGGTTCCGCGCGCGTTGCCGCGCGCGGCCCATTCGGCAAGTATCGCCAGGCAAGCCACAGCGCCAGCAGCCCCAGCGGCAGGTTGATCAGGAACATCGCCCGCCAGCCGAAACCGGCGATCAGCGCGCCGCCCAACGACGGCCCCAGCGCGGTGCCCACCGCCGACATAGTGCCGAGCAGCCCCATCGCGCGGCCGATTTTTTCCTTCCCCAGAACCTCGCCCGCCAGCGCCATGGCGATCGACATCATGACTGCGCCCCCCAGCCCCTGCGCCAGGCGCGCCGCCAGCAACAGCCACAGTTGCGGAGCCAGCGAGCAAGCCAGCGAAGCGGCGGTAAACAGCGCAATGCCCGCCAGCAGCAGGCGGCGACGATTGAGGCTATCCCCCAAACGGCCGATGCCGATAATGCAAGTGGTGACGGCCAGCAAATAGCAGAGCAACACCCACTGCACCGCCTGGAACGAGGCATGGAACGCAGTGGCGAGCGCCGGCAGCCCGACGTTGGCAATGCTGATGCCAAGCGATGACAGCAGCATGCTCAGAGAAAGAGCGGCCAGTATGCCGCGGACGCCTTGCGGCGAAGGGTGGGATAACATGATGAACACTCCTGACATAGACTGCGAGTAAGCCTATGTCAGGGGTTAGGATGGCGGAAGACGCATGGCATGCACTGTATCCATGCGCCTGACGCCTTATCTGACGCGAGCCGTTACCAGGCGGCGATTTCCGCCTCGGTGAGCGGCAACGGCTGAGTCACACCGGTTTCCGCCGCCAGGGTGGCCGCTTCCAGCACCGCCATCACCGCCAACGCCTGCGCCGCGGTAACCGGGTTGGCGCCTGCGCCGCGCAACGCATCGCGCACCTGGAAGTAATACTGGCGCTGATCGCCATCCGGCGTCGGCAGCGTGCGCATCGGCTCCGTACCGATAAACAGGCTCATCGCGTCGTCGTCTTTGCCCCACTCCGCCGAACCCGGCGTCACGCCGGCCAGCAGCTGGCTCTCCTGCCCGTCGGCGCGCGCTTTGACCACGCTGCCTTTCTCGCCGTGCACGGTAAAGCGTGAGACGCCGCCCGCCACCAGCATGCTGCCGTGCAGGATCACGCGGTGCGTCGGATAGTTGAGCACCACGTGGGCCCAGTCGTTAATCTGCGCGTTGGGGCGCAACGTGGCGATGTTGGCCTGCACGCTGTGCGGCAAACCGAACAGCTGCAGCGCCTGATCGACCATGTGCGGCCCCAGATCGAACCACAGCCCGCTGCCTGGGAGGTTTTGTTCACGCCAGCGCACCCGTACTTCAGGGCGATAGCGGTCGATATGGGACTCAAAGTGCGTCACCTTACCGATCAGCCCCTGCTCGATCACCTGTTTCACCCCCAGGAAATCGCTGTCCCAGCGACGGTTCTGGAACACCGACAGCAGGCGGCCGTGCTTCTCCGCCGCGGCAATCAGCGCGCGCGCCTGCGCCAAATCCAGCGTAAACGGCTTATCCACCACCACGTGCTTGCCCGCCTCCAGTGCGGCCAGCGCCAGCGGCGCATGGGTGTCGTTCGGCGATGCGATCACCACCAAATCCACCTCCGGCCGGCGGATGGCCTCCAGCGGATCGGCGATCACCTGCGCGTGCGGCAGATCGGCATGTACCTTGGCGGCATCGCGCGAAGCCACCACGCTCAGTTCCAACCCCGGCACCGCGTTAATCAGCGGCGCGTGAAACGCCTTGCCGACAAAGCCGTAGCCAATCAGGGCCACCTGCAACGGTCGAGCGGTATCGTTCATCAGTGTTCTCCTCTAGCGGTCGTCGGCGACGACACAAAGTTCAATCAATGATTGTTCGTCCAGGTTGTCCCACGGGCGATCGGTAAACAGGCGTTGGATCTGCGCCAGATCCGCAACGTGATGCGGCTCGCAGCGATCCAGTTTCATATGGTCGGCCACCAGCCAGCGCTCGCCGCTGTTAGCCAGCATGGCGCGTTTGACCTCTGCATCGGCCTCTTCGCCGGCGCTCAGTCCCAGCTGAGGATGCACCGCGCAGGCGCCCAGCAAGGCGATATCCGCGCGGTAGCGCGCCAGCAACGCCAGCGTGGCGCTGCCGGCGAACAGCCGCTGGCGCGCATCCCACTGGCCGCCGAGCAAGATCAGATTGATCTCCGGCCTGTCGCTCAGGCACTGCGCGATATCCAGCGAAGCGGTGATCACCGTCGCCGGGCCGCGCAACGCCTGCGCCACCGCCAACAGCGTACTGCCCGCATCCAGCATCAGGGTGCTGCCGGGCGGGATCTGCGCGGCCACCGCGCGGCCAAGCCGCTGCTTGACCTGCGGCAACAGCGCAGCGCGCGCCTGGCGCGGCATGCCGGACGGTTCGAGCGCTATCGCCCCGCCGTGATGTTTCTGCGCCAACCCCTGCCGCTCGAGATCGGCCAAGTCGCGGCGCACGGTATCGACCGAAACACCGATGGCGCTGGCCAATTCCGCCACCGCCGCCTGCCCGCGTTCGCTGAGCAAATCCAGTAAATGGCGCTGTCGTGCCGCTTTGTGCATGAGTTTATTCCGCAGTAGAACGCATAAAACAGCAATATACCGCAAAAAGAAGCAAAAAAGAACGCCCGTCGGCGACGCATTCCGCATCAAACATTAAAAAAGCATTAGGTGGATAATCGAGCGTCACCAACAAGGAGAAGTTATGAAAATCGACCTGATGTTCGACGATACCGCCGCCAGAGCGGTGCAATACAACGCCCGCGCGTCGGTGGAAGATTTTGACGCCTGCATGGCGGAATACGCCGCGCTGGCCCAGCGAGCCAAGGCACAGACCCCCGGCATTTACGATCTGCGTTACGGCATGAGCGCCGCCGAGCGCCTCGATCTGTTCCCGGCCTGCACGCAGCCCGCCCCGCTGCTGATCTTTATTCATGGCGGCTACTGGCATTCGCAGCGCAAAGAGGAAGCCTGTTCGATGGCCGCCGCGTTTGCCCAGCGCGGCGTGGCCGTCGCCACGCTGGAATACACGCTGGCGCCAGAAGCGACGCTGGCGGAGATCGTGCACGAGGTGCGCAGCGCCGTCGCCTGGCTTTATCATCACGGGGCGCCGTTCGGCATCGATCCGGCGCGCATTTTCGTCAGCGGCAGTTCGGCCGGCGGCCACCTGTGCGGCATGCTGATCGCCGACGGCTGGCAGCAACGCTATCGCCTGCCGCCCGACGCGATCAAAGGCGCGCTGGCGCTGAGTGGCCTCTACGATCTGCGCCCGCTGTGCGATATCTACATCAACGACTGGCTGCACCTGACGCCCGAACAGGCGCAAACCCTCAGCCCGCTGTTTCTGCTGCCGGAGAAAGACCATGCGCCGCAGATCCTGCTCGACGTCGGCCAACGCGAAACGCAAGGGTTCAAAAACCAAACGCAGGCCTATTATGACGCCTGCCTGTCGCGCGGCCTCGACGTTCAGTTGCTGGCCGATCGCCACTGCAATCACTTTACGCTGGTCAACGAACTGGCCGATGCGGAAAGCGCGATGTTCCGGCAGGTGATGGCGATGATCGACCCAACGCAGCGGTAGCCTGCCGCTGCAACCGCAGCCTGGCGGCGATCGTTATCACCGCCAGCGCGGCGAACAAGGATCCGCACAGCAGGCTGCCCTGTAGCCCCCACGCGGTGATGGACCAGCCGCCCGTCAGCGACCCCAACGCCACCCCCAGATTGATAAAGGCGATATACAGCCCGGTGGCGAACGCCGGCGCCTGCGGCGCTTCGGATGTCAACCAGACCTGCGTCACGATCAAACCGCTGGTGTGCGCCGCTCCCCAATACAGACAAAGCGCCGTCATCGAACCGATATTCGCGCTGCCGTAGCGATACAGCAGCGCATAAGCCACAATCAAGGCTAGCGGGTGCAGCAGCACCGTCACTGCACGATGGCGGCTCAACCCCTTGCCGGCCAACAGATTGCCCGCGACGCCGCCCACGCCGAACACCACCAGAAGAAAGCCGATGGCGGCGGCGCCAATGCCGGCTTCACGGCTGAGGTACTCGGCCGCATAAGCGTAGACGGCAAACATCGCGGCAAAGATCAGCACGCAGGTAATGATATTCAACCACAGCGTGCCGCTGCGCAGGATTGCCAACTGTTTGCCATAGCTGAGGCGCTGCACGGCCGCATCAGGCAAGCGCCACAGCAATCCCAACGCCGCCAGAAGGTTTACCAGCGCGCAAAATCGAAACGACGCCTCATAGCTGAACTGCCCGGCGATCCATTGCGTCAACGGTATCCCCAACACCATGCCCATGCTGGTGCCGATGAACGCATAGGCGGTTGCTTTGGTGGCCAGATGCGGCGGATAAAGCGCCGCGGCCGCCACCATGGCCAGCGAAAAATAGATCGGATGAAACAACGCCGGCACAATGCGCAGCAACATGAGCATGGCGAAGCTGTCCGTCTGAGCGGACAGCGCGCTGGCCGCCGCAAACACGGCCAACGCGATCAACAACATGCGTTTGCGATTGAATCGCGACGCCAGCAGCACCAACAGCGGCCCGAGCAGCGCGATGGTCAGGGCGAAGATCCCGACCAGCCAGCCGGCCTGCGCCGTGGAGATGCCATACCGTGCGATGATCTGCGGCAAAATACCCACCACGCCAAACTCGATGCAGTAAACGCCGAACAGCCCCAGCGCGATAAAGAAAATCGGTGGCATCAGGCGCATTGCATCGCTCCCGTCGCGGCATAGACCGCCTGACAAATCTCGCCGACAAAGGCGCCGGACATGCCCTCCAGCGCCGTGTTGGTAAACGCGACGACGCTGAGCTGCCGGACAGGATCGACGAACCAGGAATGGCCATAGGTGCCGCCCATTCGCCAGGTCCCCACGGACTCCGGCGTTTGCGCGGCGATGGGGTCTTTCAGTACGGTAATGCCGAGGCCGAAACCGCGCCCCGGCCAAAACGGCATCGGCAAATCGCCGATTTGGTTGGTGGTCAGCGCCGTCACCCATTCGGCCGGCAGCACCTGCCCGCCCCCCTGGCGCAACGTTTCCAGCAGGCGCAGGAAATCCTCCGCCGAGCCGACCATGCCGGCGCCGCCGGAGGCGTACGCCTGCGGATCCAGCGCACGCGCCGGCGACAGATGAAAACCGGCGCAGCCATCGATGAACGGTAAACGATCCGGTTGGCGCAAACGGCGCGGCTCGCCGGGATGATCGGCGTAAGCGGCCGCCAAACGTGCGGGATCCACCGCCAGGAAATCGGTATCCGTCATCGCCAGCGGCCCGGTCACCCATTTTTTTACTGCCTGCGTCAGCGGCAGGCTGCTCGCCTGTTCGATCGCCGCGCCCAGGACATCGGTGGCGATGGAATAGCGCCACGCCGCGCCGGGCGGAGCCAGCAAAGGGGCGCAGGCAATACGCCGCACGTTCTCCTGCAGGCTGACAGACGCTTCATCCATGCCGTCGGAGACGCCCAGCTGGGCATAGAATCCCCCTTCCGGCTGGAAAAAGCGGTAGCTTAGTCCGGCGGTGTGGGTCATGAGATGCCGTAGCGTCATCAACGGAGTGGTGCCGTCCGCCAGCCGCGGGCGAAAATTCGGCAGCCAACGGGTGATCGGATCGTCTAACCGCATGGCGCCTTGCGCCATCAATGCCAGCGCCGCCGTGGACACGATCGGTTTGGATACCGAGGCCAGACGAAACAGCGTATTGAGCGCCATCGGCTTGCCCGCTTCGCGATCTGCCATGCCCGCCGCGCGGTGATAAACGATCTCACCGCCCTGCGCCACCAAAACGACCGCGCCAACCAATCGTTTTTCACGCAAGGCTTGTTCTATCGCGCCGTCAATCGCGTTGGCAGAGGATCCGTATTCATTCATTTTTATTACCCCAGGTAGTCAGCCCATGCTGTCGCCACCGAGCATAGAGCGTGGTGATTAACGAAAAAACAGGCTAGATTTCCTTTCATAGCGGACACTCAAGTCCGCAATGGGGCAAGCAATGGATAATCTGTCTGGGGTGAACGTCTTTGTGCAGGCCGCAGAGACGCTGAGTTTCGTAGAGGCCGGGCGCGTGCTCGGCATTTCCGCTTCCGCGGTGGGGAAAAGCATCGCCCGCCTGGAAAATCGGCTGGGCGCGCGTCTGTTCCACCGCAGCACGCGCAGCATGACGCTGACCGCCGAAGGCCGGCTGTTTCTGCACCGCTGCCAGCGCATTCTCGGGGAATTGGCGGCGGCGGAACGGGAAATCAGCGATACGCACAGCGCGCCGCGCGGCAAGCTGCGTGTCAGTTTGCCGCTGGTGGGCGGCCTGCTGAATCCGGTGCTGGCGGAATTTGTCCGGCGTTACCCGGAGATTGAGCTGGAAACCGATTTTTCCGACCGTCGAGTCGCGGTGATCGAAGAAGGGTTCGATGCGGTGATCCGCGTGGGCGATACCGAGGACTCTCGCTTAATGAGCCGCCAACTGGGCACGTTTCACCTACAGCTGGTGGCGGCGCCAGAGTATCTGCGCCGAGCGGGAATACCCCGCCAGCCGGCAGAACTGCGCGATCACGCCTGCCTGTTATACAGATTCCCCACCACCGGCAAAATCGAGACCTGGCCGGTGGCGGGCGGAGATAAACTGCTCGACGAAGGCCTGGGCAAGCGCACGGTATGCAACACCGTCGACACGCTGATTTACCTGGCGGAACAGGGCCTGGGCATCGCCTGCTTGCCCGATTTCGCGGTGCGAGAGGCGCTGGAGCGACGGCGGCTCCAACCGGTGCTTGGCGACCACTGCCGACACAGTGGCAGTCTCAAAATTCTCTGGCCTTCAAGCAAACATCTTACACCGCGTCTCAGGGCATTTATCGACATCATGAGCGTTCGCCTTTTCTCGGCCTGAGTCCTCTATCGTGCTAGAGCAAATACAGCTTTGCTTTGCACAAAAATAGCTAAGGCGCAGACTGCCGCGCCTGCCAGCAGCTCTGACGGCGGCGCAGTGCCGTCGTTATATTCCATTCAGAGATATGGAAGCGCCGTTCGTTCTTTCGGGACAACGAAAATCGCCACACAATACCTTTCACCCCGCACTCGTGCATAACCGTATATAAATTCAGGTGTTAACGCCTTGTCATTACCGATAACCGCCCAATTCGCCCATCTGATATTGAACAGCCAGCCGGATGAAAACGCCCTGTCAGCCGCTCGCCGCGGCGTGAAAGATTACTTCGCCTGCGCGCTGCCGATTGCCCGCGGGGCGTTGAGCGATGCCGGTCTGGCAGCGATCGGTAAGACGTTTCCGCCGAACGGCAGCGAGAACCGCGCACTGCGCTATGGCTATGTCAGCCACGCGTTGGACTTCGATGATTACCATCCTGCGCTGCGTGGCCATCCGAGCACCGTAGTGCTCTCAGCCCTGCTGGCGCTGAACGGTGAGAGTGACGATGTCACTGAGCTGTTAACCGCCTATGTCATCGGCGTAGAGGCCGCTGGCCGGCTGGGATTGGCCGCTGGCACGCAACATTACGTGCTGGGTTTTCACAGCACCGCCACCCTGGGCGCGGTCGCCGCCTGCGCCGCCGTGGCGCGTTATCTGCAGCTTGACCAGCGGCAGACGCAGATTGCTCTGGGCCTGGCGGCCACGCAGGCAGCGGGCCTGCGCAGCCAGTTCGGTTCGGCGGCCAAACCGCTGCATGCCGGGTTGGCGGCACGCAACGCGGTCAACGCCGCTCTGCTGGCTCAGGCCGGTTTCATCGGCCAACCGGAGGGCGTGCTGAACAGCCTGCTGACTTCCCACGGCGGCGGCCGGCAAAAACCGGAATGCCTGACCGCCGGCTGGGGCACGCCCTGGCGCATCCTGCAGCCGGGGCTGGAATTCAAGCGGTACCCGACTTGCGGTGGCACTCACAGCGCGGCCGAGGCGGCGCTCGCCCTGCGCGCGCGGCTGCTGGCACAAGGCGACGCCCTTGCGGAGATCGCACAGGTTGAGGTCAGTTTTCCGCCCGGCGCAGATACTGCGCCCTTTATTCGCCAACCGGCCACCGGTGTGGAAGCGCGCTTTAGCCTCGAATACGTCATCGCCGATGCGCTATACCACGGCGAGGTCCCGCTGACGCATTACGGCGAACAGCCTGTCGATGCGGCTATCGCCGCCCTGGCGGCAAAAGTTGTGCGCCATGTCGATCCCGCAGCCCCGCCGGACGCGCTCGATCCGGAGATGCGCTTCCATCGTCTGACCCTGACGCTGCAGGACGGGAGGCAAATAAGTGACATAGTCACAAGAAAGCAAACCGCCGCCCGGCCGACAGACCTCGACGCCAAGCTGCGCGCCATTCTGCAGCTGCTTCCGGGCCTCGAAGGCGAGAGCGTTATCCGCGACTGCGCGCTTATGTCCCCTGGCGCGCTGCCGCGACTGATTGCATTGTTAAATTAATAATAAAACAGGAATAATTATGAGTACTTCACCTTCAACACCATCGCGCCAACTCCGTCTCGGCCTGTTCGTTCAGGCTCTGGGGCACCACATCGGGGGATGGCGCGCAGAAGGCGCCAGCGGTTCACCGACCGATATCGACTGGTTCACCTGGATCGCAAAAAAAGCCGAAGAAGGCACTTTCGATATGTTCTTCGTCGGCGACGCGTTGGCAACCAGCGTGCACCGCCTGCCCTCGACGATGTCACGCCTGGAGCCGCTGACGCTGCTCGCGGCGCTGGCGGTCAACACCCGCCATATCGGGCTGGCGGCGACCGCCTCCACCACGTTCGATCAACCCTTCCACCTGGCACGCGCCATGGCCTCCATCGACCATATCAGCCACGGCCGCGCCGCCTGGAACGTAGTGACCTCTTTCTCCAGCGATGCGGCGCGCAACTTCAGCCGTGAAGATCTGCCGTCGCACGCCGAACGCTATGAAGTGGCGCGGGAATTCCTCGAGGCCAGCTACAAACTGTGGGACGGCTGGGAAAAAGACGCCATCGTGCGCGACAAGCAAAATGGCGTGTACGCCATCGACGAGAAAATCCACGCCGCCAACCATAAGGGCAAGCATTTCTCGGTGCAGGGCCCGCTGAACATTTCCCGCTCGCCGCAAGGACGGCCGGTGATCATTGAGGCCGGCTCTTCCCCGGCCGGCCAGCAGCTGGCGGCGGAAACCGCCGAAGTGGTGTTCACCGCCGCCGCCAGCCTGGAAGAAGGACAAGCTTTCTACCGCAGTCAGAAAAAATACGTGGCCGACGCCGGCCGCAACCCGGACCACCTGCTGATCCTGCCAGGTGTGATGCCGATTGTCGGGCGTACCAAAGAAGAAGCGCAGGAAACCTGGTATCAGCTGAATCAACTGGTGGATATCGATAACGGCATTGAGCAGCTGTCGGCGCGCTTTGGTTTCGATTTGAGCGATTATCCGCTGGACGGCCCGGTGCCGAACGTGGGCGCCACCGAAGGCGGCCAAAGCCGCGTGAAACTGCTGACCGATCTGGCCGCGCGGGAAAACCTGACGCTGCGTGAGCTGGCGGCCGTCGCGGCCGGTTCGCGCGGCCACCGCGTGGTGGTAGGCACCGCCGAAGAGATCGCCGACGACTTCCAGCTGTGGCTGGAACAGCAAGGCGCAGACGGCTTCAACATCATGCCGGCGGTATTGCCCAACCAGCTGGAACTGTTCGTCGAGCAGGTGATCCCGGAGCTGCGTCGCCGTGGCCTGTTCCGTGAAGAGTATCAGCATGCAACCCTGCGTGAAAACCTGGGTCTGCCGGAACCGGCAATCAACTTCGCTAACGTAAAATCGGCTTAATCCGCAGGGAAATCATGATGAAAACCACATTCAAACGCACCGTACTGTCCCTGCTGTTGGCTTCCTCCACGCTGGCGCCGTTGGCAGCCGGTCATGCCGCTGAAGGCGATGTTCCCTTCAAGGCGGCGCTGAAAGCTGCCGCCGATCCGGCGCTGCACGACAGCCTGCCTGAAGCGATCAAAAAGGCCGGCTACATCGTTGCCGGCACCAACCCGAACACCCCGCCGACCACCTTTTACCAGGCGGACAACAAAACGCTGGCCGGGCGTGAAATCGACGTGATGAGCGCGATTGCCGATCGCCTGGGCGTGGCGATCCACTGGAAGGACACCGGCGGCTTCGACAACATCATCCCCGGCCTGAAGTCCGGCCGTTATGACGTCGCGCTGGCCAACATTGACGCCAACAAAAAGCGCTTCCAACAGGTGGACTTCGTCGGCTATTACCACGCTTCCAAGCTGGCCTTGATCGCCCGCAAAGACGCTGCGCTAGGCCCTTACACCGAGCTGGCGCAGCTGTGCGGCCAGACCGTCGGCGCCGGCGCAGGCACCTCGCAGATCACCCGCCTGCAGCAGGCCAGCGATCAATGCGTCGCCGCCGGCAAGCCGGCCATCACCATGCCGATCTTCCCGGACCGCCCGGCCGGGGTGCAAGCGGTGATCAGCGGCCGCGTACCGATGTTTTTCGGCCCGTATGAAGGGTTGCGCTACCAGGCCACCCACGTTAAACCGCTGACGCTGGCCGGTGATATCAACATTGACGGCACCACGGTGGCCATTGCCCTGCCGAAAGGCTCCGAACTGGTGAAACCGGTGCAGGCAGCGCTGAATTCTCTGATCGCCGACGGCAGTTACCAGAAAATCCTCGACGGCTGGGATATCGGTTTTGGTGCAGTGAAAACCGCCGGCATCAATGAAGAGATCGCCAAATGAGTGGGCAACACCCTGTCGACGACGCGGAACTGAGCATCGTCGGCCATCAGCATTACGGGCGTTGGCTCAGCGCCCTGGTTGTGCTGTTGATCGTCGGCGTTATCATCAATTCCATGCTGCACAACCCGCGCTTTGAATGGGCGGTGGTGGCGGAAAACCTCACCGAGGCTTCCATCCTCAACGGCGTGATCATGACGCTTAAGCTGACGGTGATTTCGGTGGTGTTCGGCTTCGCCGGTGGCGTGCTGCTGGCGCTGATGCGCCTGTCGGCCAATCCGGTATTGGTTGCGGTAAGCTGGTTCTACACCTGGTTCTTCCGTGCGGTGCCGATGCTGGTGCAGCTGTTCCTTTGGTACAACATCGCCGCGCTTTATCCGCGCATCAGCCTGTGGATCCCGTTTCTTGGCGAAGTCGCCAGCGCGCCGACCAATACCCTTATCAGCACCTTCAGCGCGGCGGTGATCGCGCTGGTGATGCATCAGTCGGCCTATGCGGCGGAGATCGTGCGCGCAGGCATCCAAAGCGTCGGCAGCGGCCAGCTGGAAGCCGCCAAAGCGCTGGGATACCGTCGTGGGCAAATCCTGTGGCGCGTGGTATTGCCGCAGGCGATGCGCACCATCCTGCCGCCGGCGGGCAATGAGGTGATCGGGCAGTTGAAAACCACCGCGGTGGTGTCGGTGATTGCCCTGCAGGACGTGCTGTATTCGGCGCAGATCATTTACCAACGCACCTACGAGGTCATCCCGCTGCTGCTGGTCGCCACCCTGTGGTATCTGGCCATGACTTCGATTCTGTCGATTGGCCAATACTACGTGGAGCGCTATTTTGGCCGCGGCACGCAGGCAACGCGCCGCGGCGGGTTCTTCCTCAACCGCAAAGCCCCTCAGGGAGGTGAACAATGAGCGCATCCATCCACATCAACCGGGTGCGGAAATCCTTTTCCGGCACCGACGTGTTGAAAAACATCAGCCTGACCATCCCGGCAGGCTCGGTGACGGTGATCCTCGGCCCTTCCGGCTCCGGCAAATCCACCCTGTTGCGCTGCATCAACCACCTGGAAAAGCTGGACGGCGGCACCATTCGCGTTGGCGAACAGCTGATCGGCTATCGTCAAAAAGGCCGGCATCTGTACGAGCTGAAAGAAGCCGAGGTGGCCGAACAGCGTAAAAGCATCGGCATGGTATTTCAGCAGTTCAACTTGTTTGCGCACCGCACCGTGTTGCAAAACGTCAGCGACGCGCCGCTGCGGGTGAAAAAGGAAAAAAAAGCCGAGGTGCAGGAACGGGCGAAGCAGCTGCTGGCCCGCGTCGGGCTGGAACATCGCATCAACGCCTGGCCGCGAGAACTGTCCGGCGGCCAGCAACAGCGCGTCGCCATCGCCCGCGCGCTGGCGATGAACCCGCAGGTGTTACTGTTTGATGAACCGACCTCCGCCCTCGATCCTGAATTGGTTGGCGAAGTGCTGCAGGTGATGAAAGACTTGGCGCATTCGGGCATGACCATGGTGGTGGTCACGCACGAAATCGGCTTCGCCCGCGAAGTGGCCGACCAGATTGTCTTTATGGATCAGGGAAAGGTGGTTGAAACGGGCAGCGTGCAGCAGGTTCTGGATGCGCCGGGACATGAGAGGACGCGCAACTTCCTGGCGACGGTATTGTAGTCCTGCGTCAGGGGGCGCTGCGTCCCCTGACGTTCAAATTCAGCCGTTATTTTTGCGGCCGATAGCGGAAAAGACGTTGAACACTTCACCCAAGCCGTAAATCGCGCCGAGCAAGACGGCCACCATTACCGGCACCAGGACCACCACGGTGGCCAAGCTTTCAAGCATTTCTAACATCGTTCTCTCCTGGTTTATAAGCACAGCGAATCTGCGCCGGAAGAAAAGGTTTCCGGCCAATCGATCGATTATCGTGGGGAGGCAGTCTAAAACGTGAGCCACATCACACTTGATGCGAGCTAATGTAACTTACACAATTACATTAACGCAATGCAAAAAATGCTCTGCGGGAAGACGGAATTGGCGTGGGTTTTTATTGCGTATCCGCTTGATATTGCGCTGAACAAGGGACAAAAGGATAGCCGGCTTGCCGCTCGACCTGCCCGGCCATTTCGGCGATGCTGGTTTGCGCCAGGCTGGCCTCCAACGCGTGACCAACGCGCGCAAACTCTTGCTCCAGCACCGGGGTAATCGCATGGCCGATATAACACGCATCGTTAGGCCGGGCGCGGTGCAGCATGAAATAGGGTTGATCCTCCACCGCGCGATACACGTCCAGCAGCGAGATCGCTTCTGCCGGCCGCGCCAGCAGCGCCCCGCCGCCTTGCCCCATCTGCGAATAGGTCAGCCCGGCCTCCGCCAGCGCGCCGAGGATCCGCCGCACCACCGTCGGGTTGGTGTTGACGCTGCGCGCGATATCTTCGGAACGCACCGTCTGGCCACGACACAGCGTGATGTTGGTCAGAATATGGATGGCAACGGCAAATCGCGTAGAGGTAGACACCTTGGCACCTGCTCAGAGTTTCGTTTATGTCGGATTAAAACATAAGGAAAGCGTATCAGTTTCCAGTAATACACATAATGAGTAGGGATAAGCGGAATGTCAACCTGCCCCCGCCCGGCGGCGGCGGCAGGTCAGGCTTCAGTACTGATTTCTGTCACTTTGTCGGGATAAAATGCCAGATAATCCTTGATCGCCACCACGGCGTTGTAAGGCATTTCATAGCTCCAGGCCGTATTGGCCCCCTGTGCGCCGTTCAGCGCGAAGGTGAAATAACTGCAGTCGCCCTTATACGGGCAGTAGCTGACGTGCCCGTTTTTCTGCAATAGCGCCATATTCACGTCCTCACGCGGAAAGTAAAACACCGGCGGATAGGTGGCCTCCTGCAGGATGAGTGCATTGCGACTGTCGGCCAGGGTTTTCCCGGCAGCACGCACCACGACCCGCGTCGGATGACGAGTCAAGGTGATCGGGTGATCCGGGCCGGGGATTTTCACCGGTTTGCCGGACGCGGAAACGAGATCGGACATGGCGGCCTCCAGAGTGTGTGCCCCGCCCCCGCGAGGCGTCTTCCCAGTATAGACCAGCGGTTTTATCGGTGGCCGCACATTCGGCGAGCAATCGCTTTTCACCGCCGCAAAATTAAGAATTTTTACCTGTTCGATTTTCTTTCGGAGGAATACATTCATCCCAACTTCTACCGGTGGGTTAATCGGATTATTTTTAATCCATTAATCAGCCAATTTACCAGGAACTCATTATGAATATTAAACGTGCCGCAGGTGTGTTGGTGGTGGTGATGGCGACGCTTTCCGTTACCGCATGTGGGCATATGTCCAATCGCGATCGCAACACGGCGATCGGCGCGGGCGTCGGCGCGGTCGGCGGCGCAGTGCTGACCGACGGCAGCACGCTGGGCACCCTCGGCGGCGCAGCGCTGGGCGGTATTATCGGCCACCAGACCAGCCGTTAATCCTCCCGTTAAAATAATCTCTGCAGGCCGGCGCTTTTTTAATCCATAAGCGCCGGCCTGTTTTTATTTATCGAAATAACGTCCCTCAGCACAGGGAAATAATGAATAACATTAAGCGCAGCTTTATTATTCATTAACCTGCATCGGAAGTATTTATTGCGCCGGCAGCCTGAAACGCGCCATCGCTTTTTCTAACCGTTCCGACTCGCCCTGCAACAGCTGCGAAGCCTCGGTCACCGCGCTCACCACGGCGCCGGTTTGCTGCGCCACCTGATTCAGCGCGGTGATGCGCGCCGTCACGTCCTGGATGCTCTCCCCTTGATTGAATGACGCCAGCGAGATTTCCCCCATCAGCGCACTGCATTTGTTCACCAGATCGATAATTTTGCGCAGGTTGCCCGTCAGCCGTTCGACCGCCTGCGAACCTTGATCGATTTGCTGCAATGAGCGGCCGATCAACTGCTGAATATCGCGCGTCGAATGGCTGCTCTTTTGCGCCAGCAAGCCCACTTCTTTAGCCACGATGGCGAAACCGCGGCCGTGAACGCCGGCGTGCGCAGCCTCGATCGCCGCATTCAACGCCAGAATATGGGTCTGAAACGCCACGCTGTCGATCAGCGCGACAATGCCGCGCATCTCGGCCGATTGGTTGACGATCCCGTGCATCGAAACATTGACGGTTTGCATCATCTGCTCACCGGCGCCGGCGCACTGCCGGGCCTGTTCGGTTCGTTGGCTGGCCTGCAGCGCGTATTGGCCGTTTTCTTCCACCCGCGTCGCCAACTGCTGCACGTGCTCGGTCGCCAACTGCAGTTCCCCGTCCTGCTTCGCCGACTGTGCCGTCAACTGTCGATTGCCGTCCGCCAGCCGCTCGACGCCGTTCAGGATCCCGCTCGTCGCATCGCGCACCTCGCTTACCAGGCGCTGCAGACCGCCCTGCATGTGGCCAATGCTGGTTTGCAGCTGACGCATCTCGCGGTTCAACGCCCGCTCAGGCGGCAGCGGCCGCGAAAGATCGCCGGCGGCCAGCACGTTGAGGTGGACAATGGCCCGCTGCAGCGGTGCTATCACCCAGCGGGCGACGCCGAACCACACCCCCACGGCGATCAGCGCCAGCGCGGCCAATGCGCCAAGCGCAAAGGTATTGGCCTGCTCCAGCGCCGCCAATTGCCGCACGTTGACGTCATTGCCATGCTGTTCGTTCAGCGCCTGATAAGCGAGGTACTTTTCGTTGAAATCCGCCTGAAACGCCTGGATCGGCACGGCGAAAAACGCATCAATGCTGGCGCTGCTTTGCAACCCTTGCGCCTGTTCCTTCAGGCCGTCATAGAACAGGCGATAACTGTCTTTCAGGGCGCCCGCCGCTTCGGGCGCAGCCGCGCTCAAGCGCTCGAACCGGGCAAAGGCCTGCTTTGAAGCCTCCAACGCCGCCAACGATTCATCCAGCAGGCTATGCCAACTGCCGTCGGAGCCGGTGACTTTGTCCTGCAGATAATAGATGCCCGCACGGTTCAGGGTGTCGCTGGCCGTCAGCAGCGACAGTCTGGCGCGATCCATCGTCGCCTGCTGGCGATGCAACCCGTCTCCCGTCACCAGGTTAACCTTGGCGTCGTGCAGAATAGTGGAAATAAATACGGTGGAAAACAATTGCAGCAGAGAAAATAGCGCAATAACGCAAATTACGCCGCCTAATAAGCCCATGCTCTTGCCGATGCCAAACGCGTGCGGCAGCGCTGCCGCAGGTTTTACCCGGCGGCCAAGTGTCAGTTTTATGCTCATGATTTTTAGTCAGTAATGCCAGAATGCCGCGAGTCTAACGCGCATTTATGACACGACTATTTCAGCCTGCTTTGTGTCGCCCCCGCAAACCAGGGCGACTCAATAATCGGAATTTCTCGTCAACGCTCATTTTTATTTCTTGACTTGTTCAATACCGGATTTATAGTTTTTCCATTAAACAAGAAACAAAGTTTCATATATTAACCGAAAATGAATTTAATATATGAAACGCACAATGAAACGTCTCAAATATAAAACAAACGAGCAACATCGCCTTATTCACAGGTAAACCCCGCTCGTCTTAATAAAAACCAAACATTCACCAGGGGCCAGGCATGCGCAAGATCACCCTTTGTTTTTTTCTTGTTTCACCAGTGAGTTACGCGACTACCGTCGCATTGCCCAGCGATGCTGCTGCCACCGTGGCGCCGGTAAAAAAAAACCGCCCGGCCTTTCCGCATATTCATTGGCAAAGTGAGGATAATAAAAAGAATATTGATATCGGCGGCGCGCTGCGCGCCAATTATCGCTATGAAGACTGGCGCAGCAGCAATTATCGGCATCCGCCGCATTTACGCTTTGACGCCTTTCGCATCGATGCCGCCGGCCAGATAAACGACGCGTTTTTCGATAGCGGATTCTGGTTTCAGGATCGGCGCAAATACGCCATCGACCGCGCCTATGTCGGCTACCACCTGTCTGAGCGCTCCACCGTGCAGCTGGGCGCGCCGTTCAAACCGTTCGGCCTGATGCCCTATCCGCAGTTCGGCTGGTCGTACGGCATTCCGTTTTACCTCGGCTTTGGCGTCAACACCGGGCTCGGCGCCAAATACCAATACCAACGGGGCGATTGGGCCTTTGACGCCGCCTACTACCCGCGCATGATGCCGACCGGCGTGCGTTACGCCCCCGACGTCGCCAGCTACGACGATCTGAAGAACACCAACTTTGCCTCACAGCATCTGCAGCGCAACGAAAAACGCGATCAGGTAAACCTGCGGCTGACGCGGGCTTTCCACCAGGGCGGCTGGGACAATGAGCTCGGCGGTTCGCTGGCGGCCTCGCGGCTCTACAACCAGGCGACCGGCGATAACGGCAGCTTCTGGGCGGCGGGCCTGCATACGCTGGTGAATCGGGATGCCTGGCATCTGTCCGGCCAGGTGATCCGCTACGGTTACGACGCCAAAGGCCCGGCCGGCGCCAGCAATTCGGTGATCCTGATGGGCGGCAACGGCCTGACGCCGGCCTATCTGATCCCGTCGCAGGCCACCACTGCCGCCATCAACCTGGCGCGCGACGTCGAGGTGCCCTGGGGACCGGTGAAAAAGCTACGCTTCTACAACGACTACAGCGTGCTCTGGAAGGACCGGCACGGCGGCTCCGACTCCAAAATGAATACGCTCGGGGTGCAGGTGTTCGCCATGCCGGTGATGCTGTGGGTGGATCTGACCTGGGCGCAGAACGCCAATCCGTGGGGCGGCGTGGAAAACGCCACAGGCTGGACCGGCACCCAGTCCTCCGGCAGCAATAAATGGTATTTTCGCACCAACGTAAACATCGGTTACTACTTCTGAGCGCGGCGGGATCTACACTGAAGTATCGCCGTCAACCGGAGAAATCATGATGCTGAGCGCGCAAACGCTGCATGTCGCCATCAACCGCCCCTGTGACGAGGTGTACGCCTTTCTCAGCCGCCCGGAAAACTTCCCGTTGTGGGCCAAAGGATTAGCCAATAGCTTACGGCGGGAAGGTGAAGATTGGATGGCGGAGACCCCGCAGGGGCGGATCCGCATTCGATTTAGCGCGCCCAATGCCTTCGGCGTGCTGGATCATTGGGTGACGCTGCCGGACGGCGGCGTAGTCTACGTGCCGCTGCGCGCGCTCGCCAACCGACAAGGCGCCGAGGTGATCTTCACCCTGTTCCGCCAGCCGGACATGGACGACGCGCTGTTCGCCCGCGACGTCGGGCTGGTGAACGCCGATCTGCAGGCGCTGAAGCGCCTGCTGGAATCGCGCTAATCCCCCTTACCCCTTGACCGACGACACCACGTTAAGCGGCTGGGCATCCGGCAGAATATTCATGTGCTCCAGCACCTGGGCCATGATCTTGCCGAACACCGGCCCGGCCACCGAACCGCCGAAGTGCTTGCCGGCTTTCGGGTTGTTGACCATCACCACCAGCGCCACCTGCGGATCGCTGGCCGGCGCCACGCCGGCGGTGTAGTTGATGTAGCCGCCGTCGTATTTGCCGCTCGGGCCCATTTTCTCGGCGGTACCGGTTTTGATCGCCAGCCGGTAGCCCGGCACTGCGGCGCTCACCCCGCTGCCGCCCGGCAAGGCGTCGCTCTCCATCATATGCACCACGGACCGAACCGTATCCGCCGGCAGAATACGTTGCCCCATCACCGGCGGCGTCACCTTGGTGATCGACAGCGGCCGATAAATGCCGAAGGAACCGATCGCGGCATACTCGCGCGCCATCTGCAGCGGCGTCACGCGCAGCCCATAGCCGAAGGAGAAGGTAGCGCGTTCGATATCGGCCCAACGTTCGCGATGCTGCGGCAAGTAGCCGCTGCTCTCGTTGCCGATGCCGAGCTCGGTCGGTCGCCCCAGGCCAAAGCTGCGGTAGACCGCCGGCAGCACCGTGGCCGGCAGCGCCAGCGCAATGTGCGATACCGCGATGTCGCTCGATTTTTGCAGCACGCCGGTGATGGTCAGTTTCGACCAATGGCCGACGTCTTTGATCAGGTGACCGTTCACCCGATACGGCGTAGTGTCCAGCACCGTATCCGGCCGGATCAGCTTATGCTCCAGCCCCACCATTACCACCACCGGTTTCACCGTCGAGCCCGGTTCGAAGCTGTCGCTGCTGCACACGTTGCGAATATCCTTCGCCGGGGTGCTGCCATAGTTGTTCGGGTTGAACGACGGGTAGCTGGCCATGCCGAGGACCTCGCCGGTGTCGATCTTGACCAGCACCGCACAGCCGGAGTCGGCCTGGTTAGCCACCACGCCGTCGCGGATCTGCGCATAGAGCACGTACTGAATAAATTTATCGATGCTGAGCGTCACGTTCGGCGGCGGCACCGGATCCACGCTTTTAAGCACGCCGATCACCGCGCCGCTGCCGTCCTTCTGATAGACCCGCAGGCCGTTTTTGCCCTGCAACAGCGGGTTGAAACCCAGCTCAATGCCCTCCAGCCCCTGATTGTCCTGGCCGACGATGCCGATCAGCCCGGCGGCGTCCTGGCCCATCGGATAGAAGCGGCTGAAATCCTGTTCGGTGCTGACGCCGGTCAGGTGCAGCTTACTGATGTAGGCGGCGTTATCGTCCTCTACCTTACGAGCGAGGTAGACAAAACGTTTGCGCGCGTTGCTCTGGATCAGGTGCTGGATGTCCGCCAGCGGGATCTTCAGCACGTTGGCCATGCTCTGCCAGCGTTCGTTGCCGGTATCGGTCTGGGTATCGAGAATATGCTTCGGATCCAGCACGATGTCTTTGGACGACACGCTGACCGCCAGCGCCTCATCGTTGCGATCGGTGATCATGGCGCGGTTGGTCGGCACCACCTGGGTGCGGATTGAACGCTGGTCAGCCTGGTTGGCCAACTGCTGGTGTTCCAGCAGTTGCAGGTAGCCGACCCTGAACGCCAACAGAAAAAAACAGACCAGCATGCCGGCACAGATCCAGCCGAAACGAACTGTGGAATAGGTTTTACCGCTCTTTTTGGTCGATGGCGCCACTGTTGTGTTAACCCTACGTTTTTATTCAGTTTATGGTGTTATTTCAGTCTACCTTGCCGGAAATGGTCAGGAGATTGCAGTTTGTAAGAAAGTAAAAACAAACCGCATCACCGTTGCACATCCGCGCTGTCGTTTAACTGCGGTTTACTTTGCGGCGTATCGCCGGGCTGTGGCGCATTGGCCGGGTCAAAAATGTGGTCGAGGATCGCGCGCGCGGTCGGCCCCGCCACCACGCCGTCGCCGCCGCCGTTTTCCAGGATCAGCGCCATCGCCACCCGGGGATTTTTGTAGGGCGCAAACAGCGTATAAAAGATGTGATCGCGCAGCCGCACCGGGATCATTTTGGCGTTGTAAGTCTGGTTTTGCTTCAGGCTGAACACTTGCGAGGTGCCGGATTTGGCGGCGATCTGATACGGCGCGGTGTGGAACAGCTTGTAACCGGTGCCGTTCGGCAAGTTGGCCATGCCGTACATGCCGTTGCGCACGATGCCCCAGTAAGGCGAGTTGGGATCGCCGATCTGCGCCGTTTGCGCCGGCGGCTGGTAGCGCGTCACCCGGTTGCCCTGCTGCAGCGAATATAACAGATGCGGCGTTTTCACCCGGCCGTTGTTGAGCAGCGTGCTCAAGGCTTTCACCATCTGGATCGGCGTCGCCACCCAATACCCCTGGCCGATGCCCACCGAGACCGTATCCCCCTGATACCAGCCCTTTTTGTGCACCTTCAGCTTCCAGTCGCGGCTCGGCAGCACGCCGCGGTACTCTTCGTTCAGATCGATGCCGGTCGACTGGCCGTAACCGAACTGGCTCAGCCAGTGGTGAATGCGATCGATGCCCATCTCATACGCTACCTGATAAAAGAAGGTGTCGGCGGACTCTTCAATCGCTTTGGTGACGTTGAGCATGCCGTGGCCGGTTTTCAGCCAGTCGCGGTAGCGCCGCTCGGTGCCGGGCAGCGTCCAGGTCGGCGCGCCGAAAAAGGTGGTGGCGGGCGTGATCACCCCGGCGAACAGCGCCGAAACGGCCATGTAGGGCTTCACCGTGGAAGCCGGCGGGTACAACCCCTGGGTAACGCGGTTGATGAGCGGCAGATCCGGGTTGTCCAGCAGCGCCTTATAGGCCTGATAGCCGATGCCTTTGACGAAGGGATTGGGATCGTAACTGGGGCTGGAGACCATCGCCAGGATACCGCCGTCGCGCGGGTCTTCCACCACCACGGCGGCGCGTTGCCCCTTCAGCACCGATTCGATGTACTGCTGCAGCGGCAGATCCAGCGTCAGGTAAATGTTTTTGCCGGCCTTCGGCGGCTGCTCCTTCAGCAAGCGGATCACCCGCCCATGGTTATCCACCTCCACCTCCTGATAGCCGGTGGTGCCGTGCAGTTCTGACTCATAATAGGCTTCGATGCCCTGTTTGCCGATGTTGCGGTCGGCGGCATAGTTCTCGCTCAGGCCGGCCTTGTCCAGGCGCTTGAGATCGCTGTCGTTGATCTTCGACACATAGCCCAGCACGTGCGCCAGCTGGGCGCCGTAAGGATATTCACGCTGCTGATAGGTATCGATGGTCACCCCGTCGAAACGGTATTGATTGACGGCAAAGCGCGCCACCTCGGTGTCGTTCAGCCCCGCCTTCAGCGTGACCGGTTTGTAGCGGCTGTTGTGGTGCATATCGTCGCGAAACGCGCTGATGTCTTCCGGCGTCAGATCGACGACCGGCGTCAACGCCCGCAGCAGCGCCGCCATGTCGGCGACTTTGCTGGGCGTGACTTCGATACGATACAGTGTCACGTTTCGCACCAGCGGAATGCCGTTGCGATCGAAGATCAACCCGCGGCTGGGCGCGATCGGCAGCATCTTGATGTCATTTTGATTGGAGCGCGTCTGGTAAAAGCCGTGCTGGCGAATTTGCAGCCGGTAGAGGTTGACGATCAGCGCGCCGAAACAGACGACGACCAGCGCCAGCGCCACGGCCGCCCGGCGGATGAACAGCCTCTCTTCCGCAGAGTGGTCGCGAATTTTTTCTTTTAACAGGGCCATGCGGTGCCGGTACCTTTTGCGTCACATTTCCCCGTAAAATCAGGGAACTGAAAAGCCGGCAAGCATAGCGTTATCGAGCGCGCCGCCCCATGAAAAGGTTGCTAATGAAATGGCATAACTGTTTCAGCATATTGGAATGTTACCGTCGGCGTTTTTTTCACCGCGCGCCCCATTGAGCCGTCGTTCGCCCCAATGCTACAATGTGATCTGAATCACATTATTCCCGTTATTCCCCCGCATTTCCCTGTCGGCGCCCTGCCGGATGCGGCTTTTTGTTACATAGGATCGAGTTCGATGAGTACCATTGCCACCGGTTTAGTCATGATGCGCTGGGAGTTGCTGAGCGCCGTGATGATGTTCTTCGCCAGCCAGTTAAACGTCGTTTGCCGTAAAACCAGCCGCAACGGCATGGCGTTCATGTTCAGCAGCCTGGGCCTGTTTACCGCCTGCTGGTTCGTGATGGGCCTGATGGGCATCCACCTCACCCTGGAAGCCTTCACCCAATTCTGGTCATCGGCCTGGGATCGCTACGTGGACGTCGTCAGCACCATGCCGGCCGATTGGCCGATGCCGTAACCTCGCTGCACGGGCGGCGCATCTGCCGCCCCGCCGATTATTCCGCGTCCGTTGACGGCGCCGCCGCCAGCCGCGCCATCAACGCCCCCGCTTCGATCAGCTGCGCCTGTTCTTGCTCCGTTAAACAGCTTTCCATCGCCGCCAGCAGCCACGCCTCGCGCCGGGTGCGGCTTTGCTGCAACAGGCCCAGCCCGGCGGGCGTCAGGCGCACCCGCACCCGGCGTTTGTCTTCAGCATCCGGCGTGCGCACCAGCAGCCCATCGGCCTCCAGCTCCCGTAAGGCGGCCGCCAGGTTAGAGGAACGCATGCGCTCCGACTCCGCCAGCAGCGACGGCGTCGCCTCGCCGCCGTGACGATCGATAGCTCCCAGCAGCATCAGCTGGGCCCAGGATTTTTCGTCGCTGCGCGACTCGCGCCGCAAACGGCGCACCAGCGACATTAATTGCGTGCGCAGCAGCGTCACGTCTTCAGGATGATCTTTTTTCATTGGCATCAATAGATAACGATAGATTTGTCCGTACTTTCACACCGAGACCGGAAACGGTCAACCGAAATTGGCGGACGAAATATGCCAGCTCGCTATTGGCGGGTGCCGGCGTTGAGCGGCAACACCGCATGCACCGCCAAAGCGAACAGCAGACCGATGCCACCGCCCAGCAACACATTGACCACCCTTTCTGCGGCGATCGACGGCGCTTTTCCTGCAATCACCAACGCGCAGGCGATGCAGGCGCAACGGGCGCCAAACCCCAAGGTATAACGATGAAAAGACACCAGGGTGAGCATCGTCACCACGCTCAGCAGTTCATAACCCACATTGCCATGCGGCATGAGGCTACCCAGCAAAATACCGACGGGCACGCCCAGCAATGCGCCTGACGCACGCTGGCGGAGTTTGTTGCGCGTAGCGGCCATATCGCCGCTGATCACGCTGACGGCCGACCAGATCACCCATTGCCCGTAATCGAGGTGTTGCCACTCAACGATCGCCGCCGATAGTGCAACGGCACAACTTACGGCGAGCAAAGCCTCGCCGCAGGCCACGCGAGCGCCAAGCTCATCGCTGCGGCGCAGCTGGAGATAATGATGCAGGCTGTCACTCGTCGACAGCCGCGCTAGCCGCCGATGCTCCGCCAGTGCAAGCATCAGCACCGGCAAGACGGCTGCCCCCAGAAAAGGGAGCTGCGCCCAGCCGCATTGGGCTAATGGCGCGCCGGCGCCACCTTCAGCGGTTTCACACGCCAGATAAAGAGCCGGAATAAAAATAAAATTCCCCAGGGATCGCAGCTTGCCGCCGAACGCGGAGATCCCAACCGCCGCCGCCGCTGCCAACACGCACGCCAAAATGAAGATTACCGGCGTGTGCATGGCGCACAGCAGCGCCATAAAGAGCAGCAGCAATGCCGCCGCATGCAGCGCCACGCCGAGCGGCGCCAGTTCAAGGCGCTCACAAACGACAAACAGCGATATGGTGACCACCGAAGCCTTCAGCCAGTTGGCATTGCCTGTCGCCAGGCTCAGGGCCAGCAACGGCGCCAACACCCATGCTCCCCGTCGCAGCTGACGCCAGGCGATTTCTTCACGCAGCAGCTTCACAATGCGCTCAGCTGTTCCAGCGTGACGATATCGGCAATAGTGGCAAGCGTTTCCATCGAGATCCGGTGCTCTTCCGCCGTGGCCGCCGCGCAAGCCTCTTCCAGTATCAGCACCTGATAATCGCGATCGTGCGCGTCGCGCGCCGTCGCCTGTACCGCCCAGGTGCTGCTGACCCCACAGATCACCAACCGTTCAATGCGGCGGGCGCGCAGCGTCGCATCCAGATTAGTGCCATAAAACGCGCTGACGCGCGGTTTTACGATGGTTAACTCCCCCAAATCAGACGCTAAATCAGGATGAAAATCCGTGCCCGGCTGGCCCAGTGCGATAGCGCCAAATTGATGCGCCTGCCCAAACATCCGCGAGTATTTGGGTTGATCGACATAGCCGGTCGCGAAACCGACTTTAACCAATATGCGCAGCCAATCCTTGCGCTGCGCGAGAGACAATGCGCTATTTGCCCGCGCGATAGCATCGCGCTCAATGACCTGCTGCGCCGAGCGCGCAATTTTTCCTTCCGGGTGGGAGATATCCACGATGTAATCCAGAGCGATCAGTGCGGTATTCATAGAAAGCGTCTCCTTGCCGCCGACACGGCGAAATGGGTAGAGAGAGTGTGGCGCCGCCGAATTGTTGAGCGGCTTGGTGGAGTAGCTTAAAATAAATACCTATGATAATATAGCTATTAATTTATAGCGAAATGTAACAACGCCGCCGACGAGCTTTACGTTTTCTCACGCATTTCCCCCGCGCCGGCCAGTTCGCGGTGTTATTATTATCTTGCTTAACAAATCCCTCCAAATTCAAAGTGGTACGACAAGTCGATGGAAGCGTGGAAAGTCAATCTGATCTCGGTCTGGCTCGGGTGTTTCTTCACCGGGCTGGCGATGAGCCAAATCCTCCCTTTTCTGCCGCTGTACGTCGAACAGCTCGGCGTCAGCGATCATCAGTCCCTCAGCCTGTGGTCCGGGCTGGTGTTCAGCGGCACCTTTTTGGTCTCGGCGGTGGTGTCGCCGCTGTGGGGCAGCCTCGCCGACCGCAAAGGCCGCAAGCTGATGCTGCTGCGCGCCTCGCTGGGCATGGCGATCGTCATCGCCCTGCAGGGGCTGGCCACCAACGTCTGGCAGCTGTTCGCGCTGCGCGCCCTGATGGGGCTGACGTCCGGCTATATTCCCAACGCCATGGCGCTGGTCGCCTCGCAGGCGCCGCGCGATAAAAGCGGCTGGGCGCTGGGCACGCTCTCTACCGGGCAGATCTCCGGCGTGATCGCCGGGCCGCTGCTGGGCGGGCTGATGGCCGACCATCTGGGGCTGCGGGTGGTGTTTTTCGTCACCGCCGGGCTGATGTTCGTCAGCTTCCTGGTGACGCTGTTCCTGATTAAAGAACGGCGCATCACGGTGAAAAAAGCGGATCAGCTAAGCGGCAAGGCGGTATTCCGTTCGCTGCCTTATCCGACGCTGATCGTCACGCTGTTCGTTTGTACCCTGATGATCCAGCTGGCTAACTCCTCCATCAGCCCGATCCTGACGCTGTTCATCCGCGAACTGTCGGGCGACGTCAGCAATATCGCCTTTGTTAGCGGCATGATTGCCGCCGTGCCCGGCATTGCGGCGCTGATCTCGGCGCCACGCCTCGGGCGGCTCGGCGATCGCATCGGCACCGCGCGCATCCTGATCGCCGCGCTGCTGTTCACCACCGGCCTGTTCGCCGTGATGGCCTGGGTGAATACGCCGCTGCAGCTGGGCATTCTGCGCTTCCTGCTGGGGTTCGCCGACGGCGCGCTGATGCCGGCGGTGCAGGCGCTGCTGCTGAAGTATTCCTCCGATCAGGTGACCGGGCGCATCTTCGGCTATAACCAATCCTTTATGTACCTGGGCAACGTGGTTGGCCCGCTGCTGGGATCGGGCATTTCGGCGATGATGGGGTTCCGCTGGGTGTTCGCCGTCACGGCGGTATTGGTGCTTTGCAATGCGCTGCAGCTGCGGCATCAGTTCAAAAAAGTGGAAAATAAACGCGCGGGATAACGAGGAATGTGGGGAAACGCCTCAAGCAGTGGCGGGACAATGACGCCCATCAACCGTACCACCACTGCCAAAGGCGGCCGTAGCCTACTCGACACGATGAACGTTTGGTATTTATGTAAGTAAATAAAGTGTTGCGGGCGTGTGGAGGGCCGCCGCAGCGGCCCTTTTGGATCAGAACATGGTATTGTCGTTGGCCGATTTTTCCGGCACATCCTGATTGACGTCCCAATGCTCGGTGATTTTACCCTGATCGTTCACCCGATAAATATCCACGCTGGCGGTGCCGCGATCCTGCGGGTTATTTTGGTATTGGACGTGAACGTAGACCAGATCGCCGTTGACCGCGCTGCGGTATATTTTGGCGCTGTACTGCGGATTGTCTTTGAAGGTCTGGCTGAAGAAATCCAGGAACGGCTTGATGCCGTCGCCGACGAACGGGTTATGCTGCTTGTAGTTCTCCACAATCAGCTTTTGCGCCACGCTGATGTCATGACGGTTGAAAAAGCCTGCATACAGATCTTCCACCACCTTCAGCTTCTGCTGGGCATGATGATAACCGCCCTTGCCGGCCGATTTGTAAGACGCCGCCTGATCCGTTGACAGCGCCGGGTAACTCGCCAGCAAACCGCCGACGATCGCACAGGTGATCAATACCTTTTTCATAACTGCTCCTTAGTTTCCTGAGTGACCTACGATTTTCAGCTGCCCTTTCAGATGGGTGAAGCTGCCGTCCCTGGCTGCGATGTTGGTGTACACCTCGCCGCGCTCAAAGTCCTCGACATGCGTCACGTTGTCGCCGGACTGCGGTTCATGCCAATAAACCATGTAGACCTTCGGCCGAATCTCCACCGCGGTGTACTGCACGGTATCGGTGATGCCCTGCGACGCTTCGCCGATACCGGTGAAGGTCATGGTCTTGTCATCGGTAAAATCCAGCTTGAAGGCGAAATCGCCGAAGGTCACCTGCACCACTTTACCGACCGCAATAAACTGCCCGTGTTTTTCCGTCATCGTCGCCGCCTTACTGTTTGTCAGGGTGGTTTGCGCCGCCAAAGCGGCAGGCAATGCCAGGGGGAAAGTCAGGGCTATCGCCAGCGCGATGCCCGTTCGTTTCACTGTTTTCATCGTTCCTTCTCCTTTCCGTGGTTGAAAACGAGAATCATTATTATTTCTTAACGGTTGGCGGAAATATAAGAATAATCTCTATTCCTATCAGGCACCTGGCGGCGAAAAAAGCGGGCGAAAAATCGCCGTAAAATGGCATGGCAATAGCGCGTTCTGGCCATTGGTTTTTACGCAATGAACGGAATTACTGCTTTCAGGAAGGGAAACCACTCGGGGATTTGATGGGTCTATAGCGCAGATCGCTTTAAGCTAATGCGTATTTATTCTTAAGCCGCCCGCCGCAGGGAAACGGCGGCGAACGGCGTGGCGTTTAACGCAGCCAGGGCGTATAGGTGACGCCAACCAGCAACCCTTCCGGGCTGAGCAAACGGGTAACGCTTTGCCCCCACGGCTCTTCACGATTGGCGACCAGCAGCCGATAACCGCGATCGATTAGCCCTTGGGTGGCTATCGCCATGTCGGCCACGTCAAATTCGATCCACGCCTGCGGCACCGCGAGATCCGCCGGCCAGCGATCGTCGCCAAAGCAGGACTGCGCCGCCTGCGCCAGCGGCCACAGGGCGAAGTGCTTCACCCCGTCCAGCGCGCCCTGCTCAGCCAGCAGATAGGTTTCGTTGCCCGGCATCGGCTTGAGCGGCAGCCCCAGCGCCTCGACATAAAACGCCTTGCTCTCGTCGCTCTCACGCGTGATCGGCCCGAATCCGGCGACGAACAACACGCCCAGCCCGGCAAATGGTTGATCCATGCTTGCACTCCCTTCCGGTTAGCGCCCCTGCCGCACCTGCAGCGGAGCAAATCCATAGGCCGCCTTGAAGCGGTTGCTGAAATGGCTGGCGGAGCTGAAGCCGCACGCCAGCGCGATCTCGGTGATCGGCTGTTGGCTGTGGCGCAACAGCTGTTCCGCCCGCTGCAGCCGCGCGCGCATCACAAACTGGTGCGGCGCCAGGCCGGTCGAATGTTTGAACATGCGGGCAAAATGGTATTCGCTCAACCCGGCCTGCGCCGCCAGATCGGCCAACAACAAAGGCCGATCCAGGTGGCTTGCGATATATTCCCGCACCCGCCTGGCTACCGCGGGAGCCAGGCCGCCGCGCGCCGCCGGCAGCTTCCACTGCAGCTGGCTGTAGCGCTGGATCAGGTGCGACATCAGCAGGTTCGAGGCGCTGCTGAGCGCCAGCAGGTTGGCGCTGTCCCGCCAGTCGCAGTTGAGCAAAAACTGACGATACAGCAGCGTGATCTGCGGATCTTCGCCGAAGCTGCGTTGCTCCACGTTGATCGCCGCCGGGCTGCGATCCCAGGTTTGCTCCGCCAGCCGGCGCAGATGCCCGTCGGTGCAATACAGATGCACAAACGACAGATCGCTGCGCACATCCCAGGTGGAAGCGTACTGGCGCGGCATGATGCAGAAGCGATCCGGCCCGCCGCCGTTGCGCCAGCCGCCCGGCACCTGCTGGTAGCACTCATAGCCGTCGGCGACGTACAGGCTCAGGGTATGGTGGTCGGCGCTTTCCTGCGTGACGCGATCGTTGCAGTTGGACCAGGCCGCCAGCTCCACGCCGGTGCCCAGCAGCACGCTGCCGTGCAGCCGCGCCTTGTGCTCACGCAGTGTTTCAAACGCCTGATAGTTGGACATCGCCGGCCCCGTTGTTCGACATGCTGACAGTGTAAAGAGTGGCGCCTCGGCATGCCAGCCGCCGCCTCGCGCTTTTACCAAAAAAAAGCGCAAGAATATGCAACTGGGCGCAAAGCGCTGCAAGCGCCGCCGCGCGCCAAAGCGGATACTGCGCCATCGGTTTTTTCGGAGTGAATAGAATGAATGCGCTGTTGTACCTCGCCGTGGTGCTGATTTGGGGCACCACCTGGATAGCGATTACCCTGCAACAGGAAGGCCCGGTGGCCATTCCCGTGTCGATCGCTTACCGTTTCGCCATTTCCGCTGCGGTGATGTTCGCCGTGCTGTTGTTAACACGCCGCCTGCGCCGCATCGCCCCGCGCGATCATCTGTTCTGCGTGCTGCAGGGCTGCTGCGTGTTCGGCTTCAACTTCTTCTGTTTTTACCACGCAGCGGCTTATATCAGCAGCGGGCTGGAATCGGTGATCTTCTCGATGGCGGTGCTGTTCAACGCCCTCAACAGCCTGCTGTTCTTCCGCCAGCGCCCCAGCCCCAACCTGCTACCGGCGGCGCTGCTGGGGTTGACCGGCATCGTGGCGCTGTTCTGGCAAGATCTGGCCGCCACCCGCATGGCGCCGGAGCTGCTTAAAGGCATCGGCCTGAGCGCGCTCGGCACCTACGGCTTCTCGCTGGGCAATATGATCAGCGCGCGCCATCAGCGCCGCGGGCTGGATATTTTTTCCACCAATACCTATGCCATGACCTACGGCGCGATGCTGATGGCGCTGATCGCCCTGGCGCAGGGCGCATCGTTCCAGATGGAATACAGCAGCCGCTATATCGGATCCCTGTTGTATCTGGCGATCTTCGGATCGGTGATCGCCTTCGCCGCCTACTTCAGCCTGCTCGGCCGCATCGGCGCCGGCGCGGCGGCCTACAGCACCCTGCTGTTCCCGCTGGTGGCGCTGACCATCTCAACGATTTACGAAGGCTACCAGTGGCATTTCAACGCCGTGCTGGGCCTGTGCCTGATCCTGTTGGGCAACCTGGTGATGTTCGCCAAGCCGGGGATGAAGTGGCGACGGGCGGGCATCTCAAAACAAAACTCAACCTTTTGAAGCTATTGCAAATATCGTTATCATCAGGTTTTGTTGATAACGGATGATGGCAAATGCTCAGAAGTGATGATGTGACACCCCGCGCCTACCAACAGGTGGACGTGTTTACCCGTACGCCGCTGCAGGGCAATCCCGTGGCGGTGGTGCTGGAAGCCGAAGGGCTGAACGACGCGCAGATGCTGGCATTGGCCCGTTGGACCAATCTGTCGGAAACCACCTTTGTGCTTAAACCGACGCACCCGGCGGCGGATTATAAGGTGCGCATTTTCACCACCGAAAAAGAGCTGCCCTTCGCCGGCCACCCGACGCTGGGCACCGCCCACGCCTTGCTGAAAGCCGGATTGACGCCTAAACGCCCTGGAACGGTGATGCAGGAATGCGGCGTCGGTCTGGTGGCGGTCAATATCCTGCCGGAAGGCACATTGGCGTTCGCCGCGCCCGAAGTAGAGTTCCGCCCAATGGCGGCCGAAGAAACCGAACGGCTGACGGCCGCTTTACGGCCTGCAGTGATTGCAGCAAGCCCTCTGCCGGTGATTGCCGAGATGGGCATTCGCTGGCTGATGGTGCGCCTGCCGGACGCGCAGTCCTGCCTGGCGGTAACGCCGGATCAGGCCACGATTAAACAGCTGCAAACCGCCTGTGATGTGGATGGCGTAGTGATTTATGGCGCCTGTTCTGCGGCCGAACCGGCCGATTACGAAATGCGCGCGTTTATGGTGGAATGCGGTGTTTTGATTGAAGATCCGGTAACCGGCAGCGCCAATGCCTGCCTGGCGCGCTTGCTGCAGGCCAGCCGCTTCCCCGACGGCGGCCGGACCGCGCAGGGCTACCAGGTGCGCCAGGGCACCCAACTTAATCGTGATGGCCGCGTGAGCGTGCGCTTTATTGACGGCGAACCCTGGATCGGCGGGCAGTGCCGCACCCTGATTAATGGCACATTGGGTATTTAGTTTGGGGGATGTAGGATAAGGAAGGCGTTGGACATTTGGAGGGATGTTTGACCCTATCGGGTCGCGATTCATGAATTGCTAAAAACAAAGCTTTCCTCTGCTAAGTTATGTTCTTTCCTATGTTGCACATCCCAGTCAAAGTAGCCATCAGGCTGTTTGGATTCTACGCCTTTCAGCCAATACTGTTCACCATAAGCTATCAGCATTGCCCAATGATATTCAATTTCATGGCTCCTGAGACAGACAGCCGTATAACTGTTGATAGGCTTGCACACTAAGCTCGATGATAAAACCAATAACTCCGCGTCACTTTCAGACTTTTGCGCATATTTAACAATGATCGCTTTGAGCATTTCCACCCAAGTATAAAAATTGAAAACTACAGTTTCATTCGAGTCATTCTCATCCCGAAAAAGGATACCATCAACCAGACTAGATTTGTTAATCATTGGTAACCTCCATCAAATTAAAAATTCATTTATTATTAGGCTTAATACTAATGATGTCAATTAGAAAAATATCACTCATTTATTTCTCAGAAAAATATCATTGTCAGCGATACCGAAGTCAAGATAAAAACCCAACGTGGATTTTATATGCAGCCGACCGTTTAACCTTATAACATCAAGAAATGGGTTAGAGGTCGTAGAGTACATGAACCATTTCAATTTATTATACTTATCTGCTCTGACAATAAAACCATCACTCCCCATTTCGCCCTCCCCGCAAAATAAAACGTCACCATCAGGAAGCAATACCTTGTTGTTTATTTGAATTTCAGACCACAAATCATCACGTTTCTTAATGAGTGAGCTTAACGAAATAACACTCCCATATGAAATGCCATACTCCTTATTAAAAGTATTTTTGAAACCATCACTTTCTTCAGAGTAAATATTTATCTCTCTTGCTGTATTGTTTTCACTTGCAATGAGGTCCACTCCAATTAACTAACCACGCACCCATTTCTCTTGTATTTTCTTGATATCCATTTTACTTCCCGCCAATTATTTTATCAATTTTTGACCGCCAAAAAAGCACCCACCTATTTTCCAATGCCACAGAGTAGTTTTCAATTAAATAATAGTCATTTTCATCACTATGGGAAGTAAAACACTGATCAACACCATTGACAACCCATGATAGCAAATTTAAAACATCCTTATCACATTCGTTTTCTTTTAAAAACGCCCCTGAATTATTTATTAAGTCACTTAACAGATTTTCATCAAAGAACGACCTCTCAAAAAGCGAGTAGCAAAAAGTCCCTTCAATCAAGTCATTTTTGTTATTCATAACATCAAGCTTTAATTCCTTGCTCACATTGAACTCCTAATCATTCCATGGTTTTTTCTATGAAATCAAAAAGTCAAAAAACTCTTTGGCTCTAAATACAGTGAATTTTCATTGAATACAGTGAATTTTCATTGTCACCATCTTTATACCTGACGATGAACACTGAGAACGGTTCTTCACTATAATTCACTGCAATTATTTTAACTTCCCGTTCAGTTTTAAAAGCTTGTGAATAGATTGACATCATGTAAAATTGATCATCCACATCTACTTCAAACCACGGAGAGATGTTTTCAACTAAATGTGAATTAACAACCCCATCATCATCAATGTAAAATTCAAATATAACCTCACCGGATATAAAGTAAACCCTGTCATACATCGGATGAAAAAACGGTGGTGTATCCGAATCTATGTAGCCAGTAACAATTATATCACCACCCCATATTTAATTATATTCTCACTAAATTCACTCATATGTTCCATAAGCTAACGCCAGAATGAAAAATCAGATACGAAAATTTCGTTTATTATCACCCCGCCAGGAATATCGTTTATCGCATCGGCAATCTCATCATATGGGCATGGGAGGATAAACGAAATACCAAAGTCATCATTAATAACTATTGAACCATTGTATATTTTCTGTGATATCGTCAGCTTGATTATATCTGTTATTTCCATTCCGGGGAATATGATTCCATTGTAGCCCCCTTGGTAATGAGCATTACATCCAAGTGACAAAATGACACCGTCTTTATCAGTTATGACGGATAAGGTATTATCGACTGTATATGACTTTCGCTCACTCCCGTCAGGTAGGGAGTGATTTTTAATCTTAACGCTAAATCTGGATTGCATCTCATTAATATATAATGAAATATTTTCATTTAGAACGACATTCCCTATGGAAACACCAGACACAATCCTAGCGTTAAAATCAATCATGTTAGATACCGTAATATAAAATGATTTATCAATGTTTATGGATGGATATTTCAAAATTATCAAACCTGCTTTTAGATACTTTTTTACTCTAGATATTTAGAACCGACTGAGAATTGTCGGCTCTAACGCAGATTTAGAAATGGTTACATTGTTAACGTGAACACTAAGAGTCAGGATAGACGACTCTATAATCCTCATCCCTATGAAGCTTAGTCCAAATTCCATCCTTCCACTTCACATCTCCATCTCTTAGTATTTTTTTTATTTTTCTCTCAAAGTCTGGATTAAAAAAATCATTAGATTTTATTTTCACGTCGATCACATGATTATCATCACAAAGAACATCCCCTAATCTATCAACTCTATCTATAACCTCTATATTATAATCATCTAGTTCTGCTTTTGCCACATAGCGCCCCTTATCATCTTCACAAGGAAGTGAAACACCAAACGCCCTTTCCAGCTTAATAAGCAGCTTATCAAATGGAATGTCTTCCAATAATAAAATACCTAATTGCCTATTCTCGTTCACAGCCATTCTCCATTTCATGAACATCCGGAACGCCCTAACCTTCTTTGGACGTCGCCTTTTCTAGCCAGATCATCTAACTCATGGGTGTAGAACACCCTAAACCCAAATGGTTCATTTCTTAACCCTGGGAATTTCTGCCTTAACTTCGAATCGATAGACTCCTCTATTGATTTCATCCCCCCAAGCTTAGATGCGTCCCGGCGTCTGTTCCTAAACTCAGGTGAACTAGCTAAGTAATCCGACTTAATAAATCCATCAACATCGAAATCATTCATGTTAATAGGTCTAGCAATCGCAGGATCATGGGACTTACTTATTCCACTTGCAGCACTACCTCTATATCCAACGGTTGCGTTTGGATCTATCTTCTGTATAGCAGGAAGATGTTCCAATAGAATCTCATCAATTTGTTGCTGAAGGCTATTTAAGCCACTAAGTCCTAGAGGATCTATCCATCCCAAAGGATTTGGAGCATATCTATAAAGGTTCAACCCGCCGCGTAGCCCTATCGGATCCTGCGTGGTGAAACGCCCCACCTCGGGTTCGTAGTAGCGGAACAGGTTGTAGTGCAGGCCGCTTTCGTCGTCCTGATATTGCCCGGCGTAGCGCAGTGGCTGCTGATATTGCGCGCCCTGGCGCTTCGCCGCGCCGGCCACCGTCTGGCCCTGCAGCTTGCCGAAGGTGTCGTATTGCCCGGACCAGCACAGGTTGCCCGCTGCGTCGGTCACCTCCAGCGGCGCGCTGTTCAGATCGGTGTGATACCAGTAAATATCCGCCGAGCGGCTGTCGCCCGCCTGCTCCAGCGCCGCCAGCGGGCTCCACGGGCTGGCCGGATCGTAGCTCCAGCTGCGGCGGCTGCCGTCGTCGCGCTGCTCCTG